>NZ_DAISJG010000021.1:0-51541 GCF_036821595.1 Phenylobacterium sp.
GGTCGAGCCGCTCGGACACATAGGGGATCCCTCCCGCCGCGGCGGCGAGCGCCAGAAACATGAACAGCGCCAGGACCAGGCGCAGCGACGTCAGGATGTTCGGAAGGGACTTCATGGCCTCTCCAACGCATGGATCGTTCCTTAGGTACCCGGCGTAAGCTCCACCGTCTTCTGCTGTTTGTTGTAGAGGCAGATCCGTTTGTCGTTCCCCTCGATGAGAACCGCGATCCCGTAGTTCTGCGTGCCGACGGGATGCACGACCACCTTCGGCGACTTCATCCCCAGCCGCTGGGCGCGGTGCAGGCACTGCTTGCGCACGTCGGCCCGGAACTCCTCCCAGGCCACGGGCGAGCTGGCCGCCGCCTGGCCCGCCGACGCCAGCGCCAGCGCCGCCCCCAGGATCCCGATCCGCATCGAAGCCTCCTCAGGCCTTGTGGAAGAACGCATAAATGCGCTGGGCGAGCGGAAGGCTCACGCCTTCCACCTTGGCGAGGTCCTCGACCGAGGCGCGACTCACGCCCCGCGCGGAGCCGAAGGTGTGCAGCAGGGCGCGCTTGCGGCCGGGGCCCACGCCCTCGATCTCGTCCAGCGGGTTCTTCTTGAGGTCCATGGACCGGCGCGTGCGGTGGCTGCCGATGGCGAAGCGGTGGGCCTCGTCGCGCAGGCGCTGCAGATAATAGAGCACCGGCGACTTGGGCTCGAGCATGAAGGGCTCCTTGCCCGGCATGAAGAACCGCTCCAGCCCGGCGTCCCGGTCCGGCCCCTTGGCGACGCCGACCACGGCGATGTCGTCGACGCCCAGGTCGGCCATCACCTCCATGGCCGCGGCGAGCTGGCCCGCGCCGCCGTCGATCAGCACCAGATCGGGACGGACGGCCTCATTGCCCTCCTCCTCTTCCTTCACCAGCCGCGAGAAGCGACGGCGCAGGACCTCGCGCATCATGCCGTAGTCGTCGCCCGGGGTGAGCTCGGTCGAGCGGATGTTGAACTTCCGGTACTGGTTCTTCTGGAAGCCGTCCGGCCCGGCCACGATCATGCCGCCGACGGCGTTCGTGCCCATGATGTGGCTGTTGTCGTAGACCTCGATCCGCTCCGGCTGGCCCTCCAGGCCGAAGGCCTCGCAGACGCCCGCCAGCAGCTTCGACTGGGCCGAGCTCTCGGCCATCTTCCGCCCCAGCGCCTCGCGGGCGTTGGTGAGCGCATGCTCCACCAGCCCCTTCTTCTCGCCCCGCTGCGGCCGGCTGATCTCCACCTTGCGGCCGGACTTCTGGCAGAAGGCCTCGGCCAGCAGCTCCCCGTCGGCCGGCTCGATGTTGACCAGGATCACCTTCGGGATCGGCTTGTCGTCGTAGAACTGCCCGAGGAAGGCGCCCATGACGTCGGGGTCCTCGTCGCTCTTGTCCACGCGCGGGAAGTAGGCGCGGTTGCCCCAGTTCTGGCCCGCCCGGAAGAAGAACACCTGGACGCAGGCCTGACCGCCCTCGGCGTGCAGGGCGAAGACGTCCGCCTCGTCCACGGTCTCGGGGTTGATCTGCTGCTCCTGGGCGATGGAGGCCAGCGCCCGGATGCGGTCGCGCAGGCGCGCGGCGCGCTCGAACTCCATCTCGTCTGAGGCGGCCTGCATCTGCTCGGCCATGCTGGCCATCACCGCCCGGCTCTTGCCGCGCAGAAAGGCCTGCGCCTGGTCGACGAGGCCGTTGTAGTCCTCCAGGCTGACCAGCCCGGTGCAGGGCGCGGCGCAGCGGCGGATCTGGTGCAGCATGCAGGGCCGTGTGCGGGTCTCGTAGACGCTGTCCGAACAGGACCGCAGGAGGAAGGCCTTCTGCAGGGTGTTGAGCGTGCGGTTCACCGCCCAGGCGCTGGCGAAGGGGCCGAAGTACTCCCCCTTGATGGTGTGCGCGCCGCGGTGCTTGCGAAGCTGCGGCGCTTCGTGGTCCCGGCGGATGACGATCTCGGGGAAGCTCTTGTCGTCCCGAAGCAGGACGTTGAACCGCGGCTTCAGCTGCTTGATCAGATTGATCTCCAGCAGCAGGGCGTCGGTCTCGGTCTTGGTGGTGACGAACTCCATGGACCGCGTCTGGTCGACCATGAGGGCGATGCGCTGGGTGTGGAAGCGGCCCTGCGCGTACTGCAGCACGCGCTTCTTGAGCGAGCGCGCCTTGCCGACGTAAAGCACCTCGCCGTCCTCGCCGACCATGCGGTAGACGCCGGGGCGGTCAGGCAGGCGCTTGACCTCATCCTTGATCAGGGCGGCGCCCTTCAGGGGCGGGGTGTCGAGCATGGGTCACATATAGGGCGGTTCGGCCCGCATGGCAGCGCGGCGTTTGGAACGCGGCTTGGCCGTGGGCGTTCTGCGGTTTTCGGGGGAGGTGCGTCTGGATGCTCGCGGGTGAAGAGTTGACGACGCCGCCGGCCGCGACGGGCGACGCGCCCGATTTCACGGCGCTCTTCGACGTCCTTCCCAGCCCCTACATGATCCTCGACCGCGACTTGCGGTACGTGGATGCGAACCAAGCCTACTGCACGACCCTGGAGCGCCGGCGCGAGGACCTGATCGGGCGGCCGCTGTTCGAGCTTTTTCCCAATCCTGGCGAAAGCGGACGGCGGCTGAGGGACTCCTTCGAGCGCGTGCTGGAGACCGGCCGGCCCGACTCCATTCCCCTGATCCCCTACCCGATCGAGCGGCCCGTCAGCCGCGGCGGCGGGTTCGAGATGCGCTACTGGTCGGCGGCGCACGTGCCCCTGCTCGGGCCCGACGGCCGCACCCGATATATCGTCCAGAACACGGTCGATGTGACCGAGCTCCAGCGGCTCAAGGAGATGGCCTACGGCCCCGGCGGCGAGAGCTACCTCGCGCCCGCGCCCGGCGAGACGGACCTGCTGCAGCGCGCCGCGGAGGTCACCGCCCTCAACGCGGCCCTCACCCAGGAGACGCGCGGCCTGCGCGACCTCTTCATGCAGGCGCCCGGCTTCATGGCGGTGCTGACCGGCCCGGAGCTGACCTTCGCCCTGGTGAACAACGCCTACCAGCAGCTCATCGGCCACCGGCAGGTGATCGGCCGCAAGGTGGAGGACGCCCTGCCGGAGGTGCGCGGCCAGGGCTTCATCCAGCTCCTGCAGGGGGTGCTCGAGAAGCGCGAGCCCTTCATCGGCCAGGCGCTCAGCGTGCGGCTCCAGCGGACGCCCGGCGGAGCGCTCGAGGAGCGCTTCGTCGACTTCATCTATCAGCCCATCACCCACCCCGACGGCCAGGCGTGGGGCGTCTTCGTGGAGGGCAGCGACGTCACCGACCGGGTGCTGGCGGAGCGGCAGCAGAAGCTGCTGCTCGACGAGTTGAACCACCGGGTGAAGAACACCCTGGCCACCGTCCAGGCGATCGCCGCCCAGACCCTGCGCACCAGCCCCGACCCCGCCGCCTTCCGCGAGGCGTTCGAGGCCCGCATCCTGGCGCTCGCCGCCACCCACGACCTGCTTACCGCCACGAACTGGCGCAGCGCCGACCTGCGCGACGTGGTGCTGGTGGAGCTCAAGCCCTTCGGCCCCGAGCGCTACCGGCTGGAGGGGCCGGACGTAGCGCTCGCCCCCGCCGAGGCGCTGACGCTGGGCCTGTTGTTCCACGAGCTCGCCACCAACGCGGCCAAGTACGGGGCGCTCTCCGTGGCCGACGGCTGGGTGGACGTCCGCTGGACCGTGGAGGCGGGTCGGCTCGACCTCGGCTGGCGTGAGATCGGCGGGCCGCCCGTTTCGCCGCCGGGTCGCCGCGGATTCGGCTCCCGCCTCATCGAGCGCAGCCTGCGCGGGCAGATGGGCGGGGAAGCGGTGCTGGACTTCGCGCCGCAGGGTCTGGGCTGCGCAGTCAGCCTCCCGGTGAAGGGCGTCTAAGGCCGGCTGAGGAACTCCTCGAGCGCGGCGGCGAAGGCCTCGGGCTGGTCGAGCATGACGAAGTGCTGAGAGTCGGCGACCGGCTTCGGCGTTACGGTGGGGGCGGCGGCGTAGAGGGCCGGGTACAGCTTCTCCATCATGCCGGAAGGCACGTTGAGGGGCGTGTTGTCCGGATAGAGCAGGAGGATCGGCGTGCGGATCTCCCCCAGCCTGGGCCGCAGGTCGAGGACCATGTCCTCGTACATCATGCGCGCCACGACCTTGCGGTCACTCGCCGCGCCCCACTCCGCTACCAGGGTCCGCGTGGCTGCGTCCTTTGACATCCCCCGCATCTGCGGCTCCAGGTTGGCGGCGGTCGCGGACGACTTGGCCGAGATCATGGCGTCGCGCATCCGGGCCGCCATGGGCTTCACGCTCTCCGCCGTTGCCTTTGGATCCTGCATGCCCCCCAGGAACGGCAGCGCGTCGACCACCAGGGCCTTCTTCAGGACCTCGGGCCGGCGCTGCGCCAGGTCCAGGATCATCGTCCCGCCGAGCGAATGGCCGACGATGGTCGCGGGCGCGAGCCTCTGCTCCACAAGATAGGCGGCGATCGCGTCTGCGGTCGGGGCGAGCACCTCCCCCTCGGAGTTGGCTCGCGCGGGCTCGCCGGCGAAGCCCGCCACCTGGATCAGGTGCAGCCGGTGCGAGCGGCGCAGGCGTTCCGCGGTCGCCCGCCAGGTCGCTCGCGACGAGGCCAGACCGGGGATCAGCACGACGTCGGGGCCCGTTCCGATCACCTCCGCGCTGAACCTGTCCCGGATCACCATCTCCGAGTCGGCGAACAGGCGGTTGGGATCGGCCTGGGCCGCGGCCGGCCCGCCCAGCGCCACGACGGCGGCCAGGGTCATGAGGAACTTGCGCACGTTTGGTCTCCTAGAGGTTGGAGCCGACCAGCTTGGCCATGGCGTCCAGGTAGCGGATGAAGGCGGCGCGACCGCCGTCGGTGAGGCTCACCCGCGTGAGCGGCTTCTTGCCGACGAAGCTCTTGTCGATGGCCACGTAGCCGGCCTCCTCGAGCTTGCGCAGGTGGACGGACAGGTTGCCGTCGGTGGCCTGCAGTCGGGCCTTCAGTTCGTTGAAGTCGGCCACGCCGGCGGTGGAGAGGTAGGCCATGACACCCAGCCTCAACCGCCCATGGATGACTTCGTCGATGCCGCCGATGTCGAAGTCGTCGGCCATGGTCAGGCTGCCCGCTTCGCCTGGCGCATCAGGACCAGCCCAGGCGCGGCGAGCAGGGCCAGCAGGCCTAGGCCGAACAGCAGCCACATCATCGGCTGGTCCACGAACCAGGCCGCGGCCCCCGCGGTCAGGAAGGCGCCACCGGCCACCCCCTTCATCCACGCCTGGCGCATCAGCGTCGCCGCGACCAGCCAGGCGGCCCCGTAAAGCGCCATAAGGATGCAGGGGAAGACCGACATCAGGTTCGGGATCTGCAGCCGCCAGGTCACCACGCCCAGGCTGATCCCGATGACGAAAATCGCCCAGCCGACCGCCGACCAGGCCACGCCTGTGGCCACCTGATAGGGGCTGCCATCCCTCGGAACACCGCGCAGCAGCCAGAACAGCGCAGCCAGGTAGAGGACCGTGGCCGACAGGAAGACGGCCGCGTACATCCAGTTCTCCAGGGCGCCGGCGGCCAGCAGGCCCCAGACGGTCAGGCTGGCAGCGCCGTAGATGGCGCCTGCAGCCAGCAGGATGGAGCCTCCGACCATCGGCCGGTCACGGCCGGCCTCGGCCAGGCTGCGCATGAAGGCGATGTCGTCGCTCAGGTTCTGGTTTGGTTGGGCCATGTCAGCCGCTCCCTATGGACCGATGACAGCGTTCTACGAAAAGTACTTTGTGCTGTAAAGTTCTTTTGTGTGACATCATGCGGACGACGACGCGGCGCTTCGGGATCAGACCTTCACCGCTCCCGCTGCGATCTTCTCGAAGACCGCCTTGGTGAGCTTCACGTAGCCGCGCTTGGGATCGTGGAAGAACAGCGGGCCCTTGATCTTCGCCGGGTCGAAGCCGTCGGAGACGAGATCGATCTTGCGCACCTTGAAGGTGCCGGTGGTCTGCATCTCCGGCAGCAGGCGCAGGAACAGCGGCTGGGCGTAGGACGGCAGTTCGCGGGCCACGTGCTCGCCGAAGGCCTTGAGGTCGAACTCCGGCCCCACGACCAGCGCGGCCATGCCGGCGCGGCCGTCGGCCCCCGCGACCTCGACACCGTAGACATTGACCTCCTTTACGCCGGGTACGGCCTGCAGCCGCTCGGCCACCTCGTTGGTCGACACGTTCTCGCCCTTCCAGCGGAAGGTGTCGCCGATGCGGTCGATGAAGTAGAGATAGCCGTCCGAATCCGACTTCATCAGGTCGCCAGTGGCGAACCAGCGGTCGCCCTTCTCGAAGACGTCGCGGAGGACCTTCTTCTCCGAGGCGGCCTTGTCGACGTAGCCGGTGTAGTCGGTGCGCGCGTCGCCGCCGATCCTGCCGATGCACTCGCCGACCTGGCCAGGGCCGCACTCGATGCAGAAGCCATCGGTCCCGCGGATCGGCTGCTCGGTCTCCACGTCGAACTGGATCAGGCGCACGTTGAAGCGCTTGCGCAGCCACTTGGGCGCGCGGCCGATCGCCCCCTCCCGGCCGTCGAAGTTGAACAGGCTGACATTGCCCTCCGTGGAGCCGTAGAACTCCAGGATCTCGGGAATCCGGAAGCGGCGCTTCAGCTCCGGCCAGACGTCGGGCCGCAGGCCGTTGCCGAACGCCAGCCGGATCTTGTGCCGGGCCTCGTCGGGGTGTTCCGGCGCATTCACGAGGTAGCGGCAGAGCTCGCCGATGTAGACGAACATGGTGCAGCCCTCGGCGAGCACCTCCTCCCAGAAGTGGCTGGCCGAGAACTTCCGCCGAAGCACCACCGAGCCGCCGTTGAGCAGGGCCGCACCGAGCGCGCATAGCCCGCCTGTGGCGTGGTAGAGCGGCAGGCTCACGTAAATCCGGTCGCTGGCCTTCGCTCCCGTCGAGCCCGCGAAGCCGCGCATGTAGAGCTGGGCCCGGACATGGGTGATCCGGGCGGCCTTGGGCAGGCCCGTGGTGCCGGAGGTGAAGATCAGCAGCGCGGTGTCGCGCGCCTTCATGTCCTCGCGCACGCTGCGGTCGGGCGGCAGCATGCTGCAGCTCTTCAGCGCCTGGACGAGGTCGCGCTGGTCGCCGTGCACGGGCCCAAGCACCCACTGCTGCAGCGTGCGCTCGAGCAGCGGCCGGGCCGCCTCGAACACCGGCGAGGTCTCGGAATCCACCACCACATGGTTCGCCTGGCTGATGTTAAGGCAGTGGGCGAGCGGCAGACCGGCAAGCTGGTTGTTGATCAGGGCGGTGACCACCCCGATCTTCGACAGACCGTACCAGACGCAGAAGTACTCCAGCCGGTTGGGCATGAAGAGCGCCACCGTCTGCCCGCGCCGGATGCCGAGCCCCTTGGCCCAGTGGGCGAAGCGGTTGGCGATGGCGTCCATCTCCGCATAGGTGACGGTGCGTCCCTCGAAGGTGATCGCCGGCCGCTCGCGCCAGCGCTCCACCGCCGCCTGCAGGTCGTCGCAGATCAGGTTGTCCGAATCGGGCGCGATGGACTTCACCCGTCCCAGCGTCCGATTAAGCCCGCGCAGAAAACGCCACTCGCGCTGGAGCCTTGCCTTAAGGCGCATCCCGTCCTCCGACCTGAGGCGCGAGCTTGGCGGCGGCCTGGGCGGCCGGTCAAGGAAAGGCGGGGGCGCCGATGGTCACATCTGTTACGCGCGGCGCCGGCGCCACAGCGGCGCGCGCCCCGGCGGTGTAGGGTGGGGCATGACCGGTCTTCCCCGCGCGATCCTGTTCGACCTCGACGAGACGATCATCTCGTTCGGCCGGCGGCCCCTGCTGCTCCTGGAGGTGGCCGAGACCTTCGGCTCGGACCTGGGCGACGCCACGCCGCAACAGATCGCCGAGGCGATGGAGGCCAGGTTCCGCTGGTTCTGGTCCGACGAGAACCGCCACCGGCAGTGGCGCTTCCGCCTGGAGGCGGCGCGGATCGAGGTGGCCCGGCTGGTCTTCCGCGACCTCGGCGCCCCCGCCGGCCTCGCCCGCCCTTTTGCGGAGCGCTTCCACGCCTACCGCGAGGCGCAGGCGGCCTTCTTCCCGGGCGCCCTGGAGGCGCTCGACACCCTGAAGGCGCGCGGCGTGCGCCTCGCCCTGGTGACCAACGGCGACGCAGCGCCCCAGCGGGCCAAGGTGGAGCGGTTCGAGCTCGCCCCCCGCTTCGACCACGTGCAGATCGAGGGCGAGCATGGGTTCGGAAAGCCCGAAGAGCGCGCCTACCTCCACGCCCTGCAGGCGCTCGGCGTCGGTCCCCGGGACGCCTGGATGGTCGGCGACAACCTGGAGTGGGAGGTGGCGGCGCCCCAGCGGATGGGCATCTACGCCATCTGGCACGATCACCTGGGTGAGGGCCTGCCGCCCGACAGTCCGGTGCGGCCCGACCGCATTATCCGCTCCATCGCCGAGCTTGTAGAATAAGGCCATTCCACGGCGACGCTCGCCAGATTCCCGCCGCCTTGGCGGAGACGATGTAGGCATTCACAGCGCCACGTCTCTGTATTTCAAGACTAACCCGATCCGCCATTCCTGATGACTTTGATCCGGAGAGCAGGTGGATAGTCTAGAATAGCCAAGCTGAATGATCACGATTGCGGAACCGGCTGCGCCGTGCCGGGTTTCCACCTCCACAGATTTCCTGGAGGGACTGAGCATGTCCATGAATCAAACCCCGTCCTCGCGCACCGGCGACTCTGTCCTGGATGCGCCGCTCGACCGCCCGATCACCGGCGCCGCCGTGTCCGGCCCGAATCCGCTAGACGCGCCGCTCGACAAGCCGGCCGCCGTCGCGGCCGGCGCAAACCCGCTCGATCGCCCCATCGCCACGCGGGCCACCACCGCCTCCACCGTCAATCCGCTCGACGCGCCGGTCACCACGACGCGGCCGATGACCGAGCCGCGCACCTTCGTGGAGCCGGAGCGGATCGAGCCGGCCCATGTGGAGCCGGCGAACCGCACCCAGGCCGGTTACGTCGAGCCGACGCGTGCGGAGACCGTCCACACGCGTGAGCCCGAGCCGATGGCGGCGCCGGCCGCCCGCACCACGTCCGCAGCCAAGAAGTCCAGCCTTCCGGCGGCCGCGCTCGCCGCGGGCGTCGTCGCCCTGGGCGGTCTGGCCGCCGCGGGCTGGTACGCCAGCCAGCCGCAGGACACCGGCGTGGCCGAGCTTGCGCCGGGCGAGCCGACAGGGATGGCCGCCGCGGCCGGCCCGACCATGGCCGCCCCGGCTCCGATGGAGATGGCCGCCAACACCGCCGCCCCGCCGGTGACGCCGGCCGCCCCGGCGGCGACCGCCCCGGCGGCGACCGCCCCGGCCGAGCGCAGCACGCCCGTCGCGCGCAGCACGGCCCGCAGCACGACGGCGGCCACCGCCCGGACCCGCCCCGCCGCCACGGCCCCGGCGGCTGACGACGTCGGCGTGAACGCCAGCACGACAGCGACCCTGCCGGGCGGCCCGGTGCCCTACTCCACGCTGAGCGGCTCGACCGCGGTCACGACACCTTCGGCCGCCGCCGACATGCCGCCGGCCGTCACGCCCACGCCCACCGCCCCGCCGGCCATCGACCTGGCGCCGGTGGAGCCGGTCCCGGCGCCGAGCGCCAGCCCGACGACCGAGACCACGCCGGACGCGACGCCGCTCGAGGCGACCCCCCAGCCGTAACCCCTTCCGTTGGGGACCAAGAGAAGGGCGGCTCCCGCAGGGCGCCGCCCTTTTCACTTGGGGCTCAGCGCCATGTCAGGCCTCCACCGCTTCGACGGCGACCACTCGCGGCCGTCCGTCGGCTCCGCTCCAACTGAAGGTGGCGCCGGCGCAGAGGCCGAGCAGCGCCGCCCCCACCGGGGAGAGCACGGAGAGCCGCCCGGCGTCGATGTCAGCCTGGTCCGGGCAGACGAGCGTCACCCGCCGGGTCTCGCCGGAGGTGAGGTCGCGATAGGTTACGGCCGAGCCCAGCCGCACGAAGCGCTGCGGGGCCTCGTCGGCGCGGACCACCACGGCGCGGTCCAGCTCGCGGCCCAGGAGCTCGGCCCCCAGGGTGCGGCCAAGGCCCGCCAGATTGGCGAGCCGCTCGTAGTCCGCCTCGGTCACATAGACGGGGGGAGATTTCAGGTCTTGGGCCAGCATGGCTGGGGCTCCTTCGATCGGGATCCGGAAGCCGCGACGCGCGCAGGCGCTCGCCTGCGCACAGCTGTCGCTGGGCGGAATCCAGTTGTCATGAAGTCCCGCGCGCCGGAACCCGGTCCGCCGCGAGGGAGTCTCGTGATGTGAGGGTGGTTTTTTCTCGAATTCCCCGAGCCCGGCTCTCAGGCTCTACATGGGCTCGGGGTCAGCCGCCTGCGACGACACGCCCGGCGTGGCAGGTTCGACGCAGAATGTTGGCCGAGTTGGACATGCTGCATTGAAGATGGGCCTCGCCGGCCGGGAAGTCAAACGGCGGCGGTTCCGTCTGGCGCGGTCGCGCGTTAGACCAGAGCCATGGCGGTCGCATTCACCAAGGAAGAGGACTACGAGGCCCAGGCGGCGGACCTGCCGGACCGGCCGGTCTCGGCGCACGCCAACCTGGTCACCGCCTCGGGGCTGGCGGCCATCGAGGCCGAACTGACCGCCGCGCGGGCGGCCTATGCGGCGGCCCAGGCCGAGGGGGGCATCAGCGCCGACCGCACGGCCATGGCGCGGGCGACCCGCGACCTGCGCTACTGGTCGTCGCGCCGCGCCAGCGCCCAGCTCACCGAACCCGAGCCGGAGCCCGGCAAGGCGCAGTTCGGCCGCACGGTGGAGATCGAGCGCGAGGACGGCCGCACCCAGCGCTTCCGCATCGTCGGCGAGGACGAGGCCGACCCGGCGAAGGGCAGCGTCAGCTACGTCTCGCCCCTGGCCCGCGCCCTGCTCGGCAGGGTCGTGGGCGACGTGGCGGAAGTGAACGGCGCCGAGGTGGAGATCATCGCCGTCGACTGAGGCCCCGGTTGCGCCGGACGCCGGACCCAGCTGCTATTCTGCCTGCGCGACTCAAGAGGAACGCAGCCGTGCGGTACGAGGCCGAATGCGAGCTGTGGCTGTGGCCGGGGGAGAAGGCCGCCTGGCATTTTGTCACCCTGCCCGCCGAGACCGCCGCGGGCGTGCGCGCCCTGGTCGGGGGACGGACGCGCGGCTGGGGCTCGGTGCGTGTCGAGGCGACCATCGGGAAGACCTCCTGGCGCACCTCGATCTTTCCGGATTCGAAATCGGGCTCCTTTCTGCTGCCGGTGAAGGCGCAGGTGCGAGCGCGGGAGAGCGTGGCCGCCGGTGACCGGGTGCGGCTCTCGGTGGAGATCCTGCTCTAGGCGTTCAGCGTGAAGAGCTCGCGGCCGAACTCGTGGACGACCACGGACTTAGACTGCCGCTCGGCCAGGCGACGCCGCAGCGCCGTCACGAGCTCCGCGTCATTGGCGCACGTCAGGGCCTCGAACGCCGGCGGGGCTTGCTCGTCGTCCTGGAAATAGAGCTCGTAGGTCTTATGCATCACGTTGAAGAAACACTGCTTTCAGGCGAACAGCGGGCTTCCTGCCAGACCGGGCGGAAAACCGCACCCTGTGGAAAGTACGTAAGCGAAGCATCGGCGGGCCCGGGTTCGTGCGCGCCCGTGCCGCATGGCGGACCCTCGCGCCCGGCGGCTATTTCTCGGCCCTGCACCATCGTCTCGTCTGGGTTGGATTGAGGGCGTCACGTCATGAACTTCACGTCGAAGGAAGCGGCCGAGTGGGGCTCGGCGGTCCTGGTGTTCGCCTCGGGCGGCATGGCCGGGCACTACGCCTCCCTGGGCATGAGTCCGGTCCAGTGGATGGGCGCGGCCGCCGCGGTGCTGGGTTCGGTGACCCTGGCGGTGTGCGTGCGGGTGTGGCCGGCCGCCGAGAAGGCCAAGGCCGAGCAGCGCGACTGATCCCGCGCTGAGCAACCGCGAGGAAAGGCCCGCCCGCGCGGGCCTTTTTCATGCCCGCGTCACGGCGGAAGCGGCGCCGTCACTCCGCGGGCTCTGGAGCCACCGGCACCAGGATCTCGCCGCCCGTCTCGCGGAACTTCCTCGACATCTCCGCCATGCCCGTGTCGATCTCGTTCTGGCCCCGCGCGGCGTCGCGGATGTCCTGGCTGATCTTCATCGAGCAGAACTTCGGCCCGCACATGGAGCAGAAGTGGGCGGTCTTGTGCGCCTCCTTCGGCAGGGTCTCGTCGTGGTAGAGGCGCGCGGTCTCGGGATCGAGGCCGAGGTTGAACTGGTCCTCCCAGCGGAACTCGAAGCGGGCCCGGGAGACCGCGTCGTCCCACATGGCCGCGCCCGGGTGGCCCTTGGCCAGATCCGCGGCGTGGGCGGCCAGCTTGTAGGTGATGACGCCCGTCTTCACGTCGTTGCGGTCGGGCAGGCCCAGGTGCTCCTTGGGCGTCACGTAGCAGAGCATGGCGGTGCCATACCAACCGATCATCGCCGCCCCGATGGCGCTGGTGATGTGATCGTAGCCGGGCGCGATGTCGGTGGTGAGCGGGCCCAGGGTGTAGAACGGCGCCTCGTGGCAGTGCTTGAGCTGCTCGTCCATGTTGGCCTTGATCTTGTGCATGGCCACGTGGCCCGGCCCCTCGATCATCACCTGGCAGCCGTGCTTCCAGGCGATCTTGGTGAGCTCGCCCAGCGTCCGGAGTTCCGCGAACTGCGCCTCGTCGTTGGCGTCGGCCGTGGAGCCCGGCCGCAGACCGTCGCCGAGACTGAACGACACGTCGTAGGCCCGCATGATCTCGCAGATCTCCTCGAACCGCTCGTAGAGGAAGCTCTCGCGGTGATGGGCCAGGCACCACTTGGCCATGATCGAGCCGCCGCGCGAGACGATCCCCGTGACGCGCTTCGCCGTCAGGGGCACGAACGGCAGGCGCACGCCTGCGTGGATGGTGAAATAGTCGACGCCCTGCTCCGCCTGTTCGACGAGGGTGTCGCGGAACACCTCCCAGGTCAGGTCTTCGGCGATCCCGCCGACCTTCTCCAGCGCCTGGTAGATCGGCACCGTCCCGATCGGCACGGGCGAGTTGCGCACGATCCAGTCGCGGATGTTGTGGATGTTGCGGCCCGTGGACAGGTCCATGACCGTGTCCGCGCCCCAGCGGGTCGCCCAAACCAGCTTGTCCACCTCGTCGTCGACGGTCGACAGCACCGCCGAGTTGCCGATGTTGGCGTTGATCTTGACGAGGAAGTTGCGGCCGATGGCCATCGGCTCGAGTTCGCCGTGGTTGATGTTGGCCGGGATGATGGCGCGGCCGCGGGCGACTTCCTGGCGGACGAACTCGGGCGTGACGAAGTCGGGGATGGAGGCGCCGAAATCCTCGCCGTCGCGCACGCAGGGCGCCGATTGCTCTCGGCGCAGGTTCTCCCGGATGGCGACGTACTCCATCTCGGCGGTGACGATCCCGGCGCGGGCGTACTCGAGCTGGGTGACCATCGACCCTGGCTTCGCACGGTAGACCCTGCGGCCCTCGTCGGGAAACTGCGGGGCGAGGTAGGGGCCGGTGGCGCCGCCGTTGTCCTCGGGCCGCACCTGGCGAGGATCGGCTACCGCCTCCACGTCGCCGCGGGCGAGCACGAAAGGCTCCCGGGTGCGAGGCAGGCCCTTGCGTATGTCGATCAAGGCGTTCGGGTCGGTGTAGGGGCCCGAGGGGTCGTAGATCGTCACCGGCGGCTCGTTCGCGCTCGGATGCACCGCCACCTCGCGGAACGGCACGCGCAGGTCGGGGAACAGCTCGCCGGCCGCATAGACCTTGCGCGAGCCGAGACGCTCTCCGGTGGGGATGGCGGTCGCTTCCAGCGTTCCGGTGGGCTCGTTCATCGCGCGCTCCGCTCAGCAGGGACGGATCACGGGCGTCAGGTCGGAAGCGGCTCCTTCCCTTCGCCGGCATGACCCGGATCAGGTTCGACGGGTCGTGGGCTCACCCACCTCTCAGCCGCTCCAGCGCGGCCCCCCGAGGACGGCGGCGACGCTACGCTCGAAGCGGCGGCTTGTCATCGGTCAATCCGGGAACGGCGCGGAACGGTGGTATGTTGTGATCCGGAGGAGGAAATCGAATGAAGCTCGCTCTGGCCCTGGCGCTCGGCGCGGCCACCACCCTGGCCGCCTGCGCCGACTACTATCCGCCGCCGCCGCCGCCCGGCGCGATGATCCCGCCGCCCCCGCCGGCGCGGACCGCCCTGGCCCCCGGCGACTGCTTCCGCACCGCCGACATCCGCAACCACACCATCGGCGACGACCGCACCCTGTTCGTGGACGTCTCGGGGCGCGGCGCCTACCGGATCGGCATGTCGGGTGCGTGCCTCGCCGGCGCCACCTCCTCGGACCCGTTGATCATGCGCCAGCCGCCGGGCAGCCCGATCGCCTGCTCCCCGATCGACCTGGACATCTCGGTCAGCAAGGGCGGCGGCAGCTTCTCCACGCCCTGCATCGTGGAATCCATCGTGCGGCTGACGCCGGCCGAGGTGGACGCCCTGCCGCCGCGGTTGCGGCCGTAGGCGTTGGGGGTTAGGGCGGGGGCATGCACCTCGCCCGCTTCAACCCCGTCCGCTTCGCCCACCTTCCCACGCCGCTGGAGCCCCTGCCCCGGCTGACCGAGGCCCTGTCGGGCTCCCCGGGCGGCGGGCCCATGCTCTGGATCAAGCGGGACGACTGCACGGGTCTGGCCGGCGGCGGCAACAAGACCCGCAAGCTCGAGTACCTGCTGGGCGACGCGCTCGCCAACGACGCCGATACCCTGGTGACCCAGGGCGCGGTGCAGTCGAACCATGTCCGACAGACCGCAGCGGCCGCGGCGAAGTTCGGCCTCGCCTGCGAGGTGATCCTCGAGCACCGGACGGGCTCCGACGCCCACGACTACAACCGCTCGGGCAACGTCCTGCTGGACGAGCTGCTGGGCGCGAAGCTCCGCACCGTGCCGGCCGGGACCGACATGAACCAGGCCATGGCCGAGGTCGCCGCCGAGGTCGCCGAGCGCGGCGGGACGCCCTACGTCATCCCCGGCGGCGGCTCCAACATCATCGGCGCGCTCGGCTATGTAGAGTGCGCCATGGAGCTGGTGATGCAGGCCAATGAGCTGGGCCTGGAGATCGACCGCATCGTCACCGCCACCGGCAGCGCCGGCACCCATGCCGGCCTCGTCGCCGGCCTTGCCATGATGGGCGCGGACATCCCGGTCCTGGGCATCGGCGTGCGCGCGCCGAAGGACGTGCAGGAGGCCAACGTCTTCCGCCTGGCCCAGGACACCGCCGACCTCATGGGCTACCGCGAGCGGGTGACCCGAGAGATGGTGGTCGCCGACTGCGAGTACGTCGGTGAGGGCTACGGCCTGGTGGACCAGGGGGTGATCGACGCCCTGGCGCTAGCCGCCCGGACCGACGCCATCCTCCTGGACCCGGTCTATACCGGCAAGGCGATGAAGGGGCTGATCGCGCTCTCGCGGAAGGGCGCCTTCGACGGGGAGACAGTGGTCTTCCTGCACACCGGCGGCGCCCAGGGTCTGTTCGGCTACCAGACGGTGCTGGAGGGGCGGCTGTGACCGAGTCCCTGACGCTGGGGGTCCTGGGCGGGATGGGTCCGGCGGCGACGCTGGACTTCCTGGCCAAGGTCCAGGCCTACACCCCGGCCGAGCGGGACCAGGACCACATCCGCGTCATCGTCGACATCAACCCCAAGGTGCCCGACCGCAACACGCCCGGCTCCGGGGCGGGGCCCGTGCTGGCGGAGATGGCCGGGGCGCTGAGAGGCGCCGGCGCCGACGTGCTGGCCATCGCCTGCAACACCGCCCACGCCCACGCCGACCTGATCCAGCGCGCCTCCGGCCTGCCGCTGATCGACATGATCGAGACCGGCGCGCGGGCGGCGCACGAAACGGGGGCCGCCCGGGCCGGGGTGCTCGGCACCAAGGGCGCCCTGAAGCTCTATCGCGAGTATCTCGCCGCCCAGGCCATGGGCATGGTCACCCTCGACGCCGAGCGGCAGGAGGCCTTTATGGCCACCCTCTACCGCATCAAGGGCGGCGACACCGGCCGCGAGGTCCGCCGCGAGATGAAGGCCTACGCGGACGCCCTGGTGAAGGCCGGAGCCGAGTGCGTCATCGCCGGCTGCACCGAGGTGCCGCTCGTGCTCTCCCAGGAAGACCTGCGCGTGGACATGGTCGATCCCGGCGACCTGCTCGCGCGCCGCTGCGTCGCCGTCTGCCTGGGCTGGGAAGCCCTGCCGGCCTACCACGGCGCCTAGCGCCCCCACGCCGGTGTGACCGAGGTCACCAACGCAACCTCCGCGCGCCTTCTAGATCATCGCGCGCCGGAAGTGTGCTAAGGTTCCGGCGTCCAGCGTCAGTCCAGTCAGTGAGCGTCTTCCCGCGGCGGCGCCTTCGCGCGCCTCAATATGGAGACCATGACCCATGGCGACCCACATCGGCGCCCTGCGCAGCTGTTATGACTACTACAACCCTGTATTGCACGACGGCCGGATCGGCTACGCCGCCGACCGCAGCGACGGCCAGGTCTGGACCGCAAACGGGGCCTATTCCCGCACCTGGCAGATCGAGATCACCCGGGCCGATCCTTCCGATCCCACGTCGCAGGAGATCTGGCTCCTCTGGGCGCTGGACACCCAGCGGCCGGATCCGCCGCCGGGCCCCGGCGACTTCTTCATGACCTGGGCCTACATGCCCCTGCTGCTCACCGCCCCGCCGGGCGGGCCGGTGCGGCTGGGCGCGATCGGCCTCGACATCGACGAGATGAACGCCCACTGGGTGCCGGACTACCGCACCATTCCCGATCCAGACGATCCGTCGAAGACCCTGGACGTCGTCCGGCTGCAGTCGCGGCTGAACCCGGGCTGGTTCCTCTGCCATGACCGCTACAACGGGCCCATTCCGGGCACGGACATACCCATCGTGACGTCGGCGCTCACCCTGAAGAACACCGAGGACCCCCAGACCGGCGGCATCGACCTCGACTGGGCGATGGAGTTCACCTCGGCCCCTGCCGCGGCCGCCCTGGCGAAAGCGACGCCCGCCTGAGCGGCGCCGCCGATCCGCCACCCCGACCTCATGCGCCGGCCGCGCGCCGGCCCTCACAAGGAGAGTCCGCATGACCAGCTACGCCGCGCTGAGGAGCGCGCTGCCGATCGACCGCTTCCCGTCCCACGACGGCCGCATCGGCTACTATGCCGACCGCAGCGACTATCAGGTCTCCACCGCCACCAATGCCGGGCTCTCGCGCCGCTGGCGGATCGACACCTTCAGCCCCATCACGCCGGGCGGCCCGCCGCGCTGGACGCTGACGGCCATCGACACCCAGCGCTCGGGACAGCCGGCCGGCGCCGACTTCTTCATGACCTGGGCCTACCAGCCGCTGATCCTCTGCGGGATCAATGGGAAGACGACGCCCAAACTCTGGGGCGTGGGCTCCTGGTACGAGCCCGACGAGGCGGGCGAGTGGCTGGCCGAGCAGCTCACCTGGCCCGACGGGCGCGTCTTCACGCGCCTGCAGTCGCTGGCCAATCCGGGCTGGTACCTCTGCCACGCGCGGAACGACGGCTCGAACCCGGACGTCTACGATCCGCTGGTCATCAGCGACCACGTCGACCCGGCCACCGGCGGCCTCGACCTGTGCTGGACGATCGAGGACATCCCGGCGCCCGCCTCCGAGGCCCTGAACGTCTCGGCGAACGCCTGACCTAGAGTCGGGCGGCCCGGAAGGTGTCGCAAGCCGCCGGGTCGCCCGACTGCACGCCGACGCGGAACCACCGCATGCGCTGTTCCGCGGAGCCGTGGGTGAAGGCGTCGGGCATGACGCGGCCCTGGCCCTTGCGCCGCAGGGGGTCGTCGCCTCGCGCGCCGAGCTGGGTCTGGTTTGAACGCCGGATCGGCAGAGCGCGTCAGGGCGGGCAGCTCATCTGCGTGACGACGGCTTGCGCACCGTCTGCGAAAACTGACAATCCGTTCCCGCCGACCGCCGGTGGCAAATCCGGTCGCGGGTCGCCGGCCGGGGTGACGCAATAGACGAATACGGAACTATTCGGCCTCACTCCGACCTGTAACTTGCTGTCGATGACAAAGGCGGATGCCGGACCGCCGTCCCACACCAGGCTGGCCGCGGTCGCCGTGGCGCCAAGGCCCAGGCCAACGACCACACCTGCAACAAACACCGGCGCACTCATGCGCGGAAATCTGATCATGGTTGCCCCCTCTCGACTGCCGCGATGATGGCGCAGACGCGCCCTTCGCTCAACGGCTGGGGCGCGGGTCGCGGCAACTAGAGCCGGGCGGCCCGGAAGGTGTCGCACGCCGCCGGGTCGCCCGACTGCACGCCGACGCGGAACCAGCGCATGCGCTGCTCGGCGGAGCCGTGGGTGAAGGCGTCGGGCATGACGCGGCCCTGGCTCTTGCGCTGCAGGGTGTCGTCGCCGACCGCGGCGGCGGCGCGCAGGCCATCCTCGATGTCCTTCGGGTCGAGCGCCACTTGGCCGTTCGACACGGCCGCGGCGTGCGCCGCCCAGACGCCGGCGTAGCAGTCGGCCTGAAGCTCCAGTCGCACGGCGCCGCTCTCGGCGCCCCGGGCGCCCATCCGCCGCGCGTCCTCCATGGACCCGGTCAGGTTCTGCACGTGGTGACCGATCTCGTGGGCGATGACATAGGCGCGCGCGGCCTCGCCGCGGGCGCCGAGCTGGGTCTCCAGGTCCTGCCAGAAGGTCAGGTCCAGGTACACCTTGCGGTCCGGCGGACAGTAGAACGGGCCCATGGCCGACTGGCCCATCCCGCAACCGGTGCCGGTGGCCTGGTCGTAGATCACGACGGCGGCGGGCGGCTGGTACTGCCGGCCCTGCTGGCGGAACACCTGGGTCCAGACGTCGTCGACATTGGTGGCGACCACGTCCACGAAGCGGCCGGCCTCGTCGGCGGGCGTGCCGCGCACGCCGGCTTGCTGCTCCACCTGCTGGCCCCCGCCGACCACGTTCATGGTGGTGGAGGGATCGATGCCGAACACGAAGTAGCCGATCAGCGCCAGGATCACCCCGCCGGCGCCCAGGCCGCCCACGGCGCCGGCGGGCCCCAGGCCGCGCCGATCCTCGATGTTCCCGCCGCCGCGTCCGCCCGACCAGCGCATGAAATGCCTCCGCCGCTTACCTGAGCCGAGGCCATAACGCCGGGAGGGCCACTGCGCTCCCGCGGCCTAGCGACGGGTCTCCGACGCCTCGCGCACCCGTTGGTTGGAGGCCTCCAGCCGGTCGTCCGGAATGGTGGCGACGCGGGCGGCGTCGAGCACCGGCGGGGGGCGCTTCGGATCGTCCGGCAGGGTGGGCAGCGGCGGCAGGCTGCGCTGCACCTGGATGTCGCGCAGCGCCTGTTCCGTGCGCAGCCGCGCGTCCAGCGCCATCAGCTCGTTCTCCTGGGCCACCATGCGGTTGCGGGCCAGGTCCTGCTGCGCCTGGATCTCGCCCAGGCGGAGCTGGTCGGTGTAGGGCGTCGGCGACTGCGCCCACGCCGGCGCTGCGGCGGCGAGGGCGGCGGTGAGGATCAGGACGCGCATGGCGGGCCTCCTTGCGGGCCCTGGAAGATGGGGTCTCGCCCGTTCCGCCGCTAGCGGCGGCTGACGGTGAAGCGCGCAAGCTGCTCGCGCGGCAGCTCCCACTCGGGGTTCAGCTCCAGGGCCTTCTGGTAGTCGAAATAGGCCGACTTGGCGTCCTCCAGCCCTTCGTAGGCGAGCGCGCGGTTGTAATAGGCCTTGGCCGGCTCCTGCACGCCGAGTTCGAGGCCGCGGTTGATGTCGGGCAGGCTCTCGGCGTAGCGCCGCGCGCCGATGGCCGCCGCCCCGCGGTTCACATAGGCCTCGCCCAGGTCCGGCTGCAGCCGCACGGCGGTGTCGAAGTCCTTCACCGCTCCGTCCCAGCCTGAGCGGCGCAGCTTCATCACCCCGCGGTTGACGTAGGTGCCCGCCCGGTCGCGCGGGCTGAGGAGCTCGTTCTCCAGGGCGTCGGTGCAGAGCTTCTCGAACTGGATGTCCCGCTCGCCGCCGAGCGCGGCCTTCGAGCAGGCCTCGGCCAGGCCGCCGCCGATCACGGTCACCGCCGCCCACGCCTCGTCCGCGAAAGCGATCGCCGCCACCGCCGTTAGAACACCCAGCCCGGCCAGAGCCTTGCGCATGATCCGCTCCATCGTACGGCCGGCGCCGCGCGGGCAGGGCTCGGCGTACCGGCGTTCTTCCGCAGAATCCTCCTCGCCGCGGGCGGAGTCAACGTGGGCGCGCCTTCAGTCGGCGCGGCGGAACCGCCGCATCTCCCGGTGCAGGATGTAGACCCCGCTGGCGGCCACGATCACCGCGCCGACGAGGGTGGTGACGCGCGGCAGCTCGCCCCAGATGAGGAGGCCGATACCCGCCGCCCAGACCAGTTGGGTGTAGTCGAAGGGCGCCACCACGCCGACCGGCGCCACCCGCAGGGCCTCGGTGAGGAACAGCTGGCCGACGCCGCCGATCAGGCCCGCGAGCACCAGCAGGCCGAGGGTCGTGGGGTCGGGCGTCACCCAGCCGAAGATCAGGCTGCCTGCCAGCCCCAGGGCGGTGCCGCCCAGGGTGAAGTAGAAGACGATGGTCGGGCCCCGCTCCGTGTTGGCGATCTGGCGGATGGCGACCATGGCGCCCGCCGCGCCCAGCGCGCTCAGCAGGCCCAGGGTCACGCCCGGCAGGTTGAAGTGGCCGGGCGCCGGGCGGGCCATGATCAGCACGCCCACGAACCCCACGAGCACCGCCCCCCAGCGGTGGCGGCCCACCGGCTCGGCCAGGATCAGGGCCGACAGCGCGGTCATGAAAAGGGGCGAGGCGAACTGCAGGGCCGTGGCTTCGGTCAGCGGCAGGTGCTGCACGGCGGAGAAGCCGCAGACCATGCCGGTCAACCCCACCGCCGAGCGCACGAGGTGGCCCAGCGGGCGCTGCGTCTTCAGCACCTCGAAGCCCGTCGTGCGCCAGATGTAGAGGCCGAGCGGCAGGAAGGCGAAGGCGTTGCGGAAGAAGATGATCTCGAAGACCGGTATGCCGCGCGAGCCGGTCCACTTCACCAGGGCGGACAGGCAGGCCATGCAGGCCATCGCCAGCACCCGGTAGGCGATGCCGAGGATCACGTTCTGGGCTGCGGGCGAGGACACGCCCGCGGTGTGGTGCGGGTCGCCGCGCCGGTCAACCGGCCTCAGAACGGGAAGAACACCGGAATGACGGCGATCGCCACGACGGCGGTCAGGATGTTGAGCGGCAGGCCAATGCGCACGAAGTCCATGTACCGGTAGCCGCCCATCTGAAAGACGAGGACGTTGGTCTGGTAGCCGAACGGCGTGGCGAAGGACGCACTGGCCGCCAGCATGATCGCCACGAGGAACGGCCGCGGATTGACGCCCAGGCTCTCGGCCAGCGCCACGGCGACGGGCGTGAGCAGCACCGCGACCGCCGCGTTGGACAGGATCTCGGTGAGGATCGAGGTCAGCAGGTAGAGGATCGCGAGCGCCGCGAGCGGCCCCAGCGCCTGCACCCAGGTGGCGAGCGCACCGGTGGCGCTGGCGGCCAGGCCCGTGAGCTCCAGGGACAGGCCGACCACCACCATGCCCGCGATCAGCAGCAGGATCTCCGGGCGCAGGCCCTTGTACGCCTCCTCGGCGCTGATCACCCGCAGGAGGACGAGCAGCACCGCGCCGGCGAAGGCGGACGCGGCGATCGGCGCGAAGCCGAGGGTGGCCGCGGTCACCACCCCGACGAACACGACCAGCGACAGGATCGCGCCCAGGGGCCGCACCGGCCGATCCGCGGCGAAGAAGCTGGGTTCGGCCAGGGCGCCCTCCGCCTCGCCGTCATCGGCCATCGGGTTGGGCACGGGCTCCCCTCCCCCCGGGCGCTCGAGCAGGCGACCGCCGAGCAGGTAGAGGTAGAGGCCGCCGGCCACCGCCACGATCACCCCCACCTTCGTGATCTCGAACATGCCGAACGTCGGCTGGCCCGCCGAGCGCGCCATGTCGTTGACCAGCAGGTTGGTGGAGGTTCCGATCAGGGTGCAGGAGCCGCCGAGGATGGTGACGTAGGAAAGCGGGATCAGGAACCGGCGCGGCGACAGCTTGAGGGACTCGGCGACGTCGCGGACCACCGGGGCCCCCAGCACCACGATCGGCGTGTTGTTCAGGAAGGCCGAGGCCGCGCCGGAGAGCGCGATCACCGCCCACAGGCCGGCCTGGCCGAAGCGCCCGCAGAGCCGCACCGCGCCGCGGATGATCAGGCCGAGCAGGCCCGTCAGTTCCATGGCGTAGGAGATCACGAACAGCGAGGCGAGCGCGATGACGGCGGGGCTGGCGAAGGCGCCTTGCACCTCCACGGGCCGCACCACGCCCAGGGCGAGCAGCGCCGCCGCGCCGGCCAGAGCGACCACGTCGGACCGCAGACGGCCCCAGATCAGCGCGCCGACCACGACGGCCAGCACCCCGAGCGCCGCGAGCTGTTCGAAACTCATCGCGCTCTCACCAGGGTCCGAAGCCCCCTCGGCGCAGGCGCGCTGTTGGGCTCAGAGCATTTTCTACGCCGGACCGGCCGCCACTTCGGCGGAAAATGCTCTAGCCTGTGGGCCATGGCGGAACATAACCAGAGAACCCCGCGCCGCAACGCCATCGTCGCTGGCGTTTTCGTGAGCCTCCTGGCGATCGTCGTGATCGCCGTCCTGCTGGCCGCTCCACGGCGGACGCCGCCGGAGCCGCCTGCCCCTGCGGAACCGGTCCCGGCGCCGCCATCCACCCCGCTGACGCCGCCTCCGCCCCTCGGACGCAGTGATCTCGTGGGCGCAGCCCGCGCGGCCACAGCCGCCTACGCAGCAGGGGGCGGAAGCCCGGCGAGCGAGGCCGCCCTGGCCGGCCGCCAATTCCGCCTGCGCCTGCCTTTCGGCTGTCTCGGGGTCTCGCCGGGCACGGAGCCCGCGAGTTGGCGCTACGACGCCGAGCGCGGGACACTCACCCTCACCGCCCGCACCGTGGCCTGGACGGGCACGCCGCTGGCCCGCTCCCTGCCCGAGGCCTCCGCGATCGAGGCGGTGGAGGGCTTCTGGATCCCCCGGCCCTGGCTGGAGAGCGAGAGCTGTCCGGCCCTGCCGGTCCCGCCGCCTGCCGGCGAGCCCGCGCCGGACCAGACGCCGGCCGCCAAGG
This sequence comes from Phenylobacterium sp., assembly GCF_036821595.1. Taxonomy (GTDB): domain Bacteria; phylum Pseudomonadota; class Alphaproteobacteria; order Caulobacterales; family Caulobacteraceae; genus Phenylobacterium. Next base: position 23,228 of record NZ_DAISJG010000021.1, read on the forward strand.
CGCTGCCTCCCAAGGCCCAGGCTCCCCGGCCGGCTGCGGCGAAGGCCGAACCCGCGGCCGCCCCAGCTCCGGCCGCGCGGCCCCTCCCCTCGCCGTCCGCCCAGACGCTCGGCCTCGCGGAGGTGTTCCGGGAGGGCGGGTCGCGGGTCTTCCGGCGCGGTGAGCGGCCCTACCAGGTGGTCGAGAAGTCCGAGCCGCCGACGGGGCCGCACGTCTACCATCTGGTGCTGGAGGGCCGCATCGCCGCCGGCGCGGACGGGCGCGTCGTGCGCTGCCGGGCCGAGACCGCCGACCGTCGCCCGGTCTGCCTGGTCACCGTGGAGTTCGACCGCGTCGCCTTCGAGGACCCCGCCGGCGGCAAGGTCCTCGGGGAGTGGCGACGCTAGTCGGCTGACACCTGCTGCAGCTTGCCGCCCGGCGCCGAGACGATCAGCTTGACCAGTTCCTCGGTGACCTTCGGCTCCAGGCCCTCGGTGTGGCCCTTGTCGATGCGAACCACGTCGGCGACCACGCGGCCGTCGCGGCAGCCGGGATAGGCGAAGACCTCGGCCTTGCCCGGCCGCGCCTTGGTCCCCCAGACCTTGTAGCCCGCCCGCTGGTAGTCCCAGACGTAACCGGGCTTGTCGTCGACGATGTCTGGCCGGCGCACCCGGGCGGCGCATCCGTACTTCGCGGCCCAGGGCGAGGTGTCGGGCAGGGTCTCGATCTCGTGCTCGCCGACCGTGAAGACGTGGGAGAAGTCGCAGGCCGGTGTTGCGCCGCTGAGCGGCGGGCGCGGCCGGGGCGCGGGCGGTGAGCCGTCCGCCTGCGGCGGCCCGAAGGCGGCCACGAAGGGCGCCTGGCCGATCCGTCCGCCCGATAGGCTGAGCCAGCCGTCGACCTTGTCCCTGAAGTAGTCCGAACAGACGATCCGGCTGGAGGTGAAGCCGCCCTGGCTGTGGCCCGCGAGCCAGAAGGACCGGATGTTCGACCGGCCGAAGCTCTCCAGCACGAAGTCGGTGACGTTCTTCAGGTGCTCGTCGTCGGCGGCCGCGTCCCAGCGGCGCACGCCCGGCCCCTGGCCCCCCGTGATCGCCCCCATGGTGGCGGCCGTCGGCGTGGCGACGACGAGCCGGTATGTCTCCTTGTAGTCGGCCACCGGGAAGTAGTGGCGCTGCCAGTTGCCGACCGAGCCGGCCCCATGGAGGTTGAGGATGAAGACCACCTTCTCCCCGGGCTTCAGGTCGCAGGGGTAGTCGAGGAAGAACTTGCGGCCGGTCTTTGGGTCCGTGGCGTTGCCGAGGTTGGCGAGGTCGCCGGTCGTGGCGCAGGCCTCGCCCACGCAGCGGGCCGGCGGCGGGCTGGTGCAGGCGACCCCGCCCACATCCCGGGCGGCGGCTGGCGCAGCCGCAGCGGCTCCGGCAGCCAGCGCCGCCAGTGCGATGGTTGTCTTCAGTGTCATGGTCTCTTCCTCCCACCCGGTCTCGCGCCGGATCTCCCTCAGACTGCGGGCGCGAGTTTGCCGTCAGATGTCAGCCCTGCAGGCCATTTTGCGCGGGGCGGCGGAGCGGCGCGGCAAGCTTGAGCGTGATCAATGCGGGAGCGGGTTCGGCGGTGTCCCCTGACCGCGAACCGGAGACCTCCATGACCCTTCGCCCCGCCGCCCTGGGCGCGCTCGCCGCGCTCGTCCTCGCGCCCGCCGCGTTCGCCCAGCCCGCCGCCCTTCCCGTGGACGTGGAGACCGAGGTGAACGGCGTGCCCGTCGCCTGCACCGGCGTCGGGCAGACGCGGCTCGACCCGAAGTGGCTGGCCTACCCCGTGCGGGTCGAGGTCTCCAACGCGCTCAACGAGTACCTGGTCGGGTCGGAGGTCACGATCCGCGACCGCGCCGGCCGCGAGGTGCTGAGCGCCAGCTGCGACGCCCCCTGGCTCCTCCTGAAGCTGCCGGCCGGCGCCTACCGCATCGAGGGGCGGATCGCCGGCTCGCCGGCCAAGCCGCGGACCGCTCCGTTCAGCCCCCCGGCCGCCGGCCAGATGCGGCTCGTCCTGCAGTTCCCGGACGCCTGACCCTTCACATTTCACCGCCCGCGGTGTCGGATCGCCTCTCCCGCGCGCGTCCTAGGCAGGACGACAGGCAGATGGAGGCTCCCATGCCCTATGTGGACGGTTTCGTGCTCGCGGTGCCGAAGGACCGGCTGGACGACTACTGGAAGATGGCCCGGCTCGGCGCCGAGGTCTGGAAGGAATACGGGGCGCTCTCGTATGTGGAGTGTATCGGCGACGACACGCCCTACGGCGAGCTGACCTCCTTTCCGCGGGCCGTGCAGGCCAAGGACGACGAGGTCGTGGTCTTTTCCTGGATCACCTACGAGAGCCGCGAGAAGCGCGACGAGGTCAACGCCAAGGTCATGCAGGACGAGCGGATCAAGACCCCGCCGGCCGACATGCCGTTCGACGGCAAGCGGATGATCTACGGCGGCTTCCGCAGCGTGGTGGAGTTCTAGCCGGCGCGCGGATAGATTTCGCACAGGGTGTCGATCACCCTGAGCGCCGCCGGATCGGCGATCTGGTAGTAGATGGTCTGGCCGTCGCGCCGAGTGGACACCACACCCGCGGCGCGCAGCTTCGCCAGGTGCTGCGAGGTCGCCGACGGCGCCAGCCGCACGTAGTGGGACAGCTCGGTCACCGAGCATTCGCCCTCGATCAGCCGGCACAGCAGGATCAGCCGCTGCTCGCTGGACAAGAGCTTCATCAGCCGCGCCGCGGCGCTGGCGCTGGCCTCCAGCGCCAGCAGCTCGGAGTGCGTGGGTTCGGCGGTCGCGTCCATGCGGGGAATATGTCCGGCCCCTGCCCGCTCGGGAAGGCGCACGACGCTCACGACGCCGCCCGGAGCTGCGGCGGTGCTGCCTCGGCTTCCGTCCCGCCGCGCGCGGTGGGCGGACGGCCGTCGTCGCGCAGCACGATGTAGATGGCCGGGATGACCAGCACGGTGAGCACCGTCGAGGACGCCAGCCCGAACAGCAGCGAGATCGCCAGCCCCTGGAAGATCGGGTCGAACAGGATCACCGCCGCCCCGATCATCGCCGCCAGGGCGGTCAGCAGGATGGGCTTGAAGCGGATGGCGCCGGCCTCCAGCAGCACGTCCCGCAGCGGCCGGCCCTCGCCCTGGCTGTGGCGGATGAAGTCGACGAGCAGGATCGAGTTGCGCACGATGATGCCGGCCAGGGCGATGAAGCCGATCATCGAGGTGGCGGTGAACGGCGCCCGGAACAGCATGTGGCCTATCACAATGCCCACCAGGGTGAGCGGGATCGGGGTCAAGATCACCAGCGGCAGGCGGAAGCTTTTGAACTGGGCGACCACCAGGACATAGATGCCCAGGATGGCCACGGCGAAAGCCGCGCCCATGTCGCGGAAGGTCACCCAGGTGATCTCCCACTCGCCGTCCCACAGGAGTGTCGGCGTGCTCTCGTCGGCGGGCTGGCCGTTGAGCCGGATCTCGGGCCTGGGCAGGTCTTTCCAGTCGTGGGCCTCGATCGCCTTGTCGACCGCCAGCATGCCGTAGATCGGCGCCTCGTACTGGCCGGCCAGCTCGGCGGTGACCATCTCCGCGTCCCGGCCGTCGCGCCGGTAGATGGGATAGGACCCGGTCTCGCGGCTGGCCTCGACGACCTCGCCGAGCTCCACCAGTCGGCGACCTTCGGCGGTCTGGGCCACGGCGAGCGGCGTGACGGCCAGGCGCTCGCTCCAGGTGCGGTCGGACTGCGGCAGACGGATCGCGATCTCCAGCGGCGTGCGGCCCTCGCCGCGGTGGGAATAGCCCACCGTGGACCCGCCCAGCACCGCGCCGATCGAGTCGAACACCTCGCGCTCGGACAGACCGAAGAACTCCACCTGCTCGCGATTGGGCGTCAGACGCAGGCGCGGCCGGGGCTCGCCCCAGCTGTCGTCCACGTCGACGATGTAGGGCACGCCCTTGAAGAGCTGCTTCACCTCGGCGGCGACCGCGCGGCGGGTCTCCGGGTCGGGTCCGTAGATCTCGGCCAGCAGGGTCGCCATCACCGGCGGCCCGGGCGGCGCCTCGACCACCTTGACCGACGCGCCCTTCGGCAGCGGCAGGGCCGCCAGGCGCTCGCGGAGATCCAGGGCCACGGCGTGGCTCGCCCGCTTCCGCTCGGACTTGTGGGACAGCGCCACCGCCAGGTCGCCCTGCTCGGGGCGGGTTCGCAGGAAGTAGTGACGGACCAGCCCGTTGAAGTTGAATGGCGCTGCGGTCCCGGCGTAGGCCTCCATCGACACCACTTCCGGGACCTGCTGGGCGATCCCGGCCGCGGCGGACAGCGTGCGCTGGGTGGCCTCCAGGCTGGTCCCCTCGGGCATGTCGACGACGACCTGCAGCTCCGACTTGTTGTCGAAGGGCAGCAACTTCACCGTCACGCCCTTGAAGTAGAACATGGACATCGCGAGCAGGGTCGCCACGCCAACGCCGATCAGGAACAGGGTCGCGCTGCGGCGGGTGGCGATCACCCGGCCGGCCAGGCCCCGGTAGGCGCGTCCGAGGCGGCCTTCGTCGTGCTCGTGGCTCGCGGCCAGGGTCTTGCGGGCGAAGCGGATCATCAGCCACGGCGCGATCACCACCGCCACGAAGAACGAGAAGACCATGGCCGCCGAGGCGTTCACCGGGATCGGCGCCATGTACGGCCCCATCAGCCCGGAGACGAACAGCATGGGCAGGAGGGCCGCCACGACCGTGAGCGTCGCCACCACCGTGGGGTTACCCACCTCGGCGACGGCCTCAATGGCCGCCTGCTGGCGACTGCGCCCGTCGTTCATCGCCCAGTGGCGGGCGATGTTCTCGATCATGACGATGGCGTCGTCGACGAGGATGCCGATCGAGAAGATCAGGGCGAACAGGCTCACCCGGTTGATGGTGTAGCCCATCAGGTTCGAGGCGAAGAGGGTCAGCAGGATGGTCGTGGGGATGACGAAGGCGGTCACCGCCGCCTCGCGCCAGCCGATGGCGAAGCCGATCAGGATGACGATCGACGCCGTGGCGAGGCCCAGGTGGAAGAGCAGCTCGTTGGCCTTCTCGTTGGCCGTCTCGCCGTAGTCGCGGGTCACCGCCACCTCCACGGTGTCGGGGATCAGCGCGCCTTCGAGGCTCTCCACGCGCTCGAGGATCTGCTCGCCGACCACCACCGCGTTGGCCCCTTCCCGTTTGGCGATGGCGAGGCTGACCGCGGGGGTCTGGCTCCAGGCCGCCCCCTCGCGCGCGTAGCGCCAGACCCGCGCCTGGTCCTCCCGCGGCGCCTGGACGACGTGGGCGACGTCTCGCAGATAGACCGGCTCGCCGTTCACGGAGGCGACGGTGAGCAGGCCCACGTCGCGAGCCGAGGCCAGGGTGCGCCCCGCGGCCACGTCCACCGCCTCGCCGCCCTCGCGGATCGAACCCGCGGGAAAGCTGCGGTTGGCCTGGCGCACGGCCTCGATGACCGCGGTCAGGGGCACGCCCCGCAGCGCCAGCCGCTCGGGATCGGGCTCCACGCGGATCTCGTCCGGACGGCCGCCGACGATGAAGGTCAGGCCCACGTCCTCGACCTTCGCCACCTCGGTGCGCAGCTTGCCGGCCAGGTCATAGAGCGCCTGGTCGGTCCAGCGGCCGGCGTAGCCCGGCTTGGGGCTGAGCGTGAGCACCACCGCCGGCACGTCGTTGATGCCGCGGGTGACGATGGACGGCTCCGGAATGCCCACCGGGATCTTGTCGTAGTTGGCGCGGACCTTCTCGTGGATGCGCACGGCGGCGTCGTCGGGGTCCTCGCCCACATCGAAGCGGGCGGTCACCAGCACCCGGTCGTCCTCGACCTGGGTATAGACGTGCTCCACCGCGTCCACGCTCTTGACGATGGTCTCCAGCGGCTTGGCGACCAGTTCGGCCGCGTCCTGCGCCCGCAGGCCCGGCGCCTGGACCATGATGTCGACCATCGGCACGCTGATCTGCGGCTCCTCCTCCCGGGGGATCGAGATCAGCGCCAGCAGGCCCATGGCGATGGCCGCCAGCAGGAACAGCGGCGTGAGCGGCGAGGCGATGGTCGCCCGCGTCAGGCGGCCGGAAAGTCCGAGGTTCATCGCGCCGGCCCCTGGGCCAGGGTGCGTTGCGGACCGACTAGGACATCGCCGGCGGCCAGGCCGGACAGCACCTCCACCTGGTCCTGCGCGGGACCCGGAGCGATCTGGACGGCGACCTCCACGGCGCGCCCGTCACGGCCCATCAGGCGGACGAAGTCCACCCCGTAGCGCGTGGAGACGAAGCGGCGCGGCACGACCAGCGCCTGGCGCTGGCCCACCTGCACCCGGACGCGCACGCGCTGGCCGACGAGGCCGGTGTCGAGGCCCGGGACGGTGATGTCGGAGAGGACGCGGCCGGCCGTCACGGCGGGATAGACCTGATCGATCACGCCAGCCGGCGCGACGCCGGGCAGGTCCTCCGCCACGATGGGAATGCGGTCTCCCACCCGCAGGGCGCGGGCCTGGGCCTCCGGGATCTCCAGCCGCAGCAGCGGCCGGCCGGAGGTGATGGTGGCCACCGATTGGCCCGCGCTGACCACCGAACCGGCCGGCGCGTCGGCGCGCAGCACCCGGCCGGCCGACGGCGCGAGCACGGCGCCCTGGTTGGAAAGCTCGGCGCTGGCGGCGCTCTGGGCCCGGTAGGCGTCCATCTGTCCGCGCGCCGCCTTGGCCGCGGCCTCGGCCTGCTCGAGACGCGCCTTCGCGTAGATGCCCTTCTGGTAGAGGGTGCGGACGCGCGCCAGGTCGGCGTCGGCCCGGGCGACCTCGGCCGCGGCGGCGGCGGCCTGGGCCTCGTAGGCGCGGGTCTCCAGCGTCAGCCGCTGGTCCGAGACCCGCGCCACGAGTTGCCCCTTGCGGACGTAGTCGCCCTCCTTGACCAGCACCTGGGTGAGCGTGCCGCCGATGCGGGCGCGCGCCTCGCCCATGTCCTTGGTGGTCACGGTGGCGGCGACCGGCTTCAGGTCGGCCACTGTCCGCTCCGCCAGCGTCAGGCGCTCGCCGCTGGCGGCGGAGACAGGCGCCTGGCCGTGCGGGGACTCTCCGCCGCACGCGCCGAGCGCCACCGCGGCGGCGAGGAGAAGACTGGGCACAGCGGCGCGCATGACGGGGTCCCCTGAAGATCAGCTGCGGTCGACGACGGCGCCGGTCGCGGCGTCGTAGCGGACGGTGGGCAGGCCGGCGGCGACCCAAGCCTGGATGCCTCCGCCCAGGTGGGAATCCACCGGCAGGCCGGCCGCCCGGCACCGTTCGATGGCCATCGCCGAGCGCTTGCCCGAGCCGCATTGCAGCACCACCGCCTCGCGGCCGCCGGTCGGCAGGGCCTTGGGATCGAAGGTGGAGAGCGGGAAGTTGAGCGCCCCGTGGATGCGCTCGGCGGCGAACTCGCCCGGCTCGCGGACGTCGATGAGCACGATCTCGTCTCGCTGGACCATGCCGCGGACGTCGGCCGGGCTGAGGTCGCGGATCTGTGGGTTCGACATGGGTCTCTCTCGGCTCGTGTTGTTATATGCGTATTTGCGCATATATTGAATGACGAGGCCCTTTCAAGCCCGTTCTGGGTTAGGGCGATCAGCGTTCTCCGGCCTTGACGTCGCTCAATGTCAGGGTCGGGGAGAGGAGCAGGATGCCGTCATGAGCAAGCCCATCATCGCCGTCCAGGGAGCTGGTCTGGGCGGGACCATCGCGGCCTTCGAGATCAAGGCGGCGGTCGGCTCCAAAGCAGAGGTCGTCGTCGTCAACCAGGGCGACACCTTCCACTTCGTCCCCTCCAATCCGTGGGTCGCCGTCCGATGGCGCGACCGGGCGGCCATCGAGGTCGACCTTCCGCCGGTCATGAAGAAGAAGGGGATCGGCTTCATGGGCGTGGGCGCGAAACGCGTTCATCCGGGCGAGAACCGCCTGGAGCTGAACGACGGCCAGAGCCTCGCCTACGACTACCTGGTGATCGCCACCGGTCCCGAATTGGCCTTCGACGAGATCGAAGGGCTGGGTCCGCACGGCGGCTTCACCCAGTCGATCTGCCATGTGGACCATGCGGAGAAGGCCGCCGCGGCCTTCGAGACCTTCGCGCAGAACCCCGGCCCGATCGTGGTCGGCGCGGTCCAGGGGGCGTCCTGCTACGGACCCGCCTACGAGTTCGCCATGATCCTCGACACTGAGCTACGCCGCCGCAAGCTGCGCGACCGGGTGCCGATGACCTTCGTCACCGCCGAACCCTACATCGGCCACCTGGGCCTGGACGGGGTGGGCGACACCAAGGGCCTGCTCGAGAGCGAGATGCGCGACCGCCACATCAAGTGGATCACCAACGCCCGCGTCGTGAAGGCGGAGGCGGGGGTGATGGACGTGGAGGAGGTCGCCGACGACGGCTCGGTCAAGGCCCACCACGAACTGCCCTTCGCCTTCTCCATGATGCTGCCGGCCTTCCGGGGCGTGGAAGCGATCCGCGGCATCGAGGGCCTGACCAATCCGCGCGGCTTCGTCCTGGTGGACAAGAACCAGCGCAATGCGGCCTTCCCCAACGTCTTCGGCCTGGGCGTCGCCGTGGCCATCCCGCCGGTCGGCAAGACCCCGGTCCCGGTGGGGGTGCCCAAGACCGGCTTCATGATCGAGAGCATGGTGACCGCCATCGCCCGCAACCTGCTGGCCATCATCGAGGGCCGGCCGGCCGACGCGGAGGCCACCTGGAACGCGATCTGCCTGGCGGACTTCGGCGACGGCGGCGTCGCCTTCATGGCCCAGCCGCAGATCCCGCCGCGCAACGTCAACTGGTCCGCCGAGGGCCGCTGGGTCCACCTCGCGAAGGTGGGCTTCGAGAAGTACTTCCTGGGGAAGGTCCGGCGCGGCGAGGGCGAGCCCTTCTACGAGAAGCTGGCGCTGGACCTCATCGGCGCCCGCAAGCTGAAAACCTGAGACCGGAGACCGCCATGACCATCGAGCGCGCCGTCCTGCTGTTCGCCGGACTGATGATCCTCGCCAGCCTTGCCCTGACCTATTTCGTGAGCCCCTGGTGGATGCTGCTCACCGCCTTCGTGGGCCTGAACCTCATCCAGTCGTCGTTCACCGGCTTCTGCCCGGCGGCGATGGTGTTCCGGAAGCTGGGCCTCAGCTCCGGCACGGCGTTCCGCGTCGGACCGGCGCCGGTCGTGGCGGACCCCACCGTCACGCCGCTGCGCCCCTGACCGGGCCTTAGATCGCGCTTGGTGCCCCAGGCCGGACTCGAACCAGCACTCCCTCGCGGAAAGCAGATTTTGAGTCTGCCGCGTCTACCATTTCGCCACTGGGGCCCGATCTGCGTCAAAGACGCAGGCGGGCGGGCAATCTAGCGATGGGCCGGCGCCGGTCAACGCGCCGCTTGGTCATGGACGTCTGCGTTCGTAACTGATAATCGTTCGCAATAAAGACGTCCTCGGGGGTCCCATGCACGACATGCTCGCCGAACCGGTCGCCGCCCAGCCGCTCCATGCGGCGGACGCGGACGGCCGGCTGGTGCGCCTCAGCGCCGCCAATCCCGGCGACCGGGGCGTGATCGTCGACGTGCGGGCGGAGAGCCGGCCGGGCGATCACGGTGTCGGCGTGGAGGAGCTGCAGCGGCGGCTCCTTGAGTTCGGCTTCGTGGAAGGCGCGCACCTTGAGGTCCTGCACGAGGGCCTGATCCGGCGCGACCCGATCGCCGTGCGGCTCGACGACATGCGGGTGGCGCTGCGCCGCCGCGACGCCGAGGACGTGTGGGTCCTGCTGGAGTCCAGATGAGTCAAGGCGTCCTGCCGATGGCGCGCATCGCGCTGGTCGGCAATCCCAACACCGGCAAGACCGCCCTCTTCAACGCGCTGACCGGCAGCCGCCAGAAGGTGGCCAACTACGCCGGCGTCACCGTCGAGCGGAAGGAAGGCTTCGTGCAGACGGCCGGGGGGCGCACGCTCTCCGTCCTCGACCTGCCCGGCACCTATTCCCTGCGCGCGCGGAGCCCCGACGAAGCGGTGACCCGCGACGCCGTGCTGGGCAAGCTGGCCGGCGAGGTCCCGCCCGACGTGGTGGTGGCCGTGGCCGACGCCACCAACCTGCGCCTGGTGCTGCGGCTGATCCTCGAGCTCAAGGCCGTCGGCCGGCCGATGGTGCTGGCGCTCAACATGTACGACATCGCCCAGCGCCAGGGCCTGCGCATCGACCTGGACGGCCTGCGGCGGGAGCTGGGCTGCCCGATCGTCACCACCGTCGCCACCCGCAAGCGCGGCATCGAGGACCTGGTTGCCCAGGTGGACGCCCTGGCCGCCGAAGGCGCGCTCGGCGCCGCCAGCACCTGGCGCGAGCCCACCGCCGGGGAAATCCGCCAGGCCCACCGCGAGGCCCAGCGTATCCTCAAGGCCCACGTCCGCCCGCCCGAGCGGCCCGACACCCTGACCGGTCGCGTGGACGCCGTCCTGCTGCATCCCGTGGCGGGGTTGGCGGTGCTGTTCGGCCTGCTGTTCCTGATGTTCCAGGCGGTGTTCTCCTGGGCCGGGCCGCCGCAGGACCTGATCGAGGCCGGCTTTGGCACGCTCGGCGAGGCTGTCGCCGCCGTACTGCCGGACGGCCTCCTGCAGAGCCTCTTGGTGGAGGGCCTGATCGCCGGGGTCGGGAGCGTGCTGGTCTTCCTGCCGCAGATCCTGGTGCTGTTCTTCTTCATCATCCTCTTGGAGGACTTCGGCTACATGGCCCGGGCCGCGTTCTTGATGGACCGGATCATGGGCGGCGCCGGCCTCCACGGGCGGGCGTTCATCCCGCTGCTCTCCAGCTTCGCCTGCGCGATCCCCGGGATCATGGCCGCCCGGGTGATCGACCAGAAGCGCGACCGTCTGACCACCATCCTGGTGGCGCCGCTGATGACCTGCTCAGCGCGGATCCCGGTCTACACCCTGATCATCGGGGCCTTCATTCCCGACCGCACGGTGGGGCCCGGCCTGAACCTCCAGGGCCTCGTCATGTTCGGCCTCTACGCCGCCGGCATCGTCAGCGCGCTCCTGGTCTCCTTCGTGATCCGCAAGGTGTTCTGGCGCGGCGCGGTGGAGCCGTTCCTGATGGAACTGCCGACCTACAAGCTGCCGTCGGCCGAGAGCGTCGCGCGCAACCTGCTGCTGCGCGCGCAGATCTTCATCGGCCGGGCCGGGCGGATCATCCTACCGCTTATGGTGCTGGTCTGGTTTCTGTCGACCTTCCCCGGACCGCCGCCGGGCGCGACGGAGCCGGCCATCGACTACAGCTTCGCCGGCATGATCGGCCACGCCATCCAGCCGGTCTTCGCGCCCGTGGGCTTCAACTGGCAGATGGTGGTGGCCCTGATCCCGGGCTTCGCCGCCCGCGAGGTGGCCGTGGCCGCGCTCGGCACGGTCTACGCCGTCGGCGACGCGGAGGCCAACGTCGGCGCGCTGGGCGCGCGGCTGGCGGAGAGCTGGTCGCTGGCCACGGGCCTGGCCTTCCTCGCCTGGTACATCTTCGCGCCGCAGTGCGTGGCCACGCTGGGCGTGGTCAAGCGGGAGACCAACTCCTGGACCTGGATGGGCGTGATGTTCGCCTACATGCTGGCGCTGGCCTACCTGGCCTCGTTCCTGGTCTATCGGGGGGCCGTGGCGCTAGGCTGGGGGTAGTTCGGCGGTCGCTCTGGCCCCGATCCTGCAGCGCCCTTCGCCGGGTCAGGAACTGCGCCGATCCCGTACTATTCCGGGATTCCATGGCCGGACTGCGCGGTCCGCCCCCGCGAGAATCCCGGGATGAAACCCCAGGTCGCGATTAACCATCCGTTCGCCTTGACGTTTAACGGCTCGATAAACCCACGCATGCATAGCTAAGCATGCCATGGGAAAGAACCTGGATAACTCCTCCGAGACTGCGAACGGCAAAAAGCCGGGGCGCGGGAATCAAACCCTCGCCAAGCACGTCCGTGAGGTCCTCCTGATGCTCGGCGGCGAAGCGCACCGGGCTCTGGTGATCGAGCAAGTGGCCCGCACCCTGGGCCACGACGTCCGTCAAATCCCCGAGGAGCTGCAGACCGCCCTCATCCATACGTTCGAAGAGAACTGGCGGGATGAGCGCAGGCGCGCCGCGTACGGCTTTCACCTGCCGTTCGGCGAGGGCTCGCACCGCTGGGGTTGCCGGGAGGCCGCGCTCGTCCACTAGGACGAGCCTTCAGGCGAGCCTCGGCGGCTCCGCCTCCCCGGCCAGTTGGCCCGCGACGGCCTGCAGGCGGCTGAGCAGCCGCTTGAGGAGAGCGACCTCGTCGGGCGCGAGCCCCGAGATCAGGGCCGCCTCGTAGGCCAGCGCCAGGGGCGCGATCTCGCCGAACAGCGACACACCCTCGGGCGTCAGCGCCAGGACGTGCGACCGCCCATCCGCGGCGTGCTCTGTGCGCGCCACCAGGCGGCGCTTGACCAGCCCTTGGGCGGCTCGGCTCACAGTCACCTTGTCCATCACCGTGCGTGCGACGATCTGGCCCTGGGTCAGGCCGCCGTCCTCGGCCAGCACGCACAGCAGCCGCCACTGCGGGATCGTCAGCCCGAAGCGGTCCTGGTAGGCGCGGGCGATCAGCCCCGACACCGCGTTCGAGGCTACCGACAAGCGATAGGGCAGATAGGCGTCGAGCCGCAGGCCCGCCTCCTCGCCATCCTTCACCGCCAGATCCTTCACGCCGGCCGCACCTCCTGCTCGATCGCCCCGAACAGGGTGTGGCGCTTGGCGTCGCGCATCTCGATCCGCACCACGTCGCCGGCCTTAAGGAAGGGCGTCTTCGCCGCGCCCTCGGTCAGCGTCTCCACCGTCCTGAGCTCGGCGAGGCAGGAATAGCCGACGCCGCCCTGGGCCACCGGCTTGCCCGGACCGCCGTCCGGCCCCCGGTTGGACACCGTGCCCGAGCCGATGATGGTGCCGGCGGTGAGCGAGCGGGTCTTCGCCGCGTGCGCGATCAGGGTCCCGAAATCGAAGGTCATGTCGACGCCGGCGTCGGCCTCGCCCAGCGGCTGGCCGTTCAGCTCGACCTCCAGTTTCCCGGAGAGCTTGCCCTCCTTCCAGCCGGGCAGGCTGTCCGGCGTGACCGCCACCGGCGAGAAGGCGGACGCCGGCTTGGCCTGGAAGAAGCCGAAGCCCTTGGCGAGCTCGCCCGGGATCAGGTTCCGAAGGCTCACGTCGTTGCAGAGCATGACCAGGCGGATGAGGCCCAGCGCCTCCTCCCGGCTGACGCCCTGCGGCACGTCGCCGGTGACCACCGCCACCTCGGCTTCCAGGTCGCAGCCCCAGGCCTCGTCGGCCAGCGGGATCGCGTCGCGGGGCCCGAGGAAGCCGTCCGAACCGCCCTGATACATCAGCGGATCGGTCCAGAAGCTTTCCGGCATCTCCGCGCCGCGCGCCTTCCGCACCAGCTCCACGTGGTTCACATAGGCCGAGCCGTCGGCCCACTGGTAGGCGCGCGGCAACGGACTGGCCGCGGCGTGCTCGTGGAAGCGCTCCTTCGGCACCGCGCCGTGCTCCAGGCTCTCGGCCAGGCCGCGCAGCTCCGGTTCCATCCGCCACCAGTGATCGAGCGCATATTGCAGCGTCGGCGCGATGTGGCTCGCGTCGGTGAACCAGGCCAGGTCGTTGGAGACCACCACCAGCCGCCCGTCACGGCCGCCCTTCAGGGACGCCAGCTTCATTCGCTTTTCTCTTTCTCAGGCTGTTTGGCGATGGATGGTGCGCACGAGGCTCACGCCCGCCTCATAGGCGTGCGGCTCATAGACGGTGACCTCGACGCGGATGTCCGAGCCAGGCTCGCCGTCCCACAGGTAGCTGCGCTCGAAGCAGACGGCGCGGCCGGCAGGCGTGAAGCCCTCGAAGGTGTCGCCCCAGGGCGTGTGGCCGGAGAGCTGGCGCCAACCCAGCGTGCACGCGCGCTCGATCTCCTCCTGGGCCGCGGACTGCAGGTCCTGCTCGAAGAGGTCCATCTCACACCCGCACGCCGGCGGACGCGGTGAACTCGGAGACTTCGGCGTCGCCGGTGTTCACCACCTCGGACGGCTCGAAGATCAGCACGTGGGCTTCCTCGTCGGACGCCGTGCGGTGCTCGACGCCGCGCGGCACCACCACCATCTGTCCCGGCGCGAGCTCCACCACCCGGTCGCGGAACTCAACCCGGAAGCGCCCCTGGAAGCAGAGGAACATCTCCTCCGCCTCGGCATGGCTGTGCCAGGGGAACACGCCTTGCGTCTTCACCAGCCGCACGTCCTGGCCGTTGAGCTGCGCGGCGATCTTCGGGCGCCAGTGCTCGGAGAAGCCCGCAAACTTCTCCGCCAGGTCGATGGCCTGGGGCGCGGTCACCTAGGCGGTCTTCCAGCTGTCCACATAGGCCGGATTTTCCACCGAAGCGGCGGCCTCGCCAACCTCCAATGGGTCCCGCGTGTCGATCATCACCGCATATTCGTCGGTGGCCGGCTTCGGCTGGGTCAGCATGTTCTTCAGCGCCTTGGGGTGCGGCCCGTGGGTGAAGCCGGAGGGATGGAAGGTCATCATCCCGGCCTCGATGTGGTCGCGGCTGAAGAAGTCTCCGGCGTGGTAGAACAGCACCTCGTCGAAGTCGTCGTTGTTGTGGAAGAACGGCACCTTCAGCGCGCCCGGATCGGTCTCGAAGGGCCTGGGCGTGAAGGTGCAGACCACGAACCTATCCGACAGGAACGTCGTGTGGACGCTGGGCGGCAGGTGGTAGCGGTGACTGACGATCGGGCGGATGTCCTTCACGTTCAGCCGCACCGGGGCGAGTTCCCCGTGCCAGCCCACCGCGTCGAGCGGATTGTACGGGTAGGTCACCACCGAGACCTCGCCGCGCTTCTTGATCTCCACCCGGAACTCGCCGGCCTCGGCCTGGTGGGCCTGGAAGGCCTCGTCGAGCACGGGCGTCTCCAGCATGGCCGGATCGAACAGCGCGTGCCCGCCCAGGAGACCCTTGTCCGGCAGGCCGAAGTGGGTGTTGGTCGCCTGGATCATCAGGATGGCGGTGGGCGAGGACGGCTTCAGCCGCCACATGGTCCCGCGCGGCAGGTAGAGGTAGTCGCCCGCCGTGTAGGCCAGCCGGCCATAGTCGCAGAAGAGCTCGCCCTCACCCTGGTGGACGAACAGCAGCTGGTCGCCGTCGGCGTTGCGGGCCAGCGCCGGCATGGGGTCGGCCAGCTTCCAGAAGCGAACCTCCGTGGCGGCGTTGTGGAGCACCTTCCCGGCCGTCCAGGGGCTGGGCTCGGCGGCGTTCAGCCGGGCGAGGTCGAAGGCCCTGGGGCGCAGCGGCCCCTCGAAGCTGGTCCAGCCGGTCGGCGGGCGCCTGTGGTGGATGAAGGCGGCGGGGCCGAAGAACCCCTCCTTGGAGATCTCCCGCTCGTAGGTCCCCTCCGGCATGTCGGCATGCGCCTGGCGGGAGTGGGTCCCCTGCGCGCCCCGGACGGGGATCCAGTTGCGGTTCGCCATCAGGGTTCGTCCTTGTAGATCCCGACCTTCAGCGGCTGGCCGTCGGCGATCTTCGCCCGGTACATGCCCGAGGTGTTGTAGCTCCAGGCCATGTCGCCGTTGGGCGCCACGGCGATCACCCCGCCGTCGCCCTTCAGGGCCGTGAGGTCCTTCTGGATCACCTGGTCGGCCGCGGCCTGCAGGCTCAGGCCCTTGTGCTCGACGAGGGCGCAGATCTCCCGCGCCACCGTCAGGCGGATGAAGTACTCGCCCGTCCCCGTCGCCGAGACCGCGCAGGACTTGTTGGAGGCGTAGGTGCCGGCGCCGATGATCGGCGCGTCTCCCACCCGGCCCCAGCGCTTGGCCGTGGTGCCGCCGGTGGACGTACCGGCCGCGACGTTGCCGTGGCTGTCCCGGGCGACCACGCCCACGGTGCCGAACTTCTTCTTCAGGTCGATCAGGTCGGCGTTGCGGCCGCCGTCCTCGTCATGGACCAGCTCGGCCATGGCGCCCGGCTTCGCCCCGACGGGCTTGGCGGGGATCGGCAGGCCCTGGCGCTTCAGCTCCCGCTCCAGCCCCTGCCAGCGACGCTCGGTGTAGAAGAAGGCCGGGTCGACCTGCTCCAGGTTCTGGGTTCGCGCGAACTCGTCGGCGCCCTTGCCCATCAGCATGACGTGCGGCGACTTCTCCATCACCGCCCGCGCGAGGCTGATCGGATGGCGCGTGGTGGTCACGCCCGCCACCGAGCCGGCCATCAGGTTCGAACCGTCCATCACGGAGCTGTCCAGCTCGTTCCGGCCCTCGGCGGTGAAGACCGCGCCGCGGCCGGCGTTGAACAGCGGATCGTCCTCGAGGAGCCTGATCGCCGCCTCGACGGCGTCGAGCGCGGTTCCGCCCTTCTTCAGGACGTCGGCGCCGGTGTTGGCCACGCGGGTCATGGCCTCGCGATAGGCCTTGTCCTGTTCCGGGCTGAGGTCCTTCTTTTCGATGACCCCGGCGCCGCCGTGAACCACCAGCGCCCACTTCGGCTGGGCCTGAGCCGCCGTCCCCATCGCCATCACCGCCACCGAAACCAGAACCGCGATACGCCGCATCACCCCTCCGTCGCGGGGAGCACCCCCCGGCGCATCTGGTCGAGCTCGATGGACTCGAACAGCGCCTTGAAGTTGCCTTCCCCGAACCCTTCGTTGCCCTTGCGCTGGATCAGCTCGAAGAAGATCGGACCGATCATGTTCTCCGTGAAGATCTGCAGCAGCAGGCCTTGGCCTTCCGTCGGCGCGCCGTCCACCAGGATCTTGTCGGCCTTCAGCCGCTGGAGGTTCTCGCCGTGGCCCGGCACGCGGGCGTCGAGCTGCTCGTAATAGGTGTCGGGCGTGTCCTGGAAGCGGACGCCCTGCTCGCGCATGGACTCCACCGAGTGGAAGATGTCGTCCGTGCCCAGCGCCACGTGCTGGATGCCCTCGCCCTTGTAGTCCTTGAGGAATTCCTCGATCTGCGAGTGCTCGTCCTGGCTTTCGTTGAGCGGGATGCGGATCTTGCCGCAGGGGCTGGTCATGGCCTTGGAGAACAGGCCGGTGACCTTGCCCTCGATGTCGAAGTAGCGGATCTCGCGGAAGTTGAAGATGCGCTCGTAGAACTCCGCCCACTTGGCCATGTTGCCGCGGAACACGTTGTGGGTGAGGTGGTCGATGTAGGTCAGGCCCTTGGAATTGGCCTTCTCCTGCGCCGCCGCGCCCTCGATGGGCACGAAGTCGACGTCATAGATCTCCTGCGCGCCGTAGCGGTCCACGAGGTAGAGGTTGGAGCCGCCGATCCCCTCGATGGCCGGGATGTTCAGCTCCATCGGCCCCACCAGGCCTTGCACCGGCTTCGCGCCGCGCTCGACGGCGAGCTTCAGGGCCTTGGCGGCGTCCTTCACGCGGAAGGCCATGGCGTTGGCCGAGGGGCCATGCACCTGCCGGAACTCCGCCGGCTGGCCGGACGGCTCCATGTTCAGAATGAAGTTGATGTCGCCCTGGCGGAACCGCAGCACGTTCTTCGAACGGTGCTTGGCGACCGCCGTGAAGCCCATCAGCTCGAAGAGGCCCTTCAGCCGTTCCGGCTCCGGCGAGGTGAACTCCACGAATTCGAAGCCGTCCGTGCCGAGCGGATTCTCGAAGAGGTCGCGGGTCTGCGGCTGCGCCTGGATGTTCATGGCCATGTCTCCTGTCGGCGGGGCTCGTATCATCTGAAACCAGTTTGTTCCAGCGGGCGAGACAGCGCCGGCGCCCCCTGCTAACAACGCGCCACCTCCCCGCACGGATCGCCAATGTTCCGAAAGATGTACGACTGGGTGATGCGGCTCGCCGCCTCACGCCACGCGCCCCGGTCGCTCGCCGCCATCTCCTTCGCCGAGAGCAGCTTCTTCCCCATCCCGCCCGACGTGATGCTCGGGCCGATGGTCCTGGCGAGGCCCAACAAGGCCTTCCTCTACGCCGCGATCTGCACGTTGGCTTCCGTCGCGGGTGGGATGTTCGGCTATGGCATCGGATTCTTCCTGGAGCCGGTCGGGGTCAAGATCCTGGAGATCTTCGGACACCCGGAAGGAGAGGCGGAGTTCAAGGCTCTGTTTGATCGGTTCGGCGTCGCCTTCGTGGTGCTCGCCGGGTTCACGCCCATCCCCTACAAGCTCATCACCATCTCGTCGGGGATGGCGAATTTCGACCTCTTGACCTTCATCTGGGCTTCGGCGGCGTCTCGCGGGGCGCGCTTCTTCGCCGTCGCGGCGATCCTGAAGTACCTGGGCCCGGCGATGCTGCAGGAGTTCGAGCGACGCCTGACACTCTACACGATCGTGCTGCTGATCCTTGCGGTGGGCGGCATCCTCGTCCTGAAGGTCTTCCTGTGACGGCCCGCTTGGGGTCATATCGCGCGCGATGCTGAACCCGATCCTCGACCGCTGGCGGCTTGCGGCGCTCCTCGCCTCCGCCGGCATGCTGGCCACCGCCCACGCCTTCGAGACCTTCGGCGGCTATGCGCCCTGCACGCTCTGCCTGCGGCAGCGCGAGGTCTACTGGACGGCCATGGGCCTGGGCGCGGCCTTCATGGTGATCGTGCGCCTGCCCGGCGGACCGCGCTGGCGCGAGGCGACCTGCTGGGTTCTGGGGTTGGTGTTCCTCGTCGGCGCGGGCGTCGCCGCCTACCACGCGGGCGCGGAGTGGAAGTGGTGGCCGGGCCCCAGCGCCTGCGCCTCGGCCGGCGGCGGCGTCAGCCTCAGCGACATGGAGGCCTTCCTCGGCGGCGCGCAGGTCCGCCCGCCGGCCTGCGACGAGGCCCCGTGGGTGTTTGCCGGCCTCTCCATGGCTGGCTGGAACGTCCTGGTCTCGCTCGGGCTGGCCGTCCTGAGCGTGCTGGCCGCCTTCCGCGAAAGGTCCAAGCGATGACCGGGAAGCCGATCCCGCCCCGTCCGGGCCAGGGGGCGCTCGCCGCCCGCCTCGCCGAGATCCTGCGCGTCGACCACGCCGGCGAACTGGGCGCGGTCTCCATCTACCGCGGACAGCGCGCGGTGCTGGGCCAGGCGCCGCGGCACGAACGCATCGCCGGCCAGCTCGCCGAGATGGAAGCCCACGAAGCCGAGCACCTCGCCCGCTTCGACCGGCTCCTGACCGAGCGGCGGGTGCGCCCCACCGCCCTGGCCCCCGTCTGGCGGCTGGCGGGGTTCGCCCTGGGCGCCGGCACCGCCCTCCTGGGCGACAAGGCGGCCCATGCCTGCACCGAAGCGGTGGAAAGCGTCATCGAGCAGCACTACGCCGGTCAGGTCGCCGAGCTCGCCGAGCTGGAGCCGGAGCTGGCGATCGAGCTGGAGCAGTTCCGCCAGGACGAGCTCGCCCACCGCGACCTCGCCGTGGACGAGGGAGCCCGCGAGGCGCCGGGCTACGCCCTGCTCTCCGCCGTCATCCGCACGGGGTGTCGCGCGGCCATCCGGATCAGCGAGAAGGTCTAGGCTGACGCCGCGTCGCGGGCGCACGCTCGCGCCGCCATGATCAAGCTCACCTTCTGCCTGGTGCGGCTGCCGCACCTCAGCCTCGAGGCGTTCCAGGACTACTGGTTCAACACCCACGGGCCGCTGGTCGCCAGCGTCGCCGAGGTCCTGCAGATCCGCCGCTACGTCCAGCTCCACAGCCTGCCGCCGGAGGCCAGCGAGGGCCTGCGCGCCGGCCGCGGCGCGCCGGAGCCCTACGACGGCGTCGCCGAGCTGTGGTTCGACAGCCTGGAGGCCATGGCGCAGAACGGGCGCAGACCCGAGGCCCAGGCGGCCGGCCGCATGTTGCTCGAGGACGAGCGCAGGTTCATCGACCTCGCGCGTTCGCCGCTGTGGTTCGGCGAGGAGAAGGTGGTCGTCGGCTAGCGCTGCGCCGGGCGGCCGTCGTCGGCCGCGCCGGGTACGGTGCTGGACTCGACCTCCCCCTGGCTGGCGCCGGGACCGATCATCGCCGGGCCGGCGCCCGGCGCGCTCACCGGCGGCGAGCCTTCCCGGCCGGTCTGCATCGGCCGGGCGATGAAGATCACCAGCAGCAGGGCGACGCTCGCGGCCACCACCAGCCAGACGATCTTGCGGCCGCCCGGCTTGCTGTCCACAGGCGCGCCCTTTCCGCGCGCCGGGCCGTCGTCGACACCGGGGGCGGAATCGGCCGCATTTGTGCGGGTCTCTCGGGGGTTCTGCATCGGACATCTCCCATCGGTCGCCGCCACAACCGGACAGCGACGGGCGGGTTCCGGCCCGCAACCCTCCCTTCAGGTTGCGCTCCCCGGAAATCACAGCTTCCAGGGAGTCGCACGAGCACAGGAGTTCTGCTTTTGTTCTATCCACGGAGGCGCGCCATGGCGGACGGGACAACGCACTACATCGGCGATCGGCCATTCGGCGCGCCGCGCCTCTCCCAGGCCACCCAGGCCCGCGCCAGTCTCTGGGCCCTGTGCCGCTGCGGCCGCACCGCAGCGGTCGATCCCGCGCCCTGGATCTGCCAGGGCCTGGCGCGCCAGCCTGTGGAGCACCTGGAGGGCCGGCTTCGCTGCGTCTGCGGCGCGCGCCGCGTGCGGCTGGAGGTGCACGGCCTGGCCGAGGCCCCGTCCGGCGTCACGGGCGGCATCTACATCTTCCGCTAGCCGGCTTCCGACTTGCCTCAGCGCCACGCGGCGCACAGGCTCCCCGCAACGAGAAGCGACGGGGAGGACCAGAATGCCGCTTTCGGTGATCGGCGCGGGCTTCGGCCGCACGGGGACGCTGTCGCTCAAGCTTGCCCTGGAGCAGCTCGGCTTCGGCCCCTGCTACCACATGCTGGAGGTGATCAAGAACCCCAAGGCGCCCGCCTACTGGGAGGCGGCCGCCGACGGCGAGCCGGTCGACTGGGAAGAGGTGTTCCAGGGCTACCGGGCCACCGTCGACTGGCCGAGCGCCACCTTCTACCGGGAGCTGGCCGAGGCCTATCCAGACGCCAGGGTGATCCTCACCGTCCGCGAACCCGAAGCCTGGTTCCGCAGCACGCAGGAGACCATCTTCGGGCCGCTCATCCCCAAGGACGAGACCAATCCGCACTCGCGCATGGTGATGAAGGTGATCGACGACCTGTTCGGCCGGGACATGCACAACCGCGAGCGGCTGATCTCGGTCTACGAGGCGCACAATGCCCGGGTCCGCGAGGTGATCGCGCCGGAACGCCTGCTGGTCTACCAGGTGGCCGAAGGCTGGAGCCCGCTCTGCGCCTTCCTGGGCGTCCCCGAGCCGGAGACCCCGATGCCGCGGGTGAACTCCACGGAGGAGTTCAAGCAGATGATCGCGGGCATGCGAGCCCAGGCGGCCGGCCAGCCGGCCTGAGGTGCGTGGGTCCTAGGGCGTGGGGCGGAGGCTCTCGATATCCTGGTGCGGCTTCACGCCATGCTTCAGCAGCTCTTCCCACACGCCTTCGGCGGTTTCGGCGAAGCAGAAGAGGTCGAGGTCGGCCTTGGAGATCATGCCGTGCCGAGCCAGCTCCTCGAAGTTGATGATCGAGCGCCAGTAGGCCTCATCGAACAGCACCACGGGGATCTTCGGGGCCTTGTCGGTCTGGCGCAGGGTCAGGATCTCGAACAGCTCGTCCAGGGTGCCGAAGCCGCCCGGGAAGACCACCAGCGCATTGGCCCGCATCGCCAGGTGCATCTTGCGCATGGCGAAGTAGTGGAAGCGGAACGTCAGCTCCGGCGTCGACCAGCTGTTCGGCTCCTGCTCGTGCGGCAGGGTGATGTTGAAGCCCACGGAGGGCGCGCCCACGTCTGAGGCGCCGCGGTTGGCGGCCTCCATGATCCCGGGGCCGCCGCCGGTGGCGATGACATTGTCGCGGAACGGCTGGCCTTCCAGGAAGGCCCCGCCGCGCTTCGAGGCGATAGCCCCGAACTCCCGCGCCGCGGCGTACCAGCGCGCGTGCTGGCCATCGCCGTTCTCGCCGATCCGGGCCGAGCCGAAGACGACGATGGTGGAGCGCACGCCCCAGGCCTTCAGCGCCAGGTCCGCCTTAGAGAACTCCAGCATGAAGCGGACGCCGCGCATCTCCTGGGAGAGCAGGAAATCCTGGTCGAACACGGCCAGCCGGTAGGACGGCGACGCCATCTGGGGGGTGTTGGGATGGGGCTCGGACATGCCGCCATATGGCCGCCGGTGCGACGCCCACGCCAGCGCTTTCGCGCCGTTCAGCCTGTGGGGACGACGTCGAAGGCCACGGTCATCCGCTCCCCCCGCCGAAACGGCCGCGTGCCGTGCCAGAGGGTCGACGGGAAGAGGGCCAGCCGGCCGGGCTTCGGCTCGACCGCGCCGAACGGTTTCAGGGCCAGGCCGAGCTCGGCCGGCGGCTCGCCGAAGGTGAGCCAGCCCGCCTGGCCGGTGTCCCCGGCCGAGATCTCGCGCGGCGTCACGACATAGAAGGCTGAACTGATCCAGCCCGTGGTGTGGACATGGTTGGTGTGGAAGCCCGCATCCTCCAGGCGAACGGACCAGGAGCCCGCGAAGCGGGCGCCGCCGCGCGGCCGACCGAGCAGCGGATGGTCCGGATCCGGCGGCGGCAGGGCGGTCACATAGTCCCGGATGGCGTCCCCCAGCATCGCGCGCAGTCGGACGATCTCCGGTTCGCGGCGGGCGAGCAGGCTGCCCTGCGTCTGGGTGCCGCCGCGCAGGGTCTGCTCGTAGGGCGCGTTGCGGGTGCGGTGCAGCGCGCGCAGGCGCTCGGCCAGGGCGTCGAGTTCCGCGGCGGAGATCGGCAGATCCACGGCGCGCACGAAGGCCGGATTCCCCTCCAGCCAGTCCCAGCGCGGATCGCCGGTCAGTCGCCAGGCGGTGGCGAGGTAGGGCCACAGGTCCGCGCCGCCCGGAGCGCGGGCCAGCGACTCGGCGAAGGGCGTCACGGCCTCGGGCCGTCCGGCCCGGAGCAGGTGACGGAGGAAGGCGATCCTCAGCCCTGCGTCCGCCGCCGGGTCGAGCGCGGCGAAGATGCGGTCGGCGCGGACCAGCTCGCCGGCTTCGCTGGCGGCCGCCGCCTCGAGTCCCGCAGCCAGCGGCCCCAGCGCAGTGCGTGCGGCCGGCAGCCGCTCCAGCGCCGCCTCCGGACGGCCGGCGCGCATCAGTGCGCCGAGGTAGCCCAGCCAGAGGTCCCGATCCTCCGGACGGTCCCGCACCGCGGCCTCGTAGCTCGCGGTGAAGGTCTCCCCGTCGCCCCGCTCCCAGCGGAGCTTGGCCAGCGCGTCGTGGGCCTCCACCAGCCCCGGGTCGTCCGCGACCAGTCGCGCGAGCGCGGCCTCCGCCTCCGCCGCCTCGCCGTCCCTCAGGGCCTGCACCGCCGCCTCCAGCACGAGACCGCGATCCTGCGGCGCCAGCGCACGAGCCCGGGCGATCCAGGCCGCGGCGTCGTCGCCCGTCTCGGCGGCCACCCGCGCCCGTGCGCGGAGCGCCAGCAGATTGGCCGGCTCACGCGCCAGCAGCCGGTCGAGAGCTTCCGCCGCGGCGTCCGGCTCGCCCGCCTCCAGCAGCAGCACGCCCAGGGCCTGCAGGCCGCGCGGATGGTCAGGAGCGATGGCCAGGGCGCGCTGGAGGGCCGCACGCGCGCCGGGGCCGTCCTCCAGCCGCTTGCGGGCCAGCGCCAGGTTCACCCAGACCTCGGGATCGCCTGGGGCGACCGCCACGGCGCGCTCGTAGGCCGACGCGGCCCCGGCCAGGTCGCCCAGGTCGCGAAGCAGGTTGGCGTAGCCGTTGAGGATGCCGGCGTCGGCCGGCGCCGCGCCCAGGGCCGCCTCGAAGTGACTGCGGGAATCCTCCAGCCGCCCCTGCCGGCGGGCGACCACGGCCGCGATCTGGCGGGCCAGCGCCAGGCCCGGCTCGCTGGCCGCCACCGCCTCGGCGAGGCGCCCGGCGGTCGCAAGGTCGCCAGCGCCGAAGGCCGCCTTGGCCCGGGCCAGCGCCGCGCGGGTCTCCTGCGGGGTCACGGAGGCTAGTCGTCGCGGCGTGCGCGCACGCCGCGCTGGCCATCGACCTTCATCATGAAGCTGCCGAAGGCGGCCCGGCGGATCTCCACGGCGGAGCCGGGGCGCGGCGCCCGCATCGGCTCGTCGTCGATCTGCCGCCAGACCGCGCCCTCGGCCAGGGTGACGATCCAGCGGCCGTGCTCGTCCCGGCGCGCCTGGGCCACCTCACCGGCGACGCTCTCGAGCGCCTTGCCGCCGTTGGCGCGATCGAAGAGGTTGAAGGCCGGGACGCTGAGCCCGAAGGCGCCGCGCTGGGCCGCCTGGGCCTCGCGCTTCTCGACGATCACCACATCGCCGGTCCGCACCGCCTCGCGCAGGGTCGCATAGGCCTGATCGTAGCAGGCCGACTTCTGCACAGGCTCCGGCTGCGCGGCGCAGGCCGCCAGCCCGGCGAGGGCCGCTTCCCCCCCGGCGGGGTCGGCGAGGGCCGGACCCGCGGCCAGCGCTACCCCGGCGGCGACCGCCAGCAGAGCCCGCAACATCTATCCCCTCCCCGCCCGACCTTACGGGCCGGCAAGCTAGAGTGGGGCCGCCTCGCCGGCAAATCCCAACCACGCGACGTTACGGCGCAGTCGTAACGTCGGTCTTCCAAGCTTGGCCATAACGATGTTACTCCGGCGCGGGGGAATACGAACAAACCAAGTCGTTTGGGGGCGTTGTTGGGTTCACAGGCAGATGATGCGCGCGCCGACCTTCTGGCGGCGGCGGCGCTCGACAAGTTGACGGGGCGGGCGGGCGGCCTGCCCTGCGCGGCGAAGCAGGTGGCGATCGCCGCCCTGGTCCTGCAGAGCGCAAGCCTGCTGGCCAGCGAAGACGCGCTGCAGGCGGCGGCGCGGGCGTTCGGGGCCAGGAAGCGCTCCACACGGGGCGGGCTGAAGAAGATCACCTCGGAGGCGCGCGCCCTCCTGCAGTTCGGCGTGTCCGCCGACGTGCTTGCGCCCCTGGCCAGCGAGACGCCCGACGCGCGCCTCGAGCGGCTCACCGCGGAGGTGGAGGCGGTCAGCCTTCGCCAGGTGACCCAGGCGCGGGCCCTGACCCTGGCGGGCGTAAGGGGCGGACGGCCGACAGCGGGCGGACGCGGCGCCTACGCCGCCGTGCAGCGGCTGCTACGCCAGGCGCAGGAAGGCGATTCTCAGGCCAGTACCGAGCTGCGGGCGATCCAGGACCTGATGTTCACCTCATCCCGCTCGGCGCATACGGCGGGTCGTCGCGCAACCAGCCGGTGATCGTCAGCCGCGGGGCGGCCGCATAGGGCGCGACCGCGGCTACGGAGTGGCTCATCGGCACCTTGAACAGCGTGAGTGCGTTGAAGCGCGGCGCAAACCCGCGGGCGACATCGCCACGCGCGTCGTGGAACAGGAGCTGGCCGCCCCAGTCCGGACGCCAGGCGCGGGTCAGGCCGATGGTGTAGGCCGCGCGCCGTTCGCCCACGCCGCGGTCGTCGTGCAGGGTCAGGAAGTGCCCGGGCCGGTAGTGGGTCGCCTGGGCGTCGACCTTCACCACCGGCTCGCCCGTCACCGCATGCGCGAAGTCCATGAACTCAGAACTGTTCAGGAACTCCGTCAGGGCGTGAAGGGGATGCCCGGGATCGCGGCCGTCCAGGTAGGCGTCGATCATCGGGTAGACCAGGTACACGTAGCCGAAGCCGCGGCTGGCGCGCCGGGCGACCTCGGTCAGCCGCTTGCGCATCTCCTCCGCGCCCGCGGCTTCCAGCGCCTCGCGGGGGAGAATCACGTGCTCGCCGCCGGGGCCGGAATGGACCAGCGACCAGGACGTCTGCCGCTCCAGGACCCCGGCCAGGGCCTCCGCCACCGGGCGCGGGAACACCCCCTCGATCTGCACCACGCCGTCACGCTCATAGGCCGCCCGGAGGCGATGAGCCTGCAGTCCGGACGCAAGGGACAGCTCCAGGGCCACCGGCTCAGTCTCCGATCAGCCAGCCGGTCAGCGACAGGCGGGGCTGGGTGGCATAGGCCGCCACGGGGGCCACGGAGTGCTTCTGCGGGACGCGGAAGACGGTGAGCACGTTGAACCTCGGCGCGAAGCCTCGGGTGACGTCGCCGACGTCGTCGTGCAGCAGGAGCTGGCCGCCCCAGTCGGGTCGCCAGCCGCGGGTGAATCCCAGGGTGAAGGCCGCCAGCCGCCGGTCGCGCCCGTGGCTGTCGTCGTGCAGGGTGAGGAAGTCTCCCTTGCGATAGTGGGAGGCCTGGACGCGGACGCCCGCCACCGGCTGGCCGATGATCGCCGCCCCGAAGTCCAGGAAGGCGCGGCTCTGCAGGAACTCGGTGATCCGCGCGGCGGGATGCGTCGGAGCGCGGGCGTACTCGTCCTGCAGGGCGTAGGACCGGTGGATGAAGGCGAAGCCCGTGGAGGCGCGCCGGATCGTGTCCTCTAGGAAGCTGCGCACTTGCTGCTCGCCGAATCGACGGACCACCTCGTCGGTGATGACCAGGGTCTCGCCGCCCGGATCCGGGGCCACGATCGCATAGGGCAGCCCGGGCAGCAGGGCGCCGACCGCCTCGGCCGCCGCGGCGTCGAGGAAGTCCGACGCCTGCACGACTCCCTCCTCCCGGAACGCTCGGGCCAGGGGCTCCGGGGCGAGGCCGGGGCGTATCGCGATGGGCGGCAGGGTCAAGGAATCGCTCCGGTGGCGCACGGCCGAGGTTATGCGCCCTGCGCTCCGGGTGCGAGCCGGCGCCGTTGCAGCGTGACCATTATGTAACAGTGTTAGGCGTTGTGACGCAAAACGGCGGTATCGCTGCCGCACGCGACTATGGCGAGCTTGACCGTAACCGGCGGCGCTTTCACGCGGGATGACAGGACTCGCCAAGCAGGTTGGCGGGGGGAAGCGGCGTCTAACCAAATCCCGGGGGGATGCGCGCGGCGCTGCGCGTCATTTTTGGAGCTATTCATGCACATCAGAACGAACACCCGAGGACGCCTGCTGGCGTCCACGGTGCTCGGCGCGGTTCTCGTCTCGGCGCCCGCCATGGCGCAGGATGTCGAGGAAGTGGTCGTCACCGGCTCGCGGATCGTGCGCCAGGACCTGACCTCGGTCAGCCCGGTGGCCACCGTCGGCTCCGCCGAACTCCAGGCCTCCGGCGTGGTCAACACCGAAAACCTCCTGAACACCCTGCCCCAGGCGGTGCCGGGCGTGACCTCGACGGTCAACAACGGCAGCGGCGGCGCCGCCACGGTCAACCTGCGCGGCCTGGGCGCCAACCGGACCCTCGTGCTGGTGGACGGCAAGCGGCAGACCCCGACCACCCAGGCCGGCACCGTCGACCTGAACCTGATCCCGCCCGCCCTGATCGACCGCATCGAAGTGGTGACCGGCGGCGCCTCCGCCGTGTACGGTTCCGACGCCATCGCCGGCGTCGTCAACTTCATCATGAAG
Organism: Phenylobacterium sp.; assembly: GCF_036821595.1. GTDB lineage: Bacteria > Pseudomonadota > Alphaproteobacteria > Caulobacterales > Caulobacteraceae > Phenylobacterium. Next base: position 50,628 of record NZ_DAISJG010000021.1, read on the forward strand.
AAGAACTTCGAGGGCGCCGAATTCACGGCCGGCTACACCGTCACCGACGACGGTGACGCGCCGATCTACTCCGTGGACTACACCATGGGGGCCAACTTCGCGGACGGCCGCGGCAACGTGGTGCTGAGTCTCGGGCACAACAAGCGTGAGCCGCTGACCCAGGGCGAGCGCGGCGGCACCCTGGCCATCTCGCTCGGCGAACCGTCCGCGGCGCAACGCGCCGCCGGCTCGGGCCTGATCTTCTCCGGCTCCGGCTCCAACGAGCCCGGCCGTGTGAACCCCTTCGTGGCCGGCCGGTTCGTGACGCTTCCGGGCGTCGCCAACAACGCGGCGAACTCCGCCCAGTTCGAGCAGAACGGTGACGTGCGCCTGTATCGCGGCGCCCCCGACACCTACAACTTCGCCCCCGTGAACTACCTGCAGACCCCGCAGGACCGCTACTCGGTGACGGCGATGGGCCGCTACGAGATCACGGAGAGCATCGAGGCCTTCGCGAAGGGCAACTTCGTCAACTCGAAGGTCACGACCCAGCTGGCGCCGACGCCGATCGGCAACCGGATCTTCCGCTTCACCCTCGACGGCAACCCGTTCCTGACTCCGGCGGCGCAGCAGGCCCTCAATAGCCTGGGCTCTACCACCGCCTATTCCATCCCCTCCGGCAGCGCGCCCTACGCGGCGGGCACCTACACCGACGCGGACACCGACGGCGACGGCCTGTTCCAGACCGTGACCGGCACGTTCAACCGCCGCCTGTCGGAAGTCGGGCCGCGGGTCTCGAACTTCAACTTCTTCGGCTACCAGCTGCAGGCCGGCGTCCGCGGCGACCTGGAGATGATCCAGGGCCAGTGGGAAAGCTACATCCAGTACGGCAACACCCACGGCTCCAACTCGCTGCTCGGCGACACCAGCCTGGC
>NZ_DAISJG010000022.1:0-45614 GCF_036821595.1 Phenylobacterium sp.
GCAGCCTTGGGGGCCGGCGTCGCGGGACGCGGCGTCGTGGCGCCGGCCGCCGCGGCCGCGGCCGCGGCGGGGCCGGCGGCAGGCGCCGGTGCGGTCTTGGGCGCCGGCGTGGCGGCGGGCGCGGGCGGCAGGGTCGTCGCGCCGGCGGTGGGCGGCGGCGCCTCGGTCCGCATCAGCTCCTGCTGGTTCACGAGTTGGGTGAAGTCCTGGAACAGCAGGATGCGCACGAAGTCGATGGCGGACCGGTCCGACGCCAGCACCACCCGCCAGCGGCCGTCGAGGCCCTTCACCGCCGTGCCCACCGGCAGGCCGCGCGGCAGCACGCCGCCGTCGCCGGAGGTCAGCACCCGGTCGCCCTGCTTCACCGGATCGAGCCCGCGCAGGTACTCGAGCTTGGGGTTGGGCCCGCCGTCGCCGGTCAGGATGGCGCGGGCATTGGTCCGGTCGATCATCACCGGCGTGCGCGAGGCGATGTCGGTGAGCAGCAGCACGCGGCTGGCGCCGTCGGTGACGCCGATCACCCGGCCCACCAGGCCGTGCTCGCTCATCACCGGATTGCCCGGCTTCACGCCCTTCTCCCGGCCGGAGTTGGCCAGGCGGGTGTTGGCGTAAGGGCCGCGGCTGTCGGTGACGATCCGCGCCGCCACCATGGGGATCGGCGGATCCGTCCTCAGCCCCAGCAGGGTGCGGTAGCGTTCGTTGGTGTCGCGCAGAGCGATGGCCACGTCGCGCCACTGGCGCATCTCGCGCAGTTCGGCCTTCAGCCGGCGGTTCTCGGAGACGGCGAAGAAGTAGCCGCGCACGCTCTCGACGCCGGCGCCGGTCCATCGGCCGGGCGCGGACAGCACCTCCCCCACCGGCGTCAGGACTCGGTCGGAGACGCTGCGGCTCGCGCCGTAGGCCTCGCCCTGGAAGGTCTCCCGCCGGTCCGACAGCAGCACGGCCGTCGCGGCGACCCCGGCGACGATCAGCGCCACGGCCGCCGTCCAGGTCAGCGGGACCTTCAGTTCACCAAGCGGACTGTCCCGTAAGGACACCTAAGCCTCGTCTGCGAGCGCCCCCCGGCCGCCCCATCGCGCCGAGTCGTCAGGTTGCTAGGCTAGCGTGGATTCCAGCACGCCCTTCATCCATTTCGGATGCTCGAGCACCTTGCCGCACCCCAGGGCCACGCAGCTCAGCGGGTCGTCGGCGACGGTCACCGGCAGGCCGGTGTGGTCGCGGATCTCGGCGTCCAGGCCGCGCAGCAGGGCGCCGCCGCCGGTGAGCATGATGCCCTTGTCGGCGATGTCGGAGGCGAGCTCTGGCGGCGTGGCTTCCAGGGCCATCTTCACCGCGTCGACGATCTGGCCGACCGGCTCCGACAGGGCGTCCGACGCCTGCTTCTCGGAGATGCGCACTTCCCGGGGGACGCCCTGCATCAGGTCGCGGCCCTTCACCTCGATGGACAGGCCCTCGCCGTCGGCCGGAGCCCGCGCCGTGCCGATCTCCTTCTTGATCCGCTCGGCGGTGGTCTCGCCGATCAGGAGGTTATGGTTGCGGCGCATGTAGCTGATGATCGCCTCGTCCATCTTGTCGCCGCCGACGCGGACCGAGCGCGAATAGACGATGCCGGAGAGCGAGAGCACGGCCACCTCGGTGGTGCCGCCGCCGATGTCGACCACCATGGAGCCGGTGGGCTCGTGGATCGGCAGGCCGGCCCCTATGGCGGCGGCCATGGGCTCGTCGATCAGGCCCACGCGGCGGCCGCCGGCGTTCAGGCAGCTGTCGTTGATCGCCCGGCGCTCCACGGCGGTGGCGCCCGACGGCACGCACACGATCACCTTCGGGTTCACGAAGCCCTTGCGGTTGTGAACCTTGCGGATGAAGTACTTGATCATCTCCTCGGCGACTTCGAAGTCGGCGATGACCCCGTCCCGCATCGGGCGGATGGCTTCCATGTGCCCGGGCGTGCGGCCCAGCATCTGCTTGGCCTCGATGCCCACCGCGTGCACGACCTTGCGGCCGCCCACGTTGCGCAGCGCCACGACGGAGGGCTCGTTGAGCACGATGCCCTTGCCCTTCATGTAGATCAGGGTGTTGGCCGTCCCGAGATCGATGGCGATGTCGTTGGAGATGGCGCCGAAGAGGGATTGGATCATGCAGGGCCCTGGGGCATGGGGGCTGAAACGTGCGGTCCGCCGGCTGAAGCGAGCGACCTGAATTGCGCAGGAGATTGCGCTGAGTCGCACCGCTTGGCTGGCAGGTTCGTACCCCCTCTGCCCTGTGGTCTGGGCGAATTCAAGGGCGAAAGAGCGGTGTGCGCTTTCGCGTCGCGCGCGAGTTTCAGCTCGGCGGTTCGCCTAGGAATCGCCACCTTCCGGCGCCTCGGGCGTCGCGCCCCAGACGAGCTCCCGCGCGATGGGGTCCTGGAGCGCTTCCGTCGGACGCCCGACGAGCCTGACCTGCCCCTCGTCCAGCACCGCCACCCGGTCCGACAGCCGGGCCACCTCGTCGAGATCGTGGCTGACCAGCAGCATGGGAATCGACAGCCCGCGGCGGAGCCCAGCGATTTCGGCGTGCAGCCGCGTGCGCGTGCGCCGGTCCACTGCTGAGAACGGCTCGTCGAGCAGCAGGACCATTGGATCGCGGGCCAGGGCGCGGGCGATCGCCACCCGCTGCCGCTGGCCGCCCGACAGGGCGTGCGGCTTGCGGTTCTCCAGCCCGTCCAGGTGCATCCGGCGAAGCAGCTCCATGGCTCTCGCCCGCCGCTCGCCCCGCGGAACGTGACCCAGCGCCGCGGCGACATTGCCGAGCGCGCTGAGGTGCGGGAACAGCGCGTGTTCCTGGAACACCAGGCCCACCCGCCGACGGTGGGCCGGCAGGTCGATCCCGGCGGCGCTGTCGAACCATACCTGTCCGCCGCAGGCGATCCGTCCGGTCCTGGCGCGATAGAGCCCCGCCACGGCGCGCAGCAGGGTCGTCTTGCCCGCGCCGGAAGGCCCCACGACGCCCAGCGTCTCGCCCGGCGCGCAGGCCAGGGTCAGGTCAAGCGGGATCGGCCCGGCCTGGCCCAGCGTCACCTCCAGCCCCTCAGCCATGCCGCCGCCCCACCCGCCCGCCGAGCCCGTAGACGATTGCGATGGTCACCACCGAGAAGGCCAGCAGCGCCGCGCTCATCGTCCCCGCGGCCGCGTGGTCGAAGGCCTGCACCCGGTCGTAGATCGACAGCGAGAGCGTGCGCGTCTCCCCGGGGATCGAGCCTCCCACCATCAGCACCACGCCGAACTCGCCCAGCGTGTGGGCGAAGGTCAGCGCCAGCCCCGACAGCACGCCCGGCCAGGCCAGTGGCAGCTCGATCCGCCAGAAGGTGCGCCACGGCGAAAGCCCGCTCACCCAGGCGGCCTGCCGCACGTCCGTGGGCAGCGCCTCGAATGCGCGCTGCATGGGCTGGACGGCGAACGGTAGGTTGAAGACCACGGAGGCGGCGAGCAGCCCCGCGAAGCTGAACGCCAGCGGGCGGCCGAACATCTCCGTCCACGCCTGACCCAGTCCGGAGTTCGCGCCGAAGGCGGTGAGCAGGTAGAAGCCGAGCACGGTCGGCGGCAGCACCAGGGGGGCGGCGACCAGCGCCTCCCAGAGCCCCTTGGCCGGCACGCGCCGGAAGGCGAGCGTCCGCGCCAGCACGAGGCCCAGCGGCAGCAGGATCGCCGCCGTCCAGCCGGCCAGCTTCAGCGAGACCCGGAAGGCTTCCCAGTCCACGGCTCAGCGCTCCGGAAGGAAGAAGCCGTGGCGGACGAGGATCGCCCGCGCCTCCGGCCCCTGCAGGAAGGTGTGGAAGGCCCGGCCCGTCGGCCCCGCGCCCTTCAGCACCACCGCGCGCTGGCGCAGCGGCGCATGCCATCCGGCCGGCAGCAGCTCGAAGGTTCCCGCCGCCTTCACCTGCGGCGTCGTCGCCAGCGACAGGGGGATGATCCCCGCCTGGGCGGCGCCCGAGGTCGCGAACTGGGTCGCCTGGGAGACGTTCTCGCCCAGCACCAGCCGGCGTTCCGCGGCGTCCCAGAGGCCTGCCCGCTGGAGCGCCTCGCGCGCCGCGCGGCCATAGGGCGCGTGGGACGGATTGGCGATGGCCAGCTTCCTCAGCCGTCCGTCCCGGAGCGCGGCGCGCAGGTCGCGAAGCCCGGCGTCCGCCCGGACCGGCGAGCCGCGCGGCGTGAAGAGGCCGATCCGCCCCACGGCATAGAGTTCGCCGCGGCCTTCGGTCCGGCCGGCCGCCTGCAGGGTCCGGACATAGGCTTCGTCCGCCGACAGGAAGGCCTCATAGGGCGCGCCGTTCTGGATCTGCTGGGTGAGGCTTCCCGACGAGCCGAACACCAGGCGCACGGAGCGGCCGGTCTTCCGCTGGAACGCTTCGGCCACCTCCGGCAGGGCCGCCTGCAGATCCGACGCCGCCGCCACCGTGGGGGCGGACCGCGCACAGCCCGCCGCCGGGCCGAACAGCAGGGCCGCCAGGACGACGAGGAGGCCTCCGCCGCGCATCGGCTATTCCACCGCCAGGATGACGTGCGGCGCCTTGACCAGAGCCGTGACCGGATCGCCGACCCCGAGGTCCATGGCCTCGGCGCTCTCGCGGGTGATCGCGGCGGTCAGGGTCTTGCCCTCGGCGATCTCCAGGACGATCTCGCTCGAAACCGCCCCGTCCTCGCGCCGCACGATCCGGCCGCCAACCTGGTTGCGGGCGGACGTCATCAGCCCCTCCCCCTTGGCCAGAATGACGAAGCTAGACTTCACCAGCGCCACCGCCGGGCGGCCCGGCGCGAGGCCAAGTTCATCCAGGCTTTCGCGGGTGACCACGGCGGTGATGTCGACTCCCGGCGCCACCTCGAGCGTGACCTCGGCGTTGACCGTCGCGGCATTGATACGGGTCACCACGCCGCGTAGGGCGTTGCGCGCGCTCGTCTTCATGCCCAGGCTCCAGAACAGTGCGCCGGCGTCCTCGGCCAGACCGCGCTCCAGGCGCTCCGCCACGCCCGCCAGCTCGGCCTCCACCCGGCGGAAGGCCGCCACCACGGCGCGGCCGCGGGCGGTCAGCTGCGCCGCACCACCGGCCCGGCCGCCGGCGCGGGCGGCCACCAGCGGCGCGTCGAAGAGGTTGTTGAGCGCCTGCACGGCGTCCCAGGCGGCCTTGTAGCTGAGCCCGGCGCGCTGGGCGGCGGCGCGGATCGAGCCCAGTTCGCCCACCGCCTCAAGGAGCGCGATGCGCTCGGTCCCCACCCGCGATCCGTCGCGGGCCAGCGAAAGGGCGGCATTGAGCGCGGCCATGGCCGTTATGTAGCCGAACTACATAACGGCGTCACCTGCCCCCGGGCAGCACGAAACCGTAGCGGCGGAAGACGGCGCGCGCCTCGGGATCGCGCAGGAACCTGTAGAACGCCTCCGCCGTCTGGCCGCCGTCCTTCAGGAGCACCGCGCGCTGGCGCAGCGGATGGTGCCAGTCGGCAGGCAGCAGGGTGAAGTCGCCCGCCGCCTCGATCTTCGGCGTGCGCGCGAGGGTCATGGGAATGATGGCCGCCTGCACGGCGCCGGAGGTGATGTGCTGCGCCGTCTGGCCGAGGGTCTCGCCCAGGCTGAGCTTGCCGCGCACCTGGGTCCAGACGCGCGCGCGGGTCAGCGCCTCCTTGGCGGCCAGGCCGTACGGGCCGCCGGTGGGATTGAGGATGGCCAGCCGCTGCAGGCGCCCGTCCTTCGCCGCCGCGCCAAGGTCCCGCAGCCGCCCGTCCGCGCGGACCTTCGAGCCCTTCGGCAGGAACAGTCCGATGCGGCCGACCCCGTAGAGCGCGCCGGAATTCGCCGTGCGGCCCGCGCGCTCGAGCTGCTGGACATAGGTCTCGTCCGAAGCCAGCAGCAGCTCGTAGGCGCCGCCGCCCTTCTCGATCTGAGTGGCCAGCGCGGCGGTCGGCCCGAACACCAGCCGCACCGACTTCCCGGTCCGCTTCTGGAAGGCGGTGGCGATCGCCGGCAGGGCCTCGGACAGGTCCCCCGCGGCGGCGACGGAAGGGACGGAGCTGATGGGCTCGGCGTGCGACGTTCGCGGCGCCAGGGTGGCGGCGATGGCCAACTGCAAGGCGGCGCGCCGGGACTTCATGCGTTTCCTACTACCGCGCGGAATTGGCCGTCGCCAAGGCGGTTCAGGCCCGGATCAGGGCTTCGCAGACGGCGCTCACCTGGCCGCCGGATTCCTTCGCTCCGCCGCCCACCGCATAGATACGCCCGTCAACCGTCACGCCGGCCAAGCCGTGCCGCGGCGTGCGCATGGACGGCAGCGCCGTCCATGCGTCGGCCTTCGGGTCGTAGCCCCACGCGTCGGGGATCACCCCCGGCCCGCCCTCGCCGCCGAAGACATAGAGCTTCCCGCCGGCCGCGGCGCCGGCCAGGCCGCCGGCAGGCCGGGGCATGGGGCGGAGCGTCTCCCACCGGTCGGTCTTCGGATCGTAGCAGTCGAGCTGAGCCGAGTTACCGCCGCCCACCCGCCGCCCGCCGGCCAGGTAGAACAGGCCGTCGATGGCCGCGCCCGTCGCGCTGTTGCGGGCCAGCGGACAGGGCGCCGCCGTGTCCCAGCGCTGCGCCCGGGCGTCGAACACCTGGTGGGTGGCGACGTCACCGTGGTCGGTCCACTGCCGGTTGGCTTCGGCCTTCGGCGCGCGGCCGCTGGCGATGTGGATGCGCTCGCCCAGCGTCACGGCCACCGTCTCGCACTGGACGTGCGGCACCTCCGGCGCGGGCGCCCAGGTCGTCCCGTCGAAGACGACGGCGTCGCGGATCGCCACCCAGCCGCCCTGCTCCGTCACCTGGAACCCGCCGAAGGCGTAGAGCCGGTCCCGGGCCGCGGCCAGCACCGGGTGGTGGCGCGGGAACGGCAGCCTCGGCCCCTCGCGCCAGCGGTCGGCCCGGGGGTCGTAGACGCCGGTGCGGTCCTGCGGGTTGATCCCGCCGCGCAGGCCCTGGACGCCGGGCGCCATGCCGCCGGCGATCACCACCTGCCCCCGGAAGGCCGCGCCATAGACCTCCTGCACGGGCCACGGGATGTCCGCGCAGGCCTGCCAGCGCGGGGCGGCCCGGGCGGCGGCGGGGACCAAGCCGGCGGCGAGCGCGGCGGTGAGCGTGCGGCGGTCGATCATCCCGCCATGGTGGCGCCTCAGCCCAGCGCCGTCATCACCACCCCGACGGCGGTGAGCGCCCCCCCGGCCCACTGGCGCAGCGACAGCCGCTCCTTGAACAGCCGGTGGCCGGCGGCCGCGGCGATGGGCGCTTCGATCACGCCCACGGCCCGCACCGGCCCCGCGGGGGCCAGGGCCAGCGCCCCGAACCAGCAGGCCGACGCCGCCGAGCCGAAGAACCCGGCGCCCAGGGACGAGCGCCAGGAGGCCGCCACCGCCTTCAGCGCCGCCGGCCGCGTCGCGGCCAGGAAGCCGGTGAGGACGAGCGACTGCATGAGCTGGGCGGCGACCAGGGCGGCGGAGGCCGAGAAGATCGGATGGTGCGGCTCCAGCGCCAGTCCGGCCTGACGGTAGCCGTTCAGCGCCACGGCGAAGCACAGCCCGGATGTGAGGCCGAGGCCGGCGCCGGCCAGCGCGCCCCGCCCCGCCCCGCGCTTCGGCCAGGAGAGCACGACCAGCCCGACCGTGGTCAGCGCCACCCCGGCCCAGGCGCCGGGCGCAAGGCGGTCGCCCAGGGCAAGCCAGCCCAGCAGGGCGGCGAACGGCAGCGAGGCCTGCTGCATCATGGTCGCCACGGCGAAGCCCGAGCGGCGCATGGCCATCAGCAGGGCCGCCGTCGCGCCCACCTGCGCCAGGGCGCCCAGCGCCGCGCCGATCCAGAAGCGGGCCGACGGATCGGGCTGCGGCCCATCGGTCAGCGCCCACACCACCGCCAGCAGGGCGATCGAGAACGGCAGGCCGAACAGGAAGCGGACCAGGGTCGCGCCCCACGGCCCCGCGTCGCCCACCAGCCCACGCTGCAGCGCATTGCGCGCCACCTGCAGCGGTGCGGCCGCCGCGGTCAGCAATATCCAGAGCATGTGCGCCTCCTTCCCTCCCCGGCGGGAGGGAAGGCGTCAGAACCCGCTCGCCACCCGGGCGTCGGGCGCGCTCTTCTCCTTGCGCGCCATGAGGTTGTTCAGCGCGTTGACATAGGCCTTGGCCGAGGCGGTCAGGGTGTCGGTGTCCGCCGCCTGCCCCGTGGCGATGCGGCCCTCCTCCTCAAGCCGGACCGAGACCTGCGCCTGGGCGTCGGTGCCCTCGGTGACCGCGTGCACCTGGAACAGCCGCAGGATGGCGTCGTGCGGCACCACGGCGTGGATGGCGTTGAACACCGCGTCCACCGGTCCGTCGCCGGTGGCGTTGGCGCTCTTCTCCTCGCCGTCGATGGTGACGGTCAGGAAGGCCTCCTGCGGCCCCTCGGTGCCTGCGATGACACGCAGGTGCTTGACCTGCACCCGGTCGGCTGCGCTGGCCAGGGCGTCGTCCACCAGGGCCACGATGTCGTCGTCGAAGACGTGCTTCTTCTTGTCGGCCAGGTCCTTGAAGCGCTGGAAGGCCTCGTTCAGGGCGTTCTGGCCCAGCTCGTAGCCCAGGTCCTTCAGCTTCTCGCGGAAGGCGTGGCGGCCAGAGTGCTTGCCCATGACCAGGTTGGATTCGATCTGGCCCACGTCCTCGGGCTTCATGATCTCGTAGGTTTCGGCGTTCTTCAGCATCCCGTCCTGGTGGATGCCGCTCTCGTGGGCGAAGGCGTTCTTGCCGACGATCGCCTTGTTGAACTGCACCGGGAAGCCGGTGATGGCCGAGACGTAGCGGCTGGCCCGGGTGATGTGCTGGGTCTCGACGCCGGTGAAGTAGGGCAGCCGGTCGCCGCGCACCTTCAGCGCCATGACGATCTCTTCCAGAGCCGCGTTGCCGGCCCGCTCGCCGATGCCGTTGACCGCGCACTCGATCTGGCGCGCGCCGCCCTGAACGCCGGCGATGGAGTTGGCGACCGCCAGGCCCAGGTCGTTGTGGCAGTGGGTGGAGAAGATCACCTTGTCCGCGCCCGGCACGTTCTCGATCACGTCCCGGAACAGCTCGGCGTACTCGCTGGGATAGGTGTAGCCCACCGTGTCCGGCAGGTTGATCGTCGAGGCCCCGGCCCTGATCGCCGCCTCCACGCAGCGCAGCAGGAAGTCGCGCTCGGTGCGGGTGGCGTCCTCCGCCGACCACTCCACGTCGTCGCACAGGTTGCGGGCGTGGCCGACCGAGCGGGTCACCATCTCCAGCACCTGCTCCGGCTCCATCTGCAGCTTCCACTTCATGTGGACGGGGCTGGTGGAGATGAAGGTGTGGATGCGGCCGCGCTTCGCCTTGCGGATCGCCTCGGCGCAGCGGTCGATGTCGGCCATGCCGGCGCGGGCCAGGCCGCAGACGGTGCTCTCGGTGACGATCTCGGCGATGGCGCGGACCGCCTCGAAGTCGCCGTTGGAGGCGATCGGAAAGCCCGCCTCGATCACGTCGACGCGCATCTCCTCCAGGATCTTGGCGAGCTCGATCTTCTCTTCCAGCGACATGGACGCGCCGGGCGACTGCTCGCCGTCGCGCATGGTGGTGTCGAAGATGATGACCCGGTCCTGGTCGGAACGGGCGGCGGTCTCGGATACGGCTTCCGAAGCGGGGGCGGTCATGTGGAGGTCTCTTCGCGGGGTGTTTCGGTTTGACGGGCGAGGGTTCGAAACCCCTGAGCGCCCGGCCGCGAAGTCTCGCGTGCCTAGAGAGGCGCCCAGGGGCGGCTAAGCCCCAGCGAAAGGAGAAGCAGGCTGTCGAGCCGCGTGCGCATGCGAGGCTTCTAGCCGAATCCGACCCCTGGCCGCAAGACTGTTCCCCAAAGCGCGGCCTTAGGTCGCCTCGGGAGCAGATTTTGCCCCGGGCCCTGCTCGCTTAGTGGCTCATGTGCCCGGCGGCCAGGATCCGCTGGACCGACGGCCTCGCCCGCACCCGCTCCCGGTGGTCGAGCACGCGGGGGAACTGCGCGGGGTCGACGCCGTCCTCCTCCAGCCAGTCGGCCAGGGTGAAGAGATAGCCGTCGCAGACCGAATAGGCCTCGCCCAGCACCCACGGCCCCTTGAGGAGTTCGGCGTCGATAAGCCGGAAGCACTCCGCGATCGTCTGCGGGACCTTGCGGCGCATGTCCTCGAAGGCGGCTTCGGTGTCGGCCCAGCGATAGCCGCGGTGCTTGTGGGCGTGGGCCACGTGTACGGTGGACGCCAGGTAGCTGTTGAACGACACCGCCTGGGCGAACCCCCACGGGTCGGCCGGGGCCAGCCGCGCCTCGGGCCAGGCCTGGGCCACATAGCTGAGGATGGCGACGTTCTCGGTCAGCACGCCCCGGTCCGTCACCAGAGCCGGCACGCGGCCCTTGGGGTTGATGGCCAGGTACTCCGGCCGGCGCTGGTCGCCGTCGCGGGTGCTGGTCCGCACCACCTCGTAGGACACGCCGGTCTCCTCCAGCGCGATCAGCGACGCCAGCGAGCACGAGCCCGGCGAATGGAACAGCCTCAGCATCACCCTTCCTCCTGCTCGACCCGGTCCTCGCGGCTGCGCAGCCATTTGCGCGCGTACCAGCCGATCACCAGCCAGACCGCCACGATCAGCGCCAGCCACAGGACGTTGTGGCCGTCCTCGCCCTTCATCACGTCGACGATGGAGGCGCCGGCGAAGGCGGTGAGCACGATCTTCGGCACGATTCCGATCGCGGTGCCCGCCAGGAAGTGCCAGAGCTTCATCGGCGTCACCCCGGCGGCCATGTTGACCACGATGAACGGCGCCGACGGCACCAGGCGCACGATCAGGCTGGCGTAGAAGCCGTTGCGGCCCACCAGCTTCATGAACCGGCGCAGCCCCTCCCCCGAGAAGGTTTCCAGCACACGGGCGCCGGCCACCCGGCCGATGAAGAAGCCGACCGTCGCCGAGACCATGGTGCCGATCCAGGAGTAGGCGAAGCCGGTCTCCGGCCCGAAGGCGACGACGGCGGCGGCGATCAGCATGAATTGCGGCACGCCGACGAAGGCCAGGATCGCGAAGGCGGCCACCGCCACCGGCAGGGCCCAGGCCCCGCTGGCCGCCCCCAGCCAGGTCTCGACCGCCGCCTCGCCGTCGAAGCCCAGGACCTGGGCCCCGAACAGGAAGACGACGCCGACCCCGCCGAACAGGACGAACGACACCAGCAGCGCCCGCCAGGCCTTGGCGTCCATGTTCGTGAGGAACTGCAGGAGGCGGCGCATCGCCGCTGAGGTCGCCGATCGGGGAGAGTGGGTCAAGCGTGGCGGTCTTGTTGCGTTTTTCCATGTTGCGTTTTTACGCAACACCCGTCAGATAGCGGCGTTACGGCCAAGCTCTGGCCGAGAGGGACGTTTTCAAGAGAGACTTCACAGTGGCCACCTACGCCTTCGAGACCATCACGCCCGAGCAGGCGCTCAACATCGGCGCCCTCGACACCCTGACCTTCGCGAGCGGTCCGGCGAGCCGGGTGAGCGTCGTCTACCAGTCCTACGACCCGCTGATCCTCACGCCCGAGGTTCCGAGCATCCTCGTCACCGCCGACGGCCGCACCGTGAAGTTCGCCGTCGAGTTGACCCAGCTCGCCCGCGCCGGCCGCGCGGTCATGGCCGATGGGTCGAAGCTCTACATCGGCGACACGAGCGACGAGCAGGTGATCGGCGGCGCCGGCCACGACGGCCTCTACGGCGGTCCGGGCGACGACACCGTGGACGCCGGCGCGGGGGACGACCTCGTGCAGGGCAACGGCGGCAACGACGTGCTGACCGGCGGCGCGGGCGCCAACACCGTCTACGGCGGCAAGGGCGACGACATGATCAACGTCTCGACCTTCCGGGAGACCCGCGGCTCCTTCGCCCACGGCAACCAGGGCGACGACGAGATCGTCGGCGGCGAGGGCGACGACACCCTCTACGGCGGGCAGGGCAACGACTTCATCGGCGGCAGGGACGGCGACGACCTGCTGTTCGGCGACCTCGGCGACGACGAGATCCACGCGGGCGGCGGCGACGACACGGTGTTCGGCGGCGCCGGCAACGACCAGATCTACTCCAACGGCGGCGACGACCTGCTGCTGGGCGGCGACGGCGACGACCTGCTGGTCATGTACATGCCCGGCAACGCGCTGGCCCACGGCGAGGCCGGCAACGACACCATCATCTCGGCCGCCGCCGACGCGACGGTCCTCTACGGCGGCGAGGGGCGCGACCGGTTCGAGTTCGTCTCCAACGTCCGGCCGGGCCAGGGCATGGCCGACATGATCGCCGATTGGGAGGCGGGCGACAGCCTGTCGTTCGCCCAGGTCAGCATCTACGCCATCCTGCCGCGGCAATATTCGGAGTTCACCGCGGAGACCTACGAGGAAGCCCTGCAGACCGCCAACGAGCACATCATGTCCGCCGGCGCCCAGTACGTGGCCGCGCAGGTGGGCGACGACGTGTGGGTGTTCGCCGACACCAACGGCGACTCCAGCGACGGCGCCGACGTCGAGGTCATGCTGGTCGGCAGGACTCTCGCCGACATCAGCCTCCTGAACTTCGTCTGACGTCCGGGCAGCGCATGAGCGTGATCGGTCCCGTCCACGGGCCGCCGGTCACGGTCATGCTCTGGGCGGGCGCGGGGCCGGCCAGCCCCAGCCGGAAGCTCTGCGGCTCGGCCGCGCCCTCGGACAGGCACTTGGCGCTGACCGCGTACCCGCCGGGCTGCGGGGTCACGGTGGCGAAGTCGCAGCTCACCTCCCCGGCCGTCGCCACCCTCCCCGGCTCGAACATCCAGGCGCCGTCGGCGCACAGCTCCGGCGTCGCCGCCCACCGCCCGACGTAGGGCGCCGGCTGCGGCACGTCGGCGGTGACGGCGGTGGTGGGCGCGGGTCCTGCCGCGGGCGGCGGCGGCTCGGGCGCGGTCGCGGCCGTCCGTGGCGCGGTCGCCTCCTGGCCGCAGCCGGCCAGGACGAGGCCGAAGCCCAGGGCGTACAGCGCGTGTCGCATGTTCCCTCCTGTGGCTCCCGGGCAAACGCCGCAGCGAAAGCGGCCGTTCCGGGGAACCGCAGGTTTGCCGCAGGGCCGGCTTGGGTTAAACCGCGCCCGCAGTGCAGCATCGACCCACAGGGGACCCGCTCCGCCATGTCGCTCCAGTCCGCCGCCCTATCCCGCGTCAAGCCGTCCGCCACCCTGGCGGCGGACCAGAAAGCGCGCGAACTGAAGGCGCAGGGGCGTGACGTGATCGGCCTGGCGGCGGGCGAGCCCGACTTCGACACGCCGGACAACATCAAGGAAGCGGCCATCAAGGCCATCCGCGACGGCAAGACGAAGTACACCAACGTCGACGGCATTCCCGAGTTGAAGGAGGCCATCTGCGCCAAGTTCAGCCGCGAGAACGGCCTGACCTACAAGCCCAGCCAGATCAACGTCTCCCCGGGCGGCAAGCCGGTGATCTGGAACGCCATGATCGCCACCCTGAACCCGGGCGACGAGGTGATCGTGCCGACGCCTTACTGGGTGAGCTACTGGGACATCGTGCTGCTGGCCGGCGGTACGCCGGTGGCTGCGCCGACCAGCGCCGAGACCGGCTTCAAGCTCCGCCCGGACGACCTCGAGCGCGTGATCACGCCGAAGACCAAGTGGATCCTGCTGAACTCGCCGTCGAACCCGTCGGGCGCGGCCTACACGCGCGCCGAGTTGAAGGCGCTGGCCGACGTCCTCATGCGCCACCCGCAGGTCTGGATCCTCACCGACGACATGTACGAGCACCTGGTGTTCGGCGACTTCGAGTTCACCACCATCGCCCAGGTGGAGCCAGCCCTCTACGATCGCACCCTGACCATGAACGGGGTCTCCAAGGCCTACGCCATGACCGGCTGGCGGATCGGCTACGCCGGCGGCCCCGAGGAACTGATCAAGGCCATGGCCAAGGTCATGAGCCAGACGACCTCCAACCCGTCCTCGATCTCCCAGTGGGCGGCTGTGGAGGCCCTGAACGGCCCGCAGGACTTCATCAAGCCGAATGCGAAGCTGTTCGAGCAGCGCCGCGACCTGGTGGTTTCGATGCTGAACCAGGCCAACGGCATCAAATGCCCGACGCCGGAGGGCGCCTTCTACGTCTATCCGTCCTGCGAGGGGCTGATCGGCAAGACCGCGCCCAGCGGCCGGACGATCGGTTCGGACCAGGACTTCGCTACCGAACTCCTGGAGGCCGAGGGGGTGGCCGTGGTGCACGGCGCGGCCTTCGGGCTCTCGCCGTTCTTCCGGATCAGCTACGCGACGTCCAACGCGGTGCTGGAGGACGCCTGCGGCCGCATCCAGCGGTTCTGCGCCAACGTGCGCTGAGCCCTAGATCCGCATCTTCCAGGCCGCGGTCGCGGCGTCCTTGGTGCGGTTGAGCCAGACCTTGTCGTCCTCGACCCGGTCGACCCAGCTCAGCGGCACCATGTGATGCTTGAGGCCGGCGGTCAGGTCGAGCTTGCTGAGCTCGATCTCGTCGCCCACCAGGTGGTCGACCTTGCCGACGTGATCGCCGTCGGAGCCGACGACTTCCATGTGCGGGTGGATGTCGGAGGGTTGGACCATATCGTTTCCTCGTGCTGCGGGCAGGCCCCGAAACGAGGAAGCGGCGGCCACGGTTGCGCTCGCCGCCGCGCGTGGCATGGTCGCCGGCATGACCCTCGACCTGATCCTGGCGATCGCCCACCACCTGCTGGCCTTCGGCCTCGCGGCCATCCTGACCGCCGAGATCGCACTGCTGCGGCCGGGACTCACCGCGTCGGGCCTGAGGCGGCTGGGCCTGGTGGACGCCCACTACGGCCTGCTCGCCGTCCTGCTGATCGTCGTGGGCCTGCTGCGGGTGTTCTACGGGATCAAGGGCCCCGACGCCTACCTGCCCAACCCGTGGTTCTGGGCCAAGATGGCGGCGTTCCTGGCGGTGGGCCTGCTCTCCGTCCCGCCGACCGTGAGCATGCTTCGCTGGCGGCGCAAGGTGAGGCTCGAGCCCGCCTTCAGTCCCTACCAGGACGAGGTGGAGCGGGTGCGCGCCTGGCTGCTGGCCGAGGCCGCGCTGTTCGTCCTGATCCCGGTGTTCGCCGCGTTCATGGCCCGCGGGCCCGGCCTGCCCGCATGACCGGGCCCATCAATCTCAACAAGGCGCGCAAAGCCCGCGCCCAGGCCGAGGCGAAGAAGGCCGCCGCCGAGAACCGGGCCCGCTTCGGCCGCACCAAGGCGGAGAAGACGGTGTCGCGCCTGGAAGCCGAGAAGGCCCGCCGCCTGCACGACCAGGCCCGGCGCGAGGACTAGGCGCTCGCCGGCTCGCCCGCTTCCAGGGGCAGGTCGATGGTGCAGCACACGCCCTGCGGTCGGAACGCCAGGTCCACGTGGCCGCGCAGCTGCCGGCGCAGGCCCGTTTCGATCAGCCGCGAGCCGAAACCGCGGCGGCTGGGCGGCGTCACGGGCGGACCGCCCCGCTCCTCCCACACGAGTTTCAGCCAGTCGGAGCCGTCCTGCTGGCGGAGGGTCCAGGCAATCTCCACCCGCCCCTCTTCGCCGGAGAGCGCGCCGTACTTGAGCGCATTGGTGGCCAGCTCGTGCAGGGCCATGCCCAGCGCCAGGGCGGTGTCTGGGGCCAACCACACCTCCTCGCCGGTCACGTCGATCCGGTTGCGGGCCCCGGCGTAGGGTGCGAGTTCCACCTCCACCAGCTCCCGTAGCCCCGCCCCGCGCCAGTGGTCGCGGGTGAGCAGGTTGTGGGTCTCACTGAGCGCCAGCAGGCGGGATTCGAAGCTCTCCCGGGTCGCCGCGAGGCTCTTGCCTTCCCGCAGGGTCTGGGCCGCGATCGACTGGACGGTGGCCAGGGTGTTCTTCACCCGGTGGTTCAGCTCGCCCACCAGCAGTTCGCGCTGCTGCTCGCTCTCCCGCCGCGCCGCCACCTCCACCTCGGCCGCCACCCGCGCCTGCGCCTGCCACCAGGAAGCCGCCGCCACCATCAGGGTGGCCAGAAGCCCGCCGGCGAAGAACACTCCCCCGAGCCCGCGGGTGGAATCCAGGTCGAATCCCGGGGAGGAATAATAGCCGATGCGCCATGTGCGGCCGGCCACCGCCAGTTCCCGCGTCGCCTGCAGCCGCGCCGCGCGGCCCATCTCCTCCGGCGTGCCGGCGAAGGACTTGTGCAGCAGCCCCTGGGGCCCCTTGGCGTCGTCGTAGACGGCGATGTGCACCCGTCTCTGGCCTTCCTCGCCCAGAATGCCGCGCAGCAGGTCGTCCGCCCGGAAGGGACTGTAGGCGAAGCCGATCAGCTGCACGCGCCGCTCCGCCAGGGTCGCCGGCGCGGTCCCACCCCGGTAGACCGGTGTGTAGATGAGGAAGCCGGCCTGCTTGTCCTCGTCGATCTCCTGCACGAGCTCGACCTTGCCCGACATGGTGCTGGTGGCCTGGTCGCGCGCCGCCGACATGGCCGCCCGGCGGATGGGGTCGGTCGACATGTCGAACCCGATCGCCGCCCGGTTTCGGCGATCCATCGGCTCGAGGTGGACGATGGCCTGGACCTCGGCGCGTGGCGTTTGCGGATGGACCGACACGTCGGCGGCGTGCAGCCGGGCGAGCAACGCATCGGTCGCCTGGCCGCTGACTCCCGGCAGGACGAGGCTGTATCCCACCCCCTGGACGCCCGGGTACATCTCGGGGAGACGCAGACGCTTGGCGTAGATGCGGAACTCCTCGCGGGTCACCTCACCGTCGCTGGCGGCGATCATGCCTGCGGTGGCGCGCAGGACCGTGAGATAGGCCTGCATCCGGCTGCCGATCTCGTCGTGCGCCTGCTGGACGGCGTTCGCGAACCGCTCCTGCTCCTTGGCGCGGCTCAGCCGTTCGACCTGCAGCCCCGCTATGGCGCTGGCCAGCACTCCGATCGCCAGGACGATAAGCGGCAGGACGTGCGGCGGAACCCGCCCGCGCGTCCTCAGCTTGTTCAGCACACCGCTCGCCACCGCAGCCCCTGCCTGGAAAGCGGACTTCCCTGCCTCAATGTCAGGCAGGTGTCGAGGTTCCCCGGCGGGCGAAAGCGCCTGTTCAGCGGGCGGCGACCACCAGGTCGCGCGCGTCACGAGGAATGGAGTCGTAGATGGTCGCCGGCGTGATGCCGAGGCGGCGGCGGGCCTGGTCGAGGGGCTCGGCCATCAGCCGCTCGTAGTCCTCGCCCAGGAGCCAGGCCGCGCGACGGCCGCGCTGGTAGCCCTGCCAGATCGCCTTCCGGTACGGGTAACGCTTCTCCTTCAGGGAGCGCAGGCCCGCGCCGACCGCGATCAGCGCCCAGCCGAGGCCCTTGGTCTGCGCGTAGGAGAAGGCCACCAGGCAGGCCTCGCCCAGGGCGTCCCGATGATAGCCGGACAGGATGTGCCAGACATCGTGCACGTCGCGGGTGCGGCGGCCGAACCAGGCGTAGGGGTGCTGCTCCTCGATGGAGGCCAGTCCCTTGCGGCTCACCTCCGCCAGGCCCTCGGCCGACAGGCGCTCGGACCGGACGAAGTCGCGGTAGGCCGCGCCCACCGAGCCGGCCGGCAGGCTGTCCAGCCAGGCGTCGTCCATCAGCCGCTGGGCGAACTCCTCGCGGGCGTAGGCGATGCGGCCGCCCTGCTGGGTCTCCAGAAGTCGGTGATAGCCCCTGGCCGTGGCGCTGCCGTTCAGCGCGCGCATGATCTCGAACACCTGGGTGGTGTCTTCCTTGTCGGCCAGAAGGCGGCGCAGCGCGCGGATCGCGTGCGGCCAGTCCAGCTTCGCGGACACCCGGGCCCCGGGAGCCTCGCCGCGGATCGTGTCGGCCATCGCCATGGTCGTAAGAACCCTCGTCAGTGCCCAGTGCGGAAAATGACGATGGCGTCACCTTCCCGCAAGAGGGGTTTGACGCATAGCGGCCATGCATGAACAAAGGCTCATGGCCTCGCTGCGAAAACGCTCGGTCCTGCTCTCCGGCCACGCGACCTCGATCGCGCTGGAGCCCGAGTTCTGGGCCGTGCTGGAAGAGATGGCTTCCGCGCGCGGCGGCAGCCTCGCGGGCCTGATCGGCCGGATCGACGCGCAGAGGGGCGAACGCCCCCTCGCCTCCGCCTGCCGCGTGGCGGCCCTGAGGTTCGCCCAGGGCGCCTGAGCGCTACTGCGGCGCGGGCTGCGCCGGCCCGTTCACCACTCCGCCGGGCGTGGCGGGCGCGTCGCCGCTGGCGGGCGCCGGCGGCATGATCGAGGTTCCCTCGGCGGCGGAGGGCGTCGTGCCGCCCTGCGGCGTGACGTCGGAGCCGCCCCGCTGCATCAGCGCCACCACCAGCCAGCCCACGAGGAGCGCGAGCACGATCCAGACGAGCGGCGGGATGTTGCGGGTGGCCTTGCGGGGCTCCGGCTTGTCGAAGCTGTCGCGCTCGGTCGTCGGATGGCGCGGGCTCTGGTCGCTCATGGGGTCTCCCTCTCTCACTTCGGCATCGGCAGCGGCGCGTCCGGGATGCGCGGAGCGTCCGGCAGCCGTGGCGACGGCAGGTCCGGCATGGCCGGCGCGACCCGGATGTCCATTTCCCGACCTGCGTCGCGCCACCGGGACCAGGCGGTCCACCCGAGCGCCAGCAACAGGGCCACGACCGCGCCAGCGAGGAACGCGACCCAGGTCGGCGTGCGTCGTCCGGATGTCTCGGCCATGGCGGACTCCGATACCTTCGCCCTGCCAAACGACGCCCCTGCGGCGAAGTTCCTCACAGGCCTTAAGCCGGGGGCGCCGTGTGCTACATATGTTCCGATGTTCCCTCCCGAATCCCAGTCCGAGCACCAGCCCCCCGCCCCGCGCATCAGCGACCTGGCGCGGGTCGATTCACGTCCCGCCGACTACCTCGACGGCCTGAATCCCGAGCAGCGGGACGCCGTCGAGACCGTCGAGGGGCCTGTCCTGGTGCTGGCCGGCGCGGGCACCGGCAAGACGCGGGTCCTGACCACCCGCCTGGCCCACATCCTGGCCACCGGCCGGGCGCGGCCGTGGGAGCTGCTGGCGGTCACCTTCACCAACAAGGCCGCGCGCGAGATGCGCGAGCGGATCACCCACATCATCGGCCCGCAAGCCGAGGGCCTTCGCTGGCTGGGCACCTTCCACTCCGTGGCCGCCCAGATCCTGCGCCGCCACGCCGAGCTGGTGGGCCTGAAGTCGAACTACACCATCCTCGACGACGACGATCAGGAGCGGCTGATCAAGCAGGTCCTCGAGGCCGAGAACGTCGACGCCAAGCGCTGGCCGGCGAAGATGCTGGCCGGCCTGATCGACCACTGGAAGAACCGCGGCTGGCGCCCGGACCAGCTTCCCGCGGCCGAGAACGCCCAGTTCGCCAACGGCCGCGGCCAGGCGCTGTACCGCCTGTATCAGGAGCGGCTGCGCATCCTGAACGCCTGCGACTTCGGCGACCTGCTGCTGCACAACATCACCATCTTCACCAGCCAGCCGGACGTGCTGGCCGAGTACCACGACCGGTTCCGCTACCTGCTGGTGGACGAGTACCAGGACACCAACGTCGCCCAGTACCTGTGGCTGCGGCTGCTGGCCCAGAAGCGCCAGAACGTCTGCTGCGTCGGGGACGACGACCAATCGATCTACGGCTGGCGCGGCGCGGAGGTGGACAACATCCTGCGCTTCGAACGCGACTTCCCGGGCGCCAAGGTGATCCGGCTGGAGCGCAACTACCGCTCCACCAGTCACATCCTGGCCGCCGCCTCCGGCCTGATCGCCGCCAACAAGAGCCGGCTCGGCAAGACGCTGTGGACCGAGGCCGAGGGCGGCGAGAAGGTCATCGTCCGCGGCGTCTGGGACGGCGAGGCCGAGAGCCGGCTGATCGCCGACGAGATCGAGCGCGCGAGGCGCAATGGCCGCCGATACCGCGACATCGCCATCCTGGTGCGCGCCTCCTTCCAGATGCGGGCCTTCGAAGAGCGCTTCGTCCTGCTGCAGATCCCCTACACGGTGGTCGGCGGCCCCCGGTTCTTCGAACGCGCCGAGATCCGCGACGCCCACGCCTACCTGCGTCTGATCCAGTCGGAGGACGACGACCTCGCCTTCGAGCGGATCGTCAACACGCCCAAGCGCGGGATCGGCGACACCACCGTCCAGAAGCTGCTGCAGATCGCCCGGCTGAACGGCACGCCGGTGGTCCACGCCGCCCGGCAGGTGGTGCTGACCGACGAGCTCGCCGCCCGCACCCGCACCGCGCTGGCCAACTTCCTGCGCGACCTCGACCGCTGGCGCGCCGACGCCCAGCACATCGCCCACCCCCGCCTGATGGAGCAGGTGCTGGAGGAGAGCGGCTACACGGACGCGCTGCGCCTCGACAAGAGCCCGACCGCCCAGACCCGGCTGGAGAACCTCAAGGAGCTGGTCCAGTCGATGGGCGCCTTCGACACCCTCGAGGCCTATCTGGAGCACGTCTCCCTGGTAATGGACCTCGACCGCGGCCCCGCCGCCGACGCCGTCCAGGTGATGACGCTGCACTCCGCAAAGGGCCTGGAGTTCCCACTCGTTTTCCTGCCCGGCTGGGAGGAAGGCGTCTTCCCGTCCCAGCGCTCCATGGACGAGAAGGGCGAAAAGGGCCTCGAGGAGGAGCGACGCCTGGCCTACGTCGGCATCACCCGCGCCCGGGAGGAAGCCCGCATCTCCTTCGCCGCCAACCGGCAGGTCTATGGCCGCTGGACCAGCCAGCTTCCGTCGCGCTTCGTGGACGAGCTGCCGGTCGCCAATGTCGAGGCCTCCTCGGAGACCGGCTACTACGGCGGCGGCCCGGGAATGCAGCAGCACGGCAGCCGCTGGGACGAGAGCCCCTCCTTCGGGGCCGGCTACTCCTCCCCCGGCTGGAAGCGCGCCCAGCAGGCCAACTACCGCGGCAGCCATCCCGGCCGGCAGCAGGTGATCGAGGGCGAGGGCCGGCTGATCGCCGAGAGCTCCGCCGCCAGCGCCTACAAGCGCGGCGACCGCGTCTTCCACATCAAGTTCGGCTACGGGAAGGTCGCCGGCGTCGAGGGCAACAAGCTCACCGTCCAGTTCGACAAGGCGGGCGAGAAGAAGGTCCTCGACAGCTTCGTGGAGAAGGGGTGAGGCCTAGGTCCGCCGCCTGAGGCCCTTCATCAGCAGGGCGCCCAGCCCCGCCACCACCGCCACGCCGCCGGCCGCGAGCGCCGCCATGCCGAGCGTCCGATGCCGGCTTCCGGCGGCCGCCCGGGGAGTTGCGGCGTCCACCGTCGCGGGCGCCGGGACGGGGGCTTCCACGCGCTCCGGCGGGATCTCGCCGACGGGCGGCAGGACCGTCGCCACCGCCGCCGGGGCGGTCTCGCTGCGCCGGAAGGTGACGAGGCTGCGGGCGTGGTCCACATCGGCTTCGAAGCCGTGGGCGCTCCAGGCCCTGGCGTGGGGCTTGTCCATGCCGGACCACCAGGATTTCCCCGTCCGCGCCGACTTCGGCAGCGGGAAGCCCAGCACCTCCTCGATCTCGGCGAAGCTAGCCTGCCACTCGTTGGCGGGATGCCCGGCCAGCCGGTCGGACAGCGGATTGTATTTGCTCATGGCGACGTCTCCCCGGGCCTCAACGCACGGTCCGCCATATGGCGCCAGCCTTGGCCCTGAACCAACCGTCGGCTTGCGCGCTGTAGCGGCCTGGAACTCGATCATCAAAGGCTTCAGCCGTGGATCTCAAGACCTTGTTCGCGGGGATTGGCGTGGCGGCCGTGTCGGGCCTGCTGCTCGGCGGGGCCATGCAGCCGGACCTCCGCGGCGACGAGCGCCCGGAGGGCCCGCAGATCTTCGCCGGCTGGTCCGGGACGCGCTCCACCGGCCCCTTCGACGACGGCCTTACCCTCGCCTACTTCCAGGGCCGGGTTCCGGACTATGTGGTCGGCACCGACTGGAAGCAGGCCATTGCCTGGCGGGAGACGCCGGAGATCGCCGAGACGGCGGCGGATTACTCCGCCTTCGACGAACCGGAACCCGCGCCCGACGCCGGCGCCTACGCCGCCGATGCGTCCTGGCAGGAGCCGGCCGCGGAACCGCCCACCTACCCCTCCATGAGCGGCGGCGTGGCCTACGGCGCCGACCTGCCGCCACCGCCTTCGCCCCCGGCCGACCTCGATCCCGAGGCGATGCCCGAGGCCACCGGCGACACCACGGTCGTCATCCGCGGCTGATCTCCCCTCGCCTTTCGCCGCCCCGGCCGCTAGACGGCGCGGGATGACCGACGAGGCCCTGCAGATCACCGCTCGCGGACCGCGCGCCGAGGCCGAGGCCGCCGCGGCCCGGATCGACGAGACGCCCGCCACCGAGACCCTCACCTATTCCATCCTGGAGGAGGACGAGGACCACGACGTCTGGCGCATCGACGCCTTCCCGACCTCCGAGGAGGAGCGCGCAGCCCTCGTGGAGGTTCTGGGCGCCCATCCCGCCTTGCGCACGACCACCGAGAAGCTGGCCGACGCCGACTGGCTGGCCATGGCGCTGTCCGGCCTGCCGCCGGTCCGCGCGGGGCGGTTCTTCGTCTACGGCGCCCACGACCGGGGACTGGCGCCGGCGAGCACGGTGAACCTGCGGATCGAGGCGGGCGCGGCCTTCGGCACCGGCCACCACGGGACGACCGTCGGCTGTCTGCAGGCCTTCCACGACCTCTTGAAGGCCCGCCGCTTCGAGAAGGTGCTGGACGTGGGCTGCGGCACCGGGGTCCTCGCCATCGCCGCGGCGCGCACGGGCTCGCGCGTGGCCATCGGCACCGACATCGACGCCCCTTCCGTGCGCATCGCCAACGAGAACGCCGCCCTGAACCGCGCCACGGCCCGCTTCGTCCACGCCAGCGGCCTGGACGACCCCCGGGTACGCGGCGACGCGCCCTACGACCTCGTCTTCGCCAACATCCTCGCGCCGCCGCTCGTGGCCCTGTCCCAGGACATCAAGGGCGCCCTGAAGCCCGGGGGGATCGCCATCCTGTCGGGGCTCCTCCGCACGCAGGAGCGACGGGTCTTCGCGGCCTATGCGTCCAAGGGCTTCCGGCTGGTGCGGCGGCTGCACCGTGACGCCTGGGCCACGCTGGTGCTGCGTCGCGCCTGATCGGACCGGAACCGGCGCTGAACAAATGACGTTTCTCCGCCTGACGGCCCAGCTTGGGCCGGCGGAGACGAGATCATGTCGGACGACATCGAACGGACCACCACCACGACCACCAGCCCGACCACCACGGTCGTGCACAGGCGCGGCGGCAGCGCGGGCTGGTGGGTCGCCGCCCTCATCGCCGTCGTGGCGGTCGTGGGCGTGATCTTCTTCATGAGCAGCATGACGGGTGACCGGAACGCCGAACTGCAGGCGGCCCGCGAGGCCGGCGCGTCGGAGGCCACCGTCGCCGCGGCCGCGGCCACCGCCCAGCAGGCCGCCGCCGACGCGAGCCGCTCTGCCCAGGCGGCGATGGAGACCACCGCCCAGGCCACCGAGGCCATGGCCGAAGACGCCCAGCAGGCCGCCCGCGACACCGCCGACGCCGCGGCGGAGGCTTCCGCTGACGCGGCCGAGACCGCTCCGTCGCAGCCCTAAGGGGCGCCTGGAGAGCCGGAGCGGGGGCGCGGGCGTCCAGGCGACGCCCGCGCCGTCCTCAGCTGAAGATTTTCCTGGCGGCCAGTTGCGCCTGCCAGTGCGCGAGCCGGTCCTTGAGCCGGCTGTCGACGACGTAGGTCCCGAGGTCCTTGTCGTCGATCGCCTCCACGACCTCGAACGTCAGCGTGTCGGGACCGTGCTCGGTCCAGGCGGCATGCAGATCTCGATTCAGACGCCCGCCCGGGCCCATCCGGAGCGAAAACCAGATCGCGTTCTGCTGCTGGCCGAGGTTGCGGGACGCGCCGACCCACGCCTCGCCGGTCGCCGCGCAGCGGACGGCGAAGACGCCGATCTGGGTCTTCTTCTCCTTGAAATGCCGGATCAGGTCGCGGCGGCGCTGCTTGTCCATGCACGCTCGCTAGCCTGCGTCGGATCGCCTGTCAATTTTACCCGGACATAATAGTTGGGGTGAGCGGCCTTTGCCCCGAGGGCCGAAGCGACTAAATCCGTGGCATGCGCCAGACCTTCGACGAGACCACCGACCGCTCTTTCGGCCCCCGGCACGTGCCCCTGATCCGCCAAGCCATGGCCGAGCAGGGCCTCGACGGGCTGCTCGTGCCGCACGAGGACGAGCACCAGAACGAATATCTCCCCGCCGCCAACGACCGCCTGGCCTGGGCCACCGGCTTCACCGGCTCGGCCGGGGCGGCGGTGATCCTGAAGGACAAGGCCGCCGTCTTCGTCGACGGCCGCTATACCCTGCAGGTGCGCGACCAGGTGGACACCGGCGTGTTCGAGATCCGCGACCTCGTGGAAGGCGGCGTCCCCGCCTACCTGGAGGCCGCCGCCGGCAAGGGCCAGAAGATCGGCTACGATCCGCGACTTCATAGCCCTGACGCCCTGGCCCACCTGAAGGCCGCCGCCGCCAAGGCCGGCGCGGAACTGCAGCCGGTCACGCCCAACCCGCTGGACAAGGCCTGGGGAGACGCCCGCCCGCCGCAGCCCGTCGCGCCGGTCGTCCCCCACCCGCTGGCGTATGCGGGAGAGGACTCCCCGGCCAAGCGGGCGCGCGTCGGCGGAGCCCTGGCGGGCGGCGCCGACGCCGCGGTGCTCACCGCGCCGGCCTCCATCGCCTGGCTGTTCAACATCCGCGGCGGCGACGTCATCCGCTCCCCCCTCCCCCTGGCCCAGGCGATCCTCAACCGCGACGGCACGGCCCGCCTGTTTCTCGACCCGCAGAAGGTCACGCCCGACCTTCCCGCCTGGCTCGGCAACCAGGTCCGGCTGGAAACGCCGGACGACCTGCCCGCTGCGCTAACCGAGCTGCGCGGGAAGAAGGTGGTGGTCGACCCCGCCCAGTCCTCCGCCTGGTACTTCGAGGCCCTGGCCGCCGCCGGCGCCGAGGTGGTCCGCGCCGAGGACCCCTGCGCCCTGCCCCGCGCCTGCAAGAACGCGGTGGAGATCGAGGGCGCCCGCAAGGCCCATGCCCGCGACGGCGCGGCGCTGACCCGCTTCCTCCACTGGCTGGCGACTGAGGGGCAGACCAGTCCGCCCGACGAGATCACCGCCGTGTCAAAGCTCGAGGCCTTCCGCGAGGCCACCGGCGCCCTGAGGGACCTCTCCTTCGACACCATCGCCGGCGCGGCCTCGAACGGGGCGATCGTCCACTACCGTCCCACCCAGCGGCTCAACAAGCGCGCCGAGCCGGGCTCGCTCCTGCTGATCGATTCCGGCGCCCAGTACCTGGACGGCACCACCGACGTGACCCGCACGGTGGCCATCGGCGAGCCGAGCGCGGAGATGCGCGAGCGCTTCACCCTGGTGCTGAAAGGCAACCTCGCGCTGGCCCGCGTCCGCTTCCCGGCCGGCACGACCGGCACGCACCTCGACGCGCTCGCCCGCATGGCGCTCTGGGCCCATGGCCTCGACTACGACCACGGCACCGGCCACGGCGTCGGCAGCTACCTGGGCGTCCACGAAGGCCCGCAACGGATCGCCAAGGCGCCGAACACCGTCGCGCTCCGGCCCGGCATGATCCTGTCCAATGAGCCGGGCTACTACAAGGAAGGCGCCTACGGGATCCGCATCGAGAACCTGCAGGTGGTCACCCCGCCGGAGGCGATCCCCGGCGGCGAGCGCCCGATGCTCGGCTTCGAGACCCTGACGCTGGCGCCGATCGACCGACGCCTGATCGCGGCCGACCTGCTCACCGCCGAGGAGCGCGCCCAGCTCGACGCCTACCACGCCCGCGTGCTGGCGGTGGTCGGGCCGCAGGTGGAGCCCGAGGTCCGCGCCTGGCTCGAACACGCCTGCGCGCCGGTCTGATCCCATGAGCGAAGCCCCCAACGCCGCCCAGGTCGCCTACTGGAACGACGCCGCCGGCCAGACCTGGGCCGAGATGCAGGAGGCGCTGGACCGCCAGCTCGCCCCGCTCGGCCGCGCTGCCATGGCCGCGCTGGCGCCCAAGCCCGGCGAGCGCCTGCTCGACGTCGGCTGCGGCGCCGGCCAGACGACCCTCGAACTGGCGGCCGCCGTCGCGCCCGGCGGCGAGGTCGTCGGGCTCGACATCTCCCGCCCGCTACTGGAGGTCTCGCGCGGCCGTCCGGCCGCCGCCGCCGTCAGCTTCCTCGAAGGCGACGCCCAGACCCACCCGTTCGAGCCGGCGAGCTTCGACGGCGCCTTCTCCCGGTTCGGCGTGATGTTCTTCGCCGACCCGCCGGCCGCCTTCGCCAACATCCGCCGGGCGCTGAAACCGGGCGGCCGGCTGGCCTTCGTCTGCTGGCGCGGCATGGGCGAGAACCCGATCATGACCGCCCCGCTGACGGCGGCGCTGGCCCACCTGCCCGCGCCGTCGCCGCCCGATCCCACGGCGCCCGGGCCCTTCGCCTTCGCCGATCCGGACCGCGTCCGAGGCATCCTGCGGACGGCCGGATTCGAAGGGATCGAGCTTGCCCCCCACGACGAGAAGATCGGCGGCGGGGACCTGCGCACGGCGGTCGGCCTGGCGCTGCGGGTCGGTCCGCTCGGCATGCTGCTGCGCGAGAACCCCAACAAGCGCGACGTCGTGGTGGCCGCCATCCGCGACGAGCTCGCCCGGCACGAGGGCCCTGACGGCGTGAAGCTCGACAGCGCGACCTGGATCGTGACCGCCCGGACGCCCTAGCCGCCCACCAGCTCCAGCCACTCGTCCTCGGTGAGGACCTGGATGCCGAGCTCGGCGGCGGTCTTCAGCTTGGACCCCGCGCCGGGGCCGGCCACCACCAAGTCGGTCTTCTTGGACACGGAGCCGGAGACCTTGGCCCCGAGCCGCTCGGCCTGGGCCTTGGCCTCGTCGCGGGTCATCTTCTCCAGCGCGCCCGTGAAGACCACGGTCTTGCCGGCCACGGCGGTGTCGGTCTTCGGCGCCTCGGCGTCCTGCACGGTGAGCTGGGCCTTCAGGTCCTGGACCATGGCCCGGTTGTGGTCCTCGGCGAAGAAGGCGGCCGCCGCCTCGATCACCGCCCCGCCGATCTGGTCCATGTCGTCCAGCTCCTGGACCGCCTCGGGATCGCGGGCCGCGACCCTGTCCATCGCCTCCAGGAAGGCGTCCACGCTGCCGTAGCCGCGGGCCATGACCACCGCGGTCGTCTCGCCGATGTGGCGGATGCCGAGGCCGTAGATGAAGCGGTCGAGGGGAATGGTCCGGCGGGCCTCGATACCGTCCAGCAGGTTCTTCACGCTGGTCTCGCCGAACCGCTCCAGCGCCAGCAGCTCCTCGCGCTTCTCGTGCAGGCGGAAGATGTCGGCCGGCGAGTTCAGCCAGCCCCGCTCGCTGAACAGGGTGAGCTGCTTCTCCCCGAGCCCCTCGATGTCGAAGGCGCGGCGGCTGACGAAGTGGCGCAGGTGCGCAAGCTTCTGGAAGGGACAGGCGAACTCGCCCGAGCAGCGGCGCACCACCGTCTCGGCGCCCGACGCCGTGGTTTCGCGCACCACCTCGGTGTGCAGCGGGCACGGGCAGGCGTGCGGGAACTCGTAAGGAGCGGCGTCCTTCGGCCGCTCCTCGGGCACGACGCCCAGGATCTGCGGGATCACGTCCCCCGCCCGCTGCAGGATCACCGTGTCGCCGACACGGACGTCCAGGCGGGCGATCTCGTCGGCGTTGTGCAGGGTGGCGTTGGTCACCACCACGCCGCCCACCGTCACCGGCGTCAGCCGCGCCACGGGGGTGAGCGCGCCGGTGCGGCCGACCTGAATGTCGATCGCCTCCAGCACGGTGCGGGCCTGCTGGGCCGGGAACTTGCGTGCGATCCCCCAGCGGGGAGCGCGGGAGACGAAGCCCAGCCGCTGCTGCCAGTCCAGGCGGTCGACCTTGTAGACCACGCCGTCGATGTCGTAGCCGAGCTTCGGCCGCGCCGCCTCCATGTCTCGATAGGCGGCCAGGAGCCCCTCCACGCCCTGCACGCACTGGCTCTCGGGCGTCGTCCGGAAGCCCCAGCTCTTCAGGAGCCGCAGCGCCTCCCACTGGCTCGTGGCGAAGGACTCGCTGACGTAACCCCAGGCGTAGGCGAAGAAGCGCAGCGGCCGCTGGGCGGTGACCTTGGGGTCAATCTGGCGCAGCGACCCCGCCGCGGCGTTGCGCGGGTTGGCGTAGGTCTTCTGGCCCGCCGCCTCGGCCGCGGCGTTCAGGGCCGCGAACTCCTCGTGGCCCAGGTAGACCTCGCCGCGGATCTCGATGACCTCGGGCCAGCCTGTCCCCGCCAGGCGCTTGGGGATCTCGCCCACGGTGCGGACGTTGGCGGTGACGTCCTCGCCCACCCGGCCGTCGCCCCGCGTGGCGGCGCGGACCAGCACCCCATTCTCGTAGCGGATCGAGCAGGACAGGCCGTCGATCTTCGGTTCGGCGGTGTAGGCCACCTCCTCGTCCAGCCTCAGGAACCGCCGCACGCGGGCGTCGAACTCGACCGCATCCTCGTCGGAGAAGGCGTTGTCGAGGCTGAGCATCGGCACGCCGTGCTCCACGGGCGCGAACTGCTCCGAACGCGCCGCCCCAACCCTCAGCGACGGTGAGTTCTCGCGGATCAGGTGCGGGAAGCTCGCCTCGATCTCGGCGTTGCGCTGCTTCAGCGCGTCGTACTCGGCGTCCGAGATCGAGGGCTCGTCGTGCTGGTAGTAGCGGATGTCGTGCGCCGCGATCTCGTCGGCGAGGAAGGTCAGCGCCTCGACGGCTTCGGCCTCGGTGAGCTGGTCGACGGGTTTGGCGCGGGCAGAATCCATGGCGCGGACCCTAGCCCAACCCCGCCCGGTCGATCACGCCCCGATCAGCGCCCGGGCGGCGGCGCGGGCGGCGTCGGTGATCTGGGCGCCGGCGAGCATGCGGGCGATCTCCTCCTCGCGATCGGCGGGGGACAGCACCTCGACGGCCGTGCGGATGCGCTCGCCCTCGCCGGCCTTGGCGATGCGCCAGTGGGCCTCGGCGCGCGCAGCGACCTGGGGCGAGTGGGTCACCACCAGCACCTGCGCCTTGGCGGCGAGCTTCTTCAGGCGCAGGCCGACGGCGTCGGCCACCGCGCCGCCGACGCCCTGGTCCACCTCGTCGAAGATCATCAGCGGCTGCGGCCCGGTCCCGCGGCCGGCGAGCGACGCCTTTAGCGCGAGCGCGAAGCGCGCCAGCTCGCCGCCCGAGGCGATGGCGCCGAGGTCGCCGAACGGCGCGCCCGGGTTGGTGGCGATCTCGAAGGCGACGCGGTCCAGTCCCGCGGGGCCGGCGCGCTCCTCGGCGAGCGGCTCCACCGCCACGCGGAAACGGGCCTTGTCGAGCTTCAGCGGCGCGAGCTCCGCCATCACGGCCTCGGCCAGCCGCTCGCCCGCCGCGCAGCGGGCGGCGGTGAGCTCGCCCGCTGCGGCGACATAGGCCTCGCGGGCGGACTTCAACGCGGCCTCGGCGGCCTTCAGGTCCTCTTCCGAGGACTCCACGGCCCGGAGCCGCTCGGCGAAGCGCACGCGCAGCAACGGCAGCTCCTCCACCGAGACGCCGAGCTTGCGGGCGAGGCCCCGAAGGTCGAACAGCCGCTCCTCGGTCTTCTCCAGCCGGTCGGGCTCGAACTCAAAGGCCTCGGCGGCCGCGTCGATCGCCGCCTCCGCCTCGCCCGCCTCGATGAGCACCCGGTCCAGCGCCTCCGACGCTTGGCTCAGCCGGGAGACCGCCGCCCCCTCCTGCGCGGCGCCGGCCGTCACCGCCCGCTCGCGCGCCCGCTCCAGCGCCCGGATCGCAGTGGCCACCTTCGGCCCCAGGCCGTCGAACGTCTCGCGCGCAGAAGCGATGTCGGTCAGGGCCTTCTCGGCGGCCCCCAGGACCGCCCGCTCCTCGGCGAGCTGGGTCTCCTCGCCTTCGCGGGGATCCAGGCGGTCCAGTTCGGACAGCCGCAGCTGCAGCTCCTCCGTCTCCGCGGCGGAACGGTTCACCGCCTCGCGCAGCTCGTCCACCCGCTCGCGCGCCGCGCGCCAGTCGCGCCAGCGTTCGCCGACCGCCGCCAGGAGTTCGCCGAGATCGCCATAGGCGTCGAGCATCGGCCGATGGGTGCGCGCATCGAGCAGGCCCACGGTCTCGTGCTGGCCGTGGACCTCGAGCAGCCGCTCGCCCACCTCCTTCAGCACGCCCACGCCTGTGGCCTGGTCATTGACGAAGGCACGGCTGCGCCCGTCGGCGCCGAGCGTCCGGCGGAGCACCAGGTCTTCATCGCGGGCGTAGGAGAGGCCCTTCTCCTCCAGCAGGTCCCAGACCGGATGGTCGGCTGCAGGGGCGAAAACCGCGGAGGCGGCGGCCTGCTGGGCGCCGCGGCGCACCAGGCCCGCGTCGGCGCGAGCCCCTGTGGCGAGGCCGAGCGCGTCCAGGATGATCGACTTGCCCGCCCCGGTCTCGCCGGTAAGCGCGGTCAGCCCCGGCCCGATGGACAGGTCCAGGGACTCGATCAGCACGACGTCGCGGATCCAGAGGCCGATCAGCATGGGTGCAGGATCACCCGGAATCGGGCCGGGCGGGAAGGGCTCAGTTCGCCTTAGGTTCCGTCGCCGCGGCGTCCGTGGCGGCAGCCTCGGGAACGGCGGCGGGCGGCTTGATGGTCTCCCGCTTGTCCTTGCGGAACGGGATCTTCAGGAAGCCGCGCCGGCCGCCGCCCTCGGGCTCCACCACAGGCCGCAGGCCGCGCGAGGTGAGCAGCTTGTAGGCGTCGCCGTACCAGGCGTCGCCGGGGAAGTTGTGGCCCAGCACGGCGCCGTTACGCCTGGCCTCCTCGGCCAGGCCCAGCGTCAGATAGGCCTCGACCAGGCGGTAGAGGGCTTCCGGCGTGTGGCTGGTGGTCTGGTAACGCTCGACCACGGTACGGAACCGGCCGATGGCGGCGAGCGTGTCGCCGTTGCGCAGGTACCAGCGCCCGACGGTCATTTCCTTGCCGGCCAGCTGGTCGTTGACCATGTCGATCTTCAGCCGCGCGTCGGCGGCGTATTCGGTGCGCGGATAGCGTTGCACCACCTCGCGCAGGCCGGCCAGCGCCTGCCCGGTCGCCGCCTGGTCGCGGCCCACGTCGACGATCTGCTCGAAGTAGCAGATGGCCTTGATGTAGTGGGCGTAGGCCGCCGCCGGATTGCCCGGATAGAGCTGGATGAAGCGTTCCGCGTCGGCGATCGCCTCGGGGTAGTCGTTCCCCTGGTAGTGGGCGAAGGCCTGCATCAGGATCGCGCGGCGCGACCACTCCGAATAGGGGTGCTGGCGCTCCACTTCCTGGAAGTAATTCACGGCCTGGGCCCACTGGCGGCGGTCCAATCGGTCCGCGCCCGTGGCGTAGAGCAGCTCGACCGGCCGCTCCTCATAGACCAGCCGGGGCTTCTTCTGGCGGCCGGCGCACCCGGTCAGGGCGAGGGCGCAGACGCCGGCCACGAGCGCCGGACGAGCCCACGAATTGCGAAGCAAGGACACCTTCACCTCAAAGGACAGACGCGCGCCCCCACGCGAGGAGTCGCTTCTACACCACGCCGGGCGCCTGGCAAACGGAAGCGCCCGCGCCTGCGACCATGGCGCGCGAAAGCGGCCAAGGTGGGGCGGATCAGAGCGTCTCGCGCAACTGGGCGACCTGCTCCTCGTGGGTCACGGTCGGCTTGGGCAGGCCGATCTGGTCGGACACCATCTCCGCGAGCGACGGCAGCGTCGAGCGGTCCACCCGGTGGCTGTCGCCCCACAGCTCGGCGCGCATCAGCGCCTTGGGACAGTGCAGGAAGGCCTCGCGCACGGCGATCCGCAGCACCGAGCGCGGCGGCTTGCCGAACTCCACGAAGGTCTCGATCAGGGCGGGGTCGTCGGCCAGTTCCGCCCGCCCGTTCACCCGGTAGATGTCGTCGATCCCCGGGATCATGAACATCAGTCCGATCTCGCCGGTCTCGGCGAGGTTCTTCAGGGAATCGATGCGGTTGTTGCCGGGCCGGTCGGGCATGAAGAGGGTTCGCCCCGCCTCGTCCACCTTCACGAAGCCCGGCCCACCGCCGCGGGGCGAGACGTCGACGCCGCCCTGCCCCACCGATCCCATCACCAGGAACGGCGATAGCGCGATGAACCGGCGGCCGTGGTCGTCCACGTGGTCTATCGCCTTGGCCACGGTGAACTGATGCGGGGGCCTGTAGAGCCTCGCCAGCTGATCCTGCATGGTCTCGGACATGGACGCCTCCCCGCGGTCGCGCCCAGTCAAGCAGACTTGCGAATTACTCGCAACAAGCCGGGCGTCAGACCGCCTCGGCGAGGTCCTCTACGAAGGTCTTCACGCGCCAGGCGTCGGGCCGGGCCAGCAGCGCGCGCACCAGCTGGTTGTTGATCGCATGTCCAGCCAGTTCGCCCTCAAACCGGCCGACGATCGGCATGCCGAGGACGTAGAGGTCGCCGATGGCGTCCAGGGCCTTGTGGCGCACGAACTCGTCCGGGCGGCGCAGGCCCTCCGGGTTCAGCACCCGGTCGCCCTCGATCACCACCACATTGTCCATCGAGCCACCGCGGGCGAGGCCCATGGCGCGCAGGGCCTCCACCTCGTGCAGGAAGCCGAAGGTGCGGCAGTCGGCGAGTTCCCGGCGGAAGGTCGGGCCGTCCATGGCCATGTCGATCGCCTGCGTGCCGATGACGGCGGTCGGGAAGCGGATCTCGAAGGCCACCTCGAAGCGGGCTGCGGGCGACAGGCTGGCCCGCTTGTCGCCGTCCACCACCTCGACCGTGTCCAGAATCTCGATGTAGCGACGGGCCGCCTCCTGCCCGCGCCGGCCGGCGCGATCGAGGATGCGGACGAAGGGCTCCGACGAGCCGTCCATGATCGGCATCTCAGGCCCGTCGAGCTCGACCACGGCATTGTCGATACCGAGCATGACCATGGCGGCCATCAGGTGCTCGATCGTGGAGACGGTCACGCCCGCGGCGTTGCCGATCACGGTGCCCAGCTGGGTCTTGCAGACGGCCTCGCCCGTGGCGGGCACGCGGTTGTCGCGGTCGGTCACATCCGTGCGGACGAAGACGATCCCGTGGTCAACCGGCGCCGGGCGCACGTCGACGCGCGTGTAGGCGCCCGTGTGGACGCCGACGCCGGCGAAGAGCGCCGGGGCCCGGAGCGTGTGCTGGAACGCCCGGTCTTGAAATGCGTCTGCGGACAAGGGGACCTTCCTGATACTCGCGCGAGCGGCCATTCGGCCGCACGACGTCCCACGGTCTGGTTAAGGCGTTTGCCGCAGCGCAGCAAAACACTTGCTGTTTCGCTTTGTTTCGGTTCGGGACAGCCGACGACGCCCGCGTGGAAAACGTCGTCCGGCCGTCAACCGGCGGGGTGGCGCGCCGTGTAGCGGGCGCCGCCGACCAAGGCGTCGGTGCGGTCGTGGATTGAGACGAAGGCCTCGTCACCAGCGCGGCTGAGCGCCTGGGCGAGGCTGCGGGCGTGCTCCTCGGCGCGGCGTCCGGACAGGAACAGCAGGGGGTGGGTCTCGCCTTCGCAGCGCACCGTCCAGCCGCCGTCCACTGGGCCCACCGAAATCCTGTGCTCGCGCCGCATGACCGCCTCCCCGCAGGTTTGCCGCAGGGAGGAGCCTAGACCCAACACCGGTCGCCCGGCATTCACGTTTGTTGGAGACGCGCTAGTTCGCCAGCCGGCGCAGGAAGGACGGGATCTCCAGGTCCTCGCCTGCCTCGGGCTGCTCCACCGGCGCGGGCGCCTCGGCCGCCACGGCGGCGGCGCCGCGGCTCGCTGCGGATCGCGGGGCCGGAGCGGGCTGGGCCTGCTGCGCGTCGTAGCGCGGCCGGCCGCCGAACAGGCTCAGGAAGCCACCGCGCGGGCGCCGGGTCTCGTAGGGCTCGGCGAACAGCGGCTCGTCATCGGAGACCTCCTCCACCGCCGGATCCACGATCCGGGTGACCGGCGGGGCGACGACCTGGGGCTCGGGCGCGGCGGCCACAGGGGCCGCATAGAGATCCGGCTGCTCTTCTTCCACGGCCTCGGCCTCGTAGGCCACCGGCTCGGGCGCCGCCGAGACCGTCGGTTCGGGGACGGACGCGAGCGCGGCCGGGGTGGTGTCGACGCGCAGCGGCTGGGCCGTGGTGTTGGCCCGGCGCTCCAGGCGCGGCTCGATGGCGGCGATCGAGACCCCGTCCATGCCGGTCGCCACGACCGACACGCGGATCATGCCGTCCAGCGCCGGGTCGAAGGCGGCGCCGAAGATGATGTTGGCTTCGGGGTCCACCTGTTCCGAGATGGCGTTCGCCGCCTCGTCGACCTCGAGCAGGGTCATGTCGAGGCCGCCGGTGACGTTCACCAGCACGGCCTTGGCGCCCTTCAGGGAGACCTCGTCCAGCAGCGGGTTCTGGATGGCGTTCTGTGCGGCCATCAGGGCGCGGTCGTCGCCCGTCGCCTCGCCCGTGCCCATCATCGCCTTGCCCATTTCGGTCATGACGGTGCGGACGTCGGCGAAGTCGAGGTTGATCAGGCCGGGCAGCACCATCAGGTCGGTGATCGAGCGGACGCCCGAGTGCAGAACCTGATCCGCCATGCCGAAGGCCTCGGCGAAGGTTGTCCGCTCGTTGGCCACGCGGAACAGGTTCTGGTTGGGGATGACGATCAGGGTGTCGACGTAGCGCTGCAGCTCACCGATGCCGGCGTCGGCCAGACGCATGCGGTGACGGCCTTCGAAGTGGAAGGGCTTGGTGACCACGCCGACCGTCAGGATGCCTCGCTCGCGGGCGCACTTGGCGATGATCGGGGCCGCGCCCGTGCCGGTGCCGCCGCCCATGCCGGCGGTGATGAACACCATGTGCGCGCCGTCCAGGTGCTCGCCGATCTCAGGGATCGACTCCTCGGCGGCGTGCATGCCCACTTCCGGATGCGCCCCGGCGCCCAGGCCCTGCGTCGCCTGCACGCCGAGCTGGATGCGGCGGTCCGTCCTGGCGAACTGCAACTGCTGCGCGTCGGTGTTGGCGACGACGAATTCGACGCCCTCGAGCCCCGCCTCGATCATGTTGTTGACGGCGTTGCCGCCCGCGCCGCCCACGCCGAACACGACGATCCGCGGCTTCAGTTCTGTCGCCTGCGGAGCTGAGAGAGAAATTGCCATCGGACCCCTGCGTCCTTCCCAAAATCGGTCTCAGCGCCGACCGACCCCCCAGCCGGCGCTTCTTAAGGATGGGTTTAAAATTGCGCCCCTCATCCTTAAGCGAGGGTTAAGGGCATAGCGTGAGTCGTTCGCCGTTCGACCCCGCCGCAGGCTAAAAAACCGCTTGTTCCACAAGGAGTCGCGCGAATCGCGCGGGTGGCTGCGACCACCTGTCTCGCAGCATCAAGCGGCACCGTAAAGCGCCGGTCCCGGGCCCGGCCGCCGGCCTTGCGCCTAGAGGTTCTCGCGGAGCCAGGCGGCG
This sequence comes from Phenylobacterium sp., assembly GCF_036821595.1. Lineage (GTDB taxonomy): Bacteria > Pseudomonadota > Alphaproteobacteria > Caulobacterales > Caulobacteraceae > Phenylobacterium. The sequence goes on from NZ_DAISJG010000022.1 coordinate 35,518, forward strand.
GCCTTGGCGACCGGGTTGGCGTGGGGGTCGAGCGGTTCGCGGCGGAGCTTGGCGGAGGCGAGCGCCTTGGCGCTGACCGCCTCCCGGGGGCCGAAGGCGGCGCGGTGCAGGATGCCGGCGGCCGCCGTGAACGCCGGGCCGGACGCGGCGTCGGCGAGGTGCGGAACCCGGCGGGGCCGGCCCAGGCGCACCGGGCGGTCGAACACGCGGACGGCCACCTCGCGCACGCCGGCCAGCTGGCTCGCGCCGCCGGTCAGCACCAGACCCGCCCCCGGCTCGACCGGGGCGCCCGAGGCTTTCAGGCGGTCGCGCAGGAGCTCGAGGGTCTCCTCGACGCGGGGGGCGATGATGCCCTTCAGCAGGGACCGGGGCGCAACGACGGGGCCGGCGCCGGGGTCGTCGCCGCGGGGCGGGGCCTCGATCATCTCGCGGTCCTCGTTGGCCGAGGCGATGGCGGAGCCGTGCAGGGTCTTGATCCGCTCGGCGCCGGCGATGGAGGTGGAGAGGCCGCGGGCGATGTCCTGGGTCACGTGCTGGCCGCCGACCGGGACGGTCTCCACGTGGACCAGGGAGCCCGCGTTGAACACCGCCGCCGAGGTGGAGCCGCCGCCCATGTCGATGCAGACGGCGCCGAGGTCCATCTCGTCCTCCTCCAGCGCGGCGAGGGCGGAGACGAACGGCGCGGCGACGACGCCCTCGAACTGCAGGTGGGCGCGCTCGACGCAGGCGCCGAGGGTCTGGAAGACGGCTTCGGAGACCGAGACGACCAGCAGTTCGACGCCGAGCGTGCGACCGAACATGGCGCGTGGGTCGCGCACCCCGTTTTGTCCGTCGACGGACCACGCGATGGGCAGGATGTGAGCGGCGCGGCGGCCCGGGAGCTTGATCTGGGCGAGGGCGTGACTGATCGCGCGGACCAGGTCGTTGTCGCTGATCGGACGGGCGCCCAGGCTGACCCGGCCGGCCACGCGGGCGGAGGTCAGCTGGCCCCCGGCGGTGGCGACGGTGACCCCCTGCACGCTGACGCCGGCGACGTTCTCGGCCCGCTCCACGGCCTGGGCGATGGCCTCCGAGGCCTCGTCCAGGTTGACGATCGAGCCGCCGCGGATGCCGCGCGACTGGACATAGCCGACGCCGGCCGTGGTGAGGGTGCGGTCGGCGCGCCGCACGCCCTCCGGCTTCATGATGAAGCAGGTGACCTTCGAGGCGCCGAGGTCCACCGCGGCCACGACCTGCGGCGGCCGGATGGCCGCCCGGAGGCCCTCGCGGCCGTCCTTCTTCCTGGGATCTTCGCGCGTCGCCGACTTCAACATTCTGTCCTCACGCGCCTTCTGCGACGAGCTGACCGGCCGGAGCCGTCTGGCGGGGCCGCACGGCGACCACGTCGGGGTTGCGCAGGTCGATGCGCTCGAAGCCCAGCTCGAGGATGTGCGAGCGCTGGTCGAGCTGCTCGAGCTGCATCAGGGCCTCCTCCTCGCCAACGGCGGGGAGCTGGATGATCGAGCCATCCTTCAGCCGCAGGTCCCAGCGGCGGTTGTCGACGCGCACGAGGGCCTCCATGCGTTCCATCATGCGCGGGCGCTGGGCCAGCGTCGGCAGGATACCGGGGGCCATCTCAGCGCCGCCGGCGCCGACGATCAGCGGGAGCGTCGGGAAGCGGCCGGGGTCGGCCTCGGGGATCGGCTGGCCGCGCTCGTCGATGACCACCGTCCTGCCGGCGTGCTGCCACACGGCCAGCTGATGTCGCTCGACGACGGCGATGACAAGGGTGTCGGGCAGCAGCCGCACGATGCGCGCCTCCTTCACCCAGCCGACCTTCTCCACCTGCTGGCGCACGGCCTCCAGGTCGAGGCCCAGGACCGGCTGGTCCCGATAGACGCCGGCGGCGGCGACGATGTCGGGCGTGGCCATGGGCGAGGCTCCCTCGACGTGCACGGCGCGAAGCCGGAAGCCGGCCTGGCCGAACCGCTCGTCCACGCCGGCGGTGATCGTCTGGGCGATCCGCTCGCCGCGGCCGCCGGTGGCGAGCACGCCGACCAGCGACAGGGCGAGCACGCCGGCGGCGGCGATCAGGGCGTGCTTCGGAGAGAGGCCGGCGCCGGCCGGGCGCGGCTGCGCGGACGCGGCCGGCCTGCGGGCCGGCGCGCGTTTGGGACTAGGGGGCGACTTGCCCCGAGGCCTCGCCTGAGCTTGCGATCCTCCCCGCACCGCTGCGGGCATAGGCGTCCTCCGTGATCCACAGCACCAACTGGTCGAATCCCACGCCCTGCGCCGCCGCCTGCTCGGGGACGAGCGAGGTGGGCGTCATGCCGGGCTGGGTGTTGACCTCCAAAAGGACCATGATGTCGTTAATGTCGTCATAACGGAGGTCCGACCGGGTAACGCCCCGACAACCAAGTGCGGCGTGCGCCATCTCGGATAGTTTCTTCGCCTTCTCAATGGCCTGCGGCGGAATCCTCGCCGGCACCACGTGCTCGGACCCCCCCGCCCCGTACTTGGCTTCGTAGTCGTAGAAGGCGGTTTTCGGCACGATTTCGGTAACCGTCATCGCCTTGCCGTCCATCACCCCCACCGCCAGCTCCAGGCCGCGGACGTAGGGCTCCACCATCACCTCCTCGCCGAAGGTCCAGGACGGGGCGACGACCTCCTGCGGCGGGGTGTTGGCGCCCTCGTGGACGATGAACACGCCGACCGAGGAGCCCTCGGCGTTCGGCTTCACCACATAGGGCGGCTCGATCACGTGGCGGGCGGCCACGTCGAAGCGGTTGAACAGGCCGCCGCCGGGCACGGTGACGCCGGCCGCCGCCAGGACCGCCTTGGCCTTGGCCTTGTCCATGGCGAGCGCCGAAGCGAGCACGCCGCAGTGGGTGTAGGGGACCTGCAGGGTCTCCAGCACGCCCTGGACGCAGCCGTCCTCGCCCCACTCCCCGTGCAGGGCGTTGAAGCAGACGTCCGGCTTGAGCTGCGCCAGCACCTGGGCGACGTCGCGCCCGGCGTCCACGCGGCTCACCTTGGCCCCCAGCCGCTCCAAAGCGTCGGCGCATTCGCGGCCCGAGACCAGGCTCACCTCGCGCTCGGAGGAGGGACCGCCCAGCAGGACGGCGACGTGATGTCCGGACAGGGGAAGGCTCACTTCGTCTCCTTGGCGGTTTGGGCTTCCGCGGCCAGCCGGCGGAAGTCGATGTCGCTGTCGGCGACCGTGTAGAGGAAGGCCGCCCACACGGCGACGTTCTGGGACAGCTCCGCCGGATCGATCTTGTCGAGGGTGTCGTCGGCGGCGTGGTGCAGGTCGAAGTAGCGGCTCATGTCCTGGTTGAAGTCCACGAAGGGCGTCCCGGCGGAGATCAGGCCCGAGACGTCGGCGCCGCCGAAGCGCGGCGGCTCGCGGCTCACCACCACCTTCAGGGGCGCGATCGCCGCTTCGAACGCCTTCATGGCCGGATGGCTGCGGCTGCCCGCGGGCAGGCTGAGGCTCCAGATGCGGCCCGCGCCGCCGTCGCTCTCGCCGACGACGACCATCTTCGGGACCTCGGCCCGGTTGGCCTCCAGGTAGGCGCGCGACGACCCCCCCTGTTCCTCCGAGCCCCACATGACCACGCGGACGGTCCGCTTCGGCGGGCCGAAGCTGGCGGCCAGCTTCGCCGCGGCGGTGGAGATGGCGATGCCCGCCGCGTCGTCCACTGCCCCCGTGCCCGGGTCCCAGGAGTCCAGATGGCCGCCGACGACCAGCACCTCGTCCGGCCGCTCCCGGCCACGGATCTCGCCCACGATGTTGTAGGCGGGCGACTTCGGGTTGCTGGTGGACTGCATGGCGAGCTTCACCGTCACCGGCTTCCCCCGGGCCACGAGGTTCTCCAGCAGCTCGGCGTCAGGAGGCGACAGGGCCGCGGCAGGAATGCCGCCCGCCGCCGCGCCGCCGGTGTGCGGCAGGCGCGTGTCGTCGGTGGAGAGCGAGCGGATCAGGTAGCCCACCGCCCCGCGTTTCGCCGCCTCGACCGGGCCCCGGCTGCGCTGGGCGTTGACGAAGCCGTAGCTGGAGCCGTCCTGGGTGCGAGGCATCTTTTGGGTGACGACGGCGATCTTGCCCTTCAGGGCGCCCTCCGGCTGGTCGAGCATCGCCTGGTAGGTGCGGAAGAGGACAATCTCGGCGGTGAGGCCGCCCTTCGGCGTCGGGCTGGAGTTGCCGAGACCCAGGATGTGCAGCTTGTGCGGCACGGGTCCGACCACCTCCGCCGACTCCGGTCCGCGCGACCAGGTGGGCGTGGTGAAGCTCTCCACCCGCACGTTCTCGAAGCCCAGCTCGCGGAACTTCGCCACCGCCCAGTCGCGGCCGCGGTCCATGGCGGGCGAGCCGGTCATCCGCGGGCCGACCTCCGTGGTCAGGGACTCGGCGATCGCCCAGGCCGTGGGATCGGTCAGGGCCTTGTCCCGGATTGCGGCGGCGTTGGCGGCGAGATCCTGCCCAGCAAGGTCTTGGGCAGCGGCAGGGGCGGCGGCGGCGACCACGAGGGCGGCCGCGGCGAGGAAGGCTGGAATGCGCATGTTTTCCGGGTGCGCCCCTGGAAGATTCCCGTCAAGCGCACTGCTGCCAGCAGGCTGTCAGCAGCCGATGGATAGGCTGTGGGGGATCGAAGGAAACCGCCCATGACGCTCGTGCAGGCGCGCTCGCGCCCGGCCACCGCCCTCGACGCCCTGCCCCGCCCGCCGTGCGCCGAACTGCTCGGCTGGCAGGTGGCGGTCGCCCGCCCCGCCGACGGCTGGATCCGCATCGCCTTCGAGGCGCGCCGCGAGTTCACCAACCCCGCGGGTTTCGTCCAGGGCGGCTTCCTGGCCGCCATGCTGGACGACACCATGGGCCCGGCGGTCTTCGCCCACACCGAGGGCCGGCTCTACTGCCCGACCATCGACCTGCACGTGAGCTTCCTCAGCCCCGCGAAGCCCGGCCGCCTCTACGGCGAGGGCCAGGTGGTGCAGCTCGGGCGGAGGATCGGCTTCGTCGAGGCGAAGCTGATGACGCCGGAGGGCGAGGTGGTGGCGCGGGCGAGCGCAAGCTGCCGGCTGGTGGAGGCGGCGAAGGCGCTGGGGTGAGACGGGTGCGGAGGCCCGCCCCCTCCACCAGAAGGTCAGGGCTTGCCGATCCGCTTTATTTCCCAGTCGATGTCGACCCCGAACTTGGCCTTCACGTCGGCGCGAACGGCTTCGCCGAGGCCTTCCAGGTCGGCGGCTGTGGCCTCGCCCGTGTTGATCAGGAAGTTCGAATGCAGCGGCGAGAACATCGCCCCGCCGAACAGCCTGCCGCGCCAGCCGGCCTCGTCGACCAGCTTCCAGGAGGAGTGGCCCGGCGGGTTCTTGAAGGTGGAGCCCCCGGTCTTCTCGCGGATCGGCTGGGTCTTCTCCCGCCGCTCGGTGATCTCGTCCATGCGCTGCTGGATGGCGGCCGGGTCGTCCGGCCGGCCCTCGAACAGGGCGCCCGTGAAGATCAAGGGCTCCTTCGCCGCGCGGGCGGACTTGCGGTAGCTGTACTCCAGGTCGGCGTTGGAGAGCGTCAGCCGCTCGCCCGCGCGGGTCAGCGCATAGGCCTCGACCAGCACGTCCCTGGTCTCGGCGCCGTAGCAGCCGGCGTTCATGACCAGCGCACCGCCGATGGAGCCCGGCACGCCGCGATAGAACTCCAGCCCCGCGATCCCCGCCTTGCCGGCCTCGCGGGCGAGCGTCGCGTCCAGCACCGCCGCGCCGGCGAAGATGCGGCTGTCGCCGCGCGGCTCGACGCGGGCGAAAGCCTTGCCCAGGCGGACCACCACGCCGTCGACGCCGCCGTCGCGGACCAGGGTGTTGGAGCCGACGCCGAGCACGGTGAGCGGGACCTCGGCCGGCAGGCTCTTCAGGAAGGCCGCCAGGTCGTCCTCGTCCTCGGGCAGGAAGATCACCTCGGCCGGGCCGCCGACGCGGAACCAGGTGAAGGGGCCGAGCGGCTCGTCGCGGAGCAGCTTGCCGCGGACGGCGGGCAGATCGTCGGCCCAGCTCATTCGGCGGCTTCGCCGAGCGCGGTGAGCTCGCCCGGCAGGGCGTAGGACCAGCTGGTGATGTCGCCGGCGCCCAGGAGGACGACCACGTCGCCCGCCCTGGCCTCCTCGCGCACCAGGGCGGCGAGTGCGGCGGGGCTCTCCAGCGGCAGGGCGCGGCGGTGCCCGAAGCGCTTGAGGCCGGCCACCAGGGCGTCGCGGTCGACGCCCTCGATCGGCGACTCGCCGGCGGCGTAGACGTCGGCCACCAGCACGGTGTCGGCGTCGTTGAAGCACTGGCAGAAGTCGTCGAACAGGTCGCGCAGGCGGGTGTAGCGGTGCGGCTGGACGACGGCGATCACCTTGCCCTCGGTGACCGCGCGGGCGGCCTTGAGCACCGAGGCGATCTCCACCGGATGGTGGCCGTAGTCGTCGACCACGCGCACGCCGTTGGCGACCCCGGTGGTGGTGAACCGCCGCTTCACCCCGCCGAAGCCGGCCAGGCCCGTGCGGATGGCGTCGGGCGGAACGCCCAGCTCGCGGGCCACGGCGATGGCGGCCAGGGCATTCTGGACGTTGTGCAGACCGGCCATCGGCAGGTGCAGGTCGTCGATGGAGAGCATGCCGCCCTCCCGTGGCTGGATGACCACGCTGAAGCGCGCGCCGTCCGGCCCCATGCTGACGTTGTGCGCCCTCACCTCCGCCTGGGGGTTCACGCCGTAGGTGACGAGCCGGCGGTTCTCCACGCGGCTGGCCATGGCCTGGACCTCCGGATGGTCGATGCAGACGGCGGCGAAGCCGTAGAAGGGGATGTTCTCCACGAAGTCGCGGAACGCCTTCTTCACGGCCTCGAAGTCGCCGTAGTGGTCCAGGTGCTCGGGATCGATGTTGGTGACCACGGCGACCGTGGTCTTCAGCTTCAGGAAGGTGCCGTCGCTCTCGTCGGCCTCGACGACGATCCAGTCGCCCGCCCCGACCTTCGCATTGGTGCCGTAGGCGTTGATGATGCCGCCGTTGACCACGGTGGGGTCGAGGCCGCCGGCGTCCAGCAGGGCTGCGACCATGGAGGTGGTGGTGGTCTTGCCGTGAGTGCCACCCACCGCCACCGAGAACTGCAGGCGCATCAGCTCGGCCAGCATCTCGGCCCGGCGGACCAGGGGCAGGCGCCGCTCGCGGCCGGCGACCATCTCCGGATTGTCGGGCTTCACGGCGGTGGAATAGACGATGGCGTAGGCGCCTTCGACATTGGCCGCGTCGTGGCCGATGAAGATCTTCGCGCCCAGCTTCTCCAGCCGCTCGGTGTTGGCGCTGGCCTTCGCATCCGAGCCCTGCACCTGGTAGCCGGTGCGCATCATGATCTCGGCGATGCCGCTCATGCCGATCCCCCCGATGCCGATGAAGTGCACGGGGCCGATTTCGAAGGGGACGGGGCGGCGAGTCATGGAGTCCTGCTAGCCCAACATCGCGCCGGGGGGAACCGCGGCCGCGGGAACCTTTGCGGCGCCCTGCCATCCAACGGACAGCGCGCAGCCCTCAAGGCCGCGCTCCAATCCTGCGGAGATATCCATGTTCAAGTCCACCCTCCTCGCCGCGGCGCTCGCGGCCGCCCCGTTCGCCGTCCACGCCCAGGCCGCGGCGCCGAACGACGCCCAGATCGCCCACATCGCCTACACCGCCGGCCAGATCGACATCGCCGCCGGGAAGCAGGCGCTGGCCAAGTCGAAGGACAGGGCGGTGCGCGAGTTCGCCCAGTCGATGGTGCGCGACCACACGGCGGTGAACGACCAGGCGCTGGCGCTGGTGAAGACGCTGGGCGTCACGCCGCAGGACAATCCGACCAGCCAGGCGCTGTCGGCCGACGCGGCCGCCAAGCTGAAGTCCATGGCCGCGCTCGACGGGACCGCGTTCGACCGCGCCTACCTGGCCAACGAGGTCGCCTTCCACCGGACGGTGAACGGGGCGCTCCAGTCCACCCTGATCCCGAACGCCAAGAACGGCGAGCTCAAGAGCCTGCTGCAGACCGGGCTGAAGCTGTTCAGCGAGCACCAGGCGCACGCCGAGCAGGTGGCGCAGGCCGCGCGATGAGACGGCGGGAGGTCGTCATCGCGCTGGCGGCCGCCGCGTTCGGCGGGGCGGCTTCCGCCGCGCCGGCGCCGCGGGTCCGGACCCTCACCATGAAGGACATGGTGTTCGGGCCGGTTCCGGCGGACCTCAAGGTCGGCGACGTGGTGATCTGGGCCAACGACGACATCTTCCGCCACACGGCGACGGCGCGGGACGGCTCCTTCGACGTCGACCTGGCGCCGAAGGCCCGCAAGCGGATGACGCTGACGAAGGCGGGCGCCATCCCCTTCTACTGCCGCTTCCATCCGGGGATGACCGGCCGGCTGACGGTGGCGAAGTAGATGCGGGCGGCGCCGTCAGGCGGACTTGCGCTCGTCCGCCGCGTCGGGCGGCGAAACGCACCGCAGGATCGCCTCGAGCAGGCGCGAGACCAGGATCGGCTTGGTCACGAACTCGTCGAAGCCGAGCTCCAGGTACTGCGCCCGGGTGCGGGACAGGCTGTCGGCGGTGAGCGCGATGACCGGGGTGTGCCGCTCTGGACCCAGCGAGGCGCGGATGCGGGCGACCACCTCCAGCCCCGACATCTGCGGCATGTGGATGTCCATCAGCACGATGTCGAACCGGCGGCGGCTGAGTTCGTCGAGCGCCGCCGCTCCGCTCTGCGCCTGCACGCCGTCGAAGCCGAAGGCCGAGAGGATCTCGCCGACCACCCTGAGATTCATCGGGTCGTCGTCGACGTGGAGGACCTCCAGCCGCCCTGGCTGACCCGGATCCGCCGGAACTCTACGCATCACTGTTACCCTGAACGCCCTGCGCCCCAAGGTTGCATAGAATGGATAATGCGCCGCTAACGCGCGGACACGTGTGGCTCAGCCGCGGGCGGTCTTCTCGACCACGTCGGCCAGGCGCTCGGCGGCGTCGGGGATGGCGACGGAGCGGGCGGCGGCGGCCATCCGCGCGAGCCTCGCGGGATTGTTCAGCAGCTTCTCCAGCGCGCTCGCCAGGCTGTCGACGGTGAGCTGGTGCTCGCGCGCCACCTCCGCCCCGCCGGCCTCGGCGAGCAGGCGGGCGTTCTGGCCCTGGTCGTCGTCGATGGCGATGGCCAGCGGCACGAGGATCGACGGCTTGCCGGCCACCGCCAGTTCGCAGACCGTGCCCGCGCCGGAGCGCCCGACGACCAGGTGGGCGGCGGCCAGCCGGCCGGCCAGGTCGCGGAAGAAGGGGGCGATCTCGGCGTTCACCAGGGCGTCGCGGTAGACCCGCCGTGCCACGTTCATGGACTCCGCGCGGGTCTGCTGCTGCACCACCAGGCGCTGGCGCAACTCCTCGGGCAGGACCTTGATCGCCTCGGGCACCAGTTCGGACAGCAGGCGCGCGCCCTGGCTGCCGCCGGTGACCAGCAGGCGCACCTGGCCGCCCGGCTCCGGCGGCGTGTAGGCGAGCTCGGCGAGCGCCCGGATCGCCGGGCGGACCGGGTTGCCGACCACGACCGCCCGGCCGGCCACCTTGGGCGGGGCCTTCTGCAGGGTCGGGAAGGCGCAGGCGACGGTCTTCACGTGGCTGGCCAGCATCCGGTTGGTCCGGCCCATCACCGCGTTCTGCTCGTGGATCACGGTCGGGCGGCGGTCGAGGATGGCGGCGACCAGGGCGGGCGCCGACGGATAGCCGCCGAAGCCGACCACCACGTTGGGGCCGATGTCGCGGAACTCGCGGCGGGCCTTCATCGCCCCGGCCATCACGGCGAAGCCGGCGCGGGCCATGCCGATCGGGTCGCCGGGCCTGTAGGTCGCCGCCGACAGACCGATGCGGCGCTCGGCCGGGAAGTCCTGGGCCAGGCCCGCCACCCGCTCGTCGGAGGCCAGCACGATGCGCCAGCCGCGGGCGATCAGCGCCTCCGCCAGGGCCTGGGCGGGAAACAGGTGTCCGCCGGTGCCCCCGGCGGCGACGACCGCGATCTTGTTCATGACCGGCCCGCCACTAAGCGAACGCGCCGGCCTTGGCGAGCCCTTCCGAGGGCAGGTAGGCGCCGGG
>NZ_DAISJG010000023.1:0-44903 GCF_036821595.1 Phenylobacterium sp.
CGGGAGATCAGGTTCAGGATCAGGGTCATGCTGGCCAGGCTGAGCATGGCCGTGACCGCCACGGGCGCGGGCAGGAGCGAGACGACCAGCATCGTCGCGGCGAGCAGCGCGGGGGCGACGAAGGACCAGAAGATCAGCCGCGAGAGGGCGCCGGCCGACAGTCCGACGGCGACCAGGCCGCAGAGCTGGAACGCGAAGAAGATCAGTTCGCCCGCGCCGCCGCTGAGGGCGACCGTCAGCACCGGGGCGAGGTAGACGCAGACGCGCACGGCGCTGAGCGCGGCGAGCTGGCGGAAACCGCGGCCCGGCGGCGTGGCGTCGCCGGCCGCCAGCCATCGGCGGAGGGTGAGCTGGAGGACGACGTCGAAGGCGCTGGCGCTGACGAAAAGGACCGCCGCGGCCACCGGGTGGCCCAGCATCATGACGCAGGCGGCCGACACGGCGTTGAAGGCGAGGTGAGCGGGCACGGGCAGGATGAGGCCCGCCAGCGTCAGCTGGTAGGTGCTCTGTCCCGGTTCGACCGACGCCTCACCTCCGGCGCCGACCAGCGTGGACTGGCTCCGTCCGTCCATCTCGCCCCCTCGATCCGGGAGGCTTTAGGGTGGAATGGTAAACCGTAAGAGAACGACGGTCGCTCAACTCGCGGTGGCGGCCGGACCTACCCGGCAAGGGCTTCCGGTCGCACCGTTTCCAGATCGCCGGACCCTTCGCACACGCTATCGGCGAGCCCCGGAGCGCCGCTGAGGACCTGTGCGGCGAACAGGCGGGCCAGGGCGGGCCTGGCCTGCAGCCACGGGTCGGCGGAACCGGAGGCGGCGAGCGCCTGCCGGCCAAGGATCCAGCCGCCGATCACGTCGCCGGCCAGCTTCAGGTAGGGCGTGGCCGCGGCCTGGGCGGCGGGGCCGCCGTTGGCGAGGACCCAGTCGGTCGCGCGCTCCAGCGCCGCGACGCCGGCCGCGAGCCGGCGCCCCACCGGGGCCAGTTCGGCCCCGTCCGTCAGGGTCTGGGCGGTGAGCATCATCTCGGCGCAGAGCTCGCGCATCACCGCGCCGCCGGCCATGGGAACCTTGCGGCCGACGAGGTCGAGCGCCTGGATGCCGTTGGTGCCCTCGTAGATCGGGGCGATGCGGGCGTCGCGGTAGTGCTGGGCCGCGCCGGTCTCCTCGATGAAGCCCATGCCGCCGTGCACCTGGACGCCCAGGGAGGCGACCTCGACGCCGACGTCGGTGGACCAGGCCTTGGCGATCGGGGTGAGCAGTTCCTGGCGGGCCTTGGCGCCGGCGCGCTCCTGCTCGCTCTCGGCAAGCCTGGCGAGGTCGGCCAGAACGCCGGTGGTCAGGCAGATGCCGCGGGCGGCCTCGATCTTGGCCTTGGAAAGCATCAGCATGCGACGGACGTCCGGGTGGCCCCAGATGGCGCCGTCCGCGGCCCAGGCGGCGCGACCCTGGCGGCGCTCCTGGGCGAAGGCCAGGGCCTGCTGGAAGGCCCGCTCGGCGATCGCCACGCCCTGCACGCCGACCTGCAGGCGGGCGGCGTTCATCATGACGAACATGTGGGCCAGGCCCTGGTTGAGCTCGCCGACCAGCTCGGCCTGGGCGCCCTCGTAGAGCATGACGCAGGTGGGCGAGGCGTGGATGCCCAGCTTGTGCTCGATGGACGCCGGCCGGAAGTCGTTGCGCGCGCCGGGCCGGCCCTCGTCGTCGAGCAGGTATTTGGAGGTCAGGAACAGGCTGATGCCCTTCACGCCCGGCGGGGCGTCGGGCAGGCGGGCCAGCACCAGGTGGCAGATGTTGTCGGTGGCGTCGTGGTCGCCCCAGGTGATGAAGATCTTCTGGCCGTAGAGGCGGTAGCCTCCCTCGCCATCGGGCTCAGCGCGGGTCGTGAGCGCGGCCAGGTCGGTGCCGGCCTGCGGCTCGGTGAGCACCATGGCGCCGGTCCATTCGCCGGAGACCAGCTTGGGCAGCACGAGGCGCTTCTGCTTCTCCGTGCCGTGCAGGGTCAGCGCCTCGACGGCGGCCTGGGTCAGCATCGGGCAGAGGCCGAAGGACATGTTGGCCGCGTGCACCATCTCGAAGACGGCGAGCTCCATGGCCTTCGGCAGGCCCTGGCCGCCGAATTCCGGGTCGGCCGCCAGCGAGTTCCAGCCCTGCTCGGCGAACTGGCGGTAGGCCTCGCCGAAGCCGGGCGCGGCGCGGACCACGCCGTTCTCGAACTTCGCGCCCTCCAGGTCGCCCCGGCGGTTCAGCGGGGCGAGGACCTCGGTGGTGAAGCCGCCGGCCGCCTCCAGCACCGCCGCGATGGTGTCCGCGTCCAGGTCGGGAAAGGCGCGCTGGACCAGGGCGTCGTGGCCGACGGTGGAGAGGGCGAAGGCGAGGTCGCGGACGGGCGCGCGGAAGGTCATGGGAACAGGGCTCCGAACTGCCGCCGCTGTTTAGGCCAATGAACCGTCCGGTCAAAGGTCGACCGTAGGAACCCGTGCGGGGGTCGGGGCTTAGCGGGCTGACGCGACGGCGGCGACGGGCCGCCGGCCAAAGAGGGATTGCGCCATGTCAGAAGACCTTCGTCCGCTCGCCGTGATAACCGGCGCCTCGTCCGGGATCGGCTACGACCTCGGCCGGCTCGCCGCCCAGGACGGCTACGACCTGATCATCGCCGCCGACCGGCCGGAGATCGTGGAGGCGGCGCAGGCCTTCCAGGCCCTGGGCGCGCGCGTCGAGCACCTGCAGGTCGACCTCGCCACCCTCGACGGCGTCGACCGCCTGGTGGGGCTGGTGGCCGGCCGGCCGGTGGACGCCCTGCTGGCCAACGCCGGGCACGGCCTGGGCCACGCCTTCCTGGAGCAGCCGGTGGAGGACTGGCGGCACGTGATCGACACCAATGTCACCGGCACGATCTACCTCGTGCAGAGGCTCGCGCCGGCCATGGTCGAGCGCGGCCGGGGCCGGATCCTGTTCACGGGCTCCATCGCGGGCCTGATGCCCGGCGCCTTCCAGGCGGTCTACAACGGAACCAAGGCCTTCGTGGACAGCTTCTCCTTCGCCTTGCGCAACGAGCTGAAGGACACCGGCGTGACGGTGACCTGCCTGATGCCCGGCCCCACCGACACCGACTTCTTCGAGCGCGCGGACCTGGAGGACACCAAGGTCGGGACGGACAAGAAGGACGATCCGGCCATGGTGGCGCGGACCGGCTGGGCGGCCATGCTGAAGGGCGAGGGCGACGTCGTGGCCGGCTGGAAGAACAAGATGCAGGCGGCGATGTCGGCGGTGACGCCGCAGAGCGCGCTCGCGGAGATGCACCGCGGGATGGCCGAACCCGGCTCCGGCCGGAAATAGTCCGCAGGCGGTTGACCTCGGGGGCGGGTTGCCGGTGTCCTGACCGGCCCAGACGGTTCCGAGGTTCCCCGTGAGCGACAAGGCACAGGCGCCCAGGGCGGTCGGCAGCGCCCGCTACGCGACGGTCGCCATCGTCCTGCACTGGACGATCGCGGCGCTGATCGTTCTGCAGGTGGTGCTGGCCGGGCGCATGGACGCGCCTCCCTCGCCGGAGCGGTTCGAGGTCACCCAGCTCCACAAGTCGGTGGGGATCACGGTCCTCCTGCTCAGCCTGTTCCGGCTCGCCTGGCGGCTCATGCACCCGCCGGCGCCGCTGCCGGACACCCTGGGCCGGCCGGAGAAGGCGCTGGCCGGCGTGACCCACGTCCTGCTGTACGCGGTGATGATCGGCCTGCCGCTGACCGGCTGGGTGATGGTCTCGGCGAGCAGGTTCGGCCTGCCGACCATCCTCTACGGCCTCGTCCCCTGGCCCAACGTCCTGGGCCTCGCCGGCCTGGAGCCGGCGGCGAAGGAGGCCTGGCACGGGACCGCCGAGTTCGCCCACAAGGCGCTCGCCAAGGCGACCTACGTCCTGGTCGGCCTGCACGTGGCCGGCGCGCTCAAGCACCAGCTGTTCAGCCGCGACGAGCCGGTGCTGGCGCGCATGGCGCCGGGCGCCCGGGCCGGGCGGTGGCTGGAGCCGCGGATCCTGATCATCCTGGCCGCCTTCCTGGCGGTGGCGGCGTTCGGGCGGGTGCTCGACCCGCCGCATCCGGGGATGTCGCCGCCGACGAAATCGGGCCCCGCCGCCGACCCTCTTGAGGCGCAGGGACCGCGCGGATCCGCCTCGACCGAGGGGCCTGCGGCGGCCGGCCTCGCCCGCTGGCGCGTGGCGCCGGGCTCGGAGATCCGGTTCACGACCAGCTGGGGCGGACGACCGATCGAGGGGCGGTTCATCCGTTGGCGCGCGGGACTGCTCTACGGGCCGGACGACCTGGAGCGTTCCGGCGTCACGGCGGTCATCGACCTCTCCTCCGCGGTCACGGGCGACGCGCAGCGCGACCAGGTCCTGCCCTCGCCCGACTGGCTGGACGTGGCCCGCCATCCGGAGGCGGTGTTCCGCGCCACCGGCTTCGAACCGCTGGGTGGGAACCGGTACGTCGCCCGGGGGACGCTGGAGCTGCGCGGCGTGGTGCGGCCCCTGGACCTGCCGTTCACTCTCGACGTGGAGGGCGACAAGGCCGAGGCGCACGGTGTAACCACCCTCGACCGGACGGCGTTCGGGGTGGGACAGGGCGAGTGGGCGGAGACCGACCAGATACCGGCCGCGGTGACGGTGAGCGTGGACCTGAAGGCGACGCGCGGGTAGCCGAGGCGGCGGCCGCGCTGCGGGCCGGTGGCCTCGTTCTGATGCCCACCGAGACGGTCTACGGCCTGGCCGCCGACGCCGCCGATGCGCGCGCCGTGGCCAGGGTCTACGAGGCCAAGGGCCGGCCGAGCTTCAATCCCCTGATCGCCCATGTGGCGGACCTCGCCACGGCGCGCCGGATCGCCCGTTTCGACGACCGCGCCGTGGCGCTGGCCGAGCGGTTCTGGCCGGGGCCGCTGACGCTCGTGCTGCCGGCCGCCGACACCGACGCGGTCTGCGACCTCGCCCGCGCGGGCCTGGACACGGTCGCGGTCCGCGCGCCGGCCCATCCCGTGGCGCACGGCCTGCTGGAGGCCTTCGGCGGCCCCCTGGTGGCGCCCTCGGCCAACCGTTCCGGCCGACCGAGCCCGACGACCTTCGGGGACGCGGTGGAGGAGACCGGCGCGGCCGCGGCCGCGGCCCTCGACGGCGGTCCCTGCCGGGTGGGGCTGGAATCGACCGTGGTCGCCCTCTTGGATACGCCGCGGCTGCTGCGGCCCGGCGCCGTCACCCGCGCCGAAATCGAGGCCGTGGTCGGCCCGCTGTCGGAAGCCGAGGCGGATGCGAAGCGCTCGCCGGGCCGGCTCGCCCGCCACTACGCCCCGAACGCCCCCGTGCGGCTGGAGGCGGCCGCGCCGCGGCCGGGCGAGGCCTGGCTCTCCTTCGGGCCGGACGGCGCGGGGCCGTGGAACCTCAGCCCGGCGGGCGACCTCGCGGAGGCCGCCGCCAACCTCTTCGCCTACCTGCGCGCCGCCGACCGCACCCGTCCGGCCGCCATCGCCGTCGCGCCAATTCCCAAAACCGGGCTCGGCGAGGCCATCAACGACCGCCTGCGCCGGGCGGCGGGTTTTGTCGGCTAGGCGCAAGCGGCTATCTTCGCGCCATGACCGCCCCCGTTCCCGCTGACGTGCTCTCGCGCCTGAAGGCCGTCCTGGGGGAGGGCGGCTGGAGCCAGGACCCCGAGCGCATTGCGCCGAAGCTGGTGGAATGGCGCGACCGCTGGGTCGGGACGACGCCGTTCCTGGCGCTGCCGCGGACCACCGGGGACGTCGCCGCCGTGGTGGGCATCTGCTTCGAGGCGGGCGTGCCGATCACCACCCAGGGCGGCAACACGGGGCTGGTCGGCGGCCAGATCCCGCAGGGCGAGGTGCTGCTCTCCACCGAGCGGCTGCGGGCCATCCGCGACCTCGACGCCTTCGACGACGTGCTGGTGGCCGAGGCGGGGGTGACGCTGGCCGCCGTGCACGAGGCGGCGGCCGGGGCCAACCGGCGCTTCCCGCTTGGGCTGGCGTCCGAGGGCTCGGCGACGGTGGGCGGCTTCGTCTCCACCAACGCCGGCGGCACCCAGGTGCTGCGCTACGGCATGGCCCGCAACCTGGTGCTGGGGCTGGAAGCTGTCCTGCCGACCGGGGAGATCTGGAACGGGCTGAAGCGCCTGCGCAAGGACAACACCGGCTACGACCTCAAGCAGCTGCTGATCGGCGCGGAGGGCACGCTGGGCGTGGTCACCGCCGCGGCGCTGAAGCTGCATCCGGTGATGGCCAGCCGGGCCGTGGCCATGCTGGGCGTGGGCTCGCCCGAGGACGCCATCCGCCTGCTGGCGCGGGCCCGGGAGGAGACCGGGGGGGCGGTGGAAGCCTTCGAGCTGATGGCCCGCATCGGCATCGACTTCGCGCTCAGGAACATAGCCGGCACGCGCGATCCGCTGGCGGGGCCGCATCCCTGGTACGTGCTGGCCGAGTTCGCCTCGGGCGAGCCTGGCTCGGCGGAGGCCGCCATGGAGCGGTTCCTGACGGGGGGCGTGGAGGACGGCCTCGTCCGTGACGCCGTGGTCGCCCAGTCGGACGTCCAGGCGAAGGCGCTGTGGGCGATCCGCGAGAACCAGTCGCCGGCCCAGAAGCCCGAGGGCGCCACCTGGAAGCACGACGTCGCGGTGCCGGTCAGCCAGGTCGCCGCCTTCCTGGCCGAGGCCACCGCCGCCATGCAGGCCTTCGCGCCGGGCTGCCGAATCGCCGCCTTCGGCCACGCCGGCGACGGCAACATCCACTACGACGTGCTGCGGCCCGATGGCGGCTCCGACGCCGAGCACGCCGCCAAGCGCGACGCGGGCAGCCGGATCGTCCACGACATCGTGGCGAAGCTCGGCGGCTCGATCAGCGCCGAGCACGGCCTGGGGGCGATGAAGACCGCCGAGGCCCTGCGCTACAAGAGCCCCGTCGAGGTGGCCGCCATGCGGGCGATCCGCCAGGCGCTCGACCCCAGGCGCATCATGAACCCGCGGGTCCTGTTCTAAACGCGGAGCGGGGGTTGGCGCTCGCCGCGGTCAAGCCTATGAGGCGGCGATGCTCATCGTGCTTTCTCCGGCCAAGGCGCTGAACTTCGACGCGCCGCCGGTCTCTGCGCCCCTGACGACGCCGCAGCTCGGGGGCGAGACGGCCGAGCTCTCCAAGGTGACCAAGAAGCTGCGCGCCGCGGACCTGAAGCGGCTGATGAGCCTGTCCGACAACCTGGCCAAGCTGAACCGCGATCGGTTCCAGGCCTTCGATCCGGCGTCGGAAGAGGGGCTGCAGGCGGCCTTCGCCTTCAACGGCGACGTCTATGCGGGCCTGCAGGCGCGCACCCTCGACAGGAAGGGGCTCGCCTGGGCGCAGGAGCATGTCCGGATCCTCTCGGGGCTCTACGGCGTGCTGCGGCCGCTGGACGCCATCCAGCCCTACCGGCTGGAGATGGGGACGCGGCTGAAGACCAGGCGCGGCCAGAGCCTCTACGACTTCTGGGGCGGGAAGATCGCCGAGGCGCTGAACGCCGACGCCATGGGCCACAAGGACAAGACCCTCGTGAACTGCGCCAGCGGCGAGTACTTCGGCGCCGTGGACCGCGCGGTCCTGAAGCTGCCGGTGCTCTCCTGCCGCTTCCTGGAGGAGAAGGACGGCGAGGCCCGGATCATTTCCTTCTACGCCAAGCGCGCCCGGGGGATGCTCGCCCGCTGGGCGATCGACAACCGGATAGACAGGCGCGACGGCCTGAAGGCCTTCGACGCCGCCGGCTACCGGTTCGACGCCGGACTCTCCAGCGAGACCGAGTACACCTTCTCCCGGCCGCAGCCGCCGCCGCCCGCCCAGACCCGCAAGGAGGCCGACTGATGCCCGCGCCCTACAACCTCGACGGCCAGGTGGCGGTGGTCACCGGCTCCACCAGCGGCATCGGCCAGGCCATGGCCGAGGCCCTGGCGGGGCAGGGCGTCAATGTGGTGCTGAACGGCTTCGGCGACCCGGCGCAGATCGAGACCGACCGCCGCCGGATCGAGGCCGAGACCGGCGTGAAGGTGATCTACCACGGCGCCGACATGACCAAGCCGGCCGAGATCTCCGACCTGGTCGACACGGCCTGGCGCGAGCTCGGGCGGCTGGACATCCTGGTCAACAACGCCGGCATCCAGCACGTCGCCCCGGTCGACGAGTTCCCGCCCGAGAAGTGGGATGCGATCATCGCCATCAACCTGACCAGCGCCTTCCACGCCACGCGCGCGGCCCTGCCGGTGATGAAGGCGGCCGGGCGGGGCCGGATCGTCAACCTGGCCTCGGCGCACGGGCTCGTGGCCTCGCCGTTCAAGTCGGCCTATGTGGCGGCCAAGCACGGGATCGTCGGCTTCACCAAGTCCTGCGCGCTGGAGGTGGCCCGCCAGGGGATCACCGTGAACGCCATATGCCCGGGCTATGTGAAGACGCCGCTGGTCGAGGCCCAGATCGCCGACCAGGCCAGGGCGCGGGGGATCGCCGTCGACCGGGTGGTGGAGGACGTGATCCTCGCCGCTCAGCCGAACAAGAGCTTCATCGAATACGGCCAGCTCGCGGGCCTGCTGCTCTACCTGGTCTCCGACATGGGCGCGGGCACCACGGGGGCGGCGCTGACGGTCGACGGCGGCTGGACGGCGGCTTGACGACCGTGGGGTAACCGGGGCCTTTCCTGTTCCAACGACTGTTTGAAAAGAGGAGCGGGAGGCCATGGCGTTCAATCCCTTCGACCTGACGGGCAAGGTGGCCCTGGTCACCGGCGGCAACGGCGGCATCGGGCTCGGCATGGCCGAGGGCCTGGCCGCGGCCGGGTCCAAGGTGGCGATCTGGGGCCAGAACCCGGAGAAGAACGCCCGCGCCGAGGCGACGCTGAAGGCCCATGGCGTGGACGTCCTCGTGCAGAAGGTGGACGTGGCCGACGAGGCGGCCGTGGTGGCCGGCGTCGCCGAGGTCCTGAAGACCTTCGGCCGGCTCGACTTCTGCGTCGCCAACGCGGGCATCGGCGGCGGCGGGCCGTTCGAGGAGATGACCACGGAGCGCTGGCGCCGGGTCACGACCGTCAACCTGGACGCGGTGTTCTGGACCTTCCGCGAGGCGGCCAGGCACATGGTGGAGCGGGCGCGGGCCGGCGATCCCGGCGGGTCGCTGGCGGTGACCTCCTCGACCTCGGCGATCCACGGGGCGCCGCGCAACGAGGCCTATGCGTCGACCAAGGGGGCGGTGCTCTCCATGGTCCGCGGCCTGGCCGTCGAATATGCGCGCTACGGCATCCGGGCCAATTCGATCCTGCCGGGCTGGATCGCCACCGACATGACCGCCGGCGCCCAGGACAACGACAAGTTCAACGAGCAGGTGATCCTGAAGCGCGTGCCGATGCGCCGCTGGGGCGACGGGGCGGACTTCTCGGGCATCGCCGTCTACCTGGCGTCGGACGCCTCGCGCTTCCACACCGGCGACAGCTTCGTGATCGACGGCGGCTATACGATCTTCTGAGCCGCCTGCCCTCGGGTCACGGTTTCCAACGATAACCTACGGCGCCATCCTCTCCGGCAACGACACACCGGGAGGATGGCGATGACCCTGCACACGAAGCTCTGCGACCTGCTGGCCGTGCAGCACCCGATCATGCTGGCCGGCATGGGCGGGGTCTCCTACGCCGAGCTCGTGGCGGCGGTCTCCAACGCCGGCGGCTACGGCGTGCTCGGCATGGCCGGGCGCGGCCCCGACTTCATCCGCGACCAGATGCGGCTGGTGAAGACGCTCACCGACAAGCCGTTCGGCGTCGACCTGCTGGCGGCGAGCCCCGAGAGCCTGACGGCCTCCGTGGACGTGATCATCGAGGAGGGCGCCTCGTCCTTCGTGGCGGGCCTCGGCGTGCCCATGCCGATCATGGAGAAGCTGAAGAAGGCCGGCCTGAAGGTCATGGTGGTCTGCGGGGCGGTGAAGCACGCGGTGAAGGCCGAGCAGGCCGGCTGCGACGCGGTGATCTGCCAGGGCGGCGAGGGCGGCGGGCACACGGGCCTCGTCGGCACCATGCCGCTTGTCGCCCAGGCCGTGGAGGCGGTGAAGGTCCCGGTGGTGGCGGCCGGCGGCCTCTACGATGGCCGCGGCCTGGCCGCGGCGCTCAGCCTGGGCGCGGTCGGCGTCTGGATGGGCACCCGGTTCATCGCCTCGAGAGAGGCGCACGCCGGCGAGCTCTACCGCGAAACCATCCTCGAGGCCTCGGACGAGGACACCATCCGCACCCGCAGCTACTCCGGCAAGCCGATGCGGGTGAAGAAGAACCCCTACGTCGAGGACTGGGAGAAGCGGCCGCAGGACATCCAGCCGTTCCCGATGCAGGCGATGATCTCGCACAACGCCGGCGTCATGGGCGGCATCGGCGGCCAGATCGAGGGGCTCGACCCGGAGAAGTCCTGCTTCGCCATGGGCCAGTCGGCGGGCGGGGTGCGCGAGGTGCTGCCGGCCGGCGAGATCGTGAAGCGGATCATGGCCGAGGCGGAGGCCGCCATCGACCGGGTCTCGGCGCTGCGCGAGCGTTCGAAGGTCCCGGCCTAGGGGGCCTCGGCCAGGTAGCCGGGCGGATCCTTCAGGAAGGCGGCGAAGTCGCCGAGGCAGCCGCGCCAGGCGTCGACGTGGGTGGTCATCTCCTGGCGGGTGTCGCCGCGGAACAGCAGGGCCGAATAGACCACGTGGGCCACGCCGCCACGCGCCTGGTAGCCGCGGCACAGCGCCGAGCTCTGGTTGAAGCCGTTGAGGTGGGCCAGCGTCGGGGACGACGACTTGGCCGCGAAGTCGAACAGCGCGGCCTTGCAGGCCCGGCCCTGCGTGTCGCAGCCGACGAACTGGACGGTGAAGTCGGCGGCGGGCGAGGTCACGCTGACCAGCACGGCGTCGCCGTCGCGCTTGCCGACATTCGCCTGGGCGCCGGCGGCGTTCAGCAGACTCGCCAGGGCCGCGGGGTCCTGGGCGTTGAAAGGACCGGCCGCGGCGGCAGACGCGGCCTTGGCGGGCGGCGACTTGGCGGGCGCCGCCTTCGGCGCCTGGGCAGGCGCGGGGCCGGGAAGCGCCAGCGCGGCCAGCAGCACGGGCAGGGACAGGTTCCTGAGCATGGTGGTCCGCTACCAGACCCGGGGCCTGGGCGCGAGCGTGGCGCGGCGGCGTGTGCTCTGGTTGCCGAGGCGGGATTGGGCTAGCTTCCCGGAAAATCTTCCCGCCGCGGAGTTCTGGCGATGCGTTCTGTTGTCCTGGCCCTCGGTGCGGCCCTCCTGTCGGCTCCTGCCTTTGCGCAGGATCCCCCGGCGGCGCCGGCGGCGCCGGCGGCTGAAGCCGCCACGCCGTCCGCCCGCGATCGGCTCGAGGCCGACAAGCTGCGGCCGGGCCGCGGCCAGCTGGAGAGCTACGTCAGCGAGCGCAAGGGCTCCTCCGTCGGCGGCGACGACCGTCGCAAGTGGGACAGCACCCGCGAACAGATCGACGCCGCCCTGGCCCAGGGCGACTGCGCCGGCGCCCGCAAGATCGCGACCAATGAGGGCCTGCATGATCTCGCCGCCCAGATCCGGCGGGCCTGCCGAAGCAAATAGGCCCGATCCGTCAATGGAGGTCTGTTCGATGCGCGTACTCGTTGCTCTCGTCGGCCTGAGCCTCCTGGCGGCGCCGGGGTTCGCCACCGGCCAGCCGGCTGCGCCCGATCGCGATCCGGCCGGCTGCCGGGTGGGACAGCCGGTCGGCTGCCCGTCCCTGAGGGCCGGGGCTCCTCCACAGATGAGCTTCGCCGCCACCGAGCGCAGGCGCGACTGGCAGGCGCTGAAGAGGCGCGTCGACCCCCTTCTGGCGGCCGGCCGCTGCGACGAGGCGCGGGCCATCCTGGTCGATGAAGGCCGCCACGCCCTGGCCGACAAGGTCTTGAAGGCGTGCGCGACGCGGGGCTGACCCGCGCGGCCGATTTCCGATTCCCATATCGTGCAGCTCTGACCGTCGATAATCTGTCCCGGTCTTTCGGGAGGGATGCCATGGAACTCGCTGTCGCGCTCGTCTTCCTCGCGCTCGCCGTGATCGTCGCGGTCAGCGCGATCAAGATCGTGCCGCAGGGGCGCGAATACACGGTGGAGCGGTTCGGCCGCTACACCCGCACCCTGGCGCCCGGCATCAGCTTCCTGACCCCGTTCGTCGAGACCGTCGGGCGCAGGGTGAACATGATGGAGCAGGTGCTGGACGTGCCGCGCCAGGAGGTGATCACCAAGGACAACGCCGTGGTCCAGGTGGACGGCATCGTCTTCATCCAGGTGATGGACGCGGCGGCCGCCGCCTATCGGGTGGACAACCTGACCTACGCGATCACCCAGCTGGCGATGACCAACCTGCGTACGGTGGTCGGGTCCATGGAGCTGGACGAGGTGCTGTTCCAGCGGGACGCGATCAACTCGCGGTTGCTCAACGTCATCGACGCCGCCACGGGCCCATGGGGGGTCAAGGTGGCGCGGATCGAGATCAAGGACCTGCAGCCGCCGCCGGACATCACCAACGCCATGGCGCGGCAGATGAAGGCCGAGCGGGAGCGCCGCGCGGTGATCACCGAGGCCGACGGCGAGAAGTCGGCCGCCATCGCCCGCGCGGAGGGGGCCAAACAGGCGGCCATCCTCGAGGCCGAGGGCCGGCGAGAGGCCGCCTTCCGCGACGCCGAGGCCCGCGAACGCGAGGCGGAGGCGGAGGCCAAGGCGACCGAGATGGTGTCCAACGCCATCGCCCGCGGTGACGTGAACGCCATCAACTACTTCGTGGCCCAGAGGTACGTGGAGGCCTTCGCCAAGCTGGCCGAGAGCCCGCAGCAGAAGACGGTCATCGTCCCGGCCGAGATGAGCGCCCTGGTGGGCTCCATCGGCGGCATCGGCGAACTCGTGAAGGCGGTGCAGGCCGACGGTCCGGTCGCGCCGCCGCAGCGTCCGCGGCCGGCCCGCGGCTCGGCCGTCCCGCCGACCGGAGCCTGATCATGGACGGGCTGCTGGACCTCTATCTGGAGCATCCGTTCTGGGCCTGGGCGGCCCTCGGCGCGGCCCTGCTCGCCATCGAGATCCTCACCGGCTCCGGGTGGCTTCTCTGGGCTTCGGCCGCCGCCGGGTTGGTCGGGCTGGCGGCGCTCGCCGGCCTGTCGCTTCCGGCCGCCCTGCTGCTCTACGCGGCGCTGACCATCGTCTCGACGCTGGCGGCGCGGCGCTACCTGCCGCGCTCGGTGATCGGCGCGGGCCAGGACATCAACGACAACATCGGCCGGCTGGTGGGGCATCGCGGCGAGGCCGTGGCCGCCTTCGAGAACCGCTCGGGCCGGGTGTTCATCGACGGCAAGGAATGGCCGGCCGAACTCGACGAGGGCGAGCGGCTCAAGGCCGGCGCGCGGGTCGAGGTCGTGGGCGTCAGCGGGACCTGCCTGCGGGTCCGCGAAGCCTGAGCTTCGCCGTAACGTGGGTCTCCCGCAACGGCCGCGGAGCCCGCCGCAGTCGGCCTAAACCATTGGAACCGCGCCACACTTCGGCCGGGTTCGCCGCTCATCTTGACCCTGAGGACTATGCGGCGCTTATGTGCGCGCCGAAGGAAAACCCCAGGAGAGAATTCTGAGATGAGGCCCAGAGCATTTGGACTGGTCGCGGCTCTCGCCGCCGCGGTGCTGGTCCCGGCGGCCGCCATGTCGCAGGCCAAGAAGGGTGATGCGATCACCGAGGCCCAGCGCAAGCAGGGCATGGCCGAGGCGCCGGCGGTGGTCCAGTCGCTGGGCCTGAACTGCCAGGTCACCGACGCCCGCTTCGTCGGCAAGCAAGACGACAAGAAGGCGAAGACCTCGACCAACTTCTACGAAGTCGCCTGCCAGCAGGGCATGGGCTTCGTGCTGCAGGCCCCGGTCGGCGGCCAGGCCAGTTCCTTCACGTGCATCGAGGCGAACACCGTGCCCGAAGGCGCCAAGGAAGCCTCCCTGCCCTGCAAGCTGCCCGCGAACAGCGACCCGAAGTCGGTGCTGACCCCGATGCTGCAGAAGGCCGGCGCGGCCTGCGTGCCGGAGCGCACCCGCGGCATCGGCCAGGGCAAGACCCAGACCTATATCGAAGTCGCCTGCCAGGGCGGCGAGGGCTACATCCTGCTGGCGTCGGCGCCGTTCGACCCCGCGAAGGAGGCCCAGGCCCAGAACTGCCTGAACTTCGATGACAGCGAGGGCAACATCAAGTGCACCCTCTCCGACAAGGCGTCGCGCCTTGCGGTGGTGGACAAGTACGCCGCCACGACCCAGTGCGCGGTGAAGGACCGTCGCTTCGTCGGCGCCTCGAAGGACGGCGCGAACTTCTTCGAGGCCTCCTGCCAGGACGGCAAGGGCTACATCTACAAGATCGCGGGCGGCCAGGTCGCCCAGAGCTGGGACTGCGCCAAGGCGAGCGGCGTGCTCGGCGGCTGCACCCTGACCGACGCCCGCGAGGCGCAGAACGAGCAGGCCGGCCTCTACAGCCGGCTGGCCAAGGCGGCCGGCTCCACCTGCGAGGTCGACAAGTACGCCCTGTTCCCGATGCGCGGTAACGAGGAAGTCGTCGAGATGGTCTGCAAGGACGGCAAGGGCGCCGTCGGCATCTTCCCCGCCAGCGGCAAGGGCCAGGTGCTCGACTGCGGCCGGGCCCTGGTGGCCGGCTACAAGTGCGGCCTGGGCCCGGTGGACTACTCCGGCCTGACCGCCGACCTGAAGAAGAACAACGTGCAGTCCTGCGTGGTCTCGAACTCGCGCCTGGCCGCCAAGACGCAGAAGGGCACCACGCTCGTGGAAGTCGCCTGCGCCGACGGTCTGAAGGGCTACATGATCGAGTACAACACGACGCCGACCGTGACTGCGATCGGCGCCACGGGCTGCGCCTTCACCGGCGGCTGCAAGCTGCCCGGCAACAGCTAGGGCTCTCACCGGCCTGAACGAACGAGGCCCGCGGGTTCGCCCGCGGGCCTTTTTCTTTGCTCGGCTTGGTTGCAGATTCGACTGACGGCCGCAGCCTTGGTCGCAGCCGTTCGTTTGGAGCCGACGAGCCGCGCCGAGGATCCGGATGAACTTCCCTGACGCCGTCCGCCAGTTCCTGGATTCGGACACCCTGAGCCCTCATGGAATTTGCCTGCTCTGGCGCGCCCCGAGCTTATCTGGACCCACGCCGTCTCGGACGTGCTGATCGGTCTCGCCTACTTCTCCATCCCGCTGGCGCTGGGGGTCTTCCTGTACCACCGCCGGGATGTGCGCTTCGGCTGGGCGATCTGGATGTTCGTGGCCTTCATCATGCTGTGCGGCGTGACCCACTTCATGATGGTCTGGACCCTCTGGCATGCCGACTATGGGGTGGAGGCGCTGGTGAAAGCGGCCACCGCGGCGGCCTCGGTGATCACCGCGCTCGCGCTGTGGCCGCTCCTGCCGAGGGCCATCGCCCTTCCGTCGTCGGACGCCCTGCAGGCGCGGATCGCCGAGCGCGACGAAGCGCTGGCCGAGTTGCGCGGCGCCATGGCCACCATGCTCGAGATGCGGGAGCACGAGCAGCGCCAGAAGCTGCTGCTAGACGAGCTGAACCACCGGGTGAAGAACACCCTGGCCACCGTGCAGTCGATCGCCGTCCAGACCCTGAACCATGCCGACGGCCGGGAGGATTTCCACGACACCTTCATCTCGCGGCTGATGGCGCTCTCCAGCACCCACAACCTGCTCGTGAAGCGGGAGTGGACAAGCGCGTCCCTCCGCGAGCTGGCTGACGGGACGCTCGACCATTTCGGCCGGCCCTACAGTTACGAAGGGGACGACCTCGCGCTCGATCCAAATGTGGCGGTGAGCCTGGGCATGGCCCTGCACGAGCTGGCCACCAACGCCCTGAAGCACGGAGCCTGGGCGGGCGCGGGCCGCGTCGACATCGACGTCTCCGCTGCAGACGACCAGGCCCTGATCATCTGGCGCGAGAGCCAGGGCCGCCGCATCAGTCCGCCGCTGTCGCGAGGCTTCGGCTCCCGCCTGCTGGAGCGCGGCGTCGCGCGCGAACTCGGCGGGTCCGTGACCCTGGAGTTCCCGGCCGAGGGTCTGGTCTGCACGATCCGCGCGCCGCTCTCGGAGCGGGTGCGGCCCGTGGCGGCCTAGGGTCAGATCACCGCTTCGATGAAGGTCGGGCCGCGCTGCGCCATGGCGGCGGCGAAGGCGGCGTCGAAGGCCTCGGCGGTCTCGCAGCGGACCGCCGACAGGCCAAGGCCCTTGGCGACCGACACCCAGTCGATCTTGGGGTCGCCGAGGTCGAGGAGCTTGGCCGCCTGGGGACCGGCCTGGCCGGCGCCGGTGCGGGTCATCTCGACGTTGAGGATCCGGTAGGTGTGGTTGGCGAAGACCACGACGGTCACGTCGAGGTTCTCGCGGGCCATCGTCCACAGCGCCTGGACCGTGTACATGGCCGCGCCGTCGCCGTTCAGGGACACCACCTTGCGGTCCGGGCAGGCCACGGCGGCGCCGACCGCGAGCGGCAGGCCCGCGCCGATGGCGCCGCCGGTGAGCGCCAGGACGTCGTGCGGCTTCGCGGTCGCGGTGCCCGCGGCCACCCCTGTCCCGGAGGTCACCGCGTCGTCGCAGAGGATGGCGTTCTCGGGCAGGTGCCGGGCCACGGAGGCGCCGGCGAAGTAGGCGTTCAGCCCGCCGGTCGGCGAAGCGTCGGGGATGGACAGCGGCTGGGCCGGGCCGGCGGCCGGCGCGCCCAGGGCGTCCGCCAGGGCCGCGAGGCCGGCGACGGAATCCTCCGAACGTTCGGCCAGCGTCAGGGTCTCGCAGCCCTCCGGCACCAGCACGCTCGGCCGGTCCGGGTAGGCGAAGAAGGCGACCGGCGTGGCCGTGCCGACGAAGACCATCAGGTCGACGCCTTCCAGCTCGCCCAGGGCCATCTCCCCGAAGTAGGGCATCTTTTTCGGCAGGAAGACGCCGGCGCCCCGCGGCTGGCGGGGCACGAAGGTGTCGGTATAGACGGTGACGCCCGCGCCCTCGAGGCGCGCGGCCGCCTTCAGGGCCTCGGCCCGGCAGGCCTGGCCGCCCAGCAGCACGACGGGCTTCTTCGCCGCCTTGATCGCACGCGCCGCGGCGTCCACCGCCTGGCCCGACGGGGCCGGCCGCGTGGGCTTCTGGGCGATCACCGGCTCGGAGGTGGTCTCCAGCCAGGCGGAGTCGGCGGGCAGGATCAGGCTGACCGGGCCGCCGGGCGGGCCGTAGCTGGCGGCCACCGCCTCGGCGGCGAGGCCGGCGACGCTGTCGGGGGTGTCGGCCGACTTCACCCAGATCGAGTTCGGCTTCACGATCGTCGGAATGTCGGAGTTCAGCGGCGCGTCGTACTGCCGGTGATAGGTGGCGTGGTCGCCGACCACATTGACCACCGGGGTGAAGGCGCGGCGCGCATTGTGCAGGTTGGCCAGGCCGTTGCCGTAGCCGGGACCGAGGTGCAGCAGGGTGCAGGCCGGCCGGTCCGCCATGCGGCCGTAGCCGTCGGCGGCGCCGGTCGCCACCCCCTCGAACAGGCAGAGCACCGGGCGCATCTGCGGCACGCCGTCGAGAGCGGCGACGAACTGCATCTCGCTGGTGCCGGGATTGGCGAAGCAGGCGGTGACCTCGTTGGCCACCAGGGTGGAGATCAGGGCGTCGGCGCCGTTCATGCGGGAAACACCATCACGTCTGGAGGAGGGGGATCGGCGAAGAGGCGCTCGACGGCCTCGGCGCGCCGGGCGCGGGCGAGGCTCTGGGCGATGTAGCCCTTGTCGGTGATCTCGCCGGCGTTGGGGTCGGGGGCGTCGGGCAGGACGAGGGCGCGGGCCACCCGGCCGCCGGCCCCCTTGGCGTGGGCGTTGAACCGCGCCAGGCCCTCGCGGACCGCGGTCTCGATCTCGTCGCGGCTGCGCGTCGGGCTGGGATAGAGCAGCAGGCCCACCGCCTCCCGGCCCTCGCCGCAGACCACGGCGTCGGTCACGGCCCCGCCGATGGCGCTCACCGCGCCGATGCGCAGGTCGCCGACGCCCACGAAGGTGCCGCTGGCGAGCTTGAAGTTCTCCGACAGGCGGCCGTCGAAGACCATGCCCTCGCGCGGATCCTCGGGGTCGACCAGCCGGGCCGCGTCGCCCAGGACGTAGAAGCCCTCGTCGTCGAAGATGCTGGCGGCGAGGTCCGGCCGGCCCAGGTAGCCCTGCGTCACCTGCGGCCCCTTCACCCGGAAGTCGAGCTTGCCGGCCTCCGGCACGAGCCGCACCGAGGTGCCCGGGATCGGCAGGCCGATCATGCCCATGCGGGCGTTGGGCCAGTGGACGTTGCAGGCGGTGGGGCCGGTCTCGGTGGCGCCGTAGCCGGAGCCGAAGCTGATCCGCTCGCCGACCGTGCGCACGGCGACGGCCTGGATGCGGTCCGCCGTCGCCTGGCCGAGCGCCGCGCCGCCGTACTGCAGGAGCCGGACCTGGGCGAAGAACTTGCGGGCCAGGGCCTCGTCCTTCTCCAGCTCGTCGACGAGCAGCATCCAGCCCGCCGGGACCATGTTCTGGTAGGTGGGCGACACGTCGTGGAGGTTGCGGATGGTTTCGCCGAACCGCGCGGCGGTGGGCTGGCCGTGGTCGATGTAGAGCGTGCCGCCGCGGTGCAGGCCCATGTGCAGGATGGCGTTGGCGCCCAGGCTGTGGCTCCAGGGCGCGGAGTGCAGCATCACCGGCGGCTCGGGATCGTCGAAGCAGGCCTCGATCTGGGCGGCGTTGATCGAGACGTTGCGGTGCAGGCAGACCACCGCCTTCGGCAGGCCCGTCGAGCCTGAGGTCAGCAGGTACTTGGCGTGGTCGTCGGGCGTGGCCGTGAAGGGCGCGGGCGCGGCCGCGAACAGGCGCTCCAGGGGGACGTCGCCCCGACGCGCGTTGCGGCCGGCGATCACCGGCAGGCCGGCGAGACAATCGGCGCCGAGGCCGTGGGCGAAGAGGGCGGCGTCCTCGGTGTAGACGCAGGCCGGCTTCAGCACCTCCACCGCGTGGGTTAGCCGGGCGAGGTTCGCGCCCTTCAGACCGTACTGCGGCGAGACCGGCGCCACGGGCATGCCCTGGCTCATGGCCGCATACTTGATCAGCGCGTGGTCGATGGCGTTGGCCGAGAGGATCAGCAGCGGCTTCGCGCCGACCACGCCCAGTTCGCGCAGGCCGCCCGCCAGGACGCCCACGCGCTCGCGCGCCTCGGCGAAGGTGATCGTGCGCCAGCCGTCGCCGGAGCGCTCGGCCAGCCACACCCGGTCCGGCGCGGCCTGGGCCCAGTGGTCGAGGGCGGCGGTGGTGGTCAGGAAGCGGGTGGAGAACGGCGTCGGATTGGTCAGCACCAGCTCGCCGCCCGCGCGGCGGTCCACCTCCAGGCGGCGCGGGGCGTAGCGCGGGTCGCGGAAGGGCGCGTTGGCGATGCGGAGCTCGGCGTCCATGGACCGTCCTTATTCCAAGCGCCGCGAGGGAAGGGAAGGCGAAAGGGGGTCGGTCAGCCAAGCGCGCGGAGCCGGCGCTCCAGGAACAGCCGCTCGGCCGGCGCGGGCTTCAGCGCCAGGGCGGCCCTCAGCGCCTCTCGGGCCCCGGCGCGGTCGCCGGCCCTGGCGAACAGGCCGGCGCGGGCGGCGTGCCAGGGGAGCCACCCGTCCAGCCGTCCGGCGTCCGCCTGGGCGAGGGCCGCAAGGCCCGCTTCCGCGCCGAACGCCTCGCCCACGGCCACGGCGCGGTTGACCTCGGTGACGGGGCTCGGTCGCACGGCGAGGAGGATGTCGTAGAGCCCGGCGATGTCCGCCCAGGGCGTGGTCCCGGTCTCCAGGCGGGAGAGGTGGGCGCCGTGGATCGCGGCGAGGATCTGGCGCGGGCCGCTGCGGCCGAGGTCCGCCGCGCGGGCCATCAGGGCGGCGCCCTCGGCGATCAGGTCGCGGCGCCAGAGCCGCACGTCCTGGTCCTCCGGTGGAACCATGGCGCCCGGGCCGTCCAGGCGGGCCGGCCGGCGGGCCTCGGCGAAGCGGACGAGGGCGGCGAGGCCCAGGACCTCCGGGTCCTGCGGGACCAGCTCGGCCAGCAGACGGGAGAGACGCAGGACCTCGGCGGCGAAACTGGCCGTCTCGCCGGCCAGGGCGGCGTCCTCGTAGGCCTGGGCGTAGGCGATCTCGAGCGTCGCCAGCACCGCCTCCAGCCGCTCGGGCCAGGCGGCGGGGCCGGGGACCTCGAACGGCACGCCGGCGGCGGCGATCTTCCGCTTGGCCCGGGTGATCCGCTGCAGCATGGCGGGCTCGGCGACCAGGAAGGCGCGGGCCAGCCGCTCTGTGGAAAGGCCGCAGACCACCTTCAGGGTGAGGGCCGCCCGCGTGTCCGGGCCGATGGCCGGATGGCAGCAGACGAAGATCAGCCGCAGGCGCTCGTCCGGGATGGGCTCGTCGAGGGCGATCAGCACCTCTTCCGGCGTCGGCGCGGGCGGGGGCGCGTCGGGGACGGCGCGCTCGCGCACGGCGGCCCGGCGTTTCGCGTCGATGGCCCGGCGGAGCGAGGCCCGCCACAGCCAGGCGGCGGGGTCGCGCGGCGCCTGCTGCGGCCACGCCAGCAGGGCGGAGGCGCAGGCTTCGGCGAAGGCGTCCTCGGCCAGGTCGAGGTCGCGCAGGCGGGCGGCCAGCGCGGCCACCACCCTCGGACGGGCCTGGGCGATGGCCTTCGCCGCCGCCTGCATGGCTCAGTAGGTGACCAGGGGGCGGACCTCGACCTTGCCGCCGTCCGCCACCGGCACGCGCCGGGCGACCGCCAGGGCGGCGTCGAGGTCCGGCACGTCGATCACATAGTACCCGCCCAGGTGCTCGCGGGTCTCGGCGAAGGGGCCGTCGTGGACGGTCTGCTCGCCGCCGCGGCTGGCGACGGTGGTCGCCGTCGCGGTCTCCTGCAGGCCGGAGCCATCCTTGAATTGGCCCTTCTGGCGCAGCTCCTCGGCCAGCGCATAGTGCCGGGCGACGATATCCTGCAGGAGCGTCTGCCCGGCCTCGCCCTCGTAGGCGGATTCCGGTTCGTAGATGAGCAGCATGTATTGCATCGGGTGTCCCCTCCGGGGTTGAAGTCTGCGCGACGCGGATGCCTGCGTCACCGGGGAGACGCGGCGGCCAGGCCGGATTCGACAGGAGCCTTCTTCAATGCGTGCGATTATTCTGGCGGCGGCGTTCGCGCTCCTGGCTCCGGCCGCGGCCCAGACGCAGACCCCGTCGCAGGAGGACCCGCACGTCCGGGCGCTGGCGGCCGGCTACAAGGCGGCCTTCCTGTGCAGCGGCGTGTTCAACGCCGGCATGAGCGAGGCGCAGGTCGCCGCCGACGACCTGGAAGGCATCTATCCGGAATACCAGGCGCTGGTGCGCACCCTGCCGGCGCAGGTGGACCGCGAGCGCAGGACGGTGAGCGTCGCCTTCGACCCCAAACTGCCGCCGCGGGTCGCGGCCTGGCGGTCGAACCTCGGCTGCGCTCAACTGGCCATCGGCGCGCCGGCTGAGGCGGCGGGACGGCTGCCGCGCTTCGACGTGAAGGCTCCGGAGGCCGACGGGCGGCGCTGGCCTGACGGCGACGTCCATCCGAAGCTCCGCACGCCTCCGAAGCTGGCGGCGGTGGCGGAGAGGGCCTTCGACAGCGCCACCTATGGCCCCGGCTCGAAGACCACGGCGGTGGTCGTGCTGAAGGACGGCAGGATCGTCGCCGAGCGCTACCGCGACGACTTCACCATGCACACCCCGCAGCGGACGTGGTCGGCGGCCAAGAGCCTGACCGCGACGGTGGTGGGGCGAGCCGTACAGCTCGGTCTCGTCAAGCCCGACGGCCCGGCGAACATCCCGGAATGGAAGGCCGGCGATCCCCGGGCGCAGATCACCCTGGCCCAGCTGATGAACATGGGCAGCGGCCTGTGGACCGACGGGCCGGGCAACCGGACGGACGAGGTCTATGTCGGCGGCGGCCTGGTGACCGAATGGGCGACGCGGATGCCGCTGGAGGCCGCGCCGGGCGGCCGCTTCCGCTATGCCAACAACGACACCCTCTTGGCGGCGCGCAGCGTGCGGGCAGCCCTGGGCGACGGCGAGCGGGCCCTGGCCTTCCCCTTCCAGGAGCTGCTCTGGAAGATCGGCATGACCCACACCACGTCGGAGACCGACTGGCAGGGCAACTTCATCCTTTCCAGCCAGGTGTGGACCACCGCGCGCGACCTCGCCCGCCTCGGCCTGCTCTACCAGAACGACGGGGTGTGGAACGGCGAGCGGCTGCTGCCGGAAGGCTGGTCGAGGTATGTGGCGACGCCGGCCCCGGCCCAGCCGCCGGGCGGCCCCGGCTATGGCGCGTTCTTCTGGCTCTACGGCGCGGCCCAGGGCCTGCCGGAGGGGACCTACGGGATGAACGGCAACCGCGGTCAGTACGTGCTGATCGTGCCGTCGAAGAAGGTGGTGGTGGTCCGCCGCGGCTTCGACCCCGCCGGCAGGCGCTTCGACGAGGCGAAGTTCGCCAAGGACGTCCTGGCGGCGCTGGACTAGGCCGCCAGGGTCTCCTGGAACCTCACCGGCTGGCCGCGGCTCGGGGCGACGATCTCGTCGTCGCGCATGACCACGGTCCCGCGGATGATGGTCGCCATGGGCCAGCCCTTGGCCTCCATGCCGTCGAACGGGGTCCAGCCGACGCGGCTGGCCATGTCCTGGTGGCGGATGGTGCGGCGGGCCTTGAGGTCGACGATGGTCAGGTCGGCGTCGTAGCCCACGGCCAGCCGGCCCTTGTCGGCCAGGCCGAAGAGGCGGTTCGCGCCATGGCTGGTGAGGTCGACAAGCCGCTCCAGCGTCAGCCGGCCCTCGGCCACGTGGGTGAGCATCACCGGCAGCAGGGTCTGCACGCCCGGCATGCCCGACGGCGAGGCCGGATAGGGTCGGGCCTTTTCCTCGGCGGTGTGCGGGGCGTGGTCCGAGCCGATCACGTCGGCGACGCCGTTCGCGACGCCGACCCACAGGCCCTCGCGGTGCTCGGCGCCGCGGATCGGCGGGTTCATCTGGGCGTAGCCCTTCAGCCGCTCGTAGGCTTCGGGACCGGCCAGGGTGAGGTGCTGCGGGGTGACCTCCACGGAGGCCACGTCCTTGTGTGCGGCGAGGTAGGCGATCTCCTCCCGCGTGGTGACGTGCAGGATGTGGATCCGCTTGCCGAGCGACTTGGCGATGCGGATCAGGCGTTCGGTGGACTGGATCGCCGACTGGGCGTCGCGCACCTCGTAGTGGCTGGTCCAGTCGCCTTCGCGAGCGAGCGGACGGCGGTCGGCCAGGCGGTACTCGTCCTCGGAGTGGAAGGCGGCGCGCCGGCTGATGCTGCGCAGCACGGCCTCGACGCCCTCGTCGTCCTTGACCAGCAGGGTGCCGGTGGAGGCGCCCATGAACACCTTGATCCCGCAGCAGCCCGGCAGGCGCTCCATCTCGCCGAGCCAGGGCGTGTTCTCGTGGGTGCCGCCGACGTAGAAGGCGTGGTCGCAGTGCATCCGGTCGCGCGCCCGGGCGAGCTTGTCGGCGAGCTGGTCGGGGTCGGTGGTCGTGGGCTCGGTGTTCGGCATCTCGAACACGGCGACCACGCCGCCCAGCACCGCGGCGCGCGAGCCGGTCTCGAGGTCTTCCTTCCACTCCAGGCCGGGCTCGCGGAAGTGGACCTGGGTGTCGATCACCCCGGGCATGACCGTGAGGCCCGTCGCGTCGAACACCTCGCCGGCGCTGGCCTGGGCGAGGTCGCCGATGGCGGCGATCTTGCCGCCGCGGACGCCGATGTCGGCGGGGCCGCGGCCGGCGTGGTTCACCACCTCGCCGCCGCGAACGATCAGGTCATAGGTCTCAGCCATGGCGGGTCTCGCGGCGGGCGGGTTCGGTGGAGGCCAGCAACTCCTCGGCCGCCTTTGCCACGGCGTCCACGCTCAGGTCCATCATGTGGCAGACCTGCTGGGAGAGCTGGGGGTCGGCGTTCTTCACCTGCTCGAAGCTGCGCGGGCCCCGCACCACGCGGGTGTTCGGCCCCCAGGGCGCATAGAGGCGCTCGTCGGAGGGGCCGAACAGGGCCAGGGTCGGCGTCCCGGCGGCGGCCGCCAGGTGGGTCGTACCGGAGTCGTTGCCGATGTAGAGGCGCGCGCGCTTCAGGGCGGCGTAGGCGGTGAGCAGGTCGGCCCTGCCGGTGAGGTCGATGAGCTGCTTGCGCATGACCACGTCGCGGAGCTGGTGGGCGACCTTGGCGTCTTCCGGACCGCCGAGGACCAGCAGCCGGCCGCCGCGCAAAGGACCCGACGGACCGAGCAGCCGCATGGCCACCTGGGAGAAGCGCTCCACGGGCCAGGTCTTGCCGATCCAGTTGGCGCTCGGCGCGACCGCGAGGATCGGGCCGTAGCCGGCCAGCAGCTCGGCGGCGCGCGCCTCCGTCTCCTCGGACACATAGAGGAAGGGCGCCGCCGGCTCGTCCTCGATGCGCAGGGTTCGGGCCGCCTCGATCACCTTGTGGACCGGCTCGCCAGGGACCTTGCGATAGACGGCGCGCCTGCGTGTGGAGAGGAAGCGGGAGAGGCCGGAGCCGCGCAGGTCCACCACCAGGCCCCACTTCCGGCGGCGCACCTTGCGCCAGAGCTCGAACCAGTGACGGCCGTTCTTCGCCTTCTCGAAGACGATCACCTGGTCGAGGTTCGGAACGTCGGCGAACAGCGGCGCGGCGGCCGGTCCGGCGACGATGGTGAAGCGTGCGTTCGGGATCTCGTCGGCCAGCCGCCTGACGAGGCCGGACGAGAGCACCGCGTCGCCGATCCGGGTCGCGGTGATGAACAGAATCGGGAAGGACCCGCGCGTCATCGGCCATCTATAGGACCGTGGCCGCTGGCGCTCCACCGCCCGGCGTCCCAAATTGCCGTCATGACCTTGCATGCGCCCCTGAACTCCCGCGCCCTGATCGCCTTGGCCGGTCCCGACTGGCGAAGCTTCCTGCAGGGGCTGATCACCCAGGACGTGGAGACGCTCCGGCCGGGAGAGGCGCGGTTCGGGGCGCTGCTGACGCCCCAGGGCCGCCTCCTGTGGGACCTGATCGTGGTCGGGCGGGAGGACGGCTGCTGGCTGGACGTGGAGGCCGAGCACCGCGACGCCATCCTGCAGCGGCTGACCATGTACCGGCTGCGGGCCAAGGTGGAGCTGGCGAAGGACGAGACGCCGGTGTCGGTCCTGTTCGCGACGGATGCGGACCCGGTGGCGGGGCCCGGGGCCGGGTGGGTCAAGGACCCGCGGCATCCGGAGCTGGGCTGGAGAGGCTATGGGGCCGAGCCGCCCGTGGGCGCGCAGGCCGCGACCGAGGCGGAGCGGGAGCGGCGGAAGCTGGAACTCGGGATTCCGGGTCCTCGCGACTGGGGCTCGGACCGGCTGTACCCGATCGAGGCCGACTTCGACCTGATGCACGGCATCGACTTCAAGAAGGGCTGTTTCGTGGGGCAGGAGACCACCTCGCGGATGAAGCGGCGCGGCCAGATAAAGACCCGCATCCTGCCGATCGTCTTCGAGGGCCCCGCGCCCGCCTTCGGAACGGAGGTGCTGACCGGCGAGCGGCGGGCCGGCGAGGTGCTGTCGGGCGCCGAGGGCCGGGCGTTCGCCCTGCTGCGCCTGGACCGCGCGCTGGGCGCCGAGCTGACCGTGGACGGCCGGCCGGCGCGCGCCGAGGTCCCCGAGTGGATGGCCGAGGCGGTTGGAGAGGCGGCCTAGCCCACGCGGCTGGGGATAAGCCGGCCGGAATCCGCCGATGCGGCGCGAACGCCCCTTGAGGTTCGGCGCGCGCTCGGCTGAGAGTGCCGGCGATGACCGCTCCCGTTCAGAGATGCGGCTGGCGCGGCATGGCCGGCGACCCGCTCTACGAGGCCTACCACGACACGGAGTGGGGCGTGCCAGAGTACGATTCCCGCGCGCTCTGGGAGAAGCTGGTGCTCGACGGCTTCCAGGCGGGGCTCGCCTGGATCACCATCCTTCGGAAGCGCGACGCCTTCCGGGCGGCCTTCGACGGCTTCGATCCCGAGAAGGTGGCGGCCTACGGCGACGCCGACCGCGCCCGGCTGATGGCCGACCCGGGCATCGTCCGCTCCAACGCCAAGATCGACGCCGCCATCGCCAGCGCGCGCACCTATCTCGACATGCGGGAGAAGGGCGAGGACTTCGCCGCCTTCTGCTGGGGCTTCACCGACGGCAAGGTGGTGCAGAACGCCTGGTCGGACGTCGGCCAGGTGCCGGCCCAGACGCCGCTCGCCGTGGAGGTGTCCAAGGCGCTGAAGGCGAAGGGCTACAAGTTCGTGGGGCCGGTGATCGTCTACGCCTGGATGCAGGCCACAGGCATCGTCAACGACCACCTCACCTGCTGCTTCCGCCACGACGAAGTGAAGGGCTGCGCGCATGGCTAAGGGCCCGAGCTTCCTGCTGGAGAAGGCGTTCGTCGACGCCATCGTCTGCGGCGTCGACGAGGCGGGGCGGGGGCCCTGGGCCGGGCCGGTGTGCGCCGGGGCGGTGATCCTCGACCCCAATCCGCGCAGGCACCCGAAGGGGCTGGACGATTCCAAGAAGCTGAACGCCAGGACGCGCGAGAGCCTGGAGGTCGAGATCAAGGGCCGCGCCGTGGCCTGGGGCGTCGGCTTCGCGAGCGTCGAGGAGATCGCCAGCCTCAACATCCTGCACGCCACGGGGCTGGCCATGTGCCGGGCGATCGAGGCCATGGCGGTGCAGCCGACGCACGCGCTGGTGGACGGCAACTACCGCTTCAAGCTGCCCTGCGAGGTGAAGACGGTGGTGGGCGGCGACGCCAAGTCGAAGTCCATCGCCGCGGCCTCGATCCTGGCCAAGGTCGCCCGCGACCGGCTGATGGCCGAGATGGACCAGGTCTATCCCGGCTACGGCTTCGCCAGCCACAAGGGCTACCGCGCCCCGATCCACGCCCAGGCCCTGCTGGAGCTGGGGCCCTCGCCCATCCACCGCATGGCCTGGGGACCGGTGAAGCTGGCCCTGATGGGCAAGGACCCGCTGCAGGCGTTCGGGGACGCCGTGCAGGACGAACTGCCGTTCGAGGCGGCGGAGTAGGCCCGGCGGCTAGAGCTTCCTTAACTTCCCGTTGACCATGATTGGCAACGGGGCCTTCACCATGAGCCCCGAGGATTCAGACTCCTGTTTCCAAAGGGCTACCCATGGGCTTTCCGGCCGAGACCATCATCCAGGGCGACTGCCTGGAGGAGCTGAAGAAGCTCCCCGACCGCTCTGTCGACCTGGTCTTCGCCGACCCGCCGTACAACCTGCAGCTCGGCGGCGACCTGCTGCGTCCGGACAATTCGAAGGTGGACGCGGTCGACGACGACTGGGACCGGTTCGAGAGCTTCGAGGCCTACGACGCCTTCACCAAGGCCTGGCTGAAGGAATGCCGGCGCGTCCTGAAGGACGACGGCGCGCTGTGGGTGATCGGCAGCTACCACAACATCTTCCGGGTCGGCGCGACCCTGCAGGACCTCGGGTTCTGGATCCTGAACGACATCGTCTGGCGCAAGGCCAACCCGATGCCGAACTTCAAGGGCACGCGGTTCACCAACGCCCACGAGACCCTGATCTGGGCGACCAAGAGCCGGGGCGGCAAGCGCTACACCTTCAACTACGACGCCATGAAGATGGCCAACGACGAGCTGCAGATGCGCTCCGACTGGAGCCTGCCGCTGTGCACCGGCGAGGAGCGGCTGAAGGACGAGACGGGGGCGAAGGCGCACCCGACCCAGAAGCCCGAGGCCCTGCTGCACCGGGTGATCCTGGCCTCCACCCGGCCGGGCGACGTGATCCTCGACCCGTTCTTCGGCACCGGCACCACTGGGGCGGCGGCCAAGCGGCTGGGCCGCCGGTTCGTCGGCATCGAGCGGGAGGAGCAGTATGCCCGTCTCGCCAAGGCGCGGATCGCCCGCGTGATCCCTGCCTCCCCGGAGGAGGTGATGGTCACCGGCTCCAAGAAGTCCGAGCCGCGCATCCCGTTCGGCCAGATCGTCGAGGCCGGCCTCCTGCGGCCGGGCGACGTCCTCTACTGCTCCAAGGGCCGCAACGCCGCGCGCGTGCGCGCCGACGGCTCGCTGGCGGTGGGCGAGCTGACCGGTTCGATCCACAAGGTCGGCGCCATGGTGCAGTCGGCGCCCGCCTGCAACGGTTGGACCTACTGGCACTTCAAGTCGGACGCGGGGCTGGCCCCCATCGACGTGCTGCGGGCCAAGGTGCGCAGCCAGCTGCCGGCCTGAGCGCCATCCCAGTTCTTCTAACTGGACCGTCCGCGGAATCCTCCCCAACCTGAGGCGAGGATCGGGGAGGGGCAGAGCCGTGGACGGACGAGGATCGTGA
The DNA here is from genome assembly GCF_036821595.1 of Phenylobacterium sp. Taxonomy (GTDB): domain Bacteria; phylum Pseudomonadota; class Alphaproteobacteria; order Caulobacterales; family Caulobacteraceae; genus Phenylobacterium. The sequence continues at coordinate 28,415 of NZ_DAISJG010000023.1, forward strand.
ACCCGCGCATCTTCGTGCTGACCATGGTGACCTTCGCCTTCGGGTCGAGCGCCTTCATCTTCGCAGGCCTGCTGGAGGTGATGGCGGCGGACCTCGGCGTGACGACCGCCGTGGCCGGCCAGCTGCAGACCGCCTTCGTGCTGACCTCGGCCGTGCTCGGGCCCTTCGTGGCCTGGGGCCTGGGCCGGCTCGACCGCAAGCTCACCATCGTCATGGGGCTGAGCCTCGGACTGGCGCTGCACCTGGCCTGCGCCTTCACACCCGACTTCAGCACGCTCTTCCTGCTCCGCGCCCTGGCCGGTCTGGCGGGGGCGATCTCGGGCCCGTCGGCGAGCGTGGCGGCCGCCCAGCTCGCGCCGCCGGAGCGGCGGGGCTCGGCCATCGCCATGGTCTCGGGCGGCATGACGCTCGCCTTCGTGCTGGGCATCCCGATGGGCAGCGTGGTCGGCTCGGTGTTCGGCTGGCGGGCGACCTTCCTGTTCGCGGCCCTGCTGTCCGGCCTGGCGCTGGCGGGGGTGCTGCTGTTGATGCCGCGCGTGCCCGCGCCGCCGAAGCGGACCGGCGGCCGGCTGGACGTCGCGGCGATCTGGCCGCTCTACGCCACCACCTTCCTGACCTTCGCCGCCAACATGACGCTCAACCTCTACATCGCCCCGATCGTGCGGGTGGGGGCGGGGGTGACCGGCGCTGGCGTCGGCGTCTTCCAGGCGATGATCGGCGTGGGCTCGATCGCGGGGCTGTGGCTGGGCGGGCGGGCCGCCGACCGCGACGCCGGCAAGGCCTGGATCATCCAGGGCTTCCTGATCCAGGCGGCGGCCATGAGCACCCACTTCGCCGCCACCCACCATGCCGCGCCGCCCGGCCTGCCCAGCCAGCTGCTGGTCGCCTTCGCCATCTTCCTGGCGGCCACGGCGCTGTTCTCGATCACGCCGGTGATCCAGAACCGGCTGATCCGCATGACCGAGGGCGCGCCCGTGGCGCTCGCCCTCAACGGCTCGGTGATCTCGGTGGGCCAGGCGCTGGGCTCGGCGTTGGGCGGCGCGGCGCTGGCGGGCTTCGGCGTGCCGGCCATCCCGGCCGCGGCCCTGGTGATGTCGCTCACCGGCCTGACGATCCTGGTGTTCGTCTTCCCGAAGGCTAGAGCAGGTTCGTGAGCCCGGCGCGCGCGGCCTTGAGGAACACGCTCGGCAGGGCGTCTAGATCCCGCCGCGGGCTCCAGATGACATCCCGCGCGTCGCCTTCCGCCCGGAGGAGCTGAAGCGTCAGGGTGAAGTGGGTGAAGCCGTGCTCCACCTCGCCGACCCCGCGCCACGGGGCGTCGGCCGGCGCGGCGGACAGCGCCTCGGCCTCTCCCCAGCGGTCGGCCCGCCACTCGGACGTGGGCAGGGCCAGCATGCCGCCGAGCAGGCCCTTGGGCGGCCGGCGGACCAGGGCCACCTCGTCGCCGCGGGTCAGGACATAGGCCACGCCGTAGCGGTGCGGCCGCTCGGCCTTCGCCGTCCGGCGGGGGTAGGTCTCGGGCGCGCCGGCGGCCAGCGCCGCGCAGTGGGCGGCCACCGGGCAGCGGTCGCACAGCGGCTGCTTCGGCCGGCAGATGGTGGCCCCGAGATCCATCAGCGCCTGGGCCCAGTCGCCGGGGCGGTCGTCGCGGACCAGCGCCCCGGCCAGGCGCTTCAGCTCCGGTTTGGCGTCCGGCAGCGGCGGCTCGACCGCGAACAGGCGCGCCATCACCCGCTCGACATTGCCGTCGACGACATTGGCCGGCCGGTCGAAGGCGATCGCCGCCACGGCGGCCGCCGTGTAGGGCCCCAGGCCGGGCAGGGCGCGCAGGCCTTCTTCGGTGTCCGGGAAGACGCCGCCGTGGTCGTTTGCCACCGCCCGGGCGCAGGCCAGCAGGTTGCGGGCCCGGGCGTAGTAGCCGAGCCCCGCCCAGGCGCCCATCACGTCTGCGTCGGGCGCGTTCGCGAGATCGGAGACCGTGGGCCAGCGGGCGAGGAACTTCAGGAAGTAAGGCGTGGCGTGCGGGACGGTGGTCTGCTGCAGCATCACTTCCGAGAGCCACACCCGGTAGGGATCGGCGCGCAAGCCGGCGGCATGTTGCTGCGGCCGCACGCGCCAGGGCAGGTCGCGGGCGTTGGCGTCGTACCAGGCGAGGAGGGCGGGGCGGAGGTCCACGACCTCCCATATCGTCATCCGGCGGCAGGCCGGAAGCCAATCGAGGGGGCCCATGCTGAATCGTCACAGACCGCCAGGCTCCCTCGGATCACACTCGCGCGCGACCGCGGGATGACGGTAGAAAGGCCCGTCATGCGCCGCCGGCCGCTCCCATCCCCGCAAGAGGCGCTCCGCATCCTGGCGGAGAAGCGCACGCGGCCGCAGCACCGGCCGCCGCCGCCGGCCGGCCGTGGGCTCAACAAGCTGGTCCGCGAGATGGACGCCAGGTTCGGCCAGGGGCCCGGCGCCCTGCAGGCGCGCTGGCGCGAGGTGGTGGGCGTCGAGATCGCCCGGCGGACCGAGCCGGTGAAGCTGGTGAAGGGCCGCAACGGCGGGGCCTCCTCCCTGGAGATCCGGGTCGCGGGGCCGTCCGCCGCCATCATCCAGCACCAGGCGCACGAGATCCTGGCGCGGGTGAACCTGTTCCTGGGGCCCGAGGCGGTGCAGAAGCTGCGGATCGTGCAGGGTCCGCTGCGGCACGCCGGCGAGGCGCCTGCGCCGAAGCGGCGGCTGCCGCCGCTCGACGCCGCCCAGGAGGCGAAGCTCGCCAAGGACCTGGCCGCCGCCCCCGACGGCAAGCTCAAGCAGGCCCTGATGTCGCTGGGGCGCGGCGTGCTGCGGCGCCAGCGGCAGGTTGACTAAAAACCGCCACCGTCCCATCGCCTAAGGGCAGTTCGCCGCAGCGCGGGGAATCGCGCTTTAATCCTTTATTCGGACTTTCAGAGGGCGTTCGAACATGCTGAGCCGTCGTCTCCTCCTCGCCGCCGCGGCCGTCGCGGGCCTCGCGCTGGCGGGCTGCTCCAAGGGCGGCGCCTCCGGCCCGGCCGAAGGCGACATGTCCATGGGCGATCCGAACGCGCCCGTGAAGATGGTCGAGTACGCCTCGATGAGCTGCAGCCACTGCGCGCAGTTCAACAACGAGGTCTTCCCGGCCTTCAAGACCAAGTACATCGACACCGGCAAGGTGCACTACACGCTCAAGGAGTTCCTGACTCCGCCCGAGCAGGTGGCCACCGCCGGCTTCCTGCTGGCCCGCTGCGCCGGCGAGGACAAGTATTTCAGCGTCGTGGACGCCATCTTCCATAACCAGGCCGAGATGTTCCAGACCGGCGACGCCACGGGCGTCCGCACGGTGCTGCTGCGCATCGCCCAGTCGGCGGGCCTGACCGAAGAGCAGTTCAACGCCTGCCTGACCGACGAGGAAGAGATCAAGGCGCTGGACGCCCGGGTCACCCGCGCGGTGCGCGAGGACAAGATCACCGGCACGCCGACCTTCGTGATCAACGGCAAGCAGATCGCGTCCGGCGAAGTCACCCTGGCCCAGCTCGAGGCCGCCGTGGCCGAGGCGCAGAAGTAATGCGCCCGAGCCGCCGCGAAGCCCTCGCCGCCGCGGTCCTCGCCGCCGCGCTGGCGGTCGGGCCGGCGGCGGCGGCTCCGGGCGTGGCCGCGCCCGGCGACATGAGCCTGGGGAACCCGAAGGCCAAGGTGAGCGTGGTGGAGTACGCCTCGCTCACCTGCCCGCACTGCGCCGAGTTCAACGCCACGGTGTTCCCGGCCTTCAGGGCCAAGTACATCGACACCGGCCGGGTCCATTACACGCTGAAGGAGCTCCCCACCCCGCCGCAGCAGGTGGCGGTGGCGGGCTTCCTGCTGGCGCGCTGCAACGGCGCCTCGCCGGCCAGGTACTTCAAGGTCGTGGACGAGGTGTTCCGCAGCCAGCCGCGCTGGACGTCCGGCAACATCAAGCCGGTGCTGCAGGAGATCGGCCGCGCCAACGGCGTGAGCGACGCCCAGTTCGACGCCTGCCTGCGCGACGAGGCCCAGATCCAGGCCATGGACGCTCGCGTCCGCCGGGTGCTCGCCGAAGACGGGATCAAGTCGACGCCGAGCTTCTTCGTCAACGGCAAGGCGGTGGACGTCCACACCCTGGCCGACCTGGACGCGGCGATCGCCGCGGCCGGCAGGAAATAGGGAGGAGCGCAGGGGCGGTGCACTTCCAGCGGCTGCGCCTTTCGGGCTTCAAGTCCTTCGTCGATTCGACCGAATTCCGGATCGAGCCCGGAGTCACGGGCATCGTGGGGCCGAACGGCTGCGGCAAGTCCAACCTGCTGGAAGCGCTGCGCTGGGTGATGGGCGCCAATTCCGCCAAGTCGCTGCGCGCCGGCGGCATGGACGACGTGATCTTCGCCGGCGCCGACAGGCGGCCCTCGCGCAACCACGCCGAGGTGTCGCTGACCATCGACAACTCCGACCACAGCGCGCCGCCGGCCTTCAACGACCATCCGGTGATCGAGGTGGTCCGGCGGATCGACCGGGGCGAAGGCTCCACCTACAGGATCAACGGCCGCGAGGTCCGGGCCCGCGACGTCCAGCTGCTGTTCGCCGACGCCTCCACCGGCTCCAACTCCCCGGCCCTGGTGCGCCAGGGCCAGATCTCCGAGCTGATCGCCGCCAAGCCGCAGAACCGGCGGATGATCCTGGAGGAGGCGGCCGGCGTCTCCGGCCTGCACACGCGGCGGCACGAGGCGGAGCTGCGCCTGCGCGCGGCGGAGACCAACCTCAACCGGCTCGAGGACGTGGCCGGCGAGCTGGAGACCAACCTCAACCGCCTGAAGCGGGAGGCCCGCCAGGCCGAGCGCTACAAGAAGCTGTCGGCCGAGATCCGCGCCCTGCAGGGGGCCGTGCTGGTGGCCCGCTGGAACGAGGCGCGCGAGGCCGCCGAGCGGCTGCGCGCCGAGGCCGCCGCCGCCGTCCGCGCGGTGGAAGAGACGGCCCGCGCGGCCGCAGCCGCCACCACCCGCGCCGCCACGGCCGAGGAGGCGATCAGGCCGCTGCGCGAGGCCGAGACCATCGCGGCGGCCATTCTGCACAAGCTGGCGATCGACAAGGACCGGCTGGACCGCGAGGACGAGGCCCATGCCGCGGAGCTGAAGCGGCTCACCGACGACCTCGCCCGGATCGACGCCGACAACGCCCGCGAAGCGCACATCGTCGAGGACGCCGACGCGGCGCTGAAGCGGCTGGCCGGGGACATCGCCGCGCTGCAGGGGGCGATCGCCGCCGCGCCGGAGCGGACCCCGGAGCTGGAGGCCGCCGCGCGCGCCGCCGAGGCCGCCCGCGCCGCGGCCGACGCCGAGGTCGAGGCGCTCGCCGCCCAGGCCGCCGCCGAGGAGGCCCACCGCCGCGCAGCCGCCCAGCGGGTGGAGGAGGCGCAGGGCCGGGTGGCCCGCACGAAGCGCGCCCTCGACCACGCCCGCCAGGAGCGCGAGGCGCTGGGGCCGCCGACCAACCCGCAGGCCGCCCAGGCCGCGGCCGACCTCGAGCAGGCGGAGGCCGCGCTTGCCGCCGCCCGCGCCGCCCTGGACGCCGCCGAGGACGAGCGGACGAAGGCCATCGAGGCCGAGGCCGCCGCCCGGGACGCCGGCCGCAAGCTGGAGGAACAGCTCGGCCGCTTCACCGCCGAGGCCCGGGCGCTCGCCGGCCTCGTCGCCCAGGCGCGCCGCGGCGGCTTCGCCCCGGCGCTGGACTCGGTGAGCCCAGACCGCGGCTACGAGAAGGCGCTGGCCGCGGCGCTCGGCGACGACCTGGACGCGGCCCTCGATCCCAAGGCGCCGGCCTTCTGGGGCGGTCGCGAGGCCGAGGCTCCGGCCTGGCCCGAGGGGGCGACGCCGCTCGGCCCGCTGGTGAAGGCGCCGCCGGCGCTGGCGGCGCGGCTGAAGTTCACGGCCCTGGTGGACCGCGCCGACGGCGACCGGCTTCAGAGCGCGCTGCCCGTCGGCGGCCGGCTGGTCTCGAAGGAAGGCGACCTCTGGCGCTGGGACGGCTTCACCGCCCGCGCCGAGGCGCCGAAGCCCGCCGCCGTGCGGCTGGAGCAGAAGACCCGCCTGGCCGAGGTCGAGGCCGAGATCGAGAAGCTGGAGCCCAGGGCCAAGGCGGCGCGGGAGACCGCCCAGGCCGCCGCCGCCCGGCTGAAGGCGGCCGAGGAAGGCCTGCGCAACGCCCGCCGCGAACCGCCGCCTCTGGAGCAGAAGGCCGCCCAGGCGCGCGCCGCCCTGGAACGCTTCGAGCGCGAGGCCGCCCGCCGCGAGGCGCACGCCGCCTCGCTCGATGACGTGATCCGCCGCTTCGAGGCCGAGCTTGCCGAGGTCGAGGCGGCGCTGAAGTCGGTGCTGGAAACGGCCGCTGGCGAGGGCGAGGGGAGCGACCTCGCCGAGCGGCTGGCCGCCGCCCGCGCCGCGGCAGGTCCCGCCCGCGAGGCCGCCGCCGGGGCGCGCGCGGCCTTGGACATCGAGGTGCGCGAACGCGCCGGCCGCGCCAGCCGCCTGGAGCAGTTGAGCCGCGAGCGGGACGACTGGAGCCGCCGGGCGCAGGCCGCGGCCAAGCGCCTGGAGCAGCTCGTCCAGGCCCGCGCCAAGGCTCATGCCGAGCTGGAGCGGGTGAAGGCTCAGCCCGACACCCTGGCCGGGCGCCGCGCGACGCTGCTGGACGAACTCGCCGCCGCCGAGGCCCGCCGGGCCAAGTCGTCGGACGCGCTCGCCGCCGCCGAGCACGAACGGGCCGAGGCCGAGCGGGGCCTGCGCGCCGCCGAGGCGGAGGCATCGGAGGCTCGGGAGGTGCGCGCCAGCCTCGCCGCCCACGCCGAGGCCGCCGTCCAGCGCCTCACCGAGGTCACCGTCCAGATTCGCGAGACCGCCCAGATCGAGCCTGGCGAGCTGGCGAAGAAGCTGGCGGACGAGGCGGTGGCCATTCCCGGTGACGCCGGCGGGATGGAGGCCCACCTCTACAACCTGGAGCGCCAGCGCGAGCAGATCGGGCCGGTGAACCTGCGCGCCGAGGAGGAGGCCGTGGAGCTCTCCACCCGACTGCAGGGCATGCTCGCCGAGAAGGCCGACCTGACCGGCGCCATCGCCCGCCTGCGCCAGGGGATCGACGAGCTCAACCACGAGGGCCGCGAGCGCCTGGTGGCGGCGTTCGAGGTGATCAACGAGCACTTCAAGACGCTGTTCTCCGCCCTGTTCGAGGGCGGCCAGGCGGAGCTGAGGCTGGTCGAATCGGACGACCCGCTGGAGGCGGGCCTGGAGATCTACGCCTGCCCGCCGGGGAAGCGGCTGGCGACCATGAGCCTGATGAGCGGCGGCGAGCAGGCGCTGACCGCCTCGGCCCTGATCTTCGCCGTCTTCCTGGCCCAGCCGGCCCCGATCTGCGTCCTCGATGAGGTGGACGCGCCCCTGGACGACGCCAATGTCGACCGGTTCTGCAACATGATCGACGAGATGCGGCGCCGGACCCAGACCCGGTTCATCGCCATCACCCACAATCCGGTGACCATGTCGCGCATGGACCGGCTGTTCGGCGTGACCATGGCCGAGCGGGGCGTCTCGCAGCTCGTGAGCGTCGATCTGCGGCAAGCCGAGGCCATGGCGGCCGAATAGCTTCGGGGTCCCGCTGCGGCAATGTCGCGGCGGCGCTAGAAGATTAGTAAAATCAAAGACCTAAATACGGGGCGGCCAGCCTTGACGCACCGCAGCGCGGTCTATAGGTTCCGCGCGACTTTCAAGCCCCCCTCCGCCGTGGCGACACGGCGGGCCGTTGGCGCACCGCCCATGTCGAACCCGGACGAATCGCGTGATGAGGCGCTACAGCGCCTGAACGCCCGGGCGAAGGCTCTGGAGGCGCGCCAGGCGCGGCAGGTGTCTCACGACGCCGCGGCCGCCAAGGTGTCGGGGTATGGGTACCGCCTGATCGGCGTGCTGATCGGCGGGGTGTTCGTGGGGCTGGCGTTCGGCGCGATCGCCGATGCGGTCCTCGGCATCCGACCCTGGGGTATGATCGTCGGGGTCCTCGTGGGCTTCGGCGTGTCGATCTGGATGGCGGTGCGCTCTGCGCAGCAGATGTCCGCCGAGGTCGCGAAGGAATACGGTCCCCCCAAGGACCTGCCCCTCGACGACGAAGACGAAGATTGAGGAGTTCGAGGCGGCATGGCCGACCCGATGCACCAGTTCGAGGTCACGAAGATCGTCGACCTCCCGGATTTCTCGATCCCCGGTCTCGGGACGATCGACATGGCGTTCACCAACTCGACGCTGGCGATGACGCTTGCGGCGGGCCTGATCGTCGCCTTCTTCGCCGCCGTGACCGCGCGCCCGACCGTGGTGCCGGGCCGCCTGCAGCTGATCGGCGAGGGGGTGTTCAGCTACATCGACAACCTCACCGAGAGCATCATCGGCCACGAGGGGCGGAGGTTCTTCCCCTACGTCTTCACGATCTTCCTGTTCATCCTGGTGATGAACCTGCTGGGCATGTTCCTGGTCTTCACGGCGACCTCGCAGCTCGCCATCACGGCCACGCTCGGGATCATGACCATCCTGCTCGTGCTGATCGTCGGCTTCGTCCGCAACGGCGCGGCCATGTACAAGCTGTTCGTCCCCGCGGGCGTGCCCTGGTACATGCTGATCCTGGTCACCCCGATCGAGTTCATCTCCTTCGCCCTTCGCCCGGTCACCCTCGCCCTTCGTCTGTTCGGCAACATGCTGGGCGGCCACGTGGCGCTGAAGGTGTTCGCCGGCTTCGTGGTCTCGCTGGGCGCCCTGGCGGCCGGCGGCGGCCTGGGCCTGCTGGCCATTCCGGCCGCGGGCCTGTCGCTGGCGGGCGTGGTCGCCCTGACGGCGCTGGAGTTCCTCGTGGCCTTCCTGCAGGCCTTCGTCTTCGCGGTTCTGACCTGCGTCTACCTCAACGACGTGGTCAACCTCGGCCATCACCACTGACGGCCGGATCCAACCCTCAAACTTTCAACCCTTGATCTAGGACTAGGACACCATGGAAGCGGAAGCGGCTAAGTTCATCGGCGCTGGCCTCGCGACCCTCGGCATGATCGGCGCGGGCATCGGCGTGGGCACCATCTTCGGCGGGTTCCTGCAAGGCGCCACCCGTAACCCGTCGGCGGCCGGCGGCCAGTTCACGAACCTGATCCTCGGCGCGGCTCTGACCGAAGCCCTGGGCATCCTGGCCTTCGTGCTCGGCCTGCTGATCCTCTTCGCCGCCTAAGACAGCTCCGCCAAAGGCGGCTCCAGCTTTGGAGCCGCCCGCCAGCGCCTAGGAACACTTGCCTCCGATGGCTACGACTCCCACCCCTACGGGTGACCACGACGGCAACCCCGCCGCCGAGGCCGCGGAAGCGGTCCACGGCCACGAGGTTCCGGCCGGCACGACCGAAGTCGCCCATCACGGCGGCGAAGGCGGCGGCCTGCCACAGTTCCGGTTCGAGTACTGGGGCGGCCAGATCGTCTGGCTGCTGGTCCTGTTTGCGATCCTCTACGTCCTGCTCGCCCGGGTCTTCGTGCCCCGGCTGCGCAAGGTCGTGGATACGCGCGCCGAGACCATCGCCGGCGCCCTCGAGGAAGCCCGGCGCGTGCAGGCCGAGGCCGACGCCCAGGCCGCCGCCGCCCAGGCCGAGATCGCCCAGGGCCGGGCCGAGGCCCGCCGCGTGGCGTCCGACGCCCAGGCCAAGGCTGCGGCCGAGTTCGCCGCCCGCCAAGCCGCCGAGGATCAGCGCCTCGCGGCCCAGATGGACGAGGCCGAGGCCCGGATCCGCGCCACCCGCGACCAGGCCATGAGCAACGTCCAGGGCATCGCCACGGACACCGCCCTGGCCATCGTCGAGAAGCTGACCGGAGCCGCGCCTTCGGCCGCCGAGGCCAAGGCCATGGCCACCCGCCAAGGAGCCGCCTGATGCCCGCCTTCCTGAACCCGGCCGAGGCCGAATTCTGGGTCGGCGTCGGTCTGCTGATCTTCCTGGCGATCGTGATCTTCGTGGCCAAGGCCCCGAAGGCCGTCGCCGGCATGCTGGACGCCAAGGCCAAGACCATCCAGGCCGACCTCGACGAGGCCGCCCGGATCCGCGAGGAGGCCGAGCGCCTGCTGGCCGACCTGCGCGCCGAGCGCGCGAAGGCCGAGGCCGACGCCAAGGCGATGCTGGAGCAGGCTCAGGCCCAGGCCCGGGCCTACGAAGCCGAGGCGAAGGCGAAGCTTGAGGAGAGCCTCAAGCGCCGCCAGGAGATGACCGAGCGCAAGATCGCCGACGCCGAGCGCCGCGCCATGGACGAGGTCCGCGCCTCGGCCGCCGACCTGGCGGTGCAGATGGCCGAGCAGGTGCTGTCCGGCCGCGTCGCCGGCGCCAAGGCCGATCCGCTCGTGGACCGGGCGATCGGCCAGCTGGCCTCGAAGCTGCAGTAGCGGTCTCGCCGGCCCGAAAGAACGAAGCCCCGGAGCGCGCTCCGGGGCTTTCTCTTTGTCGGCCTAGCGGAACTGGCGCTTCAGGCGCCGGCGGCCGCGGACGCCGAGGCGGTAGCGCTTCGGCAGGGCGAAGCGCTCGACCCGCAGGTACTGTTGCCAGAAGACCGAGGCGATCTCCGGCTCGCGGCGCATCAGCCGGCGGATCGGATGGACCACCTTCGGCCAGCGGCGGTGGGCGCGGACGAAGACCCGCTTGGCCTTGTAGGAATTGCGCAGGATCACGATCAGGCCGACCGCGATGACGGGGATCCCGCCGGGTCCGGGGATTGGGGCGATCAGCACGCCGGCCACGACGATCAGGCCGCCAAGCGTCACCAGCGCGCCTCGCACGAGGCGGCCCACGATCTCGGGCGCGAGATCGTCCGTAGCGCGCCGGGCGCGCGGCGAGGGCAAGACGAGTGACATATTGGTACCCGAGAGCGCGCGGGGGCTTGGGGAGGTTCCGCCGTCACGCCCTCTCGATATGCGAACGCCCCGGTGAATCGTAAAGGCAGAGGCGCGTTAAATTTTGCTAACGCGGGCCTATTCACCGGCTGATGGCGCCAAAGCCACACTCGCCATGGCGAGCGTGACACAGGGCCCCGTCAGGCGGCCTCGGGCTTCCAGGTCAGCTTCGGCTTGCGGGCGGCTTGGGTCTCGTCGAGGCGGCGCAGGGGGGCGAGGTAGGGCGCGCCCTTGAAGCGGTCGACGTCGCCGGCCTTGGCCGCGCCTGCGAGCGCCAGGAGCGCGTCGCAGAACCGGTCGAGCTCGGCCTTGGGCTCGGTCTCGGTGGGTTCGATGAGCATGGCCCCGTGGACGACCAGCGGGAAGTACATGGTCATCGGGTGGAAGCCCTCGTCGATCATCGCCTTGGCGAAGTCGAGGGTGGTGACGCCGGTGTCCTCCAGCCAGGCGTCGTCGAACAGGGCCTCGTGCATGCAGGGGCCTTCGGGGAAGGCCGGGCTCATCTCGGCCGACAGGCGGGCCTTGACGTAGTTGGCGTTGAGGACGGCGTCCTCGGCCACCTGGCGCAGGCCATCGGCGCCGTGGCTCAGCATGTAGGCGTAGGCCCGCACGAACATGCCCATCTGGCCGTGGAAGGCGCTCATGCGGCCGAACGCCTGGGCGGCGTCCTCGACGGCTTCCTCGACGAGGCGGAGGCCGTCGCCGTCGCTGACCACCCAGGGGGCGGGGGCAAAGGGGGCGAGGGCCTGGGAGAGCACCACGGGACCCGCGCCCGGACCGCCGCCGCCGTGCGGGGTGGAGAAGGTCTTGTGCAGGTTGATGTGCATGGCGTCGACGCCGAGGTCGCCGGGGCGGACCCGGCCGACGATGGCGTTGAAGTTGGCCCCGTCGCAGTAGAAGTAGGCGCCCGCCGCATGGGTCAGCCGGCTGATCTCCAGGATGTCGCGCTCGAACAGTCCGCAGGTATTGGGATTGGTGACCATTATGGCCGCGACGTCCGGGCCGAGCTTGGATTCGAGGTCGGACAGATCGACGCGACCGTCCGTGGTCTGAGCGATCTCGGTGACCGAGTAGCCGACGAAGGCGGCGGTGGCGGGGTTGGTGCCGTGGGCCGAGGTGGGCACCAGGACGCGGCGGCGGTGGCCCTCGCCGGCGGCCTCGTGGGCGGCCTTGATGCAGAGCAGGCCGCAGAGCTCGCCATGCGCCCCGGCCTTGGGCGAGAGCGCCACGGCGGGCATGCCGGTCAGGGTCTTCAGCCAGTGGGCCAGGCGGTCCATGAGGGCGAGCGCGCCCTGGGTCGTGGTCTGGGGCTGGAGGGGGTGGAGGTCGGCGAAGCCGGCCATCCGGGCGGCCTTCTCGTTGAGCCGCGGGTTGTGCTTCATGGTGCACGAGCCCAGCGGATAGAGCGCCAGGTCGATGGCGTGGTTCTTCTGCGACAGGCGCACGTAGTGGCGCATGGCCTCGGGCTCGGAGAGGCCGGCCAGGCCGATGGGGCCCGCGCGGACCAGGTCGCCGAGGTCCGCGGCGTCGTGCTCGGGAAGCGGCAGGTCGACGCCGGTCTTGTCCCAGCCGCCCAGCTCGAACAGCAGGGGTTCGTCCTGCAGCAGGCCACGGCCGCCGGACAGCGACTGATGGGCGGTGGAGGCGACGGCGCCTTCGGGGCGGGTGGGGCGGCCCACGTTGGACATGCTCATTGGGCGCAGGCCTTGGTCAGGGCGGCGGCAAGCGCCGCGATGTCGTCGGAGGTGGTGGTCTCGGTGGCGGCCAGCAGCAGGACGTCGTCCAGGCCGGCGTGGGGGTCGAGGCGGGAATAGGGGACGCCGGCGACGACGCCGGAGGCCAGCGCCTTCTCCACGATGGCGCCGGCGTCGCCGGGCACGCGCACGGCGATCTCGTTGAAGAACCGCGGCGTCAGGATCTCCAGGCCGGCTCCGGCCAGGGCGGTCCGCATCTCGCGGGCCCGGCTGTGGTTCAGGGCGGCGAGCTGCTTCAGGCCCGTCTCGCCCAGCAGGGAGAGGTGGATGGTGAAGGCCAGCGCGCAGAGGCCGGAGTTGGTGCAGATGTTGGAGGTCGCCTTCTCGCGGCGGATGTGCTGCTCGCGGGTCGACAGGGTGAGCACGAAGCCGCGGCGGCCTTCGGCGTCGACGGTCTCGCCGCAGAGGCGGCCGGGCATCTGGCGCACCAGCTTCTCGCGGCAGGCGAAGAGGCCGACGTAGGGGCCGCCGTAATTCAGGGCGTTGCCGATCGACTGGCCCTCGGCCACGGCGATGTCGGCGCCCATCTCGCCGGGCGACTTGAGCAGGCCGTAGGAGACGGCCTCGGGGGTCACCACGATCAGCAGGGCGCCCTTGGCGTGGGCCGCCTCGGCGATCCGCGTCACGTCGGTGACCACGCCGAAGACGTTGGGGGTCTGGACGACGACGCAGGCGGTCTCGGCGTCGATGGCGTCGATCACCGCGGCCTCGGCGTCGATGGCGGCCGCCTGGCGGACGATCTCCATGCCTTCGGCGTGGGCGATGGTCTGGGTCGTGGCGGCATAGTGCGGGTGCAGGCCGCCGGAGAGGATGGCCTTCTCCCGGCGGGTGACACGCTGGGCCATCATCACCGCCTCGGCGCAGGCCGTGGAGCCGTCGTACATGGAGGCGTTGGCCACATCGAGGCCGGTGAGCGCGGCGACCTGGGTCTGGAACTCGAAGAGGACCTGCAGGGTCCCTTGCGCGATCTCCGGCTGGTAGGGCGTGTAGGAGGTCAGGAACTCCGAGCGCTGGATGATGTGGTCCACCGTCGCCGGGACGTGGTGGCGGTAGGCGCCGGCCCCGCAGAAGAACGGCCCCGCGCCGGCCGGCCGGTTGAGCGCCGCCAGCGCCGCCAGCTCCCGCTCCACCTCCAACTCGCCGGCGTGCAGCGGCAGGTCGAACAGGTCGGCCTTGCGCGCGGCGGCCGGGACGTCGGCGAACAGGGCGTCGACGTCGGGCGCGCCGATCACGCCGAGCATCTCGGCGCGGTCGTCGGGGGTCAGGGGCAGGTAGCGCATCGGAATCTCAGCGAGAGAGAAGAGGGAGAACCACGGAACACACGGACGACACGGAACAGGCCGTGCGGGCGGGATGTCCGTGTGGTCCGTGTGTTCCGTGGTTCATCTTGATCGCGCTTCGCGCGGACCTAGAGCGTGGCGAGGTAGGCGTCGTAGGCGGACTGGTCCATGAGGGCCTCGACCTCGGAGGGATCGGAGACCTTCAGCTTCGCGAACCAGCCGGCGCCGGTGGGATCGGCGTTGACGGTCTCGGGCGCGCCGGAGAGCTCGGGGTTGGCCTCGACCACCTCGCCCGCCACCGGGGCGTAGACGTCGGAGGCGGCCTTGACGCTCTCCACCACCGCGAAGCCGTCGCCGGCCTTCACGGTCTTGCCGACATCGGGGACCTCGACGAACACCACGTCGCCGAGCTGCTCGGCGGCGTAGGCGGTGATGCCGACGGTGGCCACGTCCCCGTCGAGCCGGACCCACTCATGATCCTTGGTGAAGCGCATGGGTTGTCTCCTCGGGTCAGATCCCAAGCCCGCTCATCCCCGCGAAAGCGGGGACCCAGGCTTGTTTGTGCTGCGAAGTGGCCGCGGGCGCGGGCCGGTGAAGGCTGGAAACGGAAAACGCCTGGGTCCCCGCTTCCGCGGGGACGAGCGGATAGGACGTCATGCGGCGCCCTTCCGGACGTAGCGGTGGGGGACGAAGGGGGTCTTCACGACTTCGGCCTTCTGGGGCTTGCCGCGGACGATGACGTTGAGCTGGGTCCCGGGCTCCGAATGGGAGGGGGGCACGAAGCCGAGGGCGATGCCCTGGCGCAGGACGGGGGAGAAGCCGCCGGAGGTGACCTTGCCGATGACCTCGCCGGCCTCGTCGGCGATCTCGGCGCCCTCGCGGGCCGGGGCGCCTTCCCTGACCTTCAGGCCGACGCGGATGCGTCCCGGGCCTTCCGCGAGCTCCTTCGCGATCCGGGCGGCGCCCGGGAAGTCGCGGGCGTCCCTGCGCTTCTTCGAGACGGCGAAGGCCAGGTCGCCCTCGATCGGGCTGACGGTCTCGTCGAGGTCGTGACCGTAGAGCGGCAGGCCGGCCTCGAGGCGCAGGGAGTCGCGGGCCCCCAGGCCGATGGGCTTCACGTGCTCGTCGGCCAGGAGCTGGTTCCAGACCGAGACGGCGGCGTGGGCCGGGACGGAGATCTCGTAGCCGTCCTCGCCGGTGTAGCCAGAGCGCGAGACGATCAGGTCGACGCCGAAGCCGGTGAGCAGGCGGGCGTCCATGAACACCATGGCGGCGGCCTCGGGCACGTGGCGCTTGAGCACGTCGACCGCCTTGGGACCCTGCAGGGCGATCAGGGCGCGGTCCTCCAGGCGCTCGATGGTGACCTGCGGCGCGAGCTCGTCGTCGATGACCCGGAAGTCGTTGTCCTTGCAGGCCCCGTTGACCACCACGAAGAGGCCGTCGTCGCCGGAGCCGTCGGGGGCCACGGGCCTCGCGGCCATCAGGTCGTCGATGATGCCGCCCTGGCGGTTCAGCAGCACCGAGTAGCGCTGCTTGCCGGCCTTCAGGCCGATGAAGTCGGAGGGGGTGACCTCCTCGAAGGCGGAGAGGGGGGAGACGCCGCGCAGGCGCGCCTGGCCCATGTGGGAGACGTCGAAGATCCCGGCGTGCTCGCGGGTCCAGAGGTGCTCCTTGAGCACGCCGTCCGGGTACTGCACGGGCATGGAGTAGCCGGCGAACTCGACCATCTTCGCGCCTAGCGCCACGTGCGCCTCGGTGAGCGGGGTGGTCTTGAGGACCTTCTCGGCGGGCATGTCGGACACGTGGGCTACTCCGGCTGACGACCATGCAGTCCGCCGCGGCCTTGCGCCCCGGCATCCTGCGCCCCCGCTGTCCTTGGGCCTGAGAGATTTCGGGCGCGGGTCGTGCGCCCTTGCTCCTTCGGCGGGCGCCCGGAAACCGGACGCCACTTTCCAGCGTGCATCAGCCCGTCGCGGTCCTTTTGCCTGAGCGTTTCCGGGGCGGTTGCGCCTTCGGCTCCGGGGTCGAATCCCGGTCTCTCCCGCGAGAGTTGGGCGACCGTGTAGCCGGCGTGCGGGGGGAGTCAATGCGCGACTGCGGCGCGGGGCGCCGGGGCGGACAAGTGGGTGAAGATTGTCCACGAACCCCACGAACCGCACGAACGGGGAAAGGAAGGAACCACGGAATACACGGACCACACGGAAAGGAGGGCCCGCTGCGGTCGCCGGGGAAGGGGCCCGTTGCGCGCCGGAGGCGCCCGGCTTGGGGTTCGCGGGTGGCTGGGGTGAGGCGCAGGGGCCGCAGGCGTCTTCCGTGTCTTCCGTGGTTCCCCGACGGCGGAGCCGTCCTGTCCGTGGGGTTCGTGGGGTTCGTGGGGTGCGTGGTCGAAATTCCCCCACCCAATATTTGCCTTTCTGGCGAACCCGTGTTCCCGTTACGTTCATGTCCGTCGACGCCCCAGCCCAGGACCGCCACTCGGCCATGCTGGCCGAGCTCGCGGCCATG
>NZ_DAISJG010000024.1:0-5307 GCF_036821595.1 Phenylobacterium sp.
CGTTGTGCTCGGCGGTCACCGAGATCTTCGGATAGGCGAGGAAGGTCCCCATCCGAAGGCCGCGCGCCTCGTAGCCCTCGCGGGGCCGCTGGTTCACGGCGACGTTGCGATCGCGCGCGAAGAGGCTGGCGGCCTCCGTCGGCAGGGCGATCCCGGCGCGTTCCGCCGCGGGCCCGGTGGTGGGCTGCGTGGAAGGCGTGGTGGACGGGCCGCCGGCCGGCGTCTGCGCCAGCACGACGGTGGAGTACCCGCCCACAAGAAGCATGGCCGTTCCGGCGGCCAAGATCCGCTTATCCCCGATCACGATCACTATCCCCTGTTCGTGTACGCGACGCCGCACCCGTGATCGGATGCAGCCCGGACAAGCCCCCCAAAGCCCGTCCTAAAGAACCGTCAGTTACCCGCGGTAGTCCGGCACGACCGGCGGCGGCGGCGGCGGCGGGGCCGGCGGCCCCTCGACCGTGCCCGTGGTCGTCTCGCCGGTCGGGCCCTGGGCCAGCTGCGTCGGCTGCGTGCCCGTCTGGGTCGCAATCGTCTGCTGGGTGCTGGTCACAGCGGCCACGACCGCCGGGCTGCTGATCCCCTGGCTGGCCAGGGTGGTGGTGGCGGTGGTCAGCGCGGCCTGGGCCACGACGGGCGGAACCGCCGCGGTGGTGAGCGTGCTGGCGATGGCCTGCTCCACGGCCGCCTGCTGCGCGGCCGGGCTGGCGCCCGCCGTGGCGGCGGCAGCCGTCTGGACGGCGGCGGCGACGGCGGTCGCGACGACGACGGTCTGCTGGGCCTGCACCGCGGCGGCGACGGCCGGCGTGGACGTCACGCCCGCGCTGGCGAGATTGCTGACCGCGGCGGCCATGGCCACGTTGGCGACGGCCGGCGGGGCCTGGGCGACGGCGAGGGTGGTGGCGATCGCCTGCTCGACGGCGGCCTGCTGCGCCGCGGGCGTCTGGCCCGCGCTGGTGGAGGCGGCGGCCTGGACGGCGGCGGTCACCGCCGTGGCGACCACGACAGCCTGCTGAGACTGCACCGCCTGGGCGACCGCGGGAACCGCGGTCAGGCCCTGGGAGGAGAGGGTGGTGACGGCCGTCGCCATGGCGGCGTTGGCCACCGCGGGCGGGGCGTTCGACGCGGCGATGGTCTGGGCGATGGCCGCCTCGACCGCCTGCTCGACCACCGGGCCGGGCTGGCCCTCGTTCGCGGCCACCGCGGCCTGGACGGCCTGGGCGATATCGGTCGCCAGGGCCTGGGCGGAACCCTGGTCCTGTGCGGTGAGCTGGGCGAGGGCGGTTCCCCCCACCATGGTCGCGCCGCCAATCGCTGCGACCGCCACGAGGCTGCGCATCGCCGCGCCGAGGCTCATGCTCTTGAGGTTCATGGCTTGTCCCAATCGTCGCCCAACTCGAGTTCGAGACTTAGCGTCATAAGCTAGACCGCACGGGAAGTCGATCCTAAATCAAATATTCACCACCTCGGTATTGCCCGTGACTGATGCAGTTTTACGACACACTAGCGCCCGTTGCGCTCGAAACTGTGCAACCAGAGGGCGGCGGCCAGACGTCCGCTGGGATTGCGGACGGATCTGAGCACGCGCTCCACGCCGACCTCCCGGCTGCCCAAGCGGTAGAAGGCCCTGGCTTCTTCATAGACCGCGCGTCGCGCCTCGGGCGTCAGGCTCTCCCAGTGCTCCAGTCCGAAGCCGATGCGCCAGGCGCCGACGTTCGGATCCAGGGGAAGCAGGTCGTAGGACTGCGCGAAGTATTCGACGCCGGCCGGCGTCAGGCGGCCGTGCCGCAAGGTCTCGACATAGGCCAGGCGGAGGCGGGGGCCGTTCTCGTACGGCGAGACGGCCAGCGCCTCGCGCGACTTCGCCTCTGCCCAGTCCAGGTCGGCCGCCGAGGGCGAGCCGAGCAGGCGCCGGTAGGCCGCCTCGTCGTGGCCCTGGCTCAGGCCCAGAGCCACGGGGCGGACGCCGATCGTCGCGCCCGTATTCAGGACGACGAGTCCGCCCAGGCCGAGGAGGGCGGTCGCGACGGCCAGTCCGCCCAGGGCGGAGAGGGTGCGGTCCCCGGTCATCGGCGGGACGAACCCTGGGCGAGGGCGAACTGCAGCCCCAGCAGCAGGCTCCAGAAGGCGGCCATGGAATAGGTCTCCAGCGCGAAGTCGGTGACGCCATGGGCGAGCACGACCACGTCGGCGGCGAGCAGCGCGAAGATCAGCGCGGTCATCCGGGTGCGGCGCAGGCCGTTGCGGGTCGAACGCGCCAGGATCAGCGCCAGCGCGGCGAACATCGACAGGGCGCCGAGCAGACCGGCCTGCTCCAGCCAGGTGAGATAGACGTTGTGCGCCGCGCGGACGGTCCAGATGTCTCCGGCGTTGCGCGCATCGAGCAGCAGCCGGTTGAGCGTGTCGAAGCTGCCGAGGCCGTAACCCATCCATGGCGCGCCCTTGAACGCCTGCCAGTGGGCCTCGAAGACCTCGCGCCGTCCGGCCAGCTCCCAGCCTTCGCCCATCAGGCGCGCGACCAATTCCTGCCCCGTGAAGGCCAGCAGCACCGCGCCGGCGATCATCCCGCCCGCGGCCCCCAGCGTGGCGCGCGACAGGTTGGACTTTCCGCTGAAGACCTGTAGGGCCGCGAAGATGAGGAGACCGGCGGCGGTGGCGACGAGGCCGCCGCGGGAAGCGGTCGCGAGCAGTGAGACCGCAAAGAGCAGGCCGGCGGCCGCGAACGGCGCCGTGCTGCTGAAGCGGGCGCGGGACGGCGCCGACCTTGCCCGGGATATCCCGGCGCCGATCGTCAGCATGAACAAGATGCCGAACAAGGTGGCGGCCGTGTTCGGGGCGGCGAAGGTGGCGCCCAGCCGCCGGACGTTCGGGCCCAGGTCCCCGCCGGCGAAGCTGAGGAAGGACCAAAGGGCGAGCAGGACGCCCAGGCCCAGGGTCGCATGGATCGTCAAGCGGGCCCGCTCGTCGGAGCCCCCCGACGCCGCGCCGACGCCGAACAGGCAGCCCAGGCCGAGGAGCTTGATGAGTTCGAGGAGCGTCTGGGACTTGTCGAGGGTGGCGGCCCCGGGGGAGATGCCGACGTAGGCCCAGACCGGATGGGGACCGCCGGGGGCGAAGGGCGTCATCGACCAGAGGCCGGCGACGATCACCGCGGCGAACAGCGCCGCGGGCAGAGCGAGGCCGCGCAGCCGGCCGAGTTCGCGCCGCAGCTTGGGATGGGCCAGGCAGGCGCCGAGCAGCAGCGCCCCGAGCAGCGCCAGCGTCAGCGCCGTCTTCGGCAGCATGGCGCCGTAGAGGGCGTGGCCGGCGAAGATCAGTCCGGGCGCGGCGAGCGCCAGCCATCGCACGTCCTGCGCCCACCAGCGGGGCGTCCACCACGGCGCGCCGGCCCTGTCCTCCGCCCGAATCTGCACCTTGCCCCCGCTCCGAATGCGCGGGAGCAAAGCCTAGCGCAGGCTGGCGAGCAAGAGACGCGGCGCGCTGGTCTCGAGCACCGGGCCGGCGGCGAACGCCCAGCGGGCGGCGGAGCCGGCCACCTGCCGCTCACGCCACTGGTAGCTCGTCTTGGTCCAGGGCAGGACCCAGGGGCTCAGGTTGTCGAGCACATACTCGCCCGCGGCGGTGTCCACGAGCAGCACCGCGTGGCTCTGGCCCTTGCTCGTCGTGACCACGGCGATCGAGAGCGCCTCCTTCGGCAGGCCGGCGGCCAGCAGGGCGCGCCGCTTCTCGAGCACATAGTCCTCGCAGTCGCCGACCTGGACCCCGGCCTGCAGCGGGGTGCTCCAGATCTCCTCGACGCCATAGGCCTGGGCGTCGGTGCGCTGCACGATGGCGCGGTTCACGGTCTCGTTGGTGCGGGTGACCAGGGACCAGAGGCTGGGCGTCAGCGGCAGCTTCTCGGCGGCCGGCATGGGCTCCGCCACCGCGACGGCTGGTTCGGCGGCGTCCGCCGCCGAGGTGGCGACCGGCGCCTGCAACTGCCTGGCGAACACCTGGGTCCAGTCGAAGCTGAACGCAGCGTCGCCGGACGGCGCCGGGGCGGTCGCGACCGGGATCACCGCCTTCGGCGCGGGCGCGGTCGTCCCGAACACCCCGCTCCAGTCGAACTGGATGGCGGCCACGGACGTGGGCGCGCCCTTCGGGGCGGCGCGGCTCATGGCGCCCAGTTCGGCGGGCGAGGCGCCGCAGTCGCCCGGCTGGCGGCCGCAGAACTCCACGAAGCCGCGCGGCGCCGTCGCAGCGGCGCCCAGCGTCATCGGCGCCGAAGGCTCCGGCAGGGTGGCGCACGCCGCCGCGGAGAAGCCCAGGCCGACCACGAGCGCACGCTGGGCCAGCGTATTGAAATAAGACACCACACCACACCCAATCTTGTAGTTGTTGGGTGAGTTGTGCGCCCCGCCGCTTTAACTTTGACTGTAGAGACATGCTTTAAACAGTCCTAAAGCTTATGGTTCCTCCGCTGTTTACCAAGACGTGGAAAAGTAACCTTGGATTAGCCACTTAAGATCGCATTAGTCACGAATCTGGCGCGGGCTTTGCTCTACATCCCGGGTCTTGTGTCGGCGTGACGCGGGCGGCCCTATTTCCCGCGGCGCCGGTCTGAAGTAGAAAGCCGCGTTCGAGGGGACCCGCACGTGCGGAGCGTTGCGTCATGAAGAAGTTGGTTGGGCTGCTCGCCGGCGCCGTTCTGGCCGTCTGCGGCCTCATGCTGCCTGCGACGGCCTTCGCCCAGCAGGCGGGGGCCACCCGCGAGGTGCCCGAGTACCGCCTGGGATCGGCCGACAAGATCCGGGTGATCACCTACGGCGAGGAGTCGCTGACCGGCGAGTTCACCGTCGGCGGCTCCGGCAAGGTCTCCCTGCCGCTGATCGGCGAGGTGGAGGCCGTGGGCCTGACCGCCCGCGAATTCCAGGAGCGCGTCGAGGCGGCCCTGAAGAACGGTTACCTCAGGGACCCCCGCGTCAGCGTGGAGGTGCTCAACTACCGGCCGTTCTACATCCTCGGCGAGGTGAACAAGCCCGGGGAGTATCCCTACACCAACGGGCTGACGGTGCTGAACGCGGTCGCCACGGCGGAGGGATTCACCTACCGGGCCAACAAGGGCAAGGTGTTCATCAAGCGCGCCGACGGGGCCAAGGAAGAGGAGTTCCCGCTCACCGGCACCACCAAGGTGGCGCCCGGCGACACGATCCGGATCGGCGAGCGCTTCTTCTAGGCGTCGCGGTCCTCAGGACCGCGCGTACACGTCCTCCAGCCGCACGATGTCGTCCTCGCCGAGGTAGGCGCCGGACTGCACCTCGATGAGGT
>NZ_DAISJG010000024.1:5407-42958 GCF_036821595.1 Phenylobacterium sp.
AGCCGCACGATGTCGTCCTCGCCGAGGTAGGCGCCGGACTGCACCTCGATGAGGTTGAGCGGCACCTTGCCCGGGTTGCAGAGCCGGTGCGTGGCGCCGAGCGGGATGTAGATGCTCTCGTTCTCGCCGAGCAGCTTCTGGACGCCGTCGAGGTGCACCTCGGCGGTGCCGTTCACCACCACCCAGTGCTCAGCCCGGTGGAAATGCTTCTGGAGGCTGAGCTTGCCGCCGGGATTGACGGTGATCCGCTTCACCTGGAACCGCTCGCCGACGTGGATGCCCTCGTACCAGCCCCACGGGCGGTAGACGCGGCGGGTCTGCACGGCGGTCTCGTGGTTCGACGCCTTCAGCCGCTCCACGACGCGCTTCACGTCCTGGTCGGCGTGGCGGCTGGCCACCAGCACGGCGTCCGGCGTCGCGATGACGATCAGGTCCTCGACGCCCACCGTGGCGATCAGCGGCCCCTCGCTGCGCAGGTATGAGCCGCGGGTCTTCTCGGCCAGGGTGTCGCCGATCTCCACGTTCTGGTCGGCGTCGCGGTCCGCGAGCTCCCACAGCGCGCTCCAGGCGCCCACGTCGCTCCAGGCGAAGGTCGAGGGGACGACGGCGGCCCGGCTCGTCCGCTCCATGACGGCGTAGTCAATGGAGATGGAGGGGCAGGCGGCGAAGGCTTCCGGATCGAGGCGCAGGAAGTCCATGTCGCTGCGGGCGGCGTCGACGGCGGCGCGGACCGCGGCGAGGACCGCCGGCTCGTGCTGCTCCAGCTCGGCCAGGACGGCGCGCGCCGGCAGCAGGAAGATGCCGCTGTTCCAGTAGTAGTCGCCGCTCTCGACGTAGGCCTCGGCGGTGGCGAGGTCGGGCTTCTCGACGAAGGCCTCGACCTTCCGTGCGGCGCCGCCCAGCGTCTCGCCGCCCCGGATGTAGCCGTAGCCCGTCGCCGGCGCGTCCGGCTGGATGCCGAACAGCACCAGGGCGCCCTCGCGAGCGGCGGGCAGGCCCGCGTCGACGGCGGCGAGGAAGTCGGCCTTCGCCGGGATGGTGTGGTCGGCCGGCATGACGAGGATCAGGGCGTCCGGGTCCTCGGCGCCGGCCAGCAAGGCGGCGCTGGCGACGGCGGCGGCCGTGTTCCGGGCGGCGGGCTCCAGCACGATGGTGGGCGCCGCCGCGCCGATCTCGCGCAGCTGCTCGGCGATGACGAAGCGGTGCTCGGCGTTGGCCACGACCATGACCGGATGGAAGCGCTTCGCATCCCCGACCCGCAGGGCGGTCTCCTGCAGCATGGTGCGCGGCCCGGCCAGCGGCAGGAGCTGCTTGGGATAGCTCTCGCGCGAGAGCGGCCACAGGCGGGAGCCCGAACCGCCCGACAGGATCACGGGATAGATCTTCCCCGACATGCGCGCCCCGAATCCCGACAAACCTGAAGTGCTTCTTGTCACCGACCTATTACCGGCAAGCTACGGCGGCGTCGAACGCGCAGGGCCGCGGCCCTGCGCGCCTGCACATATGGCGCCCCCCGGTGTGCTCGGCTATTTGGCGCCATGGCCCCCGACTTCCGCAGCCTTTCCGACGCCGCGCGCTGGTACGGCGACTGGCTGCGCGAGGCGGCGCTGCCCCTGTGGTCGACGGCGGGCGTGGATGCGGGCCGCGGCAGCTTCCAGGAGGCGCTCACGCCCGACGGGGCCCCGGCCGGGGCCGTCCGGCGCAGCCGGGTGCAGACGCGCCAGGTGTGGGTCTTCGCCACGGCGGCGGGGCAGGGCTGGGGCGACGCCTATGGGCTGGCCGCCGGCCGGGCCCACGATTTCCACCGGGCGCACTACCTGCGGGCGGACGGGCTCTTCGCCCGGGCGGCGGACGCCGCGGGACGGATCACCGACCCGACGCCCCAGCTCTACGAACAGGCCTTCGCCCTGCTGTCGCTGGCGGGCCTCCACGCCGCCGGCCTCGGCGACCGGGCCGGGGAGGCCGGGGCGCTGCTGACGGCTATGGAGGCGCTGCGGCACCCCGGCGGCGGCTGGCGGGAGGCGGGCG
This sequence comes from Phenylobacterium sp., assembly GCF_036821595.1. Classification (GTDB taxonomy): domain Bacteria; phylum Pseudomonadota; class Alphaproteobacteria; order Caulobacterales; family Caulobacteraceae; genus Phenylobacterium. The sequence continues at coordinate 7,436 of NZ_DAISJG010000024.1, forward strand.
AGCACCCGTTCCAGGCCAACGCCCACATGCACCTCCTCGAGGCGGCGCTCGCCTGGGAGGCGGCGGGGGAGGCGAGCTGGGCCGCCGTCTCGGACGAGGTCGTGGCGCTTGCGCTCGGCCGCTTCATGGAGGACGGGCTCCTGCGGGAGTTCTTCGACGAGACCTGGCGGCCGCTTCCCGACGGCGACGGTGGCCTGATCGAGCCCGGCCACCAGTTCGAGTGGGCCTGGCTCCTCGACCAGTGGGCCGAGCGCCGGGGGCAGACAGGGCTTCGGTCGGTGGTGCGGGGCCTGTTCGAGCGCGGGCTGCAGGGCGTCGATCCTGAGCGCGGCGTCGCCGTGGGCGCGGTCTGGCCGGACCTCAGCGTGCGCGATCCCGTGGCCCGGCTCTGGGCGCAGACCGAGCGCCTGCGCGCGGCGCTCACCTTCGGGACCGAATCGCAGGCGCTGGCGGCGGCGGGGGGGCTGGCGAAGTTCCTCGATACGCCCCGGGCGGGAATCTGGCGGGACAAGATGCGGGCGGACGGCAGCTTCGTGGACGAGCCGGCGCCGGCGACGTCCCTCTATCATCTCGTGGCGGGGCTGCTGCCGCTGCTGGCCCCTGCGCGTGACGGCTAGAAGCGGGTCGTGAGCTGAACCCGGGCATAGAGGCCGGAGCGGCCGCCGGCCTGGCGCACGCCCTCGCCGGCCAGGGCCCGAACCGTCGACACGTAGAGCTCCGTGCGCGGGGTGAGGGGCAGTCGCGCGTCGGCCTGGCCGAGAAAGGCGGTGAGCCGACCGGTCGAGGGTGGGCCGGGCAGCGGGCGGCCGCCCCCGTAGATGGCGTCTCCGGTCGCGTCGCGGGCGAGCAGGAAGCCGGACAGGCCGAGCTCCGCCCGACCGAAGAGGGCCGAGCCCTCGATCGCCGCCAGCCGGTAGTTGGTCTGGTAGATGAACGGCGCGTCCGAGAGGCCGAAGGTGTTGGGATAGAGGGGATCGAACGCCCCCAGCTCGCCGTCTCCGCGTCGCCGGTCGCCGCTCGCGTAGGCTAGGGTCCCGCCGAGGGTGGGGCGGCGCCGCCCGCCGAAGGTGTAGCTGGCCCCGGTCGCCACGGACGAAGCCGCGATGGTCTGGTCCGAGGCCTCGCCCCACTGCCAGGCGGCCTGCGCCCAGGCGTCCCACGCGGGGCGGCGGACGGCATAGCGCAGGCCCGCCGTCCACCGCTGCTCGGGGCCGGCAAGCTCGGCGAAGCGCGCCTCGGACCGTGTCCGGCGGAACACGAAACCGGTGACGAGACCGGCGGGCGGCCGGTAGTCGAGGGAGGCGCCGCGGAAGGTCTCGCGGCCATCGGGACCGTCGTCGAAGGCGCCACGCCGCAGCGCCGTGGGCCGGAGCGCGAACACGGTGAGGCGGAGGTCGCCGCGAGCAGCCTGTCCAAGCGCGCCCTGGAAGGTCCGGCGGATCGTGACCCCGTCCCGCGTGGTCACCAGCCGGTTGCCGGAGAGGTCGATCTCCTGGCGGCCGAATCGGGCGAGGAGTTCGGTGTCGCCCAGGCGCAGCGGCGCGTCCACGAACAGCTGGGCCACGTCGACCTCGTCCTGGTCCTGGGGCCGGGGACCGGGGCGCCGCCCATCCGCCTCGGCCGCCGCCAGCTGGCCGAATACCCGCAGCTCCGGTGTGAGGTGCAGATCGGCGTGCAGCATGCCGCGACGGCCGAGCTGCAGATAGGCCGGTCCGCCGGCGATCCCGAAATCGGCCGCGTCCATGCGCTCGAGCCGCACGCGGACCTCTCCGCCGAGGGTCACCCAGCCGCTGCCGACCGGAAGGTACCTCAGCCGGTCGAGGCCGGTGAGCGGTTCGCCCGCCAGGCCAGCGCAGTCATCCTTCCAGCGGATCGGCTGGGCCGGGCAGGCGACGGGCTCGGCTGCGGCCGCCGCGCCGCCGGCCGCCACCGTGACGGCGACCAGCGCCGCGCCCAGCGTCGGCGCGCCGCGCCCGGCGCCTAGCCCCATAGGTTGAGGAAGGCGGTGATGATCAGGGCGTTGACGAAGTCGATGAAGAAGGCGCCGACCAGCGGGACGGTGAGGAAGGCCCGCGGCGCCTCGGCGTATTTCTCGACCAGGGCGTGCATGATCGCCATGGCGTTCGCGGTGGTGCCCAGCATGAACCCCGCGAAGCCGCCGGCCGTGACGGCGGCGTCGTAGGTCCGGCCCATCAACCACCAGACGGGTCCGAGGACGAGCAGGCCCACCAGGGCCAGCTGCGCGGCCAGGATGACCATCATCGGCAGCGCCAGGCCTGCGAGCCGGGTCAGGTCCAGGGTCATGATCGCCAGGACCAGGAACAGGGAGAGCGCGATGGCGCCCGCAAGCTCGATGGCGGCGATGGGCAGTTTCACGGCGCCGGTGACGTCATCGAGGTTGCGCAGGGCGCCGGCCACCAGCATGGCCCCGATGTAGGGCGGCAGCACGATGCCGGCCGACTTGATCCAGGCGCTGACGAGACCGCCCAGCCACATCGAGACCGCGATCACGGCGGCGGTCTTCAGCACCGTGAAGGTGATCGCCGCGTGGCTGTGCGCCGGTCCGGTTTCGGCGGTGACGGTGACGATCGTCTCCAGTGGCGGCTGCAGGCGCGGGTCCAGCCGGCGGCGGACGATCAGCCAGGTGGCCAGGGGCGCGCCGAACACGCTGGCGAGCACGATGCCGCCCATGGCGTTGGCCGTGGCGATGGCCGCGGCGCCGGGCACGCCGGCCGCCTCGAACTGCGGCGCGAAGGCCAGGCCCGTGGCCGGGCCGCCGGAGAGGGTGGCGGTGCCGGTGAGCACGCCCAGGAGGGGGTTGAGGCCGAAGGCCGCCGATATGCCGGCCCCGAGCAGGGCCTGCATCACGGCCACGGCCGCCGCGATCCCGAGCAGCAGCACGACCTGCGGACCGCCCCGCATCAGCAGGCGATAGCTCGCCGCGAACCCCAGGGTGGTGAAGAAGGCGATCATCATCGGGCTTTGCAGGGCCGCGTCGAACTTGATGGGCGGCAGGCCGGACAGCCGGGCGGCGAGCGCGGCCAGCGCCGCCAGCATGCCGCCGATCACCGGCGCCGGCAGGTTGAGCTGGTCGAGGAGGCGGACGCGGTCGCGGAGGCCATAGCCCACCAGCAGCAGCACGCAGCCGAGCGCGGTCGTCTCGAGGGCGTTGAGCGTCAAGGACGCGCTCCGGGACGAGGGCGGCAGGCCATCGCGCTCAAGGTTTCGCAGCTCCCCCATTCGCGGCGGGACTCGTCGGTCCGCCGCACGGGATGTCCGCACACTCCCGCTTCAGCCGCAACTCGGTTGCACGTCCGGCGGTATGCTTTGGGCGCCTCCGCCCCCAACCGCAGGGCATGGGCTCGCCGCCGCTTTCGCCCGCAGGACGGGTGCGACGCGGAGCGGCACTACCCACGGCGGCAACTGGTTGCCCTACGGGAAGTCCAAACCCATAGCGGGCAGTTATGGGATTCCCCCTTTTGGGAAGGGGCCGTCGCATTGACAACACACCCGGCGCAATCGAACCCTTCGAATAGCTGCGGGCGACCCTCCGACGTGACCGGCGAACAATAAGAAGCCCCGGTGCGCGGAGGTCTTTTCTGTCCGTCAACTGTGAGGGGGCCTTCCAATGACAATTCATCAATCGCGCGCCGCGCTGCGCGCTCCGGTCGGCCGGAAGGCGGGCTTCGCGGGCGCCTCGGCCATCGCCATCGTCCTGGCGCTGCATGGTGGAGCGGCCCAGGCCCAGACGCCGGGCGGGGCCACCGACGTCCAGGAGCTGGTGGTCACCGGCACCCGCATCGTGCGTGACGGCTACCAGGCCCCCACGCCGCTGACGGTGGTCAGCGAGCAGGAGCTGGCGGCGGCGGCGCCCTCGAACGTGGCGGACTTCGTCAACGACATCCCGTCCATCGCCGGCAGCAACACGCCGCAGACCTCCAACGCCTCGATCAGCGCCGGAACCTCCGGCGTGAATGCGCTGAACCTGCGCGCGCTCGGGATCGAACGCACCCTCGTGCTGCTGGACGGCCAGCGGTCGGTGGGCTCGACGATCACCGGCGCGGTGGACGTCAACACCTTCCCGCAGGGTCTCATCAAGAGCGTTGAGATCGTCACCGGCGGCGCCTCGGCGGCCTACGGCTCCGACGCGGTCTCAGGGGTCGTGAACTTCATCCTCGACAAGGACCTCGAGGGTGTGAAGGGGTCCGTCGAGTATGGCCAGACGACCTACGGGGACGACGACCAGTACCGGGTGAACATCAGCGCCGGCCTGCCCTTCGCGGGCGGCCGCGGCAAGGTGCTGTTCAACGCGGAACTGGTGGATCGCGAGGGCATCTACGGCGTGCCGCGCGACTGGAACAAAAACGGCTGGTACATCATCACCAACCCGGCCTACGCCGCCGGCAACGGCCAGCCCGAATGGCTTCTCACCCCGAACGCGGGCCTCAGCAACGCCACCCCTGGCGGCATCATCGTCGACACGCCCCTGCGGGGCACGGCGTTCGGGCCGGGCGGCGCGGTCTATCAGCAGGCCTACGGCACGACGCGCGACCCCTGGATGATCGGCGGCGACTGGCAGGCGGTGCAGGTCAACGACAAGCAGTCCCTGGATGCCGACGAGCGGCGCAAGGGGATCTTTGGCCGCGCCAGTTTTGACCTGACCGACAGCCTCAGCATCTTCGGCCAGGCCTCGTACAACGAGCACGCCTCGCTGGGCTGGACCGGCGTCCAGTTCAACCAGGGCAATGTGACGATCCGCTCGGACAACGCCTTCCTGCCGGCGGCCATCCGCCAGCAGCTCGCCTCCCTGAACATCGCGAGTTTCAGGCTCGGCACCACCAATGCGGACCTGCCCATCCGCAAGACCGACAACAAGCGCTCCGTCACCCGCATCGTGGTGGGGGCCAACGGCCGGCTCGACCTGCTGGGCGACGAATGGACGTGGGACGCCTACTACCAGCGCGGCAGGACCGAGACCTTCGAGATGGCTCGGGACATCACCAACAACGCGCGCCTGGCGCTGGCGCAGGACGCGGTGTTCCGCCCCGGCACCAACGAGATCGTCTGCCGCTCGAGCCTGACCAACCCGACGAACGGGTGCGTCCCCTTCAACCGCATGGGGATCGGCGTGAACTCGCCGGAGGCGCTGGCCTACATCCTCGGCAACCCCTACCGCCGGCAGTTCTTCACCCAGAACGTGGCGGCGGCGAACCTGGCCGGCAACCCGTTCTCCACCTGGGCCGGCCCGGTCTCCGTCGCCGTGGGCGTCGAGCACCGCAAGGAGGCGGTGTCCGGGGAGGTGCCCACCGAGTACCGGTCCGGCTGGTTCGTCGGCAACTACCTGCCGACCTTCGGCTCCTACAAGGTGACCGAAGGCTACCTGGAGACGGTCGTGCCGCTGTGGGAGGGGCTTGACCTCAACGCGGCGGTCCGCGCCACCAACTATTCCACGTCCGGGGACGTGGTCACCTGGAAGATCGGGGCGACCTATGCGCCGATCCCGGACGTCCGGTTCCGCGTCACCCGCTCACGTGACATCCGCGCGCCGAACCTGAACGAGCTGTTCGCCGCGGGGACGAGCCGGACCAATGTCCTGGTCGATCCGTTCAACAACAACCAGAACACCCAGTTCCTCGAGGTGACCACCGGCAACCTCGCCCTCAAGCCCGAGAAGGCGGACACCTGGGGCCTCGGGGTCGTGCTGCAGCCGTCGTTCCTGCCCGGCTTCGCCGCCGCGGTCGACTACTTCAACATCAGGATCGACGGCGCCATCGGCGCGGTCAGCGCCCAGACCATCGTCGACCGCTGCTTCGAGGGGGTGTCGCAGTACTGCGCGGCGATCACCCGCTCGGGCAACCTGATCAGCCGGGTCTCGGTCAGCCCCTTCAATTTCGCCGAACGCGAGGCCGAGGGCATCGACTTCGAGGCGTCGTACCGGATGGAGCTGGCCGGCGGTGATCTGACCCTGCGCGGGGTCGCCACCTATTACATGAAGAACTACAACAACAACGGGATCGACCAGCCCACAGACCGGGCGGGGGAGAACACCGCGAACGGCCCGCCGGAGTTCATCTGGCGCGCCACCGCCACCTGGCTGTCCGACCCCTGGACGGTGCAGCTCACCGCCCGGGGGGTCTCGGAAGGCGTCTACGACAATTCCTTCGTGGAATGCGTCTCGTCCTGTCCCGCCTCGACCATCGCGAACCGTACGATCAACGACAACCACATCGACGGCGCCTACTACCTCGACGCCGCGGTGAGCTACGACCTCGACTTCGCGGGGATGGAGAGCACCCAGGTGTTCTTCAACGTGAACAACATCCTGAACCGGGACCCCGAGATCGTGGCCTATGGGCCGGCGGGCACCGCCTACGGCAACCCCTCCACCAACCAGGGGGTCTACGACATCCTCGGGCGCGTCTACCGCGTCGGCCTCCGCTTCAAGTACTGAGGCCCTCGCGGGCCCCGGACGTGCAACCTTGGGAGTAGTGCCTTGAACCAGTTCGGCGGAACAAGAGGGGCGTCCCCCCTGCGGCGACGACCGCTGCTGATGGCCACCCTGGCGCTCGGCCTTGCGGCCGCGGCGCCGGTCTGGGCGCAGGCGGCCGATTACGACGTGCTGATCCGCGGCGGCCGGGTGTTCGACGGCTCACTGAAGCCGGGCGTGGTGGCTGACGTGGGCATCAAAGGCGATCGGATCGTCAAGGTAGGGGACATCCCGGCCTCTGCCACCGCCGACCAGGTGGTGGACGCCAAGGGCCGTTACGTGACCCCAGGCTTCATCGACCCGCACTCGCACGCGGCCCCCGGCATCGAGACGGCTGAACTCGCCGCGGCTGTGCCGATCCTCTACCAGGGCATCACGACCGTGATGCTCAATCCGGACGGCGGCGGGCCCGGCGACATCCGCCCGCAGGTGGCCGCCATCGAGAAGAACGTGCCGGGCGTGAACGTCGCGCCGATGATCGGGCATAACGGCGTCCGCAGGGACGTCATGGACCTGGCCAACCGCAAGGCGACGCCTGCGGAGGTCGCCCGCATGCAGACGCTCGTGAAGAGCGCCATGGATTTCGGGGCCTTCGGCTTCTCGAGCGGCCCGTTCTACGTGCCGGGCAAGTACTCCGACACCGCCGAACTGGTGGCCCTCGCCAAGGTCGCGGCGCCCTATCCGAACGCCTTCCACATCAGCCATATCCGCGACGAGTCCAGCTACGACGTGGGCGTTCTGGGCGCCATCAAGGAACTGATCACCGTCTCGCGCGAGGCGAAGATTCCCGGCGTGGTCACCCACATGAAGATGCTGGGTCCCTCGGTCTGGGGGAAGTCTGTCGAGGCCATCAAGCTGATCGACGACGCGCGCGCGGAGGGGCTGTCGATCTGGGCCGACCAGTACGCCTACGCCGCCTCCGGTTCGGGCCTGCAGCCCTCGCTGCTGCCGGGCTGGGCACAGGAGGGCGGCAAGGACGCGATCGCCAAGCGCCTGCAGAACCCCGAGCAACGGGCGCTGATCCGCAAGGAGATGGTCGCGAACATGGCCCGCCGCGGTGGGCCCAACTCGATGATGATCCGCGGCTACGACGCCGATCCCTCGCTTGAGGGCAAGCGGCTGGACGAGATCGCCAGGGCCCGTCTCCAGGATCCCGTCGACACCGCCATCGACATGCTGATCAAGGGCGGCGCCGGGATCGTGTCCTTCAACATGAACGAGAAGGACGTCGAGAACCTCATGAAACAGCCCTGGACCATGACCTCGAGCGACGGCGCGCTCGTGAAGTTCGGGGAGGGGGCCGAGCATCCCCGCGCCTACGGCGCCTTCCCGCGCAAGCTGCGTCGCTACGTGGTCGACAGGAAGGTGATCAGCTGGGAGCAGGCGATCCATTCCTCCACCGGACTGACGGCGGAGGTGTTCGCGATCAAGGACCGTGGCGTGATCCGCCCCGGCGCCTATGCCGACGTCCTGGTGTTCAACCCCGAGACCGTCCGTGACGTGGCGACCTACGAGAAGCCGCACGCCTATTCCGAAGGCATGGACTTCGTCTTCGTGAACGGCAAGGCGGCGGTTGCGAACGGCAAGGTGACCCCGCAGCGGCACGGGAAGGTGCTGCTCCGCACCCGCGGCGACTGATACCAACTGCGGGCGGTCCGGCGCTGGACCGCCCGCCCCCGCCGTGAGTGGATGCGTACCATGAACCACCAGTCCCCGCCCGTGTCCCCTGGGCCAGCCTGGGCCGCCCGCGTCTCCGGCGCGGTCGGACAGGCGGTGCTGGGCCAGAAGCCGATCATCGAGCGGCTGCAGATCGCGCTGCTGGTGGGCGGACACGTCCTGCTGGAGGGGATGCCAGGGCTGGCCAAGACCCTGTTGGTGAAGTCCCTCGGCAAGGCGATGGGCCTGGATTTCGAGCGCATCCAGTTCACGCCCGACCTGCTGCCCAGCGACGTGGTGGGCACGATGGTCTACTCCCCGCACGACGGGACCTTCACGCCCCACAGGGGGCCGGTGTTCGCCAACATCGTGCTGGCCGACGAGATCAACCGTTCGCCCGCCAAGGTGCAGAGCGCCCTGCTCGAGGCGATGCAGGAGCGGCAGGTGACCATCGGCGGCGTCCGCCATGAGCTGCCGGACCCCTTCCTGGTGCTCGCGACGCAGAACCCGGTGGAGCATGAGGGCACCTATCCGCTGCCGGAGGCGCAGACCGACCGCTTCCTCTTCAAGTTGCTGCTCGACTACCCGAGCGCCGAGGAAGAGTTGCAGATGCTCGACCGGTGGGGCTCGGCCAGCCACGCGCCGCACCTGGAGGGGGTCTCCGACGCCGCCGAGCTGCTGCGCCTGCGGGCCGCGGTGGACGAGGTCTACATGGCCCCCGAGATCGCGGCCTACATCCTGGCGATCGTCCGCCGCACCCGGGAGCTCGCCGCATCGCCGGCCGGTGACATGCGGCTGCTGGCGTTCGGCGCCTCGCCGCGTGCGTCTCTGGCCCTCTACCAGGCGAGCCGCGCGCTGGCCTTCCTCCGCGGCGCGGCCCAGGTGACACCGGACCTGGTCCAGGAGATCGCGGGCGACGTGCTGCGCCACCGCATCGGCCTGACCTACGAGGCGGAGGCCGCCGGCATGGCGCCCGACTCCATCGTCGACCAGACGCTGGCGGCTGTCCCCGTCCCCGGCTGAGCTCGGGACGCCGCGGATGAACGCCCCGTCGCGGATCCTCGACCAGCGCGCGCTCGCCGCGCTGCGGCGGCTCGAATGGCGGCTGCGCCGACGGCCGGTGGAGACGCCGCTGGCCGGGGAGTACCGCTCGATCTTCCGCGGCCGGGGAATGGAGTTCGACCAGGTCGTCAAATATGAGTTCGGCGATGACGTGCGGGACGTGGACTGGAACGTCACCGCCCGGCTCGGCGAGCTCTACCGCAAGGTCTTCGTCGAGGAGCGCGAGCTCACCGTGTTCGTGGTGCTCAGTGACGACCCGGCGCTGCAGTTCGGCTCCGGCCGGGTCGCCAAGCGCGAAGTCCTGCTGGAGCTCGCCTCGCTCGTGCTGATGCTGGCCGTGGTGAACCGCGAGCGCGCCGGGCTGCTGCACATTCGGCCGGAGGGCGCGCGGCTGTTCGAGCCAAGTCGCCGCCGCGCGCGGATCCTGCATGCCGTGGCCAGCCTGTTCGCCGCCGAAGCGCCGGACCCGGCCGGGGGCGCCTTCACGGGCTCACCGCTGTTCGACCAGCCGCCGCCGCGTGGCGGCCTCGTGGTCTGGCTTGGGGAGGTCCCGGCTTTCCCGCCGCCCCCGGAATGGGCCGCCTTCCGCCGCCGGCACCCGGTGATCGGCATGCGGGTGGAGGACGCCTGGGAGCGCACCGGCCCGACAGTGAAGGACTTCACCGCCTACGATCCCCACGCCCACGAGGTGGTCTGGTTCGACGGATCGCGTGAGGGACGCGCGGCGCACGCCGCCTGGCGGGCCGAGCGCGAGCGGCTTTGGGCCGCCTGGTGGCCGGACGCGCGCGACCGGCTGGTGGTGGACTCCGAGACCGATCCCCTGACCGCCCTGGTCCGCTTCCTGCGCACCCGGGACGGCGGGCCACAGACGCACCGGCCGGGGGCGCGATGAGCGGCTTCGGTTTCGCCCATCCCTGGGCCTTCGCCGCCCTCTTGCTGATCCCGGCGGCCATGGCCTGGCGGCGCTGGCGCGGCCGCACGCCGGTGTGGCTGGTGCCCTACGCCGCCGCCTGGACGGGCCGCGGGCGGGGCGGGGCGACCCTTCCCTGGCGGGTGGCGGCGCTCTACGCGGCCATGGCCCTGCTGACGGTGGCGGCCGCGCGCCCGCAGCGGGTGGACCAGCGCGAGGAGGTGGTCTCGCGCGGCCACAACCTGATGCTGGCCATCGACCTGTCCACCTCCATGCTCGCCGAGGACTACCGGGGGCGGGACGGGCCGATCAACCGCCTGGAGGCGATCCGGCCGGTGATCCGCCGCTTCATCACCGGGCGGCCGAACGACCGGATCGGCGTCGTCGTTTTCGCGGCCCGCGCCTATACGCTCGCGCCGCTGACCACCGACCACGCGTGGCTCGACCGTCAGGTGGCGGCTATCCGCATCGGCATGCTGGAGGACGGCACGGCGATCGGCGACGGCCTGGGGATCGCCCTGGCCGGGCTGGAGGCCGGCCGGGCGCGCCAGGATGACACCTCGGCGGGGCAGTTCGTGGTGCTGCTCACCGACGGCGCCAACACCAGCGGGACGCTGACGCCGCCGCAGACCACGGCCATTGCCCGCTACCGAAAGGTGCCGGTCTACACCGTGGGGGCGGGGCGCGACGGAATGGTCCCGTTCCCGATCTTCGACGACGCCGGGCGCCGGATCGGCACCCGGCAATTTCCCTCGAGCCTCGACGTCGAGGCGCTGAAGACCATGGCGGCGGAAACCGGCGGGCGCTTCCTGCAAGCCGGGGACGTGAAAGCGCTGGAGGCGGCGTTCCGTGCGATCGACGGCGCGCGCAAGACCGAGTTCCGGGTGCGCACGCGGCGAGTGACCACGGAGCTGTACCCCTGGGCGCTGGGACCGGCGCTGCTGCTGCTGGCCTTGGCGGCCCCGGTGTGGGGGGCGCTGGCCGGCCGCGCGCCGAGGCTCGTGGCGCCATGAGCTTCCTGTGGCCGCAGTTGCTGTGGCTGGCGCTGCTGGCGCCGGCGTTGATCGCAGGGGAGTGGCTGCTGGCGCGGCGCAGGCGCGGCTCGGCGGCGGCCGGCTTCGACCATATCCGACGCGGTGTGGCGGCGGCCGGAAAGGTGCGGTTCGACGAGGCGGCAAGGGGCCGCCCGGCGGCGCCCTGGCGGCTCTGGGCGGCCTTCCTGCTGATCGTCATCGCGCTGGCCCGCCCACAGTGGGGGCAGGCGCCGCGCGCCCCGGATCCGGAGGCGCCGGGCGAGGTGCTGATCGCGCTCGACCTTTCGCGGAGCATGTTGGCCCAGGACGTGGCGCCTTCGCGGCTGGAGCTGGCGCGGGCGCTGGCCGGGCGGCTGGCCGAGGACCTGCCGGACCGGCGGGTTGGGCTGATCGCCTTCGCCGGCAGCGCCCACCTGCTGGCGCCGCCAAGCGAGGATCGGGCGGTTCTGCGCGCCTACCTTCCTCGAATGGCTCCTGAGCACATGCCGGAGCCCGGCACCAGCCTCCCGGACTTGCTGGAGGTCGCGCAGGCGGGGTTCAGCGCCGCGCCGCAGGGCCGGGCCCTGGTGGTGCTGAGTGACGGCGAGGCCGAGCCCGCCGCCTGGGAGGCCCAGGCCGCCGCCCTGCGGCGTCGCGGCGTGCAGGTGGTGGCGGTGGGCATCGGGACTGAGGGCGGCGCGCCGGTGATGCTGGCGGGCGCCCGGCCGCTGCGGACGGCGGCGGGGACGCCAGTGGTGTCGCGCCTCGACTCCGGGGCGCTGCGGGCGCTGGCCGCGTCCACCGGCGGCCGTTACCTGGACATGGCGGGGGCGGCTGGACTGACCGAGGCCGTCCGCGCCGCGACCGCCCGTGCGCCGGAGGATGTCGCGTCCGGGTCCGAGCCGTCGCCGGCCCGGGCCGATCGCTTCGCATGGTTCGCCGGCGCAGCGCTGCTGCTGCTCGCCTGGAGCGCGGTTGCGGAGTTCACCGCCCGCCCGCGGCTTCGCCGACGGCGGGTTGGGGCCCCGGCGGCGGTGGCCGCCGTGCTGCTGGCGGGGCTGGCCCCCCTGGCCTCGCGGGCCGCCGCGCCGCTGCTCACCGAGACCGATCTGCAGGGCGAGAAGGACCCGCTCGAGCAGCTGAAGGAGGTGGTCGCGGGGCTGGTGCGCAAGCCCGCCCTGGACGCCGGCGACTATCTGCGCGTGGCCGAGGTGGCGGCGCGCTATGGCGAGATCCACCGGGGACACGGGCACGGCCTCGAGGAGGGCGTGCTGCGCGACGGCCTCGCGGCGGTCGCGGCCGGGCGGCGGCTGGACGCGGAGCTGGCCGACTGGGCGCGGCTGCAGACCAAGCTGGAGCGCCTCCTCGAACCGCCGCCGCTGGTCCCCCCCGATCCTGGGCCGCCCGATCCCGCCAACGAACCCACCGGAACCCAGGGGGCGGCTCCGCTGCCGGGCGAGGACGCGCGCGACAGCCGCGACGAGGAAGCTGGCGAGGACGAGAACTCGCCGACCGCCGGGGAGCAGGGCCTGCAGAACGTCGGCGGCAGCGAGCGTGACGCGTACGACGCCGCCGAGTGGCGCGAGCCGGCGCTCGTCCGGACCCTCGACCAGCTGCAGCGGCTGCGCGCGGCGGACTCGCCGGCCGAACTGTTCGCCTTGATGAACGCGCGCCGGCGCACCGCGCAACTGCGGGAGCAGACGTGGTGAGCCGCCTCCTGGCGCTCGCGGCGCTGTTGCTCGCCCTGGCCGGCGGCCCGGTGGCGGCCCAGGGGCCGACTCCTACCGGGGCGTTCGAGCTCCCGGCGCGGCCGGTCTGGGCTGGAGAGGTGTTCGACCTGACCCTGGTCTGGCGAGTCCACTGGGCCACCTTCCAGAACCTCGACGGCGACCTGGGCTGGGAGCCCGGCCCGCTGGTGGCGGAGCCGTGGTCCCCGCCGGCGCTGCGTGGGCCGCCGACCGACGGTTGGGCCACCATCGCCCTGAAGACCCGCGCCACCGCCCTGCAGCCGGGGCGTGTCGCCCTGCAGCCGGCGGAGCAGCAGATGATCGTGCAGACCGGCGTGGTCGACATGGAGGAGTACCGGCGGGCGGTGACGGGGCCGGTGAGCGTGCGCAGCGCTCCCGGACGCCTGCAGGTGCGACCGCTGCCTCCGGCGCCGCCGGGCTTCACCGGCGCGGTGGGGCGGTTCACCGCGACCTCGGCGGTGGACAAGGCCGAGGTTCGGGTGGGGGACCCGGTCACCTGGACGGTGACCCTCGCCGGGGTGGGCAACTGGCCGGCCATTCAGGGCCTCGCGCCGCGGCAGGCCTCGCGCGATTTCGAGGTGCTGGGCCCGCCAAAGCTCGCCGAGGACAGGTCCGCCACCCTGTTCGAGCGATCGGTGCGGGAGAGCGTCACCCTCGTGCCGCGGCGGTCCGGGACCTACGTCCTGGGCGCGTTCGAGATGGTGACGTTCGATCCGCAGGCGGGTCGGTACGTGACCGTGCGGGCGCCGGCGATCACCCTGACCATCCGTCCTGGCCCCAACGGCGAGATCGGGCCCCCGCCAGGCGCTCCCCGCGCGCGTCCCGACGCCGACGTCCTGCCGCCGATGCTGAACGGCCGGGGAAACGCCCCGGCGCCGCCGTCCGACGCCGCGTTCGCCGCGGGCCTCCTGCTGGCGCCGCTGGCCCTGGCGGGCCTGTGGCTGCTGCTGGCCCTGCATCGGGCCTGGACCCTCGACCCGGAACGGGCCGCCCGCGGCGCGCACGCCCGGCTCCATCGAACGCTGGCGCGCCTCGCGCAGGCCCCCGCGCCGGCCGAGCGCCGGCGACTGGTGCGGGCCTGGCAGGCCGACGCCGGCCTGCGCTGGAAATTGGGGCGGGCCGCTCCGACGCCGGCCAGTTTCGGACCGCAGGGCGCCTGGCGGCGGCTGTGGGCCGAGGCTGACCATTTCCTGTACGGGCCTGCCGGCCAGCTCCCCGACGACTGGGCCGCGCGCGCGAGCCAGGCCTTGGCCGAGCTGGGCGCGCCGCCGGCGTTCTCGCCTGCGACGACCTTCCGCGCGGCCAACCTGCTGCCCGCGGCCTGCGCCGTTCTGGCCGTCGTGGTCCTGGGCGCCGCCGGCGCCGGCGGGGCCGCGCCCGCCCGGACGGAGCCGGCGCTGCGCAAGGCCGTCGCCGTCCAGCCCACCGACTGGCGGGCTCGCCACAACCTCGCGGTCACCCTGGCCGCCCGCGGGCGTTGGGACGAGGCGGCCGGGCAGGCCGCGGTCGCCTGGCTGCAGCAGCCGGCGGCGCCTGAAACCCGGGCGCTCTGGCTCCGCGCGGCTGGCAAGGCCGGCTACAGCCTGGAGCCGCGGGCCAGCGTGCCGCGGCCGCGCGACGGCTGGGCGCGGGCCGCGGCTGTGGCGTCGCCCGCCGCGTGGCGCTGGCTGGCCCTGGGCTTCGCGTGGGGAGGCGCGGGCGGCCTGGCGCTGGTCCTCGTCGCCCGCTTCAGGCCGGACCTTCAAGGATTGCGGACCCTGGGCTTCGCCCTCGCGGCCATTGCCGCCCTGGGCGGGATCACCGCCGCCTCGGCGCTGACGTCCTACGGCGCCCTGGCGAGCCCCAGGGCCGCGCTGGTCTGGAAGGCGGGCCCGCTGCGGCCACTGCCGGTTGACACCCCGGCCGAAAACGCGCCCGTGCAGCTGGCTGCGGGTGCCGCAGGTCGCATCGATGGCGAGTTCCTGGGCTGGCGACGGCTCCGACTCGAGGATGGGCGCGCCGGCTGGGTTCGCCGCGAGAATCTGATCTGGATATGGAACGCCGGTCAGTAGCCGCGTGCGCGGTCCACGACGCCGGCCAGCGGCTCTCCGGAGAGAGCCCGGCGCAGGTTGGAGACGATGCCCGCGCCGGCGCTCGCCGGATGCGTCAGCGCCGAGGCGTGTGGGGTTACGACGATGCGCGGATCGCTCCAGAAGGGATGATCGGCCGGCAGCGGTTCCGTCTCGAACACGTCGAGGGTGGCGCCGGCCAGACGCCCGGCGTCGAGGGCGGGTATGAGGTCCGCCTCCACGAGGTGGCCGCCCCGTCCCACGTTGATGAGGTAGGCGCCTTCGAGCAGGGCGAAGGTTTCGCGGTTGAGGAGCCCTCGCGTCTCCGGTGTCAGCGGCAGGACACAGACTACGATCTCGCATCCCCGAAGGACCTCGCCGAGGGGCGTGTTCATGACCTGGACTCCCGGGATGCTCCGGCCCGAACGGCTCCAGCCGCGCACGGCGAATCCCAGGCTCGCCAGGGTGGCGGCGCAGGCGCCGCCGATCTCTCCCAGCCCCAGCACGGCGACCTGGCGCTCGCGCGCCAGCGGCGGGGCGAGCGGCCGCCACTCCCGCCGCTGCTGCTGTTCCGCATAGGCCGGCATGAGCCGGTGGTAGTGCAGAACGCGCTCGGCGACATATTCCGCCATGCCCACGCTGAGGCTGTCGTCGAGCATCCGCACGATAGGCGCGTCCGGCAGCTCCGGGTCGCGAAGCAGTTGGTCGACGCCTGCGCCGATCCAGAAGATCGCCCGCACCTGCGGGAACTGCCCCAGGAAACCGGGCGGATGCTGCCAGGCCACGATGTAGTCCACCTCGGCCGGGTCGCCGGCCTCGGGCCAGCGGCGGATCTCAACCAGTTCGGCGGCCGGCCGCAGCGCCTCCAGCCAGGCCTCCGCGTCCGGTCGGAAATAAGCAAACAGCAGGACAGGACGACCTTGGGCGTTCAACTCTGCATCCCGAACAATGACCGCCATGCCTCCGGGGCCGGCGTCATCAGCAAGTCCATGACCTGAGGGGCGAATGCAACCACCGCGCGGCGCGAATTCCCACTCCCTGAACCTCCGGCACATCGAGATCTTTCACGAGGTCTACCGGGCGGGCTCCATCAGCGCGGCGGCGCGCGCGCTGAACGTCTCCCAGCCGTCGGTCAGCAAGGTCCTCAAGCATGCCGAAGGCCGTCTCGGCTTCCCCCTCTTCCGTCTGGTGAAGGGGCGTCTGGCGCCCACGGAAGAGGCCCATGCTCTGTTCCCGGACGTGGACGAGATCTACGGCCGCATCGAATCCCTGCGCGAGACTACGCGGAACCTGCTGAGCGGCGGCGACGCCCACCTCAGGGTGGCCATGCTGCCCTCCCTGGGGCTGGGCGTGGTCCCCGAGGTCGTGGCCAAGTTCCGGCACCGGCATCCGGGCGTCAGCTTCACCCTGCAGACCCTGCACAACGAGGACATGCTGCGCGCCCTCTATGAGCGAAAGTCGGACCTTGCCATCGCCTACGAGCCGCCGCGCCATCCCAGGCTGGCGCACACCCGCATCGGAACCGGCGAACTGGTGCTGCTCTACCGCCGTGAACACCTCCCCGAGGCGCCGCCCCGCCTGACCATCGAGGCGTTCCCGAACCAGGAGATGATCAGCCTTGCGGGCAGCGGGCCCGTCGGGGCCCTGTTCGCCACGGAGGTGGTCCAGCGAAGCCCTGGGCGGGCGGAAGGCCTTGTCGCCCAGACCTACTACATCGCCGCGGCCCTCGTGCGGCACGACGCGGGCGTCGCCATCGTCGACGAGTTCACCGGACGCGCGAACCGGGGACCCGAGCTGGACTTTCGCCCGCTACAGGACGCGGTGACCTTCGGTGTCTACTGCATCTACCTGGAAGACCAGCCGCTGTCGAAGAGCGCACGGGCATTCGTCAACGCCCTGAAGGTCGGGATCCAGGACCAGCAAGGCGCATAACCTGCGGCTATAACTCACCTCTGTCTTTCGACCTTCACCCACCGAGCGGTTCCGTGATGATGCGGGCGCCGCTGCAATTGCGCGTGGAAGTGAGTGAAGATGATCCCGCCGCCCTATCTGCTCTACCTGGGCGACTCCCAGGACGAGCTCTCGGTGAAGACCTCGCGCGGGGTCGCGCATTGGCGCCCGGACTGGGCCCTCGGCGAGCACCGCGGCCCGCTGTGCAACGTCACCCTGGGCCTGCCGCACCTCGGCTTCGCCGAAGCTGTCAGCCGGGGGGCCAAGACCCTGATCATCGGCGTCGCCAACGCCGGCGGCTTCCTCGGCCCCCGGATCGTCGCCGACGCGGTTGCGGCGCTGGAGGCGGGGCTGAACGTCGCCTCGGGGCTGCACGAACGGCTCTCGGAGCACCCGGAGATCGTCGCGGCGGCCGAGCGCAACGGCCTTGCGCTTTTCGATGTCCGCGAGCCGCCCAAGAAGCTGTCGGTGGGCAACGGCCGTCCTCGGGCCGGCCGCCGGCTGCTGACCGTCGGCACCGACTGCTCGGTGGGCAAGATGTACACCACCCTCGCCCTCGAGCGGGAGATGCGCGCCAGGGGCCTCGCGGCCGACTTCCGGGCGACCGGACAGACGGGGATCTTCATCGCCCAGTCCGGGGTGCCGATCGACGCGGTGGTGGCGGATTTCATCTCGGGTGGCATCGAGATGATCTCCCCGGCGCGTCATGATGGCGGCTGGGATCTGATCGAGGGCCAGGGATCGCTGTTCCATCCCTCCTACGCAGGCGTGTCGCTGGGCCTGCTGCATGGCGCCCAGCCGGACGCGATCGTCCTCTGCGACGAGCCGAGGCGGCCGCACATGCGTGGAATTCCCGATCGGACACTGCCTGGCCTGCAGGAATGCCTGGAGGCGAACCTCGTCGCCGCGTCGCTGACCAATCCCGGCGTCACGGCGGTCGGTATCGCGCTCAACACCTCCAAACTCGCGCCGTCCGAAGCCCGGCGGCTTTGCGACGAGACCGCGGCTCGTTTCAACCTCCCGTGCCAGGACCCGGTCTCCATGGGCGTGGACCAGATCGTCGACAGGGTGCTCCAATGCTTCGAAAAATCACCGCAAGATCAGAGCGTTGGCCTCTAACCGGCTCCTTCCGGATCTCACGCGGCGTCAAGACGGCCGCCGACGTCATCGCGGTCGAGATCATCCAGGACGGCCAGTGCGGGCGGGGCGAGGGCGTGCCCTACGCGCGGTACGGTGAGACCCTCCAGACCGTGCTGTCCCAGATCAGCGAGGCGACCCGCCGCATTGAGCAGGGTCTGGGACGAAGCGACCTGGCGTCAGTGCTGCCGCCCGGCGCGGCCCGCAACGCTGTCGACTGCGCGCTCTGGGACCTCGAGGCGCGACTGAGCGGACGCAGCGTGGCGGAGTTGCTCGGCCAGCCCCCGCTGACGCCGATCGTCAGCGCCCTGACCGTGAGCCTGGACACTCCGGCCGCCATGGGAGCGGCCGCCGCGGCGATGAAAGGCGTCGAGCTGATCAAGGTGAAGGTGGACGCCGTTTCGCCGGCCGAGTGCCTCCGCGCGGTGCGCGCCGCAGCGCCCGGGGCGCGCCTGATCGTCGATCCGAACGAGAGCTGGACCATCGAGACCCTGGCGGCGATGCAGCCCGTGATGCGCGAAGTCCAGGTGGATCTCGTGGAACAGCCGCTCCCGGCGACGGAGGACGCGGCGCTCGAGGGTTTCGACAGCTGCGCGCCCATCTGCGCGGACGAGTCGGTGCATGTGGCCCAGGACCTGCCGGCGCTGCGCGGCCGCTACGAGGTCGTGAACATCAAGCTCGACAAGGCGGGGGGGCTCACCGGGGCGCTGGAGCTCCTCGCCGCGGCGCACGCCCAGGGTTTTGGCGTCATGGTCGGCTGCATGGTCTCGACATCCCTCTCGATCGCTCCGGCCTTCCATGTGGCGCGGCACGCCGAGTTCGTGGACCTCGACGGACCGATCTGGATCGCGCAGGACTACCCAGGCGGGGCAGTGCAGCAGGGCGCGCGCCTGGTTCCGCCAGCCAATACGCTCTGGGGCGCCCCCGAGCTGGACGCCCATCTGCACCACGCCTAGGCCGCTCGCGCGGTCCAGCCGGCTCTCCCGAGACCCTCAGGCGCGCCCGCGCCGCCGTCTGGCGGCGCGGGCCTCCGACGTCCGAAAAATAGCGGCCGAGGTTCCGGAACATTCGCGAAGCTTTGCTGGTTGGGCGCCGGCAAAACGGACGTAACGGCGCAGCCTTCCGAGCCAGGTCACACGCTCCAGGCCGAGCAGTTACGGCGAAGCTTGGAGAGACCTGATGAAACGAGTTGCTAGCGTTCTCGGAGTCGCCGCCGTCAGCCTGCTGGCCACGGCCTGCGCCACGGTCGACCGCGGCATGGCGCGCCAGGAGGCGGCCACCACCCTGGCCAACGCGGCCGAGCTGCAGGGCACCAATGCCGCCGAGGTGGTCGGCCGGACCTCCATGGCCTTCGGCGACCGCTATACGGCCGCCAATCTTTTCGAGCGGGCAGCCGATTCCCGCGCGAGCGTCGGCAAGCGATTCAACCTGGCCACGGCCTATGAGGCGACCGGCCGGCTGCCCGAGGCGGTGGCCATCTACCGTACGCTCATGGACGACGGCGAGTACGTGACCATGAAGTCCAACCGCCCGATGAACAATCCGGACGTTCCGGTCCGCCGTTTCAACATCGCCGAGGAGTCCGCCCGGCGCCTGGCGCGGATCATGGTCGAGAACCCCCTGATGTTCCCGATGCAGACGGGCGGTGGTGCGGTCGCCGCGACCAGCTTCGCCACCCCCGTGGCCGCGACGGTGGGCGGGACGACGACGACCGGTCGCATCTCGGACGCCCAGGCGATGGAACTCGACCGACTGGCGTCAGGCGCCGAGTAGAACGCAGCGGTGATCTGGGGCCGCCCCGCCCGTCGGGGCGGCCACTCTGCTGGAGAGCAGGTTCAGAGCCTCGCGGAAGCCGCCCTCTGATCCGGGAGCCACAGGCAGTCGGGCGACGGCGAGGGCGGTCATCAGAGCCGGGAGACTAGTGCAGCCAGAGGCTGTCGCCGGACCGGGCCCACAGGCCGATCACGATGATCAACGCCACCAGCGAGCAGGCGCCCACGAGAAGGGAAAGACGGCGGTCCATATCAACGCTGCCTCGCCACCCGGTTCAGCCGCGGGTTCGGCAACCGACGATATCCGGGATCTCGGTCGCTGTCGCGCGGGACGTGAGCAGGGAAGGGCGCGCCCCGCCACCGCACCTGCGCGGAGTCGACCGCGAAGGCCGTTGAGATCACCCCGCACGGATCGAACCACGAGAACTGTGGCACGTTGGTGGGACATGAACGACAGCCGCGACCGCGCTCACCGGGCCTGGCGGGCCGCCGACAGGATCCGGCGGCTCTCCGACGACATGATCAAGGTGGGCCCGTGGGGCCTCGGTCTCGACGGGGTGCTCGCCTGGGTCCCCGGCGTCGGCACCGTCTACTCCCTCGGGGCGGGCGGACTGCTGCTCTATGAGGCCACCCAGGCCGGGGCGTCTCGCGCGACGCTGACGCGGATGGCCGCCTGGCTCGCCGCTGACAGCGCCTTCTCGGGCGTGCCGGTCATCGGCTGGGCGATCGACACCTTCTTCCGGGGACACCGCATGGCCGCCCTGGCGCTCCAGAAGGATATCGAGCGACGCCACGGGGCTCCGGAGCTGGCGGAGGGCGGGGGCCTGGCCGCTGGTGACGCCCCGATGCGGGACGTGACGCCCGGCCGTCGTCCGGGCTGATCCGCCGGCACGACGAAGGCGAGATCCGGCGGGCCGCAGCCATGGCCCGCGACCGACCGTGGCGCGCACTGAATCGGGGCTGAGCGCCTCGGAACGGGTCGTCATCTCAACCGCGAGGCTGGAATCTCCCGGCCGAGCCGCTTCGGCTCGCGTCAGCGTCCGCGGCTGATTCAGGCCGACGGGCCGGCCGCGTTCCCCTCCTTGTTCTCCGCGACTGCGGACAGGCTGGCCGGTCAACACCGCACGGCATCACCCGTTACCCGCAGGCCCCTGCCGGTCGCCGCTGGCCGCGGTGGACAGTTGCTCCTGCGGGGCCGCACCCGGGCCTCTCCTCGGCGGATCTGTCCGGAGCCGGCCGCCGCCGCAACGCGGGAGCCGCGTCCTCCGCTCCGCTGCGGGGCTTCGCCTGCGGAGGCGGCCCTGCGCTCCGGCCGGGCGATCGCCATCGAGGCCGCAATGGTGCGGCCCGAGAGACAGGAGACTGACCATGGCGACCATCGGCACCTTCACCCGCCAGGCGGACGGCGCCTATGCCGGGGCGATCAAGACGCTCAGCCTGAACGTCAGGCAGGCCATGCTGCGGCCCAACGAGAAGGCCGACGACCGGGCCCCGGACTTCCGGATCTTCTCCGGCAGCGTCGAGTTCGGCGCGGCCTGGAAGAAGACCTCCCGCGAGAACCGGGACTACCTCTCGGTCAAGCTGGACGATCCGAGCTTCCCCGCCCCGATCTACGCGACCCTCGTGGACGCCGAGGAGGGCTACAGCCTGATCTGGTCCCGCAGCCGGGCGGCCGACTGACGGCCCGCGGCGCGCCCGGTCCGGGGCGCGCCGCCTCCGGCCCGGCAGGGCGGCGGCCTTAAGGGTCGCCGCCTTTCCTGCGCCGCGGCCTGTCCCTGCGCGAGGGGCGGGGCCGCGGCCTTGAGGCGCGGCGGGGAGGGTGGTCACTGGGCGGCGCGGGCCTGGCGTCGTCCCCCGGGACGCCCCGGCAGCCTCCGGCGGGCCCGCGCCGGCCGTTGGTCACGCGGCCGGCGGACGGCGGCGCCGAAGCCCCCACGCGGTTGCTCCCTGGCCGCGGCGCGCCGCCGTCCTTGCCGGGGCCCTCGTTCTGGAGACCCCATGATCCTCGGACACTTCACCGAAGCCGACGACGGCTACGCCGGCGCCCTCCGCACCCTCGGCGTGACGGCGGACCTCCGCTTCGTCCGCGCGCCCAGCGACAACGAGCGCGCGCCCTCCCACCGCATCCTCGCCGGCGACGTGGAGTGCGGGGCCGCCTGGGCCGCCCAGGACGAGAGCGCCCTGCTGAACGTCCGCCTCGACGACCCGACCTGGCCCGAGCCGGTGCGGGCCCGGCTGGTGCGCGGCCGCGGCGAGGACCTGCTGCTGGTCTGGCGGCGACCGGCGCCCGAATAGACCCCGGTCCCGCATCCCTCCCGCGGCGTGGTCCTGCGCCGCCGATCCGACGCCCGCCGGCCCGACGCCGGCGGGCGTTGTCATGCCCGCCGTCCTGCCGGATAGTTGCGGAAGTCCCGCAAGATTCTGGCGGACGGAGAGCGCCGTGGACCAGGCCCGCCGATGACCGAGATCGCCGACCGCGCCCCGAACACGCCGGAGCTGACCGACTACGACCGGGCGCACCTTGTAACCTATCTGCGCCTTCTGGACGCCGAGGCGAGCGGCGCCGCCTGGGAGGAGGCCGCGGCGGTCGTGCTGCGGGCGGACCCGGGCCGGCAGCGGGACGCGGCGCGCCTGCGCTACGAGACCCACACGCGGCGCGCCCGCTGGATGGCGGACGCAGGCTACCTCCAGCTGGCCCGCGCCGCCCGCTAGGCGCGCTCGCGCCCCGGTTGACGGGCTCCCTCGGCTCGCGAACGCTGTTCCTCGGGCGAATCGCGCAGGACGCGAGTCGTCCGGCAGGCCGGGAGGGGGGATGGCGCCGCGCGACTGGCGCAGGGCGGCGGACTACGCCGACATCGCCGGGATGGACCTGTCCGCGCTCGCCTGGGAGTTCCTGAGGCGCAACCCCCGCTATCGGGAAGAGTATCCAGGCCTCGTGGACGCGGCTGAGGCGGGCGCCGCCGAGGCCTTGGCCGGGCGCTGGGGCTTGCGGTTTCCGGTCTCGCCCGACCTCGACGCGGACGCGGGGCCCGTGTTCTGGCGGGCGGAGGCGGCGCCGGCGCATGTGGTGATCCTCGCGCCCTCGGCGCTGGGGGGGCTCACGGTCGCGGACCTGGCCGCCCGCAGCGCCGCCGGGCATCGGGCGGATGACGGCGTCCACCTGCGGCTGGGACGCGGCCTTCAGGCGGTCGTGCCGCCGGACGCCGGGCCGGCCGCGCCGCTGGCGGCAGCCGCCCCGCTGGACGCTGTCCTCGGGGTCCGCCTGACCGCCCTGGCGGCGCTGGACCGGCTGCTCGACGGCCGGCCGGCGGGACCCGACCCGCTGCCGCCGCTGTCGCGCCGCCGGCTGGGCGGCATGCTCCGGGCGCTGGACGGGCGCGCGGCCGGCGCGTCCCACCGCGACATCGCCCTGCACCTGGTGGGGGGCGTCCCCGCCGAGCCAGGGGCCTGGCGGACCTGCGCGGCCCGCGACGTCGCCGTACGGCTGTGCCGCTCGGCGGTCCGGGTGGTCGAGGGCGGATACCGGCGGCTGCTCGCCCGCCGCCGGTAGGGTGGCGGAAACGGGGGCGGCGGTCTTCGCCATCCCCCCTTGGCGACGGATGCGGCCAAGCTGCGGGCCTCCGCCGGCGCCGAGCGCGCGGCGCAGCCCTGGAGCCCGCCATGTCCGATCCCCAAGCGCCCCTGCCGCCGCGCTACCTGCGCACGCCCGAGGCGGCGCGCCTGCTCAGCCTGTCGCACCGCACCCTCGAGAAGCACCGCACCTACGGGACCGGCCCCGCCTACCGCAAGATCGGCGGGCGGGTGGTCTACGATCCCGCCGACCTGCAGGCCTGGGCGGAGCAGGGGCGGGCCACCTCCACGAGCGATCCCGCGCATGGTCGCGTGCCGCCGGCCAAGCAGCATGCGGCGCTCTCGCCGGCCTATCGCCGGGGGCGCTGAGATGCTCACGGATGTGGAGCTGCTGCACCTGGACGGGCGGATCGAGCGCTGGATCCGGTTCGGGAAGCCGGTCGCCGAACGCCTTGTCGACCGCCGACGGCGGGTGGTGTCCTTCGCCCCCGACGCGATCTTCTGCCTGGTCCGCTGGCAGGCCGGCGAGCACGGCACGGCGGTGTCCCGCATCGACATCCTGCGCGCCGTCCGGCCCGGCGAGGCCTTCACCACCCTGCCTTACGTGGCGCCGGGCGGCGAGCTCCTGCTGCACGTGCAGGGCTGGCCCAAGGTCCAGAAGGTGCTGGGCGCGATCGACGCGGTGGAGGCCCTCGGCGTGTCCGCGCGGGAGGTCAGTCCCGACCACTGGCGGTGCGTGCAGAACCGGCTGGCGGCCGGGGAGGCGCCGCGGCCCTACTGCCTGCGGCGCCATCGCGCCTGGCTCCTGCGCCGGGGGCTGGCGGGTGTCGCCTAGGCCCCCGGTCCTGGTGGCGACGGCCCTCGGCGTCCTGCTGGCGGGGGCCGCCCATGCCCCGGGACGAGGGCCGCGCCTCGTGTGGAACCCCAGCGCCAGCGCGCCCGTGGGCCTGTACCGGGTGACGGCGGTCCCGCCCCGGCCCGGCGAACTCGCCCTCGTCAGGCCGGGGCCGGTGCTGGGGACATGGCTCGCCGGGCGAGGCTACCTCGCCCCCCGGACGCCGCTCCTGAAACATGTCGCGGCCGGACCGGGCCAGACCGTCTGCCGGCGCGGCGCCCTCATCCGGATCGACGGGCGCGTGGCGGGCCGGGCGCGGACGCGGGACCGCCGCGGCCGGCCCCTCCCGGCCTGGACGGGCTGCCGGCGCCTCGGCGCGTCCGAGGTCTTCCTCCTGAACCCCGCGGCCGACAGCCTCGACGGACGATACTTCGGGCCGACACCCGGCGCCCAGTTGATCGGCCGCGCCCGGCCCGTGTTCGTGGCGGGGCGAGTGTGAGCCCGCGGGGCCGCTCCACCGTGCTCGGGGTGGCGGGGCTGGCCCTGGCGGTTGCGGGACAGGCATGGGCGGAGACCCTCCCGGACCCAGGGCTCGCCTCGCCGCCCGCGATGGAGGCCGCGATCGAGGAGGCGGCGGCCCTCTCCGGACTCCCGCGCGACTGGCTGGTGGCGGTCATGGACGTCGAGAGCGCGCGCCAGCCCCGGGTGGTGTCCCGCGCCGGAGCCATGGGCCTGATGCAGCTGATGCCGGGGACCTGGCGCGAGCTGCGCGGCCGGCTGGGCCTGGGGACCGACCCCTTCGACGTGCGCGACAACCTCATCGCCGGGGCGACCTACCTCCGTGAGATGCACGACCGCTTCGGCTCGCCAGGCTTCCTGGCCGCCTACAACGCCGGCCCGGAACGCTATGCGGCGCACCTGGCCGGTCGCAGGACGCTGCCGGCCGAGACCGTCGCCTACGTGGCGAGGCTCGCGCCCCGGATCGCGGGGGCGGTCCCCGCGCCGGCCGCGGGCTGGCGCTCGTCGCCACTGTTCCCCGACGCGCCGGCGGCGGCGCTGTTCGGGGCCCGGGCCGCGCGCTGAGGCCACCGGCGGGCTGCTCCGGCCCAGCTGGCCGCTTGCCGGGGTCCGCCGCCTGGACGAAGCTCCCCGCCTCGACCTGTCGGCGTTGCGTCCGCCGGACGCGCCGGAGGTCGAGAGGGTCGGGGGGCGCCGATGCTCAGGATCAGATGGCCGCGATGGGCGGTCGCCCTGGCGGCCGTGGCCGGCCTGATGGCGGGGCCGCCGGCCGTGAGCCAGGAGGTCGCGCCGACCCAACGCGTGGTCTCCGGCGTCCTTGTGCGCGCTGGGCCGTCGCGCGCGGCCGCGGTGATCGGGGCGCTGGCGCCGGGCGAGACCGCGCCGCTGGCGGGGGACCGCCCGAACTGGCGCGAGATCCGTCTGCCCGACGGTCGCCCCGGTTTCGTCTCCAAGGCCTGGACCCGGGTGGTCCCGCCGCCGCCGGCGGAGCCCGGCCCCGACGCTTCGGCGGAGGTCGCGCCGGTCTTCCGGATCCATACGGTGGACGTCGGTACGGGGCTTGCGGTCTTCGTGGAGGGGCCGGATTTCACCCTGGTCTACGACGCCGGCAGCAACGACGACCGCGCGGAGGGGGCGGGCAACCGCTTCATGGCCTACCTGCGGTTCGTCAGGCCGGCCCTGCGCGAGATCGACCACCTCGTGCTCAGCCACGCCCACCAGGACCATGTGGGCCTGATGCCCGACGTGTTCGCCGCCTACCGGGTGCGGCATGTCTGGGACTCCGGGCGCATGTTCGGGACCTGCGTCTACCGCGACTTCCTCGAGGCCGTGGCGGCGGAACCGGGCGTCGCCTACCACGAGGTGGTGGCCGGAGGGGGCGTGCGGACGGTACGGCTGCCCGCCGGCTGCAGCCGCCCCGCGCGGGAACTCCGCATCGCCCGCGGCGGGGCCATCGACGGCCGCCCCACGCCGCTCGGCGCGGCGGCGCAGATCACCTTCCTGCACCGGGACGCGGGTGAGCACGAGGATCCGAACGAGAACAGCCTGGTGGCGCGGCTCGACCTGGGCGCCGTGCGGGTGCTGCTCACCGGCGACGCCGAGGCGGGGCGGCGGCGCGACCCTTCGGAGCCGCCGGATCCCGGCTCGGCGGAGGCGCGCCTGCTGGCCTGCTGCCGCGCCGATCTCCGGGCCGACGTGCAGTTCGCCGGCCATCACGGAAGCAAGACCTCGTCCCGACGCGCGTTCCTGGACGCCGTCGGGGCCCGGGTGTTCGTGATCTCGTCCGGGCCGATGACCTACGGCGGGACAGGCCTTCCCGACCCGGAGGTGGTGCAGGCGCTGCAGGCCCGTGGCCAGCTCTGGCGCACCGACCTCGACGACGCCGGCTGCGCCGCGAATCCGGCCAAGGTCGGGCGCGACCGCGACGGCAAGGCGGGCGGTTGCGACAATGTGGTGATCACGATCCAGGGCGCGATGGTCTCGGCCGCCTATGTGCGGCTCAGCGACTAGGCGGGCTGGCGTCGCCGGCGGCGAGCGGCCGGCAGGGGAGGGGCAAGGTCCGATGCGGAGGATTGCAGCCGGTCTGCTTCTTGTCGTGGCGGCGGCCGGCCAGGCGCTTGCCCACCCCGGCGGCCTGAACGCCGAGGGCTGCCACAACAACCGGAAGACCGGGGACTATCACTGCCACCGGCCCTCCGCCGGGGCGGCGTCGTCCGGCGGCGACAGGGCGCGGGCGAAGGGCGCCTTGGGGGCCACGCGACCGGGGGCGTTCCCGAACTGCGCGGCCGCCCGGGCGGCCGGCGCCGCGCCGGTCCGCCGGGGGGAGCCGGGCTACGGGCCGCACCTGGATCGCGACGGGGACGGGGTGGGCTGCGAGCCCTACCGGGGACGGTGAGGCGGTCCGCGCGCGGGGGCGGCGCGCCCCGGGACCCATCCGCTCGCGCCAGGCGGCAGGTTTGAGGTCACCCGACGAAGGCAAGATCAAAGGGCGCGGGACCTGGGGGTCCCTAGCGCGTGTGGGTGTTGGGGAATCTCCGGGACCTGCGGGGACCCTGAGGTCCCGCGCCGGAGGGGAAAGCCTGCAAAATCAGGCCGCCCTGCGGGACCCCGGCTCCTGCGGGCGGAGGACGCCATCCACAGGGTGGTCGGCGTCGGGCGGGAGGAGCTCGCGCCGGGCCTCAGCATCGGGGACTGGCGGACCCTCTATGCGCTCGCCCGCAGCGAACCGGTCATGGCCAAGTGGCTGTCCGTCGAGATGGGCCGGACGCAGCAGCAGACCGCCCACTTCGTGAAGCGGCTCGTGCGCGCCCGCCTCGTCCGCCAGGCCCCCGATCCGAGGGACAGCCGCCGGAAGCTGCTGACCCTTACCGACGAGGGACGCCGCCTGGAGCACCTTGTCACAGATCGCGCCCGCACCGCCCTGGCCCGCCTGCTGAGGTGAGCGCCGGCGTCGGCGCCCCCGGCGGCGCGCGCAATCGCAGCGCGTCGTGCAAACACCGGAGGGCCGCGCCGGCCGGGCCGCCCTACCTTCCCGCGGATGTCCGCCACAGACGACTTCAGGCCGAGGCCGGGACGGATCCGCGACCGCGGCGGGCGGCCGCGGACCTTCGTGGCCCAGGTCCTCAGGGCGACGCAGCGGGCGGGCGGCCCGGGCTGGCGCGCGCAGGGCCGAGGCGCAAGGAGAGGACGGGGCCGCGCCGCCGCCGCCGCCGCCGCCGGCCTCAGGAGTCCGGTGCGGCGTGTGGTGGTCAAGTCGCGGATCGTGCGCCATGCGGGCCGTCGCTACACGGCCGCGCCGCTTACGGTTCACATCGCCTACCTCGAGCGCGAGGGCGTGGATCGGGCGCGCGGGCGCGGCCGGGTGTTCGGCGCCGACGGCGACGCGGACGGGCGGGACTTCGCCGCGCGCTGCGCCGGCGACCGCCACCACTTCCGGTTCATCGTCTCGCCGGAGGACGCCGGCGAGCTCGCCGACCTCCGGGCCTTCGCCCGCGACCTGATGGGGCGGGCCGAGGCCGACCTGGGGACCCCGCTGGACTGGATCGGCGTCGAGCACTGGAACACCGGCCATCCCCACCTGCACCTGCTCGTGCGGGGCGTGGACCCGGACGGGGCGGACCTGGTGATCGCCGGCGACTACCTCACCCGGGGGCTGCGCGGTCGGGCCGAAGCCCTGGCGTCGCTTGAGCTTGGGCCGCGCTCGTCCCGGGAGATTGCCGCCGCCCTGCAGCGTGAGGTGGAGGCGGAGCGGTGGACCGGGCTCGACAGGACGCTGGAGGCCCTGGCGTCCGCGGACCGGGTGGACCTGCGGCCCGGGCCCGGCGCGCCCGACCGGGAGATCCTCCCGCAGCTCGTCGGCAGGGCCCGGACCCTCGAGCGTCTCGGCCTGGCGACGGCCGAGGCTCCGGGCGTGTGGCGGCTGGCCGCCGACCGGAGGGAGCGCCTGCGCGGGCTGGGCGAGCGCGGCGACATCATCGCGGCCCTGAACCGGGCGACGGGCGGGGCGCGATCCCCCGCCGACCTGCGGCTCGCCGGCGAGGAGACCGACGGGCCCCTGCTGGGGCGGGTGCTCGAGCGCGGCCTGCACGACGAGCTGTCCGGCGAAGCCTATGTGATCGTCGACGGGGTCGACGGGCGGGCGCACCACGTCCGGTTCCGCGACCTCGCCGCCGCCGGCGACACCCCGGTCGGCGGCGTCGTCGAGGTCCGGCCGGGGCCGGACGGCGTCGTCCTGGTCCACCGCAGCGACCTGGCGGTGGCGGCGCAGGTCAAGGCCGAGGGCGCCACCTGGCTGGACCGCCAGCTCCTGGCGCGGGAGCCGGCGGCCCTGGCGGAACGGGGGTTCGGAGGCGATGTCCGTGCGGCGCTCGAGGGGCGCCGGGCGCACCTTGCCGGCCTGGGCCTCGCCCGTCCGGGGCCGCGCGGCCTGACCTTCGCCGCGGACCTCCTGGCGACCCTGCGTGCTCGCGAGCTGGCCGCGGCGGCCGCACGCCTGGAGCGCGAGACCGGCTGGAGGCGGCTGGGCGACGACGACCCCGTGGTGCGGGGCCGCTACGTCCGGCGCCTGGCCCTCGCCTCCGGCCGCTTCGCGCTGGTGGAACAGAACGGCGGGTTCCGGCTGGCGCCCTGGGCTCGGGCGCTGGACCGGCGCCTGGGCCAGGAGGTCAGCGGCCGCCTGGGTCCGGGCGGGATGGTCTGGGACCTCGGCCGGGGACTCGGCCGGTGAGGCCGGGTCCCGCCGTGTCCGGAAGCCGCATCCTCTGGGGGCAGGTCCTCGCGGTGGGCGTCACCGTCACGGCCTTCCTGCAGGCGGCCACGGCGTGGACGGCCTGGCGGCTCGGCTTCCAGGCGGCGCTCGGTCCTCCGACCCTGGAACTGGCAGGCTGGCCCCTCTATGCGCCATGGCGCCTGTTCGGCTGGTGGCTCGCCTTCGAGGCCCAGGCCCCCGAGGTCTTCGCGGCGGGCGGCGCCATCGCGGTGGCGGGGGCGGTCGCCGGCGTGGCGGTGTCCGTGGGCCTGAGCCTGTGGCGGGCGCGGGAGGCGCGGGTCGCCACCACCTACGGGTCGGCGCGCTGGGCGCGATGGCGGGATGTCCGGCGGTCCGGTCTGCTCGGGCCGGACGGCGTGGTGCTGGGCCGCCTCGGGCGCCGGTACCTCCGGCACGACGGCCCGGAACATGTCCTCGGCTTTGCGCCCACGCGCAGCGGCAAGGGCGTCGGCCTGGTGGTTCCGACCCTGCTCACCTGGCCGGGCTCGGCCATCGTCCACGACATCAAGGGCGAGAACTGGCGGCTGACGGCGGGCTGGCGCGCCGGGTTCGGGCGGGTGCTGCGCTTCGATCCGACGGACCGGACGAGCGACGCCTACAACCCCCTGCTGGAGGTGCGTCCGGGCGATTTCGAGGTCCGCGACGTCCAGAACATCGCCGACATCCTGGTGGACCCGGAGGGTGCGCTGGAGCGGCGGACCCACTGGGAGAAGACCAGCCATGCCCTGCTGGTCGGGACGATCCTGCATGTCCTCTATGCGGAGCCGGACAAGACGCTGGCGGGGGTGGCGAGCTTCCTGTCGGACCCCCGCCGCAGCCTGGAGGCCACGCTCCGGGCGATGATGGCCACGCCGCACCGGGACGGGGCGCCCCATCCGGTGGTGGCGCAGGCCGCCCGCGAGCTGCTCAACAAGAGCGACAACGAGCGGTCCGGCGTGCTGTCCACCGCGATGAGCTTCCTCGGCCTCTACCGCGACCCGGTGATCGCGGCGGCGACGGGCCGCTGCGACTGGCGGATCGCCGACCTGGTGGATGGGCCGGGCCCGACGAGCCTCTACCTGGTGGCGCCGCCCAGCGACATCAGCCGGACACGGCCCCTGGTGCGGCTGGTGCTCAACCAGGTCGGGCGGCGGCTGACCGAGGACCTGGAGGGCCGCTCCGGCGGCCGCCGGGTGCTCCTGATGCTCGACGAGTTCCCGGCGCTCGGACGCCTGGACTTCTTCGAGAGCGCCCTGGCCTTCATGGCCGGCTATGGCCTCAAGGCCTTCCTGATCGTCCAGAGCCTCAACCAGCTGGAGCGGGCCTACGGCCCGCATCACGCCATCCTGGACAACTGCCATGTCCGGGTGGCCTTCGCCGCCAACGACGAGCGGACGGCCCGGCGGGTGAGCGATTCCCTGGGCGGCGCCACCGAACTGCGCGCCATGAAGAACTACGCGGGCCATCGGCTGGCGCCCTGGCTCGGCCACCTGATGGTGAGCCGCCAGGAGACGGCCCGGCCGCTGCTCACGCCCGGGGAGGTGATGCAGCTCGCCGACGACGAGGAACTGGTCCTGGTCAGCGGACGGCCGCCGATCCGCGCGCGCAAGGCGCGCTACTACCTCGACCCGCGCCTGGCGGGGCGTGTGCGGCCGCCCCCCGGGCCCTCCGGGCAGGCTCGTCGCGCCGACACCGGCCCCTGGAGCAGGGTCCTCACCCCGGAGCCGGAGACGCTGGCCGGGCGGGCGAACGTCAGCGACGCCTCGGTCGCATCGGCCGCCCCGTCGGGGGGCGTCGAGGTCACGGGTCCGGATCCCGACATCGGGATCCCGCTGTGACGGCGCGTCGCCTCAAGGGTCCCCTGGTGCAGACCAAGGTGTTCCTGCCGCCGGAGCTCGTCCGCGCCATGGACGAGCGCGCCCGGCGGCTCGGTCTCGCGAAGTCGGAGCTGGCGCGCATGGCCATCGCGACCTGGCTGTCGCCGGACGGACCCGAGCAGCTGGAGGCGGCGCTCGCCCGCCGCCTCGACCGCATGGGCCGGGTCCTGGAGCGCCTGGAACGGGACGTCGGCATATCCAACGAGGCCCTCGGCCTGTTCGTGCGGGCGTGGCTGACGGCGACTCCGCCGCTGCCGGAGGCGGGGCGCGCCGCCCGGGAGGACAAGGGCCGCGAGCGCTATGCCGGCTTCATCGCGGCGCTGGGGCGGCGGGTTTCCGCGGGCCGGACCCTGGCGGCGGAGGTGCTGTCGGACCCTGAGGGCCCGGCCCGGCCGGACTGACCTCCCGGAGCGGGGTTCCACCGGCCGCCGGGGAGCGGCGTGTCGTGGTGCGGTCCCAGGCGACGTGAGCCGGCTCCAGGGTGGCGCGGTCGCCCGTGCGTCTCACCCGGATGGTGAAGGTGTCAGCGGGGGCGACGGGCATGGCCGGAGGGGCGGTGGCAGGGTCGGCGGATCCGCCGGTCGACACCTCGTGGGTCGCGGCGATCCTCGCGCTGCGTCCGCAGTACGCCAGGATCACCATCCACAACGCCATCCGCCGGTTCGCCGGGTTCCAGCAGTGGTGCGGGCTGCGAGGCCTGCCTTCCCTCCCGGCCGACCCCGAGACGGTGCGGCTCTATGTGGAGGCGATCACCCCCAGGTACCGGCCCTCCATGGTGCGGCTGCGGGTCGAGGTGATCCGCAAGGTGCACAGGCTGATGGACCACCCCGACCCGACGGCGGCGCTCGCCATGCGGATGCGGCGGGGCCCGGGCGGGGCGGGCGAGGGCCTGGGCTTCATGCGCGCGACCAGGAGCGACCATGACGATCCGTCGGATCCGGCCTGGGTGGCCGCGGTGAAGGCGCTGCGCGGCGCCTACGCCCCCAAGACCCTTCGGGAATGCGTCAAGCTGGTCCGGGCCTTCGAGGCCTGGTGCGAGGGGGAGGGGCGGACGGCCCTGCCGGCGACGCCCGAGACGGTGGCGGCCTATGTGGCGGCGATCTTCCCGCGCATGGCCACCTCCAGCGTGAAGACCCGGCTGGCCTTCATCCGCAAGGTCCACCAGCTGATGCGGTGGCCGGACCCAACCCGGTCCATGGACGTGAAGACGGCGTTCCGGCGCGGGCTGAGGGCTCACGGGGCGCCGCAGAAGCAGGCGGTGGGGATGTCGGCGGCGATCCGCGACCGGCTCCGCGCGGCCTGTCCGGACACGCTGCTGGGGCTGCGCGACCGGGCCATGATCAGCCTGGGCTACGACACCCTGTGCCGGCGGTTCGAGCTGGTGGCCCTGCGGGCGGAGGACCTCGTCGTGCTGGCCGACGGCACCGCCTGCCTCCGCGTCCGCCGCACCAAGGGCTCCCCGCACGAGGGGAACCAGCTGGCCTTCGTCTCCCGGCAGGGGCTCGCCGACCTGCAGGCGTGGCTGTCGGCGTCCGGCGTGGTCCGGGGGCCGATCCTGCGGCCGGTCTACGGCCGGGTGGTGATCGGCCGGGAGATGGCCCCGCGCGCCGTGAACCGTTGCCTGGCGGTCGCGGCGGCCGCGGCCGGCCTGGAGCCGGAGCTGCTCGCCCGGCTGTCGGGACATTCGATGCGGGTGGGCGCGGCCCAGGACCTGGCGATGTCCGGGCGCACCCTGCTGGAGATCATGCGCGCCGGGCGATGGAGCTCCCTGGAGGCCGTCGCCCAGTATGCCCGCGCCGCACCGGTCAATGTCTGGTCGCCGAGCGACGACACCGACACCTTCCTGGTGACCGAGGCCCGCAACGCCCGGCGGCGGCTTGCGCAGGCCCGGGCCCGCCAGGACCCCTGAGGAGTCCCGCGCGGCATGGAGGGGCAGGTCGATCCGCAAGCCTGGCGGGCGGCGGTCCTCGCCCTGGGGGACCGGTACGCCGAGATCACCCTCAAGGATGCGCTCACCCGCTTCGCCGCCTTCGAGGGGTGGTGCGCGGCGCGCGGCCTGGCGGCGCTGCCGGCCCCGCCCGCCGCGCTGGGCGCCTATGCTGAGGCGATCGCCGGGCGGCTCCGCCCCTCGACGGTCCGGCGGCGCGTGCGGGCGGTGCGGCAGGTGCACCGCCTGTTGGGCCTGGACGACCCGGGGGCGGCGCTGCCGGAACCGCTGAGGGCGGGCGCCGGCGGCTCGCGGGTGGGCGCGGGCTTCACCCGGGCGATGAAGGTCCTCGGCGACAACGCTGACGGCCCGCCCTGGCGGGCGGCGGTGCGGCGGCTCGAGGGGGCCTATGCGCCGAAGACCCTGCGGGAATGGGTTCGGCTGTTCCGCGCCTTCGAGAGCTGGTGCCAGGCGGAAGGCCAGGCTTCGCTGCCGGCGGACCCGGCCACGGTCGCGGCCCATGTGGCGGCTGTTTCGCCGCGGCTCGCGCCGAGCGGCGTGGCGAGCCGCCTGGCCGCGGTCCGGCGGGTTCACGGGCTGATGCGGCTGCCAGACCCGACGGGCGCCCCCGAGGTGGCGCTGGCGGTGCGGCGCGGACGGCGGGCGGGGGACTGGCGGCCCCGGCAGGCGCGGGGCGCGACGGCGCGGATCCGTGACCGGCTCCTGTCCGCCTGCCCCGACAGCCTGATCGGCCTGCGGGACCGGGCCCTGGTCCGCCTGGGCTACGACAGCCTCTGCCGCGCCTTCGAGCTGGTGGCCCTGCGGGCGGAGGACCTGGCGGCGCGCGAGGACGGGACAGCAACCATCCGGGTGCGCTTCACCAAGGGGGCGCTCCACGAGGGGCGGCAGATCGCCTTCGTCTCGGCGGTCGGCCTGCGCGACGTCCGCGCGTGGCTGGCGGCGGCGGGGATCGCGCACGGCCCGATCCTGCGCCCGGTCTGCGGCCGGGTGGTCTACGACCGGCCGATGGCGGTGCGCACGGTGAGCCACCGGCTGGGCGTGCTGGCCGAGCTCGCCGGGCTGGACATCCAGGGGGCGGGAGCCCTGTCGGGCCACAGCCTGCGCGTGGGCGCGGCCCAGGACATGGCGGTCGCCGGCGGGACCCTGCTGCAGCTGATGCGGGCCGGGCGGTGGCGCTCGCTCCAGTCGGTGGCCCTCTACGCCCGGGGCGCCCCTGTCAATGTCTGGTCTCCTGCGCGCGGTTCCGCCGCCGGCGGGGCCAGTCCCCGTGACGGCGAAACGACCGATGAACCCTCCGATCCGCCGCCGCGGGGGTCCGGCGAGGACTGAGCGGGAGCAGGCGGGCGCGGGGCCCTGGCCCAGGACGCTCGCCGGATCGTGCGGTTCGTGGGCCGGCCCCTGGGCCGAAAGGCTGAACTTCCGTCCTGCGGCTGGGAGCCAACCGCTGTCCTTCCAGCCCCTGGTGGCGCGCCGGCGGCTGACAGGCCTAAAGCCAGGTTCCGCTTGCGGCCATCCCCATGACGAATGCGCCAAGCAAGGCGAACGGCGCGTTTATCAGAGCGCAACCGGCCGCCATGGCTCGGGCGCCGCGCAGCGAACCGATGCACCAGGCTGCCGTCACGACGAACGCAAGCAGCATCACAAGGGCGACGTAGCCAAGCCATCCGGCCGTCTTGATGGTGTCCGGGTTCTCAACGAATGCTCCGGCCAGCCCCAGGGGCGCAATCCAGATCGTCGGAAGAAGAAGCAGGCGTGAAACCCGTTCCCGATCCGGACGCAAAAGGACGAGCGCGGTGACCAAGGGCGCGAGCAGACCCACGCCGAAGAAGGTCGTCTGCATAAGCAGGAACCAGAAGGTCTGAAGCTGCCCCATCCCGCCCCACTGGAGCGCGGGCAGATCCCGATGGCAAGTCGGCGCCTTCCGGGGGGCTGCCGTCCCCCTTGGCGGCCGATCATAAGCCCGCTCTCGAGCCGGACCCCGATGTTCGCTCCAGCCCTCAGCGGGCGTTCATTCCGCGCCTCGCCTGGGAGGGCTCCCGGGACCTTGTCGTTCTCCGTTGCGTCGCCCCTGAGGCTGCGGAGCGGATGCGCACCGGGGCTGGACCGAAGACGGCGCCGCCGCATCGGCCGACAGCGCGGGCCCGGACGGCGCGGCCGACCTCCCGCTCAGGGCGCGGGCAATCTGATGGGGGCCGCGCGCCCGAGCTTGCGGGCGGGGCCGGGCTGCGGTGGAGACCCGCGGGG
>NZ_DAISJG010000025.1:0-42633 GCF_036821595.1 Phenylobacterium sp.
ACCTGCGCTTCGGGTGGCGGATCGAGGGCAGGGCGCCGTTCCGGCCGCTCAGGGTCTTCGACGACGGCCGGCGCACCTATGTCGACTTCCCGCCCGCCGTCGCCAGGGGCGGCCTGCCGCCGCTCCTCGTCCCGGCCGCCGACGGCGGCGTCGAGGCCGCCCGCGTCCGGGTCCGCGGGACGCGGATGGTCGTCGAGGGCGTCTTCCCGGCCGCCGAGCTGCGGCTCGGGAGCGGCCGGCGCGCCGCCCGGGTGCGGCTGGTGCGGGATCCGCGCCCGTGAGCGGCGCCCGCGACGAGGAGCGGGCGCTCGCCCGGCGGCTGCGGCTGCGCGGCCCGGCGCCGCAGGCCGTGCGGCTCTCCCGGCGCGCCGTCCTGCTCACCGCGGCGATCTCGGCCGCGGCGCTGGCGGCGGTCACCGGCTGGGCGCTCACCGCCGGCCGCGAACCGGCCGTCCCGGAACAGCCGGCGCCGCCGACGCCCCCGCCGCCCGAGCGGCTGCTGGCCCTGCCGCGCGACTACCTGCGGCTGCCGTCCGCGGCGCCGCCCGAGCCGCCCGTGCTGGTCGCGCCGGGGACCCCCGGCTCCGTGATCCCGGCCGTCGAGGCCGCGAAGGCGGAGGGCGACCGGGCCCGGGCCAGCGGGCTGTTCGTGGCGGGGACGTCGGGCGGGTCGCGGACCTCGCCGGCCGGTGGGCGCGAAGGGGAGGGGGATCCAAGTCCGGACGCGGCTGCGCCGGCGGCCCCGACCTTTGTGCTCGCCGCGGGGCAGACGATCCGCGCGGCGCTGACCACGGCGGTGCGCTCGGACCTGCCCGGACCCGTGGCGGCCCAGGTGACGGAGAACGTCCACGACACCGCCACCGGGCGGCGGCTGCTCGTTCCCCAGGGCAGCCGCCTGATCGGCGACTATGCGCACCCGGCGGGGGGACAGGGCCGGCTGCCGGTCACCTGGACCCGGCTCCTCCTGCCCGACGGCCGGACCCTGGACCTGGGCGGCGCGCCGGGGCTCGACGCGGACGGGGCCGTGGGCCTGGCCGGGCGCGTGGACCGCCGGTGGCGGGAGATGGCGGCCGGGACCCTCGTGGCGCTCGGCCTGGCCACCGCCGGCGAGCTGGCGGCGGGCGACGGCGACGGGGCGGCCTGGCGGGCCTTGCGGCGCGGCGGCGCCGACGTCGGGGCCCAGGTGGGCGGGCAGGTGGTGGGACGAAGCCTCGACGCTGGCCCGCGCATCGCGCTCGAGCCGGGCCATCCCTTGCGGGTGCTGCTGCCCCGCGACCTGGCGCTGGAGGCCTGGCCCGGGGGCTGACCTACTGGAAGACGGCCCGCTCGCCGCGCCGGGCGCGCAGGTTGAGGAGGTCGGCGGTGTGGTCGGCGTCCTCGCGGCTGAGCCCCGTCTGCGGGGTCATGGCGATGACGGCGGCCTCGCCCGTCCACAGGTCGTAGACGGTGAAGCCCTCACGGTCGGGGCGGACGTGGTAGCGCTCGGCCATGGTCGGAGGATGGCGGCCCCGTCCCGATTCCGCCAGCGGCCGGGCTCGCCGGGCGGCGCGCCAGGCCCTACTTCAGATCCGCGCGGATCGTACGGCTCGCGACCAGGAAGAAGCCAATGGCCACCACGGTGGTCGCTGAACCGGCGAGGAGCGCGTAGCGGAGGCCCTCGGCCGGCCCCAAGCCGCTGCTGTTCAGCAGGTCCGACAGGATCCCGAAGGTGAGCGGGCCGAGCCCCAGTCCGATGAGGTTCACGAAAAACAGGTGCACGGCCGCCGCCATGGCGCGCTGATCGGGTTCCACCAGGCTCTGGACGGTGGCGAACACCGGCCCGTACCACACCGATGTCAGCGCCGTGGCCGCCGCGAGGATGGCGAGCGCGGGCCACAGGTCCCGGGACAGGATGGCCGTCACGAAGAGCAGGGCGCCGAGGCCGGACGCGACGGCGGGGGCCAGGACGTAGGCTCGCCGGTCGCGCCGGGACCAGCGGTCCGCGATCCGCCCGCCGAGCCAGGTGCCGATCGCCCCGGCGCCGCCGAGCGCCAGACCCAGCATGACGCCCGCCTCTCCGACGTTGACGCCGTGGGCGCGGATGAAGAACGAGCCGAGGAAAGCGGTCTGCCCGTAGCTCAGGAAGGACATGAACGCCCCGCCGAAGGTGATCGTCCAGAAGGTGGGAATGGGCGTGAGCTGTCGGAGCGAGGCCATTATGGAGGTGTGGACCGGCGGAGCCGCCGGAACCGGCCGGCGGCGCCTGGGTTCGGGCAGCAGCTTCCAGGTGACCAGCGCCAGGAGCACGCCCGGCACGCCGAGCAGGAGGAAGGACATGCGCCAGCCGAGGGCCTGGGCGATGACCCCGCCGATCAGCAGGCCGAAGAGCTTCCCGAGCGGAATGCCCATGGAATAGATCGCCATGGCCGACGCCCGGCGCTCCCGGGGCACGATGTCGGAGATGAGCGAGTGCGCCGCCGGAGAGCAGCCGGCCTCGCCGACCCCGACCCCGATGCGTGCGAGCAGCAGCTGGACGTAGGTGGTGGCGAGCCCGCAGAGCGCCGTCATCGCGCTCCAGACGCCGAGGCAGGCGGCGATCAGCACGGGCCGGTCGGTCCGGGCGCGGTCGGCATGACGGGCGAGGGGAATGCCCAGCACCGTATAGAAGACGGCGAACGCCAGTCCCGTGAGCAGCCCGAGTTGCCAGTCGAGGAGACCGAGCTCCGTCTTGATCGGCTCGGCCACGATGTTGACGATCTGCCGGTCGAGGTAGTTGAGCGTGTAGATGACCAGCAGCAGGGCGACCGCGCCGTTCGCGCTGGCCCGGCCGGCCGTCGCGCCGGCGGCGGCGGCGGTCATGAAGACCTTCCGGTGCGGCGGCCGGCGGCGCCCAGGCGGATGACGCCCACGTCGCCCTCGATGGCGATCCTCGTGCCGTAGGGCGCGGACAGGGCCTGAAGGCGCTCGAGGATGCGGCGGCCCTCGGCCGGCGAGGCGGCGCGCGGTACGCCCCGATGCGCCATGCGAAGGCTGGCCCCGAGCGTGACCGGGTGCAGCCGCACCTCGGCCAGCGCGCCGCCGTCGAAGCGGTTCACGGCGACGACGGACTCGTACTTCGCCGGATCGCTGTTCACGTCGCCGCGCTGCGGGGCCTGCCCGCTGGGGCGGTTTATGTCCATCTGCCGGAAGAACTCCCCCAGACCGTAGTAGATGGGCCGGCCCCGGTAGATCTCGATGCCGCGCAGGACATGCACGCCGGCGCCCACGAAGCTGTCGGCGCCGGCGTCGATGACCTGGCGCGCGAAACCCTGCAGGAAGTCCCCGGGTTCGGGATCGGTGTCGGGTTTCGCGGCGTAGCGGGTTTCGTGGGTGTGAAGCCCGAAGACCAGGAAGTCCGACTTGGCCTTGCCCTCCCGCACCGAGCGGAGGATGGCGTTCACGTCGTTCTGGTCCACCTCGTAGGTGAACTGGGGACGATCCACGTCGGCCACCTGGAATTCCTGGCCCATGGCGGAGAAGCGGGTCGGGGTGTCCGCTGTCGGCGCGTACAGCGCCCCGCCGGTGGGGAAGGCCCGCTTCACGGCGCGGACAGACTCCGCGAGGGACGGCGGCACGTTGAAGATCTGCGTGGTGCCGAGCACGCTCATCCCCGGCCGGCCCGGCATCTCGCTGGAGGCCGGGAGCGCGCGGACGATCTGGAAGAGCGGCGTGAACGTGGGCGAGTGGGTGGTCGCCGCGGTCACGAAGGCGACCCGGCCCTTCCGGGTCATCAGGTAGCGCGGCGCCCGGGCGGCGCCGTAGTTCGGGCCGGAGCCGGAGTGGACGATGCCCGCCCTGTCGAGGTGGGCGTTCGTCTCGATCATCCCCTCGGGGCCATAGTCGTAGAGGTGGTTGTTGGCTCGGCCGAGCGCGTCGAATCCCATCGCCCGCAGGTCTTCCGCGACGTCCGGCGAGCCCATGAAGAGGTAGGACGGAACGCCCTGGAAGCGCGGCGCGTCGATGATCGACATCTCGAGGTTGCCGTAGCCGAGGTCGGCGTCCCTGATGGGGCGGATCGCCGCCTGGAAGCGCGGGTCCGGGGAGCCCGCCAGAGGCAGGGGGTAGATGATGTCGCCCACCGCGGCCAAGGTGAAGCCGTCCCCGATGGTGGTGGCGGTCTCGATGGCCGGGTCGTAGGCGGTCTGCGCCAGCGCCGGGGCGGCGGCCGCCCCGATCATTCCGGCGGCCGAAGCCAGTGCGGCGCGCCGCGTGATCATCCCATCCTCCCTGTGTGTCTTCTTTTCTGGAACTCGCGGGGCGGGGGCGCCCTCAGCCGTCCCCCGACCCCAGCGGCCTCGCCGAGCGCGTGCGGCCGTAGAGGTTCCGGGATGCGTGGTCGGCGACCCGCAGGGTCGCCTCGCCCAGATCCTGGATCTCCACCGGGCTATGCTGGCCGTCGAACATGGTCTGGGTGACGCAGAATCGGATCCGGTTGTCGTTGTCGATCACCGGCGCGGCGATGGACGAGAAGAACTGGTTGAACTGGTTCTGGTCCAGTCCCCAGCCGCGCACGCGGGTCTCCTCCACCTGGGCGAGGTATTCCTCCACCGAAGGCGCCCGGAACCAGCGCACGGAGCGGAAGCGCGACAGCAGTTCCGACTGCGAGGACTGCCGGTGCGCCGCAAGGCACCGGCCCATGGCGCCGCCGTAGAGGGGCAGGCGCTGGCCGATGGTCATGTGGATGCGGGCCAGGGCCAGGCTCTCGGTCAGACCGACGAGGACCCAGCGTTCGCTGCGCGTCATGCGCCACAGTGTGGTGGTGACCGAGAAGGTGTCGGCCAGGCGCTGCATGTCCGCCCGCAGGTAGGTGAAGGCCCCGTTCTCGTCGATGACGCTGCGGGCGAGGTCGAGCGGCGCCACGCCCAGCAGATAGGTCTTGGTCTCGTCGTCACGCTCCACGAATCCCTCCGCCACGAGGGTGCGCAGGATGTTGAAGCAGCTGCTCGGGCTGATCCCGATGGCGCGCGCGATCGCCGTCACGCCCGCGGGCTCTCGTGTCCGGGCGATGTAGCGCAGGATCGCCAGCGCCTGGACGACCGAGCCCACCAGGCCCGCGGTCTCGCTCTCGGGTTCGGCCCGGCCGTTCTCCCCGGCGCGCGAGCGCGCGGCGGGGCGCGCGGGCGGGGCGGCTGGGTCGGCGGTCCGGCGGGTTCGTCGCGCCGGCGCTTCGGCAGTCATGGGGCGAGGTCCTGTCGGTTTGGGGATCAGGCGATGTAAGGCGTCATGCCGGCAAGGGCCAGCCGTTCGCCCCGCCGGTTGTCGGCCACCACGCGGGACGGCACGTTGAAGACCATCACCTGCCGCGTGCGGCTGTCATAGGCGGGCCAGCGCGGGATCCGCGGGTTGTTGGGATTGCCCGTCCGCGCGAAGGTCGCCCAGGTCCTGCTCAGCTGCTCGGCCATCTGGACCTGGCCCGGTGTGTCGCCGTACACCGTGGCCACATTGTGCAGGTTGAAGAAGGTGAAGCCGTGTTCCATCGAGTGCGGCGACTTCCACTTGCCGCCGTCGACGTTCGTCCGCCAGCCGATCTCGTACATGTAGAAGGGCGCCGCGCCCTGCTTCTCGCGCTGCTCGGCCACGAGGATGGAGGTGCCGCGCATGGTGCGCGCGGTGGTGATGTCGAAGAACAGGTCGCTGGGGCTCGCGTCCGGCGTCAGCCTGCGGAAGTCGGCGATGATCTTCCGCGCGTCGCCGCCCTTGATATAGGGCGCGAGCCTGGCCGGCAGCTCGGCCTCGGTGATCCGGAAGATGGAGGGGTCGGAGCTGCCGACGATCATGGTCATCTCGTCGGCGGTGTTGCCCATCATCACCGGGATGTTCGCGCTGAGGTCGGAGGCCTCCGGCCACCAGGGCCCCTTCGGCAGGACCACGCCGTCGACCACCGGACCGAAGCTGCGGTCCGAATGTCCGGTCTTCGAGGCGGCGCGGAGGGCGGCGGTGAGGTCCGCCGTGGAGACCTCCTGCAGGCGCCGGTGGTCGGAAGGCTCGAGCCCCATGCTGGCCATGAAGGCGTTCGACATCGCCGAGGCGGTGTCGAGCGGCTTGCCGCGGACGAAGTTGCCGCTCTGGATGATCGCCTTGTGGAACAGCCCCTTGGCCCGCGGCATGGCCATCAGGGTGCTGATCTTGTTGGCGCCGCCGGACTGGCCGAAGAGGGTCACGTTGTCGGGATCGCCGCCGAATTCGGCGATGTTGTCGCGCACCCACTCCAGGGCCAGCACCATGTCGAGCTGGGCATTGTTGCCCGACGCGGCGAATTTCGGATCCAGGTGACCCAGGTACATGTAGCCGAAGATGTTGAGGCGGTGGTTGATGGTGACCACCACCACGTCCTCCAGGCGGGCGAGGTTCGCGCCATTGAAGACCTCCCGCGAACCGGAGCGGCCCCAGAAGCCTCCGCCGTGGAGGTAGAACATCACCGGGCGCCTGGCGCCGTCCCGCAGGCCGCGGCTCCAGACGTTGAGCACCAGGCAGTCCTCGCTCTGCGGCGCGTCGTCGAAGCCGCCGTCCCAGGACTCGAGCACATCGTACCGGGCGATCGGCACCTGCGGGGCGTTCGGTCCCCAGGCCACCGTGTCGCGGACGCCTGCCCACGGCTTCGGCGGCTGCGGCGGCAGGAAACGCGCGGCTCCCCCGGTCGGAGCGCCGTAGGGGACGCCCTTGAAGGCATG
Organism: Phenylobacterium sp.; assembly: GCF_036821595.1. Taxonomy (GTDB): domain Bacteria; phylum Pseudomonadota; class Alphaproteobacteria; order Caulobacterales; family Caulobacteraceae; genus Phenylobacterium. The sequence continues at coordinate 6,690 of NZ_DAISJG010000025.1, forward strand.
AACGCCGCTGGCCAGGCGTTCGCCACGGATCCGGCCCGCGGTGGTCCGGGCTTCCACCGCCGCGGCCCGGGCCGTACCTGCGGGGGCCAGCAGCGAGGCCGCCCCGACGGCCAGCAGCTGGCGGCGGCCCATCCCCTTGGCGTTCGTCGCGTCCATGTCGTTTCTCCCTTTTGTGGGCCGTTCGCGGCGGCTCTATGCGTGGGCGTCGCCGTCGGCGAGGTGGCGGGTGATCGAGAGCGACGCCATCCAGAAGCAGAAGATCGCCAGGAGGGCGGCGGGTATGGAGGCGAGCAGGAGCGCATAGCGCAGCCCCTCGGCGACGCCGAGGCCGCGTCCGTTGAGCCAGTCGCTGACGGCGCCGAAGATCAGCGGGCCGAGGCCCAGGCCGATCAGGGCCACCACGAACAGGTGCACCGCCGCGGCCGTCGCCTTCTGCTGCGGGCGAACGATGCTTTGCACGGCCGCGAAGACCGGGCCGTACCATGACGAGTTCAGGGCCGACGCCGCCGCCAGGAGGAGGAGGGCCATGATCATCGTCGGCGCCATCACGGCCAGCGCGAACAGGGCCGCGCCGCCCGCGGCGGCCAGCGCCGGCAGCAGGACGTAGGCGCGGGGCCGCCTGGCCGCGACGCGGTCGGTGATCTGGCCGCCGGCCCAGGTGCCCACGGCCCCGGCCAGTCCGAAGGCGAGGCCCAGCAGGACGCCCGCCTGGCCGACGTTCAGCCCGTGGACGCGGATGAAGAAGGAGCCGACGAAGGCGCTCTGCCCATAGCTCAGGAACGACATGAAGGCGCCCGCCAGGCTCACCCACCAGAGCGCGCCATTGGGCAGCAGATCGCGGACCACGCGCATCAGGGGGAGGGGCTGGACCACCTGTGCGGGTTTCGGCGCGTCGCGGCGGGGGTCGCGGAGCGTGAACCAGGCGACGACGCCCAGGATGACGCCGGGGGCGCCCACGAGGACGAAGGCGGCGCGCCAGCCCCAGGCGTGCGCGACAACCCCGCCGATCACCATCCCGATCAGCTTGCCCAGGGGAATGCCGAGCGAATAGAGGCTCATCGCCCGGGCCCTGCGCTCCCGCGGGACGAGGTCGGAGATCAGGGAGTGGGCTGCGGGCGAGCAGCCGGCTTCGCCGATCCCGACGCCGATCCGGAACAGCAGCAACTGGACGAAGTTGGCGGCCAGGCCACACAGCGCCGTCATGCCGCTCCAGATGATGACGCACACGGCCATCAGCTTCGGCCGGTCGGTGGTCGGCCGGTCCGCATAGCGGGCCAGCGGGATGCCGAGCACGGTGTAGAACAGCGCGAAGGCCAGGCCGGTCATGGCGCCGAGCTGCCAGTCCGCCAGACCCAGGTCGGTCTTGATCGGCTCGGCCAGGATGTTGACGATCTGGCGGTCGAGGAAGTTGAACAGGTAGAACAGGAACAGCAGGACCAGCACATAGCGGGTCGATTTCGTCATGGCCGCCGTGGCAGGCGCCGGGGCGGCGGACGTGTCGAGCGTGCTCATGCGGCGGGTTCCTGCTGGGCGGCCAGTTCGGCCTTCAGCGCCCGCTTGAGCACCTTGCCGGCGGCGTTGCGGGGCAGCGGCGCATCCCGGAAGCGGATCACCACGGGACGCTTGTGGGCCGCGAGGGCCGGCGCGACGTGGGCGGACAAGGCCTCGGCCGAGAGCGAGTGGCCGCGCCGCAGGTGCACGAGCGCGCCGACAACCTCCCCCAGGACAGCATCGGGCAGGCCCACGACGGCGGCCTCGAGGACGGCCGGGTGCGCCTGGAGCGCGGCTTCGATCTCGGCGCAGTAGATGTTCTCGCCGCCGCGGATCAGCATGTCCTTGGCCCGGTCGAGGATTCGGATGAAGCCTTCCTCGTCACGGGTCGCGACATCGCCGGTGCGATACCAGCCGTCCACGAAGGCCTCGGCGGTCGCCTCCGGCGCATTCCAGTAGCCGCGGACGACGTTGGGCCCTCGCACCCAGAGCTCGCCGGGCTCGCCGGGCGCGGCGTCGCCGCCCCGATCGTCGACGAGGCGAACGTCGCAGGCGGGGGTGGGCAGGCCGACGCTCCAGGGGCGGTGCAGCAGGTCCTCGGCGCTGTTCGCGGCGACCAGTGACGAGGTCTCGGTGGCGCCGTAGCCCTGGCCCGGCATGGCGTGCGGGAAGGCGGCGCGGACGGCCCCGGCCAGCTCCGGCGACGCCGCGGCGCCGCCGTAGCCGACGGTGTCGACGGAACTCAGGTCGCGACGGGACAGCGTCGGCGACGAGAGCAGTTGCACCACCTGGCTGGGCACGAGCGTGAGGGCGCCGATCTGCTCTTCCTCGATAAGGTCGAGGGCGCGCTCGGCGTCCCACCTGTGCATGAGGACCAGGGTGGCGCCGTTGGCGACCGCGGGCACGAGCGCCGAGTGGAAGCCGGTGACGTGGAAGAAGGGCAGGGGCAGAAGTTGGGACCGAGGCGTCGTTGGAGGCGCCGGCGGCGGCTGGCCCCGGCGCACCGCGGCGCGGGCAGCGCGGAAGCCGATGTTCACCAGGTTGGTGGCCAGGTTCCGGTGCGTCCCCACCGCGCCCTTGGCGTGGCCGGTCGTGCCGGACGTGTAGAAGATGGTGGCGTCGTCGTCGGGCCCCGCGCCGCTGTCGGGCAGCGGCTCCGGCGTGAGCGCCCCATAGGTGGACGGCGCGCCTATGATCGCCTCAAGGGGTTCGGCCGCGGCGTCGTCACGGGCGACGATCATGCGCAGGCCCGCGAGCTCGGACCGATGCGGCGCGAGGCGGGCGGCGCGTTCGGCGTCCGCGAACAGGACCTTCGCGCCGCAGTCCCCGAGCATGCGGGCCAGGACCGCGCCCGGCTCCCAGGCGTTCAGGGGGACCAGCACGGCGCCTGTCGCAAGCGTCGCCCAGGCGCAGACGGACCACTCCGGAAGGTTGCGCATGGCGATGGCGATGCGATCGCCCGGCCGGACCCCGAAGCGGGAGTGAAGGACCCACCCCAAGGCGGTGGCGGCGCGCCAGTGGGCGTCGAAGCTGATCCGCTCGCCCTCGTAGACGAGCAGGTCGCGGGCCCCGAACCGCCGGCTGGCGTCGAACACCTGCCGCATGGTGGACGCCGCGGTCGGATAGATGCGGAGCCGGCGTCCGGCGACCATGGCCTCGCGCATCTCGAACGGCGCCCCCGGCGCCGTGAGACGGCGCAGGGTTTCGGCGACGTCCGCCGCGGGCCAGGCCACGGTCATCCGCGAGCCCCCGCCTTCAGGGCGAACTGCCAGGCCGTCATCGCGAGCGGACGGACCCGCCCAGCGGCCCGCGCCGCCCGTTCACTGGAGGCGTTGCCGGCCAGGAAGCGCCCGGCCACCCCCTGAAGTATCGCGGCGAGCCGGAAGAGGTTGTAGGCGAAGCACCAGTCGAGGGAGTCCACCGACTGGCCGGTCAGCTCGCCGTAGCGCGCCAGGCACGCTTCCACGTCCGGAATGCCCAAGGCCGCGAGATCGGCGTCCAGCAGCGAGTTCCGTTCCCCGGGGGGCATGACCCACTGCATCAGCAGGTAGGTCAGGTCCGCGATGGGGTCCCCGAGCGTGGACAGTTCCCAGTCCAGCACCGCGACGACGCGCGGCTCCGAGGGATGGAAGACCATGTTGTCGAGGCGGAAGTCGCCGTGGACCACACGGGCCGGACGTTCGGGGGGAAGGCTCCTCGGCAGCCAGTCGATCAGCCGGTCCATCTCCGGGATCGGGTCCTGCTCCGAGGCGCGGTACTGCTTCGTCCAGCGGGCGACCTGGCGGCCGTAATAGTTGCCGGCCGGCCCGAAATCCGCGAGCCCGATCTCCTGCGGTTCGAGGACGTGGAGACGCGCCAGGACCTGGATCTGGGCGTCGTAGATCGCGGCCCGTTCGGTCGGCGTCGCGTCGGGGAGCCGGCCGTCCCACAGGATCCGTCCCTCGACCATCTCCATCACATAGAACATCGACCCGATCACGGAGTCGTCGTCGCAGAGCGCGAACGCCTGAGGCACGGGGTAGCCCGCGTCGCGCAGGGCGCGAATGGCGCGGAACTCGCGATCGACCGCGTGCGCCGACCTGAGCAGCGGTCCGGCGGGCTTCCGCCTGAGCACATAGCGCCGGTGCGGCGTGATCAACTGGTAGGTGGGGTTGGACTGGCCGCCGGCGAAGCGGCGCACCTCCAGAGGTCCTGCGTAGCCCTCCACCGCCCTGGCCAGCCAGGACTCAAGCCGTCCCCCGTCCAGGTCGTCTGTGGGAGCCGGTTGGGCAGTCTCCGGGACGGCGGTGGCGGCGGTCGGCCTCATGGGGACTCCATTCTGGATCGGAACGATAGGGGCGCCCGACCATGTTATTCAAGGGGGAGAATAGCTATTCGAACAAAAAGCCGACAAAGGACGACATGCCGGCTGTTTGCGTGTGACGTTCAACAGTGAGAATGACCGTTTATAAAAACTTGACGTCGCGCGGCGGCGTCGTACGCTCCCCTCCGACCTCACACCGGGGCGAAACAAGAGCCGGCCCAAGGTCGGCCAGGGACAGGGGAAACGTCATGAAGGCTTCGCGCGCGACGCCGATCGCTTTGCGTCTCCAGTTGGCCATGGGCGCGTCACTGATCGCGCTGGGCGCGGGCGGTCAGGCCTGGGCGCAGGAGGGCGCCGAGGTCGGGGAGGTGATCGTCACCGGGTCCCGTATCGTGCGGGACGGCTTCGATGCGCCCACGCCGGTGACGGTGGTCGATCGCGACCAGCTCACCGCCTCCACCCCCACCAGCATCCCCGACGCGCTCAACAAGCTGCCTCAGTTCCAGCGCTCATCGACGCCGGCCAGCGCCGGCCCGTCGGCCAACGCCAACGCCGGCGGCAACTACCTGAACCTGCGGGCGCTCGGCGTCTCGCGCACGCTGGTGCTGCTTGACGGCCGCCGGAGCGTGCCTTCGAACAGTTCGAGCGCCACGGACGTGAACCTCATCCCGCAGGCGCTCGTGCAGCGGGTGGACATCGTGACCGGGGGGGCGTCGGCCGCCTACGGCTCCGACGCCGTCGCCGGCGTGGTGAACTTCGTCCTCGACACCCAGTACGAGGGCCTCAAGGGCGAGCTCCAGGGCGGCATCTCCCGCTACGAGGACGACAAGTCCTACAAGGTGAACCTCACCGGCGGCCGCAAGCTGCTGGATGGGCGGGCCCATATCGTGGCGTCCGGCGAGTTCGCCAAGCGGGACGGGTTCCAGTACGCCCATGGTCGTGACTGGATCGAGGCGAGCTGGGGTCCGATCAACACGCCGAGTGGCGTTCCGACGACCTTCATCACGCGTGACGCGGCGATTTCCACCGGCACCTACGGGGGGCTGGTCACCAGCGGGCCGTTCGCCAACCAGCAGTTCCTGCCGGGCGGCGTGCTGGCGCCCTACGACCGGGGCACGGGGACGACGACCTCGTTCCAGATCGGGGGCGACGGGGTCCAGGACGTGGCGGGCCTGCCCACCAGCCTGACCTATGGGACCTTCTTCACCCACGCCACCTTCGACGTCTCGGACACGCTGCAGCTGTTCGCCGAGGGCACCTACGGCCAGTCGATCACCCAGTTCATCAGCACCAATCCGAACACCACCGCCGGCAACGCCTTCACGATCTATGCGGACAACGCCTTCCTGCCCGCGGCGCTGCGTGCGCAGCTGCTGGCGACGAACACGCCGTCCTTCCGCCTCGGCCGCATTGATCGTGACTTCGGCCGCGCCAACTTCCACGTGCGGAACCTGAGCTACAACTTCGTGACCGGCCTCAAGGCCGACCTGTTCGACGGATGGCAGGCCTCCGCCTACTACGAGCACGGCGAGACCATCCAGCGGATCCAGACCCGTTCCAACACGATCTACGAGAACGCCTACCGGGCGGCCGACGCCGTTGTCGGGCCGGGCGGCCAGATCGTCTGCCGCTCGACCCTGACCACGCCAAGCGACGGGTGCGTGCCCGTCAACCTGTTCGGCGACGGCGCGCCGTCCCAGGCCGCGCGCGATTACATCACCGGCACGTCCTACTCGAAGCAGACCGTGAAACAGGATGTGCTCGCGGCCCAGATCTCCGGCGAGCCGTTCGCCCTGCCGGCGGGGCCGGTGTCCCTGGCCGCCGGCGCCGAGTACCGGAAGGTCAGCACGCGTCAGATCAGCGACTCGATCTCCCAGTCGCGGATTTCCGCCACCAACATACGCGGCCTGCCTGCGACCTTGGACGGCGTGCTGGGCGGCTTCATCCTGACGAATCCGCAGCCCAGCCGCGGTTCGTATGACATCAAGGAGGTCTTCGCCGAGACGGTCGTCCCGCTGCTGCGCGATCAGGCATTCGCCCATTCCCTCGAGCTGAACGCCGCGATCCGCTACACGGACTACAGCATCAGCGGGGGGGTCACGACCTGGAAGGTCGGCGGCACCTGGGAGCCCATTCCGGACCTGCGGCTGCGGGCCACGCGTTCACGCGACATCCGCGCCGCAAACTTCGGTGAACTGTTCGCCGGCACGACCCAGAGCCAGGGACAGTTGCGGGACCCGCAGCAGGGGAATGCCCTGGTCCGCTTCTTCAATCGTCGCCAGGGCAATCCGAACCTTGATCCGGAACGCGCGGACACCACGACGGCGGGCTTCGTCTACCGCCCGTCCTGGTTCGAAGGCTTCAGCTTCGCCGTCGACGCCTACAAGATCAGCATCGACGATGCGATCTCGCTGCCCACGCCGCAGGATGTCGTCAACGCCTGCGCGGCCGGTTCGACCGAGCAGTGCGCGCTGGTCAGCCGCACCGCCGCCGGCGCCATCCAGGCGGTGCTGACGCCCTTCCAGAACGCCGCTTCCGTGAAGCAGGACGGCGTGGACGTCGAGATCGCCTATCGCCGCGACCTGTTCGACGGGGCTTTCGGGGCGCGCCTGTTGGCCAGCACCATCGGGCGCAATGAGACCACGCTCGCGGGCGCGGCGCCCGTCGATCGCGCCGGCGATCTGGGCAATAGCGTCGCCACGATCACCAACGGCACGCCGCGCTGGACCGGCGCGCTGGCGCTCTCCTGGCAGCGCGGCCCCCTCGAGCTCTTCCTGCAGGAGCGGTACGTCTCCAAGGGGTACTACGACCACAGGCTGCAGGAAGGCGCGCAGATCAACGACAATACGATCCCGGCCGTCTTCTATACTGACGTCACCGCGAAGTATGACTTCGAGGTGCGTGGTCGCGAGCTTGAGGCCTTCGTCACGATCAACAACCTGTTCGACAAGGATCCGCCGCCGGCCCCAAGCGTCACCACGGCGACCTTCTATCCGACGAACAACTTCATCTATGACCTGAGCGGCCGCTACTACACGGTTGGCCTGCGGTTCGACTTCTGATGCGCGCGGCTGGCCGCCTCGCGGTCGTTCTCGGCCTGTTCGGGGGCGTGGCCGCGCACGCGGCCGAGCCCCTGTCGCTGCCGCCTCCGGCGGTGGTGACGCCGCCGCCGGCCGGGAAGGGGCTGGTCGATCAGACCGACCCGAGCCTTCCCGCCGGCTATGTGGAGGAGGAATTCGTCGTCAGCGGCGAAGGCCGTATCTTCGGTTACGACGAGGCCGGTGAAGCCAGGGTCATCAAGGATCGCGAGCCGTGGTCGACGAGGGTCATCGTGCGCCGCCCCGCCGATCCTCGCAGGTTCAGCGGCTGGGCGTTCGTCGAACCCATGCATCCCGAGCTTGGCCGTTCCTTCGCCTGGCGCGCCAGCGAAGACTACTTCGCCCGCCGCGGCGACGTCTGGATCGGGATCACCACGACCCGCAACCTGATCCTCTACGGCGAGGGCGACCCGATCGCGAAGCTGAAGCGGACTGATCCTGTCCGCTACGCGTGGCTCGGCATGGGAAGCGGCGGCCGGGAGGGGGGACTGAACTGGGACGTGATCGCCTCGGTGGGGCGGCTCGCCAAGGCGGGAGACCTGACCGGGCCGCTGCGGGTCCGAAAGACGATGATCGGCGGCTGGTCCGGATCTGGCGCGCTTACCCTCTTCTTCGCCAACACCTTCCATGCCCGGGAGCGGCTCCCCGGCGGCGATCCAATCTTCGACGCGGTGCTCCTCGGCGAGCCGGGCTGGTACCCGCGGATCAATGCCGACAGTGGCGACCTGATGCCCTACGATGTGCGACAGCGGCCCGCCCGGCTGGACGTGCCGGTGATCAGCGTGAATTCGAGCGCGGCGATCGAGTTCGGGATGCCGTTCCGACCCCGCGCCGACAGCGACGCGCCTCAAGAGCGCTACCGCGCCTACGAGGTGGCTGGCGCAGACCACCGGGGTTCGCGCGATCCCATGGGCGGTGACCTGACGAAGCTGTGCGGCGCCGCGCAGAGCGACTTCCCGCTGCATCACTACTACTCGCTGGCGATCGAGCACCTGAAGGCCTGGTCGGACCGGAACGCCGCCCCACCGCCTTCGCAGCCGATCGTCATCGACCGCTACGGCTATGTGGTGAAGGACGCCGCGGGCAACGCGAGCGGCGGCCTCCGCTCCACGCGCCTCGATGTGCCGGTGGCGCGCTACTACCAGACCCACGAGGCCCCGAAGGTAGCTTGCCGCGGCGGCGGACGTATGGACCCGTTCCCCCGCGACGAGCTCGTCCGCCGCTACCGAGACCACCAGGGATACTTGGCGCAGGTGCGGACCCGGGCGGCGGCCCTGGTCCGGGAGGGCCGACTGCTTCGAGAGGACGCCGCCGAGGTGATCGCCGAGGCCGAAACCTTCCGCGGCTTCGACGCTGCGCAGCGCCGCGCCCGCTGATCTGCACATGCTGCGGACCCTGGACCTCGCCGTCATACCTCCGGAGGACGAGGCTCTGCGCCAGCCGGTGCGGGCCTTCCTGGCCGAGCGCCTGGACGGCGTGCCAGCCGCCCGGCGGGCCCGGACCTGGATGGGCTTCGATGCGGATTTCACCCGGGCTCTGGCGGAGAAGGGCTGGGTCGGACTGACGCTGCCAAAGGCCTTCGGCGGCGGAGGCCGCAGTCCTTTCGCGCGGTTCGTGCTGATCGAGGAACTGCTGGCCGCGGGCGCGCCGGTCGCGGCCCACTGGATCGCCGAGCGACAGAGCGCGCCCCTGATCCTGCGGTTCGGTACCGAGGCGCAGAAGCGCCGCATCGTGCCCGCGGTGTGCCGGGGGGAGGCCTTCTTCTGCATCGGGATGAGTGAGCCGAACGCCGGCTCCGATCTTGCCAGCGTGCGCACCCGCGCCGAGCGGACCGGTGACGGCTGGCGGCTATCCGGAACCAAACTGTGGACCACCTACGGCCACAAGGCGCACTTCATGGTCGCGCTGGTTCGGACCAGCGGGGGGGCCGAGGACCGCAGCGCCGGCCTCTCGCAGATGCTGATCGACATGCGAACGCCCGGCGTAACGGCGCGGGCGATCCGTGACCTCGCCGGGGACGAACATTTCTCCGAGGTGCACTTCGACGATGTCCTGCTGCCCGAGGACGCCCTGATAGGGCGGGAGGGCGCCGGCTGGGAGCAGGTGAACGCGGAGCTCGCCTTCGAGCGATCCGGACCAGAGCGGATCTACTCCTCCACGGTGCTGGTGGACGCCTGGCTGACCTACGTGCGGGGCCGGGGCAGTCTCACCGAGGCCGAGGGCATCATCGCCGGGCGGCTCCTGGCCGAGCTGTCGACCCTTCGGAACATGTCGCTTTCGGTCACGGCCATGCTGGCGCGGGGCGCGAGCCCGGTCGTGGAGGCGTCCATCGTGAAGGATCTGGGGACCGGGTTCGAGCAATCCATTCCCGCGCTCATTGGCGACCATCTGGCGGGCGAGCCGGAGGGAGGCGTTCCGGGCGAGTTGCTCGCAACTCTGGAGTATGTGTCGGCGATGTGCCCGACCTTCTCCCTGCGCGGTGGGACGCGCGAAATCCTGCGCGGCATCATCGCGCGCGGGCTGGGGCTGAGGTGAGGCCCATGGACCTGCTCGCCGACCAGTTCTCCCGTCTGCTCGACAGCCTTCCCACCGACAATCCATGGCCCACATTGGAGGCGTCAGGTTTCCTGGATCTCTTGAAGCCGGAGACTGACGGCGGCGCCGGCCTACCGCTCGAGGCGCTCTTCCCGCTCGCCCTCGAGCTTGGCGGACGGCCGGAACCGCCGCCGATCTTGCGGGAGATAGCGGCTCGCGCCCCCGGCGACCCAACCCGGGCGCTGTGGGCGACCCTCGCCGCTGGCGAGATGGCGGGGGCGATGCTGGCCATCCAGGCGTTGACCGTCGAGTACGCGCTGACGCGCAAGCAGTTCGGCCGCGAGATCGGCCGTTTCCAAGCTGTCCAGCACCAGATCGCCGTGATGGCCCAGGAGGTGCTGGCGGCCCGCATGGCGGCTCAGGCGGCCTTCCTGGGCCCGGCGCCCGAGGTGAGCGAGCACCGCGCCGGTGTCGCGAAACTGCGCTGCTGCCAAGCCGCGCGGAGCGTGTCGGCCATCGCCCATGCGGTTCACGGCGCCATCGGGGTGAGTGAAGAGTACGCCCTGCACCCTCTGACCCGCCGCCTGCGCCAACTGGCCCTGGCGCACGGGGGCGAGGGCTGGTGGGCGGCTCGGCTGGGGGCGTGGGCGCTATCTGAGAGCTCCGACCTCACCACGCTCGCCCGTAAGCTTTGACTGTCCTGACCTGCCGAACACCATCTGCTGGAGCCGCCCTATGCCTTCCAAACTCCGCCGCGCCGCCATCGTCAGTCCGATCCGCACCGCGGTTGGCAAGTACCTGGGCGCGCTCTCGTCTGTCACCGCCGGCGACCTTGGCGCAACAGTCATCCGGGCTCTGGTGGACCGCAGCGGCGTGGATCCGGAGCGGATCGACGACGTCATCTTCGCCCAGGGCTACGGCAACGGTGAGGCGCCCTGCATCGCCCGCTGGTCAGCGCTGGCGGCCGACCTGCCGATCAAGGTCCCGGGCTACCAGCTCGACCGCCGCTGCGGCAGCGGCCTGCAGGCGGTGGTGGACGCCGCCATGATGATCCAGACCGGCGCGGCCGACGTGGTGATCGCCGGTGGCTGCGAGAGCATGAGCAACGCCGAGTACTACACCCTCGATATGCGCAAGGGCGCGCGAGCGGGGTCGGTGACCATGCACGACCGGCTGGCCCGCGGCCGGGTAATGTCGCAGCCGATCTCGCGGTTCGGGGTGATCACTGGCATGATCGAGACGGCCGAGAACCTGGCCCGCGACTACGGCATCAGCCGCGAGGAATGCGACGAATACGCCCTGATGAGCCACCGCCGCGCCGCCGACGCCTGGGCCACGGGCAAGTTCGACGACGAACTCGTGCCCGTCGTCACGCCGCAGAGGAAGGGCGACCCGGTGGTGTTCGACCGCGACGAGGGCGTGCGCGGCGATGTCACCCTGGAGAGCCTGGCCAAGCTGCCGGCGATCGAGAAGGGCGGCGTGGTCACGGCGGGCAATGCGAGCCAGCAGAACGACGCCGGCGCCGCCTGCCTGGTGGTCGCCGAGGACAGGCTCGCGGAGCTGGGCCTGGAGCCGATGGGCTGGTTCGTAGGCTGGGCCGCGGCCGGCTGCGACCCGGCGCGGATGGGCATTGGCCCGGTTCCGGCGGTGGAGCGGCTGTTCGCGCGCACCGGCCTCGGCTGGGGCGACATCGACCTTGTGGAGCTCAACGAGGCCTTTGCGCCCCAGGTGCTGGCGGTCCTGAAGGGCTGGGGCTGGGACGACCGCGACCGCCTCAACGTCAACGGCTCGGGGATCTCGCTTGGCCATCCCATAGGCGCGACCGGCGGCCGGATCCTCGCAAACCTGCTGCGCGAGCTGCACCGCCGGGACGGTCGATATGGCCTCGAGACCATGTGCATCGGCGGCGGCCAGGGCATCGCGGCGGTCTTCGAGCGCGCCTAAATGTCGCAAGAGGTTGTCCGGGTCCGGGTGCGTCCGGCTCCGCCGCTCCTGTTCAGCGCCTTCCAAAGGCCAGCAGTGGCGCCATGTCGTGGCCGTCCGCGGCCTGAAGCGCGCGGACGTAAGCCTTCCTGGTCTCCGCAGCCTCGACGAGACTGGCGCCGCCCCAGGTGAAGCGCCGCTGGCGCAGCTCGACGGCGAGGGCGTCCGCGGCCAGCCGCGCATGGCGGCCGTTGCCGTTCGGGAAGGGGTGGATGGCCACAAGCCGGTGGTGGAAGCGAAGCGCGATCTCGTCCGGCCCGAAGGTTCTATGCTCAACCCAGTAGCGGACGTCGTCCAGCAGTTGGTGGAGCGCCACCTCGATCTGGTGAGCCGGGACCCCGATATTGCGCTCGGTCTGGCGGGGCTTGCCGGCCCACTTCCAGACGCGTCGCAACATCCGGCGGTGCAGGGTCATGAGGACGTCCACGTCGAGGATGCTCCCGCGGCGACGGGTGAAGGCCCATTCGTCCGCCTCGGCGATGTTTTCCTGCTCGGCGGCGTTCAACTCGGCTCGTGTGGTGATGTAGGTGGGTATCAGCCCTTCCCGCTCCGCAGGGGTAAGGGGCGTGTTGGCGTCGTCGTCCGCATCGAACAGCGGGTCGATCAACGCGCGTCGTCCCACAGCCGCCGCAGCTTGCCGCGAAGAAGGTCGTCGATCATCAGGTCTCTCTGGCGCCTGAGATCGGGTCCGGTGACCTCCTGGTTCTCAAGCCGCATGGTGTGACCCATGCGGGCCAGCCTCGCATCGGTGATGTCTTCCGCGCGTTGGCGCAGGATTTCGGCCAGCGGCCGGCGAGGGACAAGGGCGTAGACGAGTTCGCAGTCCAGGGCCTCGGCGGCTCGGCGCAGGTTCGCCAGCGCGATGGTCTCCTCGGCTTCGCCTTTCTCGTACGCAACGACCTGTGGCTGGCTGACACCCAGCCTCGCGGCATACTGCCGGGTGCTCATCCCCAGGGCGTCGCGCACGGCGCGGATCCACCCGTGCGGGGGCTTTGCTGAAGGCCAGGCCCTCAGGGGATCAAGGCGTCTGTCGAGCGCCCGAGCGGCGCGGTCGGTGGCGGCCATAAGTCATACCCTATCAGACAGCCCTGTCCTGATAACCTATGTACGATCAAAACGCAATGAAATGATAGGCTATAAGCAATCGAGACAACCCTGGACGATAGTGTCTGACTTATCGGAGGGGGGCAGCGCGGCCGCCCTGCGCCTGGAGGAGGCCAGCGGAGGCGTCGTTCTCCGTGGCGTCTGCGCTGCGCGCCCTCACCATTCCGCGCCCGGGCGCGGAAAGGTCCGCTGGCGGCCTGCCTCCGGGAACCTCATCGGGGCCGGACGGCCATTTCGGCTGTCGCGCGTTGATCAGACGTCGCACGTAATTGGGTGACACTCACCGTCCCGCCGCAACCACGTTGTCCGCCCTGAATGACGGATAGACCGCTCCTGCTCCTGGCCGAGGACGAGGCGCTCGTTGGCGTCCGAGGAGCACCGCGGCCGTGCCGACAACGCCTTCCTCGATGCACAGCGCGCTTACGGCTTGGCGGGTCACGCCCCGCAACCGGTCCAGCCGGGGCGTTGCGGCCGGATGCCCCTGATCCGCCGGTGCGTGGATCCGCGTGGCGAGGATTGCAGTATCATCGCCCCTCTGGTCGGGTCAAAAGGGTGAGGCGATGCCGCAGAAGGGCTCGGAAGGGGCCCCGCCGGCGCCGGCGATGTGGCGGCGGCTGGCGGACTGGCAGAGCAGCCAGGCGGAGCGCCTGTTCCCCGGCTACTTCGCCCTGGTCATGGCCACCGGCATCATCGCCAACACCCTCTACCTTGAAGGACACCGCGGGCTCTCTGACCTGCTCTTTGGCCTGGGCGGCGCGGCCTTTCCCTGGCTCCTGCTCCTGACTGCAGTGCGCGCGGCCCGCTTCGCCCCCGCGATGTGGGCCGACCTGACCAACCCGGGGCTGGTCTTCTCCTTCTTCACCCTCGTCGCCGCCGCCGACGTCCTGGGGCTCGGGATGAACCTGCGCGGCTTCCCGCACGCCGCCTTCGCGCTCTGGCTCTTCGCCCTGCTGGTCTGGTTCGGACTGATCTATCTCAGCTTCGCCGTGCTGACCTTCCTCAACACCGCCCATGGGGCCAATGTGGTCCACGGCGGCTGGCTGATCGCCATCGTCGGCACGGAGTCACTGGTCATCCTCGGCGCCGCGGTGGCGCCCCATCAGGGGAGCCTGGCGCCTTCGCTCTTCGTCCTGATCCACATGCTCTGGGGCGTCGGCCTCGGGCTCTACGGGATCTTCATCACCCTGTTCGCCTACCGGATCTTCTTCGTCGACGTGGGGCCCGACGACATCACGCCGCTGCTCTGGGTGGTGATGGGCGCGGCGGCGATCAGCACGAATGCGGGCTCGATGCTGATCCTCACCGACAGTGGCGTGCCGTTCCTAGTCTCCATGAGGCCGTTCATCGACGGCGTGACGCTCATCATGTGGGCATGGGCGACCTGGTGGATTCCGCTCCTGGTGCTGTTCGGGATCTGGAAGCACGGGGTGCGGAGGGTTCCGCTACGCTACACGCCCATGCTCTGGAGCCTGGTGTTCCCGCTCGGCATGTACGCCCTGGCCAGCCTGCGCCTGTCGCTGGCGGCCGAGTTCGCCCCCCTCCACGCCGTGGCCGTCACCATGGTCTGGGTCGCGCTCGCGGCCTGGGCGCTGACGGCGCTCGGACTGGCGCGGCGGGTCTGGCTCGACGTGCGCGGCGTCCTGGGGGCGGGGGTAGGCCCGCGCCGCGCCGCCTAGGCGGCGCCCGTACGGCAGACGCAGGTAAGGCTGAGCCGGGTGGCTCCACAAGGCGGGTGGACTCGGCACAACAGATCGTAATACGATATAAGTTCAGGTGCGGCCCTCCCCCGGGCGACCGCGCCTGGCGAGGGCCCGACGCGGCGCGCCGTACGCCGGGTCGGGCCCTGCTGGAGTCGCCGCGCCAGAGGAGCGTCCATGATCCCGCTGCCAGACCTTCCCTATGCCCATGGAGCGCTCGAGCCGGTGATCTCGGAAGCCACCATGCGGCTTCACCATGGCAGGCATCACGCGCGGTACGTCGAGGTGGTGAACGGATTGATCGCCGGCGACGGCCATCCCGCCACCTCCCTCGAGGCGCTGATCCGCCAGGCCGCCCTGGCGGGCGAGCGGAAGCTGTTCAACAACGCCGCCCAGGCCTGGAACCACGCCTTCTTCTGGCGATGCATGACGCCGGAATCCCGGCCGCCGGTGGGCGGCCTGGCCGGGGCGATCGTCGAGCAGTTCGGCGGTCTCGCCGAGCTTGGCGAGGTGTTCGTCGGGGAGGGCGCGACCCACTTTGGCTCAGGGTGGGTCTGGCTGGCGGCCCAGGACGGGCGGCTCCAGGTCCTCTCGACGCACGACGCCGACACCCTCGTCACGCGGGACCTCATTCCCCTGCTGGTCTGCGACCTGTGGGAGCACGCCTACTATCTCGACCATCGTCAGGACCGGGGCGGCTTCCTGCAGGCCTGGTGGGACCGCCTCCCCAACTGGTCATTCGCTCAGGGGCAGTTTGACGCCGACCGCGGCGAGGGCGTCGGCTGGCGTCACCCGCTCATGGCGGAAGCGCCGCGGGAGGTGGCCTCGTCTCTCGAGGAGGCGGCCGACGAGCTCTCGTCCCTGCTGGAGGCCTGGGTCGAGCCGGGCAGCGTGCAGGAGCATCGGGTGAATGAGCTTCTGGACCTGCTGGCGGCGGAGCAGGAGGGCGGGCTGGTCCGGTCACGGACCGCGCGCCCCGCCGCCCGGCGCGCAGCATCTGCCGCGGAAGACCCGGCCTCTGCGCCAGGAGCCTAGGCCGATGGTCGACCCCGTCGGAAGCGCCGAGGCTTACGAGCGGCGACGTCGGTTGGCGCCGGGCCATCCGGCCGGGGTGACCGAGGAGATGATCCGCGAGCTGGTGCACGCCTTCTACGCCCAGGTGCGCCGGGACCCAGCCCTCGGCCCGATCTTCAATCGGGTGGTGGAGGACTGGGACGCCCACCTCGCCAAGCTCTGCGACTTCTGGTCCTCGGTCACCCTGATGACCGGGCGGTTCAAGGGCGCGCCCATGGCCGTTCACGCGCGGCTGCCCGAGATCCGTCCCACCCACTTCGCCCGCTGGCTGCACCTGTTCCGCCAGACGGCGCAGGCGGTCTGTCCGCCTGAGGCGGCGGCGCTGTTCATCGCCAAGGCCGACATCATCGGCGAGAGCCTGCAGCTCGGGATCGCGGCGAACCGCCGAGAAACCCTCAGGGTCGGCTCAGCCGGCAGCGGCTGCTGACGCCGCGGCGGCGCGGCCGGCCGCCTACGTTGAAAATATCGCAATACGATACTAAATTGGCGATGCAGGAGGCTCGATGGCCATGCACGGCAGGATGGACTGGCAAACGGCGAATGGCTCCCCCAAGCCGGACGCGGCGCGGCGCGAATGGATGCGGCGCCCCGGGGAAAGCTGGTATCGCCCCCCTACCCCGGCCGCCGCGCCGGGGGAGGCGGGGCCGGCGCCCCACGCCACAGCCGAGCATCTGCTCGTGGCGGCGAGCCGGGTGGCAGGGGCGTCCGTCTACACGACCGACGGCCGGCGTATGGGTCGGATCGCTGAGATCGCCCTGGACGAGGCGACCGGCGATGTCGCCTTCGTCGTCGTGGTCGGCGGCGGATTCCTGGGGATCGGTGAGCACGTGGCGCGCGTGCCATGGTCGGCCCTGACCTATGCGCGAGGCCGCGGTGGCTATGTGGCCGAGCTGCCCGACGCGGATCCTGATGACCGGGCTGGAGCGCGCAACGGCGTCAGCTTCGGGGAGCCGGCGGACCGCGGCGGCTGGGCCCCCGGCGCCTAACGCGGGAAGCAGACGTGGAGGACGCAATGCCTGACCCGAGCCCGGAAACCGGCGCCATCCGGGCGCACCTGTTCAAGCGCCGGGGTGGAAACCTCTACTGCCTCAGCCAGGACCAGCAGGGACGCGGCATACCGGCCGATCCCGAAGGCGCGCCGTGGCGGTACATCCGACCGGTTGAGCTGCGTCCCAGAGAGCTGAGGCCCGCCCTCGACGCCGACGCGGCGATCGCCGACCTCAGCCAGCGCGGCTACCACTTCCTGCACGGCTGGTATCACCAGCAGTAGCGGGGCCGATGGCCGGGCCTAGCTGGAGGCCAGCCCGCCGCCCAGCGCCTGTTCGGCGCTCTCGATGTTCCGCTCATGCGCGGCTAGCATCGCCAGCAGGACCGCATGGAGGCGGTCGTCCCGGACCCGCGGCAGGAGCTCGCGCAGCCTACGCACCACCCAGGCCTGGCCGCGGTTGACGAAGGCCAGCCGCGCGTCCCAGCCGCGGATGGCCATGGCCTTGCCGTAGAAGTCGCCGATCTGGTCGGACGCCTCGGCGGGCAGGGCGGCCAAGCCGTCCACCAGCGCCCTGCACCAGCGCACCTCGTCCGCCCGGATCACCTTCGCGAGCGCCTTGCGCGCCGCGTCCGGGGCTTCCGCCACCAGGCTGGCCGCCACCTGGGCGCCGGCCCGCTCGGCCTCCAGCAGGGTGTTGAGCTCGCGGGCCAGCTCCACGCGGTCGGCGAAGCCCATATAGAGGTCCGGCGCTTCGGCCGCGTAGCAGACCGGGGAGGCGACCTCTGGCGGGGGCTCGCGTCCCAGCGCGGCCCGGACCTCGGCGGCGATCTCGCGCACCCGCTCGCCCGCCGGGACGATGCGGTCGATGCGCGCGGCGCCTTCGCCGGCGTAAAGGGCCATGGCCTCCAGGTCACCGGTCATGGAGCGCAGCGGCGAGTCCGTGCTGAAGAGGTGGATCGGCCGGGGGCCCTCGGCGCCGATCGCCTGCGGCGGGCCGGCGAACGGGTCGCCGCGCTCGCCGCGGGTTACGCTGTTGGGCAGGACGCGGACATAGGCGCCCGGCGGCCAGTTCCGGTGGAAGGCCTGGGTGTGGACCGTCTCGCCGTCCGCCTCCAGGATGCGCTGCTTGTGGTAGGGGTGGGCGAAGGATTCCTCGGTCGCCAGGAAGGCGGTGCCGAACACTCCGCCCTGCGCGCCGGCCGCCAGCACCTCGGCGAGGTCGAGGCCGTCGGCCAGGCCGCCGGCGGCCAGCACCGGGACCTTGACTGCGCCCAGCACCTGGGCGAGCAGCGCGCGCCGGGGCGTGAGGCCGCGGACATGACCTCCGGCCTCTACGCCCTGAGCGATGAGGATCTGGGCGCCGGCGGCTTCGGCCGCCGCGGCCTCCGCCGCCGAGCCCACCTGGCAGACGACGAGGACGCCGGCGCGGCGGAGCCGCAGCACCGCGTCGCGGTGAAGGTCCCAGAACAGCGCCACCGAATGGACCTGGGCCTCCAGGCAGGCGGCAAGCTCCGCCTCGAAGAGCGTCGGGTCGGTGGCGGCGGGGATGAGGTTCACGCCGAACGGCCGGCCGGTCCGGGCGCGGACCGCGGCGATCTCGGTCCGGATCAGCCGGGGGCTTTCCCGGACCATGCCGAGGAAGCCGAAGCCGCCGGCCTCGCTGACCGCGGCCACGAGCTCGGAGCGCGCCACGCCGCCCATGCCGGCGAGGACGACCGGCAGGTCGCAGCCGAGCAGCTCGCAGGCGGGCGTGCGCAGATCCATCGCCCGTGAAATAGATCGCAAGACGATATAACACAAGGGCTCGGGGGCATGGAACGAAGGCGTCCCTTTGAGCGTTATATCGGTATCCGATATAAGATGGCGGGCGCGCGCGGCGGATCAGCCGCATCGTCTGTTTCAGCCCAAGGGAGGCGGGAGATGGCGAGCACACGATCGTCCTGGACCTCGGGAGACGCTCGGCTCGGGCCGGACGCCGAACGCGCGATCGTGGTCGCCCCGGTCCAGGGCGGCTGGCGCGTCACCGCCGGCGCCTGCGAGGCCCTGATGTTCCTGTCCGGCGGTTGCGCCGAGCGCCAGGCCCGCATCCTGGCGACCCGCTTCGCCGACCTGGGCTATGACGCCCGCATCGAGATCCACGATCGCAACGACGCCGTCGCGGGCGACCTCCGCTACCGGGGCGCGCCGCGCCGGGACCGAAAGTTCTTGGCCCGCTCCTGAAGGTGCGGGCGTCCACCGGCCTGCGGGCCGTTCACCTGAAAGGCGCCGCCGATGCAAGACGCACAATCCTGGCTTCCCACCCTGAAAACCGCCACGCCACAGGCCGGCTACGAGCTGGCGGTGAAGCTCTCACGGATGGCCGTCAAGCTGACCCAGCCGTCGGCCGAGGTCCGTGAGCAGCTGCGGGCGGGATACGAGCGCGACGCCGCCGAACTGATCGAGATCGCCCATGTGGTGGCGGTGAATTTCCAGACCGTCGCGGCCGCCAACGGCTACTGGGCGGACCACGGGACCTAGGGCCCGGCGCTCGTGGCCGCACGCCGCCTCCAGCGCGGCGCGCGGCCCTTGCTCCTCAATGCGGCTTGTCGGCGATGACCAGAGGCAGTTCCTCGAACTGGTGGAACGGCGGCGGGGAGGGGAGCGTCCACTCCAGGGTCGTGGCGCCCTCGCCCCACGGATTGGCCACCCCACGGCGGCGGCGGACCAGGGCCTCTATCAGGACGAGCACGAAGAAGCCCATGCTCACCGCCATGATCACGTAGCCGACGGACGAGACCTTGTTCCAGAAGGCGAAGGCGTCGGGATAGTCCACGTATCGGCGCGGCATGCCCTGTAGCCCGAGGAAGTGTTGCGGGAAGAAGATGATGTTGGTGCCGACGAAGAAGATCCAGAAGTGCAGGTTACCGAGGATCTCGTTGTACTTCACCCCCGTGACCTTCTCGAACCAGTAGTAGAAGGCGGCGAAGATGCTGAACACGGCGCCCAGCGACAGCACGTAATGGAGGTGCGCGACCACATAGTAGGTGTCGTGGACGCTCTGGTCGAAGGCGGCGGAGGCCACCACGACCCCGGTGACCCCGCCGACGACGAAGACGAAGATGAAGCCGAGCGCCCAGAGCATCGGCGTCCGGAACGAGATCGAGCCGCCCCACATGGTGGCGATCCAGGAGAAGACCTTGATGCCGGTCGGGACGGCGATGATCATCGACCCCGCCTGGAAGTAGGCGCTGAGGCCCACGTTCATGCCGACGGTGAACATGTGGTGGGCCCAGACCACCGAGCCCAGCACGCCGATCGCGACCATGGCCATGACCATCCCAAGGTAGCCGAACACCGGCTTGGCGGAGAAGGTCGCCACCACGTGGCTGATGATGCCGAACCCCGGCAGGATCATGATGTAGACCTCCGGGTGGCCGAAGAACCAGAACAGGTGCTGGTACATGATCGGGTCGCCGCCCCCGGCCGCGTCGAAGAAATGGGTGGCGAAGTTCCGGTCGGTCAGCAGCATGGTGATCGCGCCCGCCAGCACCGGCAGGGTCAGCAGCAGGAGCAGGGCCGTCACCAGCACCGACCAGGCGAACAGCGGCATGCGCATGAGGGTCATGCCGGGCGCGCGCATGTTGAAGATGGTGGTGATGAAGTTGATCGCGCCGAGAATCGAGGACGCGCCGGCCAGGTGGATCGACAGGATCACGAGGTCGACTGAAGGGCCGGGGTGACCGGTGGTCGAGAGGCTGGGATAGAGCGTCCAGCCGGTCCCCGCGCCGATGCCCGGGCCGCCGTCCACGAACAGCGAGGTGATCATCAGTACGAAGGACGCCACCAGCAGCCAGAACGAGACGTTGTTCATCCGCGGGAAGGCCATGTCCGGCGCGCCGATCATCAGCGGCACGAAGTAGTTGCCGAAGGCGCCCATCTGGGCGGGCATGATGGTGAAGAAGATCATGATCAGGGCGTGGGCGGTCACGGTGACGTTGAAGCCGTGCTTGCCCTGCAGGATGCCCAGCTGGGAGAGCCAGGACCCCTCCGCGAACAGCTGGACGCCGGGCTCGTAGAGCTCCCAGCGCATCAACCCCGAGAGGGCGCCGCCGAGCACGCCGGCGACGATCGCCAGGATCATGTAGAGGACGCCGATGTCCTTGTGGTTCGTGGAGAAGAACCATCGGATGAAGAAGGGCGGCGGCTGGCCGGTCTGGTGTCCGGCGCCGGGAGCGTGAGCGGTCTCGGACATGGGGTCAGCGCTGCTCGCCGGAGCCCATCGCCAGCAGGAACTGGAACAGGTTCAGGAAATTGATGAAGAGGGCGAGCGCGCCGAAGTTGCTGGCCACGTCGAGCGCAACCTCGTCCCCGGCCAGCTGCTCGTAGACCCGCCTGAGACGCTGGGTGTCGAAGGCGATCAGGCCCGCGAACACGAAGGCCCCCACCGCGTTGGTGACGAACGCCAGGGCCGGGCTGTGCAGCACCAGGTTCAGAACGAGCGCGCCGACCAGCCCGGCCAAGCCGACGGTCAGGAAGGCGCCGAAGCTCGTGAGTTCGCGGCGGGTGGTGTAGCCGACGAGGCTGAGCGCGCCGAAGGCGGCGGCGCTGATCGCGAAGGTCGTGGCGACGGAGAGCCCGGTGAAGCTGAGGACCAGGACCCCCATGGCCGCGCCGAACAGCGAGACCACGGTCCAGTAGACGGCGCCGGTGCTGAACGCCGTCGCGCGCCTTAGGGGGCGCGATGACAACAGCAGCACCAGGATCGGGGCGATGGCCACGCAGCCGCCGAGGAAGGTCAGGTGATAGGCGCCCGCGCCGCCCTCCGGCGCCGCCCGGAACAGCAGGTCGCGCAGGATGGGGACGTTGGCGGTGGCGTAGGCGAGGGCGCCCGCCAGGGCCAGGCCGAGCGCCACCTTGTTGTAGATGGCGATCATGTAGCGTCGCAGGCCTGGGTCGACGCCGACCTCGGCCGTGGCCGGCGTGTGGGGGAAGGTGTCCTCGATGTCGCGCATGGCAACCCCTCGTGCTCGCGGCGAGGCGACGCCCCGCCATCTGCTCGCGCCCCGCGCAAGGCTCCGGGCCGCTCGACCGAGCATATATATCGGACTACGATACAAGCAACCGCAAATTCGCGGGTGACGAGGCGGGCGCTTGTTGAGCTATCAAGGCGCTCCGAACTGAGAGGAGGGGCCGATGAAGGCTTCATCGCGCCGCAAGGTCAAACCCACCACCCTGACCCGCGCGGACTACGAGGCGCTGGCGTCGTTCCGCTACGCGGTGCGCCGCTACCTGTCGTTCGCGGAAGCCGGCGCCCGGTCCGTAGGTTTGACCTCGCAGCAGCACCAGGCGCTGCTGGCGATCAAGGCGCAGTCGCTGAGCCGGCCGGTCTCCGTGGGCGATCTCGCCGGACAACTGCTGCTGAAGCACCATAGCGCGGTCGAGCTGGTCGGGCGCCTGGAGAAGGCGGGTTTCACCGAGAGGGCGCCCGACGCTGAGGATCGCCGTCGCGTGCTCATCTCCCTGACCGCGAAGGGCGAGGGCGTTCTCGAGGCCCTTTCAGCCAACAACCTGCGGGAGCTGCGGCTGGTCGCCCCCGCCTTCTCCGGACTCCTCGGCCAACTCGAGGAGCTTGACTCGGAATAGGCGACATATATCGCATCACGATAGACATGCGCGTATCGTAGTGCGATGTTTTCCTGCGCTCCGGCCGGCTTGCGCCGGGCGGCCCGGATCTCCGGCCGCTTCGAGGAGCCGGGAGATCGCCGATGGCCTCCGCCGCAGAGCAGCTGGTCGCCAACCTCAACCTGGACGCATTCCGCAGCGCCAAGGAGCTGCACCAGCGGATCTGGTTCACCCTGGGCGCCATGGTCGTCTACCGCCTGGGGACCTACATCCCGGTTCCGGGGATCGACCCGGCCGCCTTCCAGCGCGCCTTCCAGGGGCAGGCCGACGGCATCCTGGGGATGTTCAACACCTTCTCCGGCGGGGCCGTCGAGCGCATGGCGATCTTCGCGCTCAACGTCATGCCCTACATCTCGGCCTCGATCATCGTGCAGCTCATGGGGACGTTTTACGCCCCTTGGGAGAAGCTGCGGAAGGAAGGCGGCGAAGCGGGCCGAAAGACCCTGAACCAGTACACCCGCTACCTGACGGTGGTGCTGTCGGTGTTCCAGTCCTTTGGGATCGCCATGGGCCTGTCCCAGAGCCCCGGGCTGGTCGAGGCGCCAGGGATGTTCTTCACGCTGTCGACCGTGGTGACGCTCACCGGCGGCTCGATGTTCCTGATGTGGCTTGGCGAGCAGATCACGGCGCGGGGCATCGGGAACGGGGTCAGCCTGATCATCTTCGCCGGGATCGTCGCGGTGCTGCCGAAAACGATCGCCCAGATGATGAGCCTCATGGAGCTGGGCACCCTGTCGGTGGCCGGCGTCCTAGTCATCGCAGGCCTGGCCTTCGCCCTCGTGGTGATGATCGTCTTCATGGAGCGCTCGCAGCGAAGGCTGCTGACCCAGTATCCCCGCCGCAACCAGGGCGGGCTGGCGTTCGGCGGCGAGTCGTCCTTCCTGCCCCTGAAGGTGAACACCTCGGGCGTGATGGCGCCGATCTTCGCCTCCAGCCTGCTGATGCTGCCCGCGACCGCCGTGGGTCTGCTGGCCGCGACGGAGCTCCCGGCCTGGCTGGACTGGCTGCCGGCGGTCTCCGGCAGCCTGCAGAGCGGCCGCCCGCTGTTCATGGTCCTGTATGGGGGGCTGATCGTCTTCTTCTGCTTCTTCTACACCTCGGTGATGTTCAATCCGGTCGAGGTGGCCGACAACCTGCGCAAGTATGGCGGTTTCCTGCCCGGCCTGCGCCCGGGGCGACAGACCGCGGAATACCTGGACTTCGTGATGAGCCGGATCACCGTCATCGGTGCGGTCTACATCACGGCCGTCTGCCTGCTGCCGGAGGCCCTCATCGGCTACTACGGCATGACCTTCTACCTCGGCGGGACCTCGCTGCTGATCGTCGTGAGCGTCACCATGGACATGGTCACCGCCATCCAGAGCCACCTGGTGGGCCACCAGTACGAGAGCCTGGTCCGCAAGACGCGCCTGCGCGGCGGGGCGCGACGGGACGAGGCCCGCGCCGCGCTCATATGAAGGGCAGGGTCAGCTAGGGATTGTAGTAGATCGCCAGCCGGTCCTGCCAGGCGCTGTCGGACGCGCCCACCCGCCTGAGCTCCTCGGGCGTAATCGGCGGGCCTGCCGTGAGGTCGGCTCTCTCCGCCGGCGCCGCATAGCCTCCGCGGGCCGCGTCGTAGCGCAGCAGGTTCCAGGGCGCGGGACACACCCTGCTCAGGAGGCCCAGGTCGCCCTCGACGGAGATCAGCGCATAGACGATCCGGCCGGTGCGCTTGTCGATCGAGAGGTCGAAGATCCGGCCGCAGCGTTCGCCCGACGCGCTGAACACCGGAGCCTGCGTCACCCCGCTGGCCCGGATGATCCGGTGTCCGGCCGGGCCGTCCGGCGGTCCATCCCCGGCGGCCTCGCCGTGGGCCACCCAGCCGATCATGTCACGGAACAGTCTCAAGGGCGCCTCCTGCGGCGGCGGTCAGAAATATCGTAACGCGATATAAAGCCGCACGCAGCGGTTTCTTTCCATCACGAACCGGTGGCCTGGTCCTTGTCCGCAGCCGTGGACGCCGTCGCCGGCGGACCCTCCGCTTGGGCCGGATAGAAGACCCCGTCGCGGCGCGGCTCGGCCCCGGGAGTGAGCCGTGCGGGCTCCACATGCCCCGGCCCAAGGATGTGCAGGACCTGTTCTCCTGCCGCGAGCAGATAGTCGGCGATGATCCGGCGGTGACAGCGCCACCAGACCGCCTCCGCGCACATGATGGCGGTGCGCTGGACGGCCCCGACGTCGCGGAGTTCCCGCAGCCCCTCGGCGAAGCGTTCGCCCAGCGCGTAGTCGGCGTAGTTGCGGAAGCTGCGGACCCGCCACAGGCCGTTGGGCGAGGGATCTACGCCCCACTGGCGCCCGCGAAGGCCGCCGAGCTCCGGGATGGCGCGGTAGCCGATCTGGAACGGGGCGAGGCTCTCCGCCAGCACGTCGCCGTTGAACTGGGGATTGGCCCGGGAGCGGGGCATGCTGCGCACATCGATCACCAGCCGGACCTGGGACTCCTGGAGCAGGGCGACGAAGCCGGACGTGGTCCGGTTCGAATGGCCGATCGTGAAGAAGGGAAGGGTCATGGTTCAGCCGCCGCCTGACCGCGGGCTCCGCTTTGCCGCCGCCTGTTCAAGACGCCCGCCCTGTGGGGATGCCAGGATCCCGAGGATGACGCGGGGTCCCACCCGTCACGAGCAGGGTTCAGCTCGCCTCGAGAGCGGGCGCCCCGGGGGTGGCGACCACGAACTCGCCGCGCCCGCCCTGGGTCGCGAAACGGTCGGCGAGTAAGCCGACCGCCAATACGACCAGGACCAGCACGAGGTAGACGGCGAGGCGCTGCATGGGGTCTCCTGGAAACGGTCGAGCCACGGGACGGAACTGACCGCCGGCGCGTTCAGGACGAACCCGGCGGCCAGCGGGCGAAACGCATCGTAGCGCGATGTGGTCCCGCGGGCCGGTCACGGGATCGCGAGGGCGTCTGGCGACGCAGGCAGGAGTGCTTCTCGAAATCCCCTTCGACGAGATCGCTCTTTGTCGAGGGTGGGCGAAAACGGCGATCTCGCGAGGCGACGGGAGCGCCGGCTCGGGGCGCCGAGGCTGGCGCCCCGTGGCGCCGCCCGTGAGCGTCTCATGGGTCAGGCGGCCTTTCGGCCTCTTCCTCCGCCTCACCTTCCAGACCCAGTTCCGGATGATCGCGGATCAGGCGTGCGCGGTCGCCGGCCATCCGATCCCAGGTTGCCGCCATCTCCAGCAGCTGCGCTGGAGCCTCCCCGTCCAGGCTCGCAGCGAGGGTGCGGCATTGGCGGGCGTGCTGCCGGTATTCCGAGGCCTTCTTCATACCGGAGTCCTAGTTCTTACTCCCTGAGCGGCAAGCCCAGTCTGTCGTTGAGCTTCCGCCGGGCGGATGCACCCCCACGGGAGGAGGGCTCCACCGCCGGCGGGACCGGCCTCGGGCTCGCGATCGCCGAGCGCATCGGCTCCCGAGCCGGCGCGCGCCTGACCCTGCGCTCGCCCGCCCTCGGCCGGAACGAGCGGTTCGGAGCCGTGGCGGACCTGGCGCCGCAGACCGGAAGACTCCCGCTTACGGGATGACCGGGGCCAGCGGATCGGGTCGCTCGTCGCGTGGCCGAGTTGGAGGGCCGGACGCGGCGTCCCGCCGGGACCCGAGTCGACCTCGCGGCCTGAGCGCGCCGACCAGCCGGCGGCCGGCGCGGCCACCCTCCTGATCCGCCCTGCGACCGGGCCTGCACCCGGTCCCTGGCAACGGCGTAGCCGCCCGCCGGCATGACTTCGCGCCGTGCGCGGCCCGGGGCGAAGACAGCCGCAGAAGGGCCGGGCGCCCCGCACCCCCGAGGCGTCCTCCGAGGGACCGCAGGCCTTGATCCTCGAAGAGGCGGACGAGGGCCGCAGCGGGCCTGTCCGGCGGGCGGAACAATCCCATCCGTGGCGGATTGAGCCTCCAGGTGGATGTCCCGGGACGGGGTGATGCCGTGACGATGGCTGCTGACGGGAGCGCGCCCGGTGCGGCGCGTGCGCTATGGGCGAGCACGCTCGCCTTCACCGTCTGCTTCGCCGTCTGGACCATCTTCTCGATCATCGGGCTTGGCCTGAAGGCCGAGTTGGGCCTCACCGAGACCCAGTTCGGGCTTCTGGTCGGCACCCCTGTGCTGACCGGCTCGCTGATCCGCCTCGTGCTCGGGATCTGGTCGGACCAGATCGGCGGGCGGCGGGTCTTCGCCGTCGTGATGGCGCTCGCCGCGATCGCCACCTTCCTGGTCTCCCGTGCGGAGACCTATCCGCAGCTGCTCGCGGCCGCGCTCGGGGTGGGCCTGGCCGGCGGCGCCTTCGCAGTCGGCGTCTCCTACGTCTCCAGGTTCTATCCACGGGAACGGCAGGGTGCGGCGCTCGGCGTCTTCGGCGCCGGGAACGTCGGCGCGGCGGTCACCAAGTTCCTGGCCCCCTTCGTCATGGTGGCGTTCGGGTGGGAAGCCGTGGCGCAGATCTGGGCGGGCGTGCTGCTGCTGACCGCGGTCCTCTTCTTCGTGTCGACCAAGGAGGACCCCGACCTTGCCCGCCGCCGGTCGGCGGGCGTCAAGCCGGAGCCGTTCCTCGCGCAGCTGAAGCCGCTGGCCAACATCCAGGTCTGGCGCTTCGCGCTCTACTACTTCTTCGTCTTCGGGGCTTTCGTGGCGCTGGCGCTGTGGCTGCCGCGCTACCTGGTCGGCGTCTACGGCCTCGACGTGAAGGCGGCGGGCATGCTGGCGGCCTTCTACTCGGTGCCGGCCAGCCTGTTCCGCATCTACGGCGGGCGGCTCTCCGATCGCTACGGCGCGCGAAAGGTCCTCTACTGGACCTTCGGCGTGTCGGCGCTCTGCACCTTTATGCTGTCCTATCCGCCGACCGACTATGTGATCCATGGCGTCGAGGGGCCGATCGCCTTCTCCACGTCCATGGGCCTGGTCCCCTTCGTCGTCACCATCTTTGTCCTGGGGTTCTTCATGAGCCTCGGCAAGGCCGCGGTCTTCAAGCACATCCCGGTCTACTATCCGCAGCATGTGGGCGCCGTGGGCGGCGTCGTCGGCATGGTGGGCGGGCTGGGCGGTTTCGTGCTGCCGCTGGTGTTCGGGGTTCTGAACGACCTCACGGGCGTGTGGACGAGCTGCTTCTTCCTGCTCTTTCTGCTCGTGGGCACGGCGCTTGCCTGGATGCACATCGCGGTGCGGCGAATGGAGGTCAGGTCCGGCGCGGCCCCCGCGAGCCTGCCGGAACTGCCGGAGATGGAGCCCATTCACGACCCGGCCCACGTCGGCCCGGGGCCGCAGCCGGTCGCGGCCGAAGGCGTCGCGCCCCTCCGGCGGCCCCCCATCACCGAGTGGCGGCCCGAGGATCCGGCGTTCTGGCGCGCGGCGGGGCGCCCCGTGGCCCGCCGCAACCTCTGGATCTCCACCTACTGCCTGCTGCTCGCCTTCGCCGTCTGGATGGTGTGGAGCGTGGTGGTCGCGCGCCTGCCCGCCGTGGGCTTCCGCTTCACGCCCGACCAGCTGTTCTGGCTGGCGGCCCTGCCGGGCCTTTCCGGCGCGACGCTCAGGATCTTCTACGCCTTCCTCGTGCCGATCTTCGGCGGGCGGCTGTGGACCACCCTGTCCACCGCGTCCCTGCTGGTTCCGGCCTTCGGCATCGGCTACGCCGTCCAGGACCCGGGCACGCCCTACCTCATCTTCGTGGTCCTGGCCCTGCTGTGCGGCCTCGGCGGCGGCAACTTCGCCTCGTCCATGGCCAACATCAGCTTCTTCTTCCCCAAGGCGGAGAAGGGCTCGGCTCTCGCCCTGAACGCCGGCCTGGGCAACCTGGGCGTCAGCATCATGCAGTTCGTGGTGCCGATCGCCGTCACGCTGGCCCTCTTCGGGGCGCTCGGCGGCGAGGGGCAGACCACCGGCGCCGGGGAGCGCGTCTGGATGCAGAACGCGGGCTTCCTGTGGGTCCCCTTCATCATGGCCGGAAGCGTGCTGGCCTGGTTCGGCATGGACGACCTCGCCAGCGCCCGGGCCTCCTTCGCCGAACAGGCGACCATCTTCCAGCGGCTGCACACCTGGCTGATGTGCTGGCTCTACACCGGCACCTTCGGCTCCTTCATCGGCTTCTCGGCCGGATTCCCGCTGCTGGCCAAGCTCGCCTTCCCCGAGGTGGACTCCCTCCGCTACGTGTTCCTCGGGCCCCTGGTGGGCGCGGCGTCGCGGGCCGGCACCGGCTGGCTCGCCGACCGCTACGGCGGCGGGCGGATCACCCTCGTCGTCTTCCTGGGCATGATCGCCGCGGTCGCGGGGATGATCTGGTTCCTCCATGCCGGCTCGTTTTGGGGCTTCTTCGGCATGGTCATGCTGCTCTTCTTCTTCAGCGGCGTCGGCAACGCCTCCACCTTCCAGATGATCCCGGCGATCTGGCGCGAAACGGTCGGGCGTACGACCGCGCCGGGCGTCGCCGACCGCGAGGCCGCCGCGGTGATCGGCTTCACCTCCGCGATCGCCGCCTTCGGCGCCTTTTTCATCCCCAAGGCCTACGGGGCTTCGATCGCCGGCACCGGGGCGGCCGACGCGGCCCTCTGGGGCTTCCTCGGCTTCTACGTGACCTGCGCCGTGCTGACCTTCGCCGTCTACATCCGCCCGGGCGGCCTGCTGCATGACGTGGAGCGCCGCCGACCGCCAGTTCCCCCCATGACCGTCCCAGCCCCGGAAGGAAGCCGATGAGCCATCTCCTGGACCGCCTGACCTATTTCCAGCGGGAGAAGGAATCCTTCTCCGACGGCCATGGGATGACCACCCGCGAGGATCGCAGCTGGGAGGACGCCTACCGGAAACGCTGGGCGGCGGACAAGATCGTGCGCTCGACCCATGGGGTGAACTGCACCGGCTCCTGCTCGTGGAAGATCTATGTGAAGGGCGGCATCGTCGCCTGGGAGACCCAGCAGACCGACTATCCGCGCACGCGGCCCGACCTGCCCAACCACGAGCCCCGCGGATGCCCGCGCGGGGCCAGCTACAGCTGGTACCTCTATTCCGGCGCGCGGCTGAAGTACCCGCTGGTCCGCGGCCGTCTGCTGCGGCACTGGCGCGAGGCGCGCCAGACCCTGAGCCCGGTGGCCGCCTGGCGCTCGATCGCCGAGGCGCAGGACAAGCGCCACGACTGGGTCAGCCGGCGCGGCCGGGGCGGCTTCGTCCGGGTCGGCTGGGACGAGGCCAACGAGATCATCGCCGCGGCCAACGCCTACACCATCCGCAAGTACGGCCCCGACCGGGTGGCCGGCTTCTCGCCGATCCCCGCCATGTCGATGATCTCGTACGCGGCCGGCAGCCGCTACCTGTCCCTGATCGGGGGCGTGCCGCTCAGCTTCTACGACTGGTACTGCGACCTGCCGCCGTCCTCGCCACAGACCTGGGGCGAGCAGACCGACGTGCCGGAGTCCGCCGACTGGTACAACTCCGGCTTCCTGATCGTCTGGGGCTCCAACATCCCCATGACCCGCTCGCCGGACGCCCACTTCTATACCGAAGTGCGCTACCGCGGCGCGCGCAGCGTCGTGGTCGCGCCGGACTTCAACGAGGCGGCCAAGTTCTCCGACCTCTGGCTGCACCCCAAGCAGGGCACCGACTCCGCCATGGCGCTGGCCATGGGCCACGTGATCCTGCGCGAGTTCCACCTCAACCGGCAGACGCCCTACTTCGACGACTACATCCGCAAGTACTCCGACCTCCCGCTGCTCGTGCGGCTGGTGCAGCGGAACGGCCGCTACGTGGCCGACCGGATGCTGCGGGCCGACGACTTCCCCGACGCCCTCGGCGAGGCGAACAAGCCGGACTGGAAGACGGTGGGCATCGACCAGGCCTCGGGCCAGCCGGTCTGCCCCACGGGCTCGGCCGGCCACCGCTGGGGCGACAAGGGCAAGTGGAACCTGGAGCAGAAGGACGGCCAGGGCCGCGACATCCACCTGCAGCTGACGCTGGCCGAGGCCCATGACGAGATCGTCTCGGTCGACTTCCCCTATTTCGGCGGCGACGCGCCGACCAGCTTCGTGGCCACCGACCACCCCGAGGTCCTGCCCCGCAACGTCCCCGCCCGCCGGCTGGCGCTGAAGGACGGCGAGGGCCTGGCAGCCACCGTGTTCGACCTGTTCTGCGCCAACTACGGTCTCGACCGGGGTTTCGGCGGGGAGAACGTGGCGACGAGCTACGACGACGACGTGCCCTTCACGCCGGCCTGGGCGGAGCGGATCACGGGCACCCCGCGCGAGGCGATCATCTCGGTGGCCCAGCAGTTCGCGGAGAACGCCGAGAAGACCCGCGGCCGCTCGATGGTCATCGTCGGGGCCGGTATCAACCACTGGTACCACATGGACATGACCTACCGCGGCATCATCAACATGCTGGTGCTGTGCGGGTGCGTCGGACAGTCGGGCGGCGGCTGGGCCCACTATGTCGGGCAGGAGAAGCTGCGGCCGGCCACCGGCTGGCTCCCCCTGGCGTTCGCGCTGGACTGGATCCGCCCGGTCCGCCAGCAGAACGCCACCTCGTTCTGGTACGCCCACACCGACCAGTGGCGCTACGACAGCCTGCGGATGACCGACATGCTGTCGCCGACGGCGGAGGAGGGGAGCTGGCCCACGAGCGCCATCGACTGGAACGTCAAGGCGGAACGGATGGGCTGGCTGCCCTCGACGCCGGCCCTGGAGCGGAACACCCTGGACATCGGCCGCCAGCTGCACGAGAGCGGCGAGGACCCCGGCGCCTGGACCGCCGCGGCGCTGAAGAGCGGTGAGCTCAAGATGAGCTGCCACGACCCCGACAACCCGGTGAACTGGCCGCGCAACATCTTCTTCTGGCGCTCCAACGTCCTGGGCGCGAGCGGCAAGGGCCACGAGTACTTCCTGAAGCACCTGGTCGGCTCGCTGCACGGGGTGATCGGCGAGGACCTCGCGGCCACCGGCGGGGCGAAGCCGGAGGAGGTCGCCTGGCGCGAGACCGCGCCGACCGGGAAGATGGACCTGATGGTGAGCATCGACTTCCGGCTCTCCACCACCGCCCTCTACGCCGACATCGTGCTCGCCTCGTCTACCTGGTACGAGAAGCACGACCTCAACACCTCCGACATGCACCCCTTCATCCACCCGCTGACGGCGGCGGTGGACCCCTTGTGGGACTCCAAGACCGACTGGGAGATCTTCCGCGGCATCGCCAAGAAATTCTCCGAGGTGTGCCCCGAGGTTCTGGGCGTCGAGCACGACCTGATGCTGACGCCGATCCAGCACGACACTGCCGAGGAGCTCGCCCAGACCCATGAAGTGAAGGACTGGGGCAAGGGCGAGTGCGAGCCGATCCCCGGCGTCACCATGCCGAAGGTGACACTTGTCGAGCGCGACTATCCCAGCACCTACGCCCGCTTCACGGCCATCGGGCCGCTGCTGGAGGCCAAGGGCAACGGCAGCAAGGGCCTGGTGTGGAACACCGAGGTCGACGTGAAGCACCTGGCGGCGCTGAACGGCACCGTCCCCGACGGCCCGACCGAGGGACGGCCCCGGGTGCTCACCGACATCGACGCCTGCGAGACCATCCTGATGCTGGCGCCGGAGACCAACGGTGACGTAGCCATGCGGGCCTGGGCCGCGCTCAGCGAGTTCACCGGTCGCGAGCACGCCCACCTGGCCGAGGGCAAGCAGGACGAGAAGATCCGCTTCCGCGACGTCGCCGCCCAGCCGCGGAAGATCATCTCCTCCCCCACATGGTCGGGGATCGAGTCCGAGGAGGTCTGCTACAACGCCGGCTGGACCAATGTGCACGAGCTGATCCCCTGGCGGACGCTCAGCGGACGCCAGCAGCTCTACCAGGACCATCCCTGGATGCGGGCGTTCGGCGAGGAGCTCTGCACCTGGCGCCCGCCCATCGACACCCGCTCCTACCAGTCGGTGGTGGGCCAGCTGCCGAACGGCAACGCCGAGATCGTGCTGAACCTGGTCACCCCGCACCAGAAGTGGGGGATCCACTCCACCTACTGCGAGAACCTGATCATGCTGTCGCTGAGCCGCGGCGGCCCGACGGTGTGGATCAGCGAGGTGGACGCCGAGAAGGCCGGGGTCTGCGACAACGACTGGATCGAGGCCTTCAACGTCAACGGCGCGCTCACCGCCCGGGCCATCGTCTCCCAGCGGGTGCCCGAAGGCCTGGCGATCATGTACCACGCCCAGGAAAAGCTGGTCGGGACCATCGGCTCGGAGATCACCGGCCAGCGCGGCGGGATCCACAACTCGGTCACCCGCATCAACATGAAGCCGACCCACATGATCGGCGGCTACGCCCAGCTGGCCTACGGCTTCAACTACTACGGCACGGTGGGGGCCAACCGGGACGAGTTCATCATCGTGCGGAAGATGAGCCAGCTGAACTGGTTCGACAAAGCCGCAGCTCAGTCCGAGCAGGAGGCGAAAGTCTGATGAAGGTCCGCGCGCAAGTCTGCATGGTGCTGAACCTCGACAAGTGCATCGGGTGTCACACCTGCTCGATCACCTGCAAGAACGTTTGGACCAATCGGGAAGGCGTCGAATACGTCTGGTTCAACAACGTCGAGAGCAAGCCGGGCATCGGCTACCCGAAGGACTGGGAGAACCAGAGCCGCTGGAAGGGCGGGTGGGTGCGCAAGGCCAACGGCCGCATCGAGCCGCGCATCGGGGCCAAGTGGCGGATCCTGTCGAAGATCTTCGCCAATCCCGACCTGCCCGAGATCGACGACTTCTACGAGCCCTACACCTTCGAATACGAGTGGCTGGAGAAGGCCCCCGAGCTGCAGGCTCAGCCCACCGCCAAGCCGCGGTCGCTGATCACCGGCGAGGTGATGAAGAAGGTCGAGTGGAGCGGCAACTGGGAGGACGACCTGGGCGGCGAGTTCTCCAAGCGCTCCCAGGACTACAACTTCGAGGGCGTGCAGAAGGAGATCTACGGCCAGTTCGAGAACACCTTCCTAATGTACCTGCCCAGGCTGTGCGAGCACTGCCTGAACCCCTCCTGCCTGGCCGCCTGCCCCTCGGGCGCGATCTACAAGCGGGCCGAGGACGGCATCGTGCTGATCGACCAGGAACGCTGCCGCGGCTGGCGCATGTGCGTCTCGGCCTGTCCCTACAAGAAGGTCTATTACAACTGGTCCTCGGGTAAGTCGGAGAAGTGCATCTTCTGCTTCCCCCGCATCGAGGCGGGGCAGCCCACAGTGTGCTCGGAGACCTGCGTCGGCCGCATCCGCTACCTGGGCGTGATCCTCTATGACGCCGACCGGATCAAGGAAGCCGCCAGCGTCGAGGACCCAAAGGACCTCTATCCGGCCCAGCTCTCGGTCTTCCTGAACCCCAACGACGTGGCGGTGCAGGAGCAGGCGCGCCGTGACGGGGTGCCGGAGACCTGGATCGAGGCGGCCACCCGCTCGCCGATCTGGAAGATGGCGTTCGAATGGAAGGTGGCCTTCCCGCTGCACCCCGAGTACCGGACCCTGCCGATGGTCTGGTACGTGCCGCCGCTGTCGCCGATCCAGTCGGCGGCCGAGGCCGGCAAGATGACCGTCAACGACGGCATGCCGGACGTCCGCTCGCTCCGCATCCCGCTGCGCTACCTGGCCAACCTGCTGACGGCCGGCGCCGAGGAGCCGATCGCCCAGGCGCTGGAGCGCATGCTCGCCATGCGGGCCTACATGCGGGCGAAGACCGTCGAGGGCGTGATCGACGAGGGCATCGCCGGCAAGGTCGGCCTCACGGGCGCGGTGATCGAGGAGATGTACCGCTACATGGGGCTGGCGGCCTACGAGGACCGCTACGTCATCCCGACCACCCACCGGGAGGACGCGGAGGACGCCTACTGGCTGCGCGGCGCCGCCGGCTTCGCCTTCCGGGAAGGGTCCAACGGCACGACCAAGGCCGACCTGTTCGGAAGGCGGCAGCAGACGCCCCGCAAGAAGTACATGGACATCCCCACATGAGCCGGACCCTGAAGGCGCTTTCGCTCCTGCTGTCGTATCCGACCGAGGAGCTGAAGGCGGGCGCCGGCGAGCTGCGGACGGCGATCACCGAGGAGCGGGCGCTGAAGCCCAGGACGCGCTACGCCCTGGATCCGCTGTTCGAGGCGTTCGCCCGTGACGAGCTGATCGACCTGCAGGGCCGCTACGTCGACCTGTTCGACCGCACCCGGTCGCTGTCCCTGCACCTGTTCGAGCACGTGCATGGCGAGAGCCGGGAGCGCGGCCAGGCGATGATCGACCTGCGCGAGACCTATCTCGGCCAGGGCTTCCGCATGACGCCCGAGGAGCTGCCGGACTACCTGCCGGCCTTCCTCGAGTTCGCCTCCCTGCTGCCGCCCCGGGAGGCGCGCGAGATGCTGGCCCAGCCGGCGCACGTCTTCCACGCCCTCTTCGAGCGCCTGGCCAAGCGCGGGACGCCCTACGCCGCGGTGCTGCAGGCGCTGATCGAGCTCTCCGGCGGGCGCGTCGATCCCGAGGCGCTGGAGGACCTGCGCAGACAACCCGACCCGAGCGCCGACGACTTCGTGGCGGTGGACGCCGCCTGGGAGGAAGCGCCGGTGAAATTCGGCCCCGAGACGCCCGAGCCGACCGGCTTCGTGGCCAAGCTCAGGGCGTGGAAACGTCCGGCGGACCGCCCGCCGGCAGGGAGCTGAGGGAGCGTGCGATGCAGGCCTTCATCAATCAACTCGCCTTCGGCTGGTTTCCGTACCTGGCCATCACCGTGCTCATCGTCGGCAGCATCTTCCGCTTCGACAAGGCGCAGTACACCTGGCGCTCGCAGTCCAGCCAGTTCCTGCGCCGGGGCCAGATGATGCTGGGCTCCAACCTCTTCCACATGGGCGTGCTGATCCTGCTGGGCGGCCACTTCGTGGGCCTGCTGACGCCGATCAACGTCTTCGACGCCATCGGCATCGAGCACGGCTTCAAGCAGCGGGCGGCCCTGATCGTCGGCGGCGCGGCGGGGATCATGGCCTGGATCGGCGCCACGCTCCTGCTGCACCGGCGCCTGTTCGACGCCCGCATCCGGCGCAGCTCGCACTGGACGGACATCGCCGTGCTCCTGCTGCTGTGGCTGCAGCTGTCGCTCGGGCTCGCCACCACCTACTGGACCATCCAGCACCTGAACGGCGAGGAGATGCTGCTCTTCATGGGCTGGGCCAACGGCCTGCTGACCTTCAATCCCAACGCCGCCGACCTGATCGTCGACGCGGCGCTGGTCTACAAGCTGCACATCATCCTGGGCCTGACGCTCTTCCTGGTGACGCCATTCAGCCGGCTGGTGCACATCTGGAGCATCCCGCTCTTCTTCCTGATCCGGCCCGGCTACCAGCTGGTCCGCACGCGCGGATCGGTGAAGCAGCCACAGCCGGCCTCGCTGTCCCACGGCGTCGCGGGCTCGGCCCCGAGCTACGGCGGGCCGGTCGTGCAGCGGGCGGCCGTGGAGGAGAACCAATGACCGACGTGCGGTTCGTCCTCACCACCTCGCGCGGCGCCGCGGCCC
>NZ_DAISJG010000026.1:0-42242 GCF_036821595.1 Phenylobacterium sp.
CTTCAATCCCCGGCGGCAGTCCTGGGTCAACGAGCTCGGCGCGGCGGTGATCATCCCCAACGTCCGGGGCTCGTCCGGCTACGGCAAGAGCTACATCAACCTCGACAACGCCGAGAAGCGCGAGGACTCGGTGAAGGACATCGGCGCCCTGCTGGACTGGGTAGCCAAGCAGCCCGACCTGGACGCCAGCC
The DNA here is from genome assembly GCF_036821595.1 of Phenylobacterium sp. Classification (GTDB taxonomy): domain Bacteria; phylum Pseudomonadota; class Alphaproteobacteria; order Caulobacterales; family Caulobacteraceae; genus Phenylobacterium. The sequence continues at coordinate 192 of NZ_DAISJG010000026.1, forward strand.
GCGTCGCCGTCGTCGGACAGTCGTACGGGGGCTACATGGTCCTGGCGGTGGCCGGCCACTACAACGACCGGGTGGCCGGGATCATCGACCTCTACGGCATCTCCGACTTCGTGACCTTCCTCAACAACACCGAGGGCTACCGCCGCGACCTGCGCCGGGCGGAGTACGGCGACGAGCGGGATCCGAAGATGCGCGCGGTCTTCGACCGCATCGCCCCGATCCGGATGAGCGACCGGATGAAGAAGCCGATGATGGTCTTCCAGGGCGCCAACGACCCGCGCGTGCCGAAGAGCGAGTCCGACCAGATGGTGGCCCGCCTCAGGGCCCAGGGCACCGAGGTCTGGTACGTGGTCGCCAAGGACGAGGGCCATGGCATCCAGAAGAAGGCCAACCAGGAAGCCGTCCGCGCCACCGAGGTGGTGTTCCTGAAGAAGGTGCTGGGGGTTCCCTAGGCAGGCGCCTCCGCGGTCGCGGCCTCCTCGGTCGCGGCCGGCCCGCTCGCGGGAGGATCGGGCTGCAGGAACGGCAGGTTCTCCGCCCGGATGCGCGCGCCGGCCTCGTCGTAGAGGAACGGCAGGTAGGCGTAGCGGCGGCCCCGGGTCACCGGCGTCGCCTCGTGCAGCAGGGTGCAGGAGAACACCACCGCGCCGCCCGTGGGCGGCCGGTAGGTGCGCGGCCCGAACTCGGGGAAGCGCAGATCCCCGCCCTCGAACTCCTCCGCGTTCAGGTTGATGGAGACGGCGAACTTGCGGTGCGCCGTGCCCTTGGTGGTGTTGTCCCGGTGCGGCCGGAAGTAGCCGCCCTCCTCGGCGTCGTAGCTGGCGACGATGTAGCGCTCGATGCGCGTCGCCTCGAACTGGAAGGCCTTGGCGATCTCCGGCAGCAGCCGGCGGCCGAGCCGGGTCCGGAGCGCCGCCTGCAGGGCCGGGTCGCGGATGAACACGTCCCGCCGCTTCTTGAAATCGTCGAGGACGCCGACCGTGCGGCCATCCACCTCGCGCATGACGCCGGACGGCTGGCCGCCCTCGGCCTCGTAGAGGTCGATCAGCCGCCGGCAGAGGTCGGGCTCCAGCACCCGCGGGACGATGAGCACCGGCGCGTGCAGGGTGACACCGGCGTGATCCTCGACCTTGGGGAGCGTGGCCAGCCGCGCCAGCATGGCGTCCGCGGCGTCCAGAGGGGCGATGGACAGCACCCGCAGGGCGGGGTCGAGCAGCACCCACATGGGCTTCTCGCCGCCCGTCTCGTCGAGCGCGCCCCACAGGCGCGAGACCTCTCCGTCGGCGTCGAGGAACCAGCGAAGCCCGCGCCCGTCACGCGCCCGCTCGATGGCGTGGGCGTCCCGGAGCACCACGAAGGCCGACACGGTGTTGTCGTCCAGCAGCGCCCGGCGCGCCTGCAGCGCCGTCAGCGCCGCCGTCTGCGCCTCGCCGCCGGCCGGCATGAAGCCCAGCAGGACGTAGCGGCCGGCGATGCTGGAGAAATGGAAGCGCGGATTGGTCGGTGTCGGGGCGGTGAACCAGGGCGCCGGCTCCCCGAGCGCGAACCGGCTCACGGCCGCGGGCCCCGGCGCGGCGGGGCGGCGAGCGCGGCGAAGATGATCAGCGGGGCGGCGGCCATCGGCGTCTCCGTCGCCCCGGACGCGGTCCTCCGGCCTTCTGGCCGGATGTGCTCCGGCGCCGCGCCCGGGGTCGCCTGAGAGATGCGGCCGGACACCCCGGGAGCCAAGCATAAGAAACTTATAAGTCAGTGACTTAGACGCCCCATAAGGCGCCCATAATTGACCTCCCGGCCCAGCCGTCCACTGTGGGGTCGGCCCGCGCTCCCCCCGCGGTCCGCGCCGGCGATGCATATCGCCCCCGCATCCTCGGGCGCTATGCTCGCCGGCGCTCCTCTTCCCCCGACAAGGCGACATGCCGCTCACGCCCGCGACCTCTACCAGCCTCTGGAGATACCCCGCCGCCCTGGCCATCGTGGCGGCGTCCTCCGGCGCGGCCGAGATCCTGTACCGGGTGACCGAGAACACCCGCCTGTCGATGGTCTTCCTGGCGGGCGTGCTGGTGACCGCCTTCCTGTTCGGCTCGGGCCCGGCCTACTTCGCCGCCGCCGCCGCCTTCCTGGTCTACAACTTCTACCTGGTGGAGCCGCGCTTCACCTTCTCCTTCGAGGCGGAGGACGCCGCCACCCTGGCCGTCTTCCTCGCGGTGGCCATGCTCACCGGCCACCTGACCGGCCGCATCCGCGACGAGGCCAAGCGCACTGCGGCGCGTGCCCGCGCCACCCAGGTCCTGCTCGACGCCACGCGCGACTTCTCGGCCAGCGACGACGAGGCCGTGGTCCGCGAGCGGCTCGCCCGCCGGCTCGGCGAGGCGGCCAGGGGCAAGGCGATCGTCCGGGACGCCGAGGGGACGTCGCGCGACGGCGGCCCCGGCCGGGCGGCGGTCATGGAGGCTTTCGCCCTCGCCCGGGCCGGACGGCTCGCCACCACCCGCGCCGAGGGCTGGGCGCTGCGCCCGCTGTGGGCCGACGGGGACCCGCAAGGGGTCGCCGCCTGGCGCAGCGACGCCGACCAGGTGCTCGGCCCGGACGAGCACGCCCTGCTGGACATCCTGGTGGACACCGCCGCCGCGGCGATCGCCCGCGCGCGGCTGGCCGCCGCCAAGACCGACGCCGAGACGCGGGCCCGTACGGAGACGCTGCGCAACGCCCTGCTCTCGTCCGTGTCCCACGACCTGCGCACGCCGCTGGCGGCGATCATGGCCTCGGCCAGCAGCCTGCAGGAGTTCGGCGAGACCTTCACGCCGGAGGTGCGCAACGACCTCGCCGCCACCATCCAGGAGGAGGCCGTGCGGCTGGACGCCTTCGTCGCTAACCTGCTCAACATGACCCGCCTGGAGGCCGGCGCGCTCGCCGCCCAGCGGATCGCCTTCAGCGTGCCCGAGGTGGTGGAGCGCACGCTTTCACGCCATGGCGGCGGATCCGGCCGGCGGGTCTCGTTCGGCGCGCCCGGCGACCTGCCGGAGGCGGTGGGGGACCCGGTGCTGTTCGAGCAGGCCCTGGGCAATGTGGTGGAGAACGCCCTGCGCTACGCCGCGCCCGGACGCCCGGTGGAGGTTTCGGCCCGGGTGGCGGCCGACCGGCTGGAGGTTGAGGTCCGGGACGAGGGCGCGGGCGTCGCCGAGCCCGACCTCGAGCGGATCTTCGAGAAGTTCTTCCGCGCCGCCGACGCGGCCCGGCGTCCGGGCGCGGGCCTCGGCCTGTCGATCACCCGCGGCCTGATGGAGGGCATGGGCGGGCGCGTGTCCGCCCGCAACCGGGCCGACGGCGTGGCGGGCCTCGCGGTGACCATGACCCTGCCGGTGGCCGCATGACCGCCGCCGGACGCCTCCTCCTGGTCGACGACGAGCCGCAGATCGTCCGCGCGCTCACGCCCGCCCTCACCGCCGCCGGCTACGTGGTGGAGACGGCGGCGAACGGCGAGGCGGCGCTCACCTGCATGGCCGCGGAGCCTTGCGACGTGGTGATCCTGGACCTCGGCCTGCCCGACATGGACGGCAAGGCGGTGATCGAGCGGCTGCGGGAATGGACCGACGCGCCGATCATCGTGCTCTCCGCGCGCGACCTGGAGGCGGAGAAGATCGCCGCCCTCGACCTGGGCGCCGACGACTTCGTCAACAAGCCGGTGGGCGTGGGCGAGCTGCTGGCCCGGGTGCGGGCCTCGCTGCGCGGGCGCGAGCGCCGGTTCGCCTCCCAGGCCCGGTTCCGATCCGGCGACCTGCAGATCGACTTCGCCATGCGCCGGGTGTCGGTGCAGGACGAGGAGGTCAGGCTGACACCGCGGGAATACGACCTGCTCCGCATCCTCGCCCGGCACGCCGGCCGAGTGGTCACCCACCGGCAGGTGATCACCGCCGTCTGGGGCCCGAGCGCCCAGGTTGACGCCCAGTTCGTCCGGGTGCTGATCGGCCAGCTTCGGCAGAAGCTGGAGGCCGAGCCCTCCGCCCCCCGGCTGGTGCTCACCGAGCCCGGCGTCGGCTACCGGCTGCGGGCCGAAGAGGGCTCCTGAGGGCGCTGGCGCCGGGCGGCCCGCTGCCGCTAGGCTGCCCCTACAGTCAGGGGGCTTCGCCGTATGTTCAGGACCTTCACCCTCGCCGCGGCCGCGGCGGCGCTCGCCGGCGGTGCGGCGGCCCAGCCGGTCACGCCCTATTCGTCGGCCGCGGCGCAGCAGCAGGCGATGCGCGCCGGAGCGGTCACCTCCGAGCAGCTGGTGCGGCTGTCGCTCGACCGGATCGCCCAGATCGACAAGGCCGGGCCGAAGCTGAACAGCGTCCTGGCGATCAACCCGCATGTCATGGCCGACGCGCGCAAGGTCGACGCCGAGCGGAGGGCCGGTCGGGTGCGTGGGCCGCTGCACGGCGTGCCGGTGCTTCTCAAGGACAACATCGAGAGCTGGGACGGCACGGCGACCACCGCCGGCTCCCTCGCCCTCCTCGACAACGTGCCGCAGCGCGACGCGCCGGTCGTGCGGCGGCTGACCGACGCCGGGGCGGTGATCCTGGGCAAGACCAACCTGTCGGAATGGGCGAACTTCCGCTCCACCCGCTCGATCAGCGGCTGGAGCGCGGTGGGCGGGCTGGTGCGCAACCCCTACTCGCTCGACCGCACCGCCTGCGGCTCCTCCTCCGGCTCCGGCGTCGCGGTGGCGGCAGGCCTCGCGGCCATCGCCATCGGCACCGAGACCGACGGCTCTGTGACCTGTCCGGCGGCGATGAACGGCGTGGTCGGGCTGAAGCCCACGGTCGGCCTGGTCTCGCGCACCTTCATCGTGCCGATCTCTCCGGAGCAGGACACCGCGGGGCCGATGACCCGCACCGTCGCCGACGCCGCCGCCGTTCTCACGGTCATCGCCGGGACCGACCCGGCCGATCCGGCCACCGCCGAGGCCGACAAACGACGCACGGACTATGTGGCCGCCCTGGACGCCAATTCGCTGAAGGGCGCGCGCATCGGGGTGCTGCGCAACCTGGCCGGCCGGCACCCGGACACCGACGCGGTCTACGAGAAGGCGCTGGCGGCGATGCGCGAGGCCGGCGCCGTGCTGGTGGACGTGAAAGGGCCGGAGGACTCCGTCCTGGCCCAGGTCGGGGCGGCCGAGGGCGACACCCTGCGGGCCGAGTTCAAGGCGGCGCTCGACGCCTATCTCGCCAGCACGCCCGAGGCGGTGAAGACCCGCAGCCTGGAGGCGCTGATCGCCTTCAATTCCGCCGAGCCGCGCGAGACCCCGCTGTTCGGCCAGGAGATCTTCGAGCAGTCGGCCAAGGCGCCGGCGCTCACCGACCCGGCCTACCGGAAGCAGCGGGCCGACGCGAAGACGCTCGCCGCCCAGACCCTGGACAGGCTGATGCGCGAGGCCGGCGTCGAGGTCCTGGTCTCGCCGAGCGGCGGGCCGGCCTCCATCGTCGACCCGGTGAACGGCAGCCGCTTCTTCGGCTCCCCCTCCAGCCTGCCGGCGGTCTCCGGCTATCCGCACCTGACCGTGCCCATGGGCTATGTCCGCGGGCTGCCGGTGGGGATCTCCTTCATCGGCCCGGCCTGGTCGGAGGCGCGCCTGCTGTCGCTGGGCCATGCCTTCGAGCTCGCCACCGAGGCACGGCGGCCCCCGGAATTCTTGCCTTCCGTCAATGCGCGACCCGAGGTGGCGCGCGCATACGATCCACGCTGAGGCCCTTGCCGGGCCCGGCTTCCGCCCCAATCTGGGAGCGAAGCTTGGGCGTGGCGCGAAGGCGCGTCGCGGAACGTGAGGACAGGGAGGCCGCGCCGACCGTGGGAGATCGTGCAACCTCGTTCGCCCGCGGGGGGTTCATGGGACGCCGGGGCCGCCGGCCCTTCCCCAATGAACGGAGTTTCCCATGAGGATCAGCGAGATCATGTCGCGTGACGTGAAGGTCGCGCGACCGCAGGACACCATCCAGGACGTCGCCCGCCGCATGGTCGAGATCGACGCCGGGGCCATCCCGGTGTGCGACGGCGACCGCCTGCAGGGCATGGTCACCGACCGGGACATCGTGGTGCGCGCGGTAAGCGAGGGCCGCAGCTTCCAGTCACCGGTTTCCGAGGTGATGACGCCCGACGTGGAGTGCTGCTACGAAGACGACGACATCGGCGAGGCCGCCGACCGGATGGCCGAGCTCCAGGTCCGCAGGCTCGCGGTGGTCGACCGCGACAAGCGCCTGGTCGGGATCGTCGCGCTGGGCGACATCGCAAGGCAGGCGAAGGACAAGACCACTGGCCAGACTCTGGAAGAGATCAGCGAGCCGAACCGCTCCGTCTAAGGTGCGGGCGATGAAGCAGCGCGGCCGGGATCGTTCGGCCGCGCTGTTCGTTGCCGCTTCAACGAGCATCATCGAGAGACCGAGGGCACGCCGAATGTTCGACGTCGTCGCGCCGGAGCACGAGAACCTCATCCGGCTTGACCCCGCCGAGGCGCCCGCCTTCCCCGGTGACGCGGAGGGCTTCCACCTCATCGACACGACCATGATGTACGCGCCGAAGTCCGGCGGCGTGAAACGCTATCTGATGGCCAAGCGGGCCTGGCTGGCGAAGCGGCGGCCGGACGTGCGCCACACCCTGGTGGTGCCGGGCGCCCGCACCCAGGCCGACGGCGACGGCCTGGTGACCATCTCCGCGGCCCGCCTGCCCTTCGGCGACGGCTACCGCATGCCCGCCAGCCTGACCAAGTGGGAGACGGTGATCCGGATGCTGGAGCCGGACATCGTGGAAGCCGGCGACGTCTTCGTGCCCGGCCACGCGGCGCTGGAGGCCGGTGAGGCTCTGGGCGTGCCGGTGGTGGGCTTCTGCCACACCGACGCCGCGACGCTGGCGGCCCTGCACTTCGGCGAGTGGGCCGAGGCGCCGACCTTCAACTTCTGGGCCCAGGCCTACCAGCGCTTCGACCATGTGGTGGCGCCCAGCCAGCATATGGCCAACCGCCTGCGCGAGGCGGGCGTCGAGCGGCTGACCGTCCAGCAGCTCGGCGTCGACACCGACCTGTTCCACCCGGCCCGCGGCGACCGCGCCCGGCTGCTGAAGCGCCTGGGCCTCGCCGCCGACACCCGCCTGCTGGTCTTCGCCGGCCGCCCGGCCCGGGAGAAGAACATCGATTCCATGGTGGCCGCCGTGGAGCGGCTGGGCGCCCCCTACAAGCTGCTGCTGATCGGGGCCGGCAAGGACGTGGGCTATTCGCCGAACGTCATCTGCCTGGACTACGAGCGCGACCCGGTGAAGCTCGCCGGCATGATCGCCTCCTGCGACGCCTGCCTGCACGCCAACGAGAACGAGATCTTCGGCCTCGTGGTGCTGGAGGCCATGGCCGCGGGCCTTCCGGTGGTCGGCGCGGGCAAGGGCGGCGTGGCCGAGCTGATCGACGAGACCGTGGGCCAGCGCGCCCGCAACGTGGAGCCCGCGGGCCTGGCCGAGGCCATCGAGGCCCTGTTCGCCCGCGACCTCGACGCCCTGAAGGCCGCCGCCCGCCGGCGCGCAGAGACCCGGCACGGCTGGGACACCACCTTCGAGGGCCTGACCCGCCTCTACGCCCAGCTGCTCGGGACGAACACCCGCCGGAGCCCGCTCGCGCTCAGCGCCTGAGCGACAGCTCCTCCCCACGTGCGGGGGATGCGCGGGCTCACCGCCCCGTCGGCATGTCCTTGAAGGGCACGTCCTTGTCGACGCGGATATCGCCGGGCAGGCCCAGCACGCGCTCGGCGATGATGTTCTTCAGGATCTCGTCGGTGCCGCCGGCGATGCGCAGGCCGGCCGCGCCCATCAGCGAGCCGTGGAAGCCGCCGCGCAGGGGCGCCAGGGCCGGGTCGTTGATGATCCCGTACTGGTCCAGCATCTCCACCGCGGTGTTGGCCAGGTCCTGCATCTGCAGCGCCGAGACCACCTTGCCGATCGAGCTCTCCGGGCCCGGAGTCTGGCCGCGCGACAGCGCCGTCAGGGTCCGGTTGCGGGTGTGCTTCAGGCCCTCGGTGGCCACGTACCAGTCGGCGATCTTCTCGCGCAGCGCCTGGTCCTTGAGCGCCGGGCCGCCATCGAGCCCCGGGATGTGGCGCGCCGCCTCCATGAACTCGGAAGGCCCGGCGCCCGAAGGCCCGCCCACCGCCAGCCGTTCGTTCATCAGGGTGACCAGGCTGACCCGCCAGCCGTCGTCCACCGCCCCCAGCCGCTGGCTGTCCTTGACGCGGACGTTGGTGAAGAACACCTCGTTGAAGCCGGAGCCGCCGGACATCTGGTGGATCGGCCGCACCTCGATCCCCGGGTCCTTCATGTCGACCCAGAACATGGTAAGGCCCTTGTGCTTGGGCGCGTCGGGGTTGGTCCGCGTGACGACGATCCCGAAGTCGGAGAACTGGGCCCCGGTGGTCCACACCTTCTGCCCGTTGATCACCCACTCGTCGCCGTCGCGCACCGCCCGCGTCCGGGCCGCCGCCACGTCGGAGCCGCCGGAGGGTTCGGAGAACAGCTGGCACCAGATCTCCTCCCCGCGCAGGGCGGGCCCGACGAACCGCTTCTTGGTCTCCTCGTCGGCGAAGGTCATCACCGTGGGCACGCACATGCCCAGGCCGATCTGGAACGGGTTCGGCGGGATCGGGTGCTTCGCCTCCTCCTGGTTGAAGATCACCTGCTGGATCGGCGTGCCGCCGGGGCCGCCCCATTCCTTCGGCCAAGTGATCTGGGCGTAGCCGGCGGCGGCCTTCTTAGCCTGCCAGGCCTTCGACGCCGGCATGGTGTCGCCGCCGCCCTCCAGGTCGTTGCCGGAGACCGGCTTCTTCGGCGCGTTGGCCTCCAGCCAGGCGCGGACCTGGGCGCGGTAGGCGGCTTCTTCGGGGGAGTCGTTGAAGTCCATGATCTGATCCTCAGGCCGCGTTGCGACGCTCGAGCTGGCTCACCAGCCGCTCCTTCCAGACGCGCGGGGCGCCGGCGACCAGGGCCAGTTGGCGCGAGCGGCGGTAGAACAGGTGGCAGTCCATCTCCCAGGTGAAGCCGATGCCGCCGTGGGTCTGGATGTTCTCCTTGGCGGCGAACCAGTAGGCCTCCGACCCCGAGATCCGTGCGGCGCTCGCCGCCACCGGCAGCTCGGCGGCGCCCGTGTTGAGCGCCCAGGCGCCGTAGTAGGCGTTGGACCGGGCGAGCTCGTTCTTCACGTACATGTCGGCCAGCTTGTGCTTGATCGCCTGGTAGGAGGCGATCACCCGGCCGAAGGCGTAGCGCTCCAGCGCATAGGCCTTGGCCATCTCCAGGCAGCGGTCGGCGCCGCCCACCTGCTCGAAGGCCAGCAGCACCGCGGCGCGGTCGAGCACCTGCTCCAGCAGGCTGAAACCCTCCCCCGCCCCGCCGAGCCGCCTGGCCGGCGCCCCGTTGAAGGAGAGCTTGGCCGCGTCGCGGGTCGGGTCGAGGGTCTGCAGCGCCTCGCGACCGACGCCTTCGCCGGTAAGGTCGACGACATAGAGCCCAGCCTGACCGTTCTCCTTGGCGAGCACCAGGGCCAGGGTGGCGACGTCGCCGTCGGTCACGGGCAGCTTGGTCCCGGTCAGCCTGCCGCCCGAGACGCTGGCCTGGATCGAGCCGGGCGTCACCGGGCCCGGGCCCTCGGAGGTGGCCAGCGCGCCGATCACCTCGCCCGCGGCGATCTTCGGCAGCAGCTCGGCCTTCTGCCCCTCGTCGCCGGCCAGCATCACCGCCTCGGCCAGCATGTAGACGGTGGAGGCGAACGGAATCGGGGCGGCCGCGCGGCCCAGTTCCTCGGCGATCACGCAGAGCTCGAGGTGGCCCAGGCCGAGGCCGCCGTATTCCTCGGGGATCGCCGCGCCCAGCCAGCCCTGGGCGGCCACGGCCTTCCAGAGCGCCTCGTCATGGGTCCTGGCGTCCTCGTCCAGCACCTTGCGCACCTGGGCCGTGGAGCTGTTGGCCTCCAGGAACTTGCGCGCCTCGGATTTCAGGAACTTCTGGTCGTCTGAGAAGTCGAAATTCATGCCCTGCTTCCCGCCGTTGGCCGGCTCGGAGTGTTTCCTCCCCGGCACCATACGCCGGGGCGGCGGGCTGAAAAGCGTGACCTCGCGTCAGGCTTCCGCAGGGGTGAAGACGCCGAGCTTGGAGACGCGGCCGATCAGCCGGCCGCCCTCCCAGAGCTCCATGGCGGCGGGGCGGCCGAGCGCCTGCACGTGAGTGACGGCGCCCTCGTCGTCCGGGGCCTCGAAGGTCTCGCCAAGCTGCAGGCGGCCGCCGGCGGCGACGACATATGCTCGATAGGTGGCCACTGATCCGGCTCCGACGCCCCCGCCGCCCCCCTTCTACGGGCGTGGCGCGGGCCGTCTGTCGGGCGCCCGACGCCCGGAGCAGATTTGCACGCAGGAACTCCTCCGCCGCCTCGGCGGTTGGCGGCCGATGTCTGTCGAGAAGTCGACCCCCATGCAGATCCTGGTGGCATGGCGGGTCAACAAGTGGGTGGTGTCGCGCGACACGGTCGAGGTGGGCGCCTACGCCTACCGGACACACGCCATGGATATGGCCAAGCGCCTGCATGCCGAGGCGATCGCGCTCGGGATCGAGTGCTACATGCTCCTCAGGGAGAAGGACGGCGGCTGGGAGGAACGCCGCTGCCCTTCCCCTCCGAGGGCGGAGAGCCGGGGCTGAGGGAGGGCCCGGGCGCCGGCGCTAGAACTTGTAGCCCACGCCCGCGGAGACGACCCACGGGTCGAGGTTCACCTTGGACTTCACCCCGTTGTAGGGGTCCTTCGCGTCGGTCTCGAAGAAGATCTTCTTCACGTCGACATTGGCGCTCCAGGGACCCTGGATGGCCACGTCCGCGCCGGCCTGCAGGGCCAGGCCGAAGCCGTTGTCGATGTCGAGGCCGAAGCCGTTGTGGTCCTTGTCCGCGTAGAACAGCATGTAGTTCACGCCCGCGCCCACGTAGGGGCTGACCTTGGCGGACGGGGCGAAGTGGTACTGGACGCTGAGGGTCGGCGGCAGGACCCAGGTCTCCTTCACCTTCACGTCGACGCCCGCGCCCTGGGCGCGCACGGTGTGCTTGGTGGTCCCGGCGATGATCTCGACGGCCACGTTGTCGGTGACGAAGTAGCTGAGGCCGATGGTCGGCATGATGCTGTCGCCGACGTCGGCCTTGAGGCCCGTGGGCGCGCCGGCGAGCGTGGTGATCGGGTCGCCGGCGTCAGGCGCGACGTCGGTCACGCGGACGTTCAGCATGATCGTGCCGGCCTGCTTCGGCTGGAAGTCCTGCGCCTGGGCGGCGCCCGCGACGGCGAGCGCCGCGCCAGCGGCGAGCGCGAGACGGATCGAGTTCATGGTCTATCCCCTTGATTGGCGGCAGAGCCGCGGGGCGTAGGTGCGCGCGCCCGGCAAGCGCCGCCTTGATCCGTCTCAATCCTTAGTTTGCTTCAGGACGCCCGGAACCGGCGGTGGCGGGTGGCGAGGCGCGTCGAGCGGGTCTAAATCCCTGGGATGCGCACAGAGACCCCCCAGCCCATCCGGCTCTCCGACTACCGTCCGCCTGCGTACCTCGTGGACGAGGTCCATCTGTCCTTCGATCTGCAGCCCAACGCCACGCGGGTGAAAGCCCGCCTGCAGGTCCGCCGCAACGGCGACCACGCCGAGCCGCTGAGGTTCAACGGCGAGCGGCTGAAGCCCGTCTCGGTGGCGGTCGACGGCCGCGTGCTGGCCGAGACCGAGCGGACCATCGACGGCGAGTTCCTGACCATCCCGGACGTTCCAGGCCGGTTCGTGCTGGAGACCGAGGTCGAGATCGATCCGGAGAACAACAAGGCGCTGGAGGGCCTCTACATGTCCGGCGGCCGCTTCTGCACCCAGTGCGAGGCGGAGGGCTTCCGAAAGATCACCTTCTGGCCCGACCGGCCGGACGTGCTGTCCCGCTTCACGGTGCGGATAGAGGCGGACAGGAGGTTCCAGCACCTGCTGTCCAACGGCAATCTGATGGAGGCGGGCGACCTGCCGGGCGGGCGCCACTACGCCGTCTGGAACGACCCCTTCCCGAAGCCCTGCTACCTGTTCGCCCTGGTGGCCGGCGAGCTGGACGTGCTGGAGGACCGGCTCGTCACCATGAGCGGGCGGACGGTGGAGCTGAAGATCTTCGTCGATCCCGGCATGGCGCCGCGCGCCGCCTACGCCATGGACGCCCTGAAGCGGTCGATGAAGTGGGACGAGGAGGCCTTCGGCCGGGAGTACGACCTCGACCTGTTCATGATCGTCGCCGTGCGCGACTTCAACTTCGGGGCCATGGAGAACAAGGGGCTGAACATCTTCAACTCCTCGCTCCTGCTGGCCGACCCGGCGACGGCGACGGACATGGACTACGAGCGCATCGAGAGCGTCGTGGCCCACGAGTACTTCCACAACTGGACCGGCGACCGGATCACCTGCCGCGACTGGTTCCAGCTCTGCCTCAAGGAGGGGTTGACCGTCTTCCGCGACCAGAGCTTCTCCGGCGACATGCGCGGCCACGCCGTGCAGCGCATCAAGGACGTGAAGGCGCTGCGGGCCCGGCAGTTCGCCGAGGACCAGGGGCCGCTGGCCCACCCGGTGCGGCCGTCCAGCTACCTGAAGATCGACAACTTCTACACCGCGACCATCTACGAGAAGGGCTCCGAGGTCATCCGGATGCTGAAGACCCTGATCGGGCCGGAGGCGTTCCGGCAGGGCATGGACGCCTACTTCGAGCGCTGGGACGGCCAGGCCACGACGGTCGAGGCCTTCATCGCCTGCTTCGAGGAGGCCTCCGGCCGCGACCTCGCCGACTTCTTCGCCTGGTACGAGCAGGCCGGCACGCCGAAGGTGACGCTGAAGAGCCGCTACGACGAGGCTGCCCGGACGCTCGAGCTGGAGCTTGCCCAGGAGACGCCGCCCACGCCGGGGCAGCCGACCAAGCGGCCGCTGCCGATCCCGGTCACCGTGGGCCTGCTGGACCAGGAGGGCCGCACCCTGGCCTTCGAGCGCGACGGCCAGGCGGTGGACGAGACGGTGGTGGTGCTGGACGCGGCCCGGGCCAAGGTGACGCTGAGCGGCGTGGACTCCCGCCCGGTCGTGTCAGCGCTGCGCGGCTTCTCGGCGCCGGTGCTGCTGGAGACCGACGCCCCCGCCAAGGACCGCTACGTCCAGCTGGCCGGCGACCCGGACCTGTTCAACCGCTGGGAGGCCGGCCAGGACCTGGCCCGGGCGCTGATCCTGGCCCGCGCCGGCGGCAAGCCGGACGAGGTGAACGAGGAGCGCTACGCCGAGGCTGTTGGCCGGGCGCTGGCCGACCAGGCCGCCGATCCGGCGTTCAAGGCCCTGCTGCTGACCCTGCCTTCTGAGTCCGACCTGGCGCTGGCCATGAAGCCCGCCGACCCCGCCGCCCTGCACGAGGCGCGCGAGGCCCTGCGGGTGCGGCTCGCCCTGCACCTGAACGGCGAGCTGCGCCACCTGCACACCGGCCTTCAGGACCTCGGCGAGTTCTCGCCCGACGCCGCGGGCGCGGGCCGCCGGGCGCTGCGCAACGCCGCGCTGGAGCTGATGGCCGCCAATCCGCGCAGCGACATCGCCGACATCGCCGAGGGCCACTACCGCGCCGCCGCCAACATGACCGACGCCATGGGCGGGCTCTCCGCCCTGATGCAGATCGGCGGCCAGGCCTACGAGGCGGCGCTCGAGGACTTCTACACGCGGTGGAAGAGCGAACCCCTGGTGATCGACAAGTGGTTCGCCGTGCAGGCGCGCGACCCGTCGGAGACGGCGCTCGGCCGGGTCATGGGCCTGACCGCGCACCCGGCCTTCGACGCCAAGAACCCCAACCGGCTTCGGGCGCTGGTCTCCAGCTTCGCCAACTTCAATCCTGCGCGATTCCACGACCCCAGCGGCGCGGGCTACCGCTTCCTCGCCGACCAGATCCTGGCGGTCGACGGCTTCAACCCGATGATCGCGGCCAGGCTCGTCGACCCGCTCGGCGGCTGGCGGCGCTACACGCCGGAACTGGGCGCCCTGATGAAGGCCGAGCTGCAGCGGATCCTTGCGACCAAGGGCCTGTCGAAGAACGTCTACGAGCTGACCAGCCGGGCGCTGGGCGAGGACGGCGGCGGCTGAAACGCCGCGCCGCGGACCGGTGACGGATTCCGCGACGCACCTTAGACTCAGCCTCCGAGTGGGTGACTCGGCTCGGAGGGGGGCGGCAGGCGTTGGCCAGGCGCGGTGGCGAGGACGCGGCTGACGCGGCGCGGCAGGATCGGCCGTCCGATCGCGGGGCCGTGCCCGGCCCGCCGTCCTACCGCTTCGGCCGCATCGCCATCCTCGCCGCCCTGCTGCTCATGGCGATCTACGCCGCCGTGGCGGTGGCCCGCCTGCAGGCCGGCTCGCCCGGGCCGCGGGAGCAGATCGTCTGGCTGACCGCGCCCCTGGCGGCGGCCTTCGGGCTGGGGCTGATCCTCCTGCTGGAATGGCGGCGGGTGGAGCGGGCGCACGCCGCCTATTCGGATTCCGAGCACCGCTTCCGACTGGCCGTGGAGGCCGCGCGCTGCGGCATCTGGGAGTGGGACCTCACCGCCGACCGGATCTTCATGTCGGACGTGACCGGCGCCCTGTTCGGCTGGCGCGGCGGGGTGGTGGACGGCCAGCAGGTGCTGGACCGCGTCTCGCCCGGCCATCGTGACGGCCTGCGCGATGCGCTCGCCAACGCCGCCATCTACGGCGGCTTCGACGTCTCCTTCCAGGTGCCCTCCCCGATCGGCGGCCGGCCGGTATGGATCGACGCCCGCGGCCAGGGTTTCGGCCATGCGGCGGAGGGCGGCTACGCGCGGATCATCGGCGTTGCCCTGGACGTCACCGAGGAGCGGCTGGCCCAGGCCCGCGCCCAGACCGCCGAGACCCGGCTGCGCGACGCCATCGAGAGCGTCTCGGAGGCCTTCGTGCTCTGGGACCGGCACGGCCGGCTGCTGATGTGCAACAAGAACTACCGCAGCTTCTTCCGGCTCGATCCCCAGCTCCTGAAGCCCGGCGTGCAGCGCGAGCAGGTGGACCGCTTCGCCCAGCTGGCGGTCCGCCAGGAGCTGCCGACCCAGGGCGGTGCGCGCGGCGTGCGCGAGGCCGAGCTGGTGGACGGCCGCTGGGTGCAGATCTCCGAGCGTGGGACGGCCGAGGGCGGCCTGGTGGTGACCGCCGCCGACATCACCGCGCTCAAGACCCAGGAGGAGGCGCGCCGGCGCAACGAGGAGGCCCTGCGCAAGGCGGTGGCCAACCTGGAATCCAGCCAGACCGAGCTGTCCGACCTCGCCCGCAAGTACGAGGCCGAGAAGGTCCGCGCCGAGAGCGCCAACCAGGCCAAGAGCGAGTTCCTGGCCAACATGTCCCACGAGCTTCGGACCCCGCTGAACGCCATCAACGGCTTCTCGGAGATCATGCTGGGCGAGATGTACGGGCCGCTGGGCGACAAGCGCTACAAGGACTACGCCCGCGACATCCTGCATTCCGGTCAGCACCTGCTGGCGCTGATCAACGACATCCTCGACATGTCGAAGATCGAGGCCGGCAAGATGAGCCTGCGCTTCGAGCCGGTGTCGCTGGAGGAGGTGGCCGAGGACGCCGCCCGGCTGGTGCGCAACCGGGCTGAGAGCGCGGGCCTGTCGCTGGCGGTGGACTTCCCGAACCTGCCGGAGGTGGAGGCCGACTACCGGGCGGTGAAGCAGGTGCTGCTGAACCTGCTCTCCAACGCCATCAAGTTCACGCCGCGGGGCGGGCGGATCACCATCCGCGCCGAGCTGCGCGCCGAGCACCTCGGCGAGCGGGTGCGGGTGAGCGTGCACGACACCGGCATCGGCATCGCCCGCGAGGACCTAACCCGGCTCGCCCGCCCCTTCGAGCAGATCGAGAGCCAGCACGCCAAGACCCAGCAGGGCACGGGCCTGGGGCTGGCGCTGACCAAGGCGCTGGTGGAGATGCACGGCGGTCTGCTCGACCTGCAGAGCGCGCCGGGCCAGGGCACGGAGGCGAGCTTCCTGCTGCCGGTGCGCCAGACCCAGCCGGAACCGATCCGCGGCGAGCCGGCGCTGGTGTGAGAGGAAGCCCTCCCCCGCGGGGGAGGGCGTCCGCCTTAGCCGGGCTTGCGCTCCCCGTGGCCGCCGTGGTGGCCGGGACCGTGGCCGCCGCGGCCGCGCTTCATCTTCTGCAGCTCGTCGCCGGACAGCGCGCCGTCCTTGTTGGCGTCGGCGGCCTCGAAGCGGCTGCGCGCGGCGGCGTCCATCTCGGCGCGGGTGACGGCGCCGTCCTTGTTGGCGTCCATCATGGCCACCATGCGTCCGCCGCCGCCCTGGCCGGCCCCGCGGCGATGACCGCGCTCGCCGTCCGGCTTCTGCGGCCGGGCGGCCTGCATCTCGGCGGTGGTGATCCGGCCGTCCTTGTCGGCGTCCATGCGCTCGAACATCCGGGCGCTGCGCTGGGCGTGCATGGCCTGGAACTCGGAGAGGGTGACGCGGCCGTCGGCGTTGGCGTCGGGGTTCGGGCGCTGCGGGGCCTGGCCCTGCGGCTGGGCGATGGCCGCGCCGGCAAGCGCGGCGAGCGCCGCGGCGGAGAGGAGAAGACGTTTCATCGGGTTTTCCTTCGGGATGCACAGATCTGGCAGGCGCTCCCGTCCGAACGTCGCCGCCTACAGCAGAGCCGCTCAGGGTTGCACGATGATTTCGTAAGCTTTCCGCGCGGCGACGCGGGCCGCCACAAGTTTGGCGTAAAGTCCCTTGAGGTCGCGGGCCCCGCCGGCCCGCGCCAGCAGCGCGCGGAACGCCTTGGGCTCGGCCGCGGGATCTGGGTTGTCCTCCAGCGCGACCTTCAGAAGCTGGGTGAGGTCCTGCTGCAGCCGCCAGGCCTTCTCGAGGTCGGTCAGCGGCGCGGCGGGCGCGAGCCCGGCCTCGCGGAAGGCGGCGAGCGCCTGGGCGGTGTTGGGGTTCAAGGGCCCGCCGCCGGCGGCGTGGGCGAGCTGCAGGAACTGGGCGGCGAACTCGATGTCCACCAGCCCGCCGGGCGAGAGCTTGAGGTCCCAGTCGCCCTTCGGCGGCCGCTCGTCCTCCAGGAGCTGTCGCATGTCGCGGACGTCGGCGGCGGTGCGGGCCCGGTCGCGGGGCCGCCGCAGCGCCGTCTCGATGGCCGCCGTGGCCGCGCCGGCGAAGTCCTCGGAGGTCGCCCAGACCACCCGGGCCCGGGTCAGCGCCAGCAGCTCCCAGGTCTCCGCCTCCCCCTGGTAATAGGCGTCGAAGGCGGTGGCGCTCACCGCCACCGGGCCCTTGGTGCCCGACGGCCGCAGCTGCATGTCGACCTCGTAGAGGCCGCCCTCCGCGGTCTGGCTGGACAGCGCCGCGATCAGCCGCTGGGTGAACCGGCCGTAGAAGGTGGAGGCGTCCCAGCCCTTCCCCGCCGACGCCGCGGCCGGGTCGGCCGCGCGGTAGAGCGTCATCAGGTCGAGGTCGGAGCCGGCGCTCATCTCCCGCGAGCCGCACTTGCCCAGGGCGACCACGGCCACGTCGCCCTCGAAGTCCCCGCCCAGCCGAACGGTCTCGGCGAGCGCCACCGGCCCCAGCGCCTCGATGACCACGTCGGCGAGGTCGGCGAAGGCCTTGCCGGCGACCTCGGCGGTGGCCGTCCCGCTCATCACCTGCACGCCCACCCGGAAGGCCTGCTCGCGGTGGACGCGGCGGACCTCGTCCATGGCCGCCTCGAAGCCGTCGGCGCGGGCCACGGCGACGGCCATCATCGCCCGGTCCTCGGCGATGTCGATCGGCTCGAAGAAGCCGCCGTCGAGCATGGCGTCGATCGCCGCCGGCCGCCGGGCCAGGGTGGCGGCCAGCTTCGGCGCGTAGGCCATCACCTGCACCACCAGCTCGAACAGCTTCGGCTGGGCCAGGAACAGCGACTGCAACTGAACCCCCGACGACAGCCGCGCGAAGAAGTCGGAGAAGCGGTTGAAGGCCACGTCCGCCGCCCCGGTGGCCTGGAAGGCGTCCAGCATGCGCGGCGCCAGCCGGGTGAACAGCTCCCGCCCGCGCTCCGTGCGGGTGGCGGGGATGTGGCCGTGGTGCCAGCTGCGGATGGTCTGGGAGACCCGCGCGGCGTTCGCGAAACCCATGCGGCCGAGCGTGGCCAGGGTCTCGGGGTCGTCGTCGACGCCGGTGAACACCAGGCTGCCGAAGCGGGAGGACAGTGGCTCCTCCTCCGGGAAGAGTTCGGCGTAGCGGCCGTTCACCAGCTTCAGGATGCGGGTGATGGCCGCGTCGAAGCTGCGCAGGCGGTCGTAGCCCCCGAGCGCCGCCACGCGCCGGCGCTCGGCGTCGGATTCCGGCAGGCGGTGGGTCTGCTCGTCGGCCAGCATCTGGATGCGGTGCTCGACCGCGCGCAGGGTCCGGTAGGCGTCGGCGAGCTCGGCGCAGGCGTCGGGCTCCACGTGGCCGGCGTCGCGCAGGGCGGCCAGCGCGTCCAGGGTGCGGTTGCTGCGCAGCTCCGGATTGCGGCCGCCCAGGATGAGCTGCTGGGTCTGGACGTAGAACTCGATCTCGCGGATGCCGCCGCGGCCGAGCTTGAGGTCGACGCCCTTGGCCGAGACGCGCTCGTCCACCTTGTGGGCGTGGATCTGGCGCTTGATGGAGTGGATGTCGGCGATGGCGGCGAAGTCGAGGTTGCGCCGCCAGATGAAGGGCTGCAGCTCGCCGAGGAACGCCTGCGCCGCGGGGATGTCGCCGGCGCAGGGGCTGGCCTTGATGAAGGCGGCGCGCTCCCAGTTCTGGCCGACGCTCTCGTAGTAGTCGAGGGCCGCGGGCACGGGCACCGCCGGCTGGGTCGACGAGGGATCCGGCCGCAGCCGCAGGTCCATGCGGAAGACGTAGCCGTCGGCGGTCTTGGCCTGCATCAGGTCCGACAGCCGGTGGGTGAGGCGCACGGCGAAGGCCTGGGGCTCGACGCCTTCGGCGAGCGGCATGGCGTCGGGATCGAAGAAGACCGAGACGTCGATGTCGCTGGAGTAGTTCAGCTCGTAGGCGCCCTGCTTGCCCATGGCGATGCAGAACCAGCCGGGGACCGGACCTTCCTCGCCCTCGCCGAGACGGGCGAGGCGGCCGGCCTCCACCTCGCCGCGGGCCGCGACGGTGAGCGCCGAGGCCACGGCGGCGTCGGCGAAGCGGGTGAGCGCGCCGGTCACCTGGTCGAGGTCCCAGACGCCGCCCAGGTCGGCCAGCGCCGTGAGCAGGTGCAGTTCGGCCTTCAGCCTGCGCAGCTCGACGGTGGCGGCTTCCGAGTCCAGGGCCGCGGCCGCGGCGGTGCGCGCCAGGACGTCGGCCAGGCGCTCGTCCGGGTCGGATTCCAGGATGCGGCCCAGCATCCGCGGGTCGCGGCGCGCGAGGCTGGCGAGGTAGCTGGAGGCGCCGAACACCGGAGCCAGCGCCGGCCAGGCCTGGTCGAGGGCGGGACCGGACCAGGTGTCGGCGACGATCTCCCGCGCGCGCTCCGCGGCCTTGGGATCGACGACGGGACCGCACGGCGCGAGCCGCTCCGCGATTACGCTCATTTAACTGGCTCGGCCGGTTCGGACGCAGGCACCATGCCGCGCAACGGACGGGGACCCTTGATGACGCTCGCCAGGACGCTGCTCACCCTCTCGCCGCTTGAGCGCGGCGCCGACGCGGCCCTGCTCGCCATGAGAGTGGGCGTGGGCTCGTTCCTGGTCTTCGGCGTGTGGGACAATGTCACTAGCGCAGAGCACATGGCGGAGTTCGTGAGTTTCCTGGCGCGGTTCGGCTTCCCCTATCCGCACCTTCTCGCGCCCTTCGACGTGTGGGTCCAGTTCGCGCTCGGCGTCGCCTTCGTGCTCGGGCTGCTGACCCGCTGGGCGGGGCTGCTCTGCGCGGTCAATTTCATCGTCGCCATCGCCATGGTCGACCATCACGCCGGCTGGCGGGGCTCGTTCGGGTCCATGTGCCTGGTGCTGATCGGGCTCTACCTGGCGACGCGCGGACCGGGGGCCTTCTCGCTCGACCGGCTGCTGTTCCGCGAGGACCGCGGCTTCGCCCGCAGGCTCTAGGCGCGCGGCAGCACGAGCGCGACCCGCAGGCCCGGCCCCATCTCGCCGACCTTCCCTGGCCCCTCGGCCAGATCGAGCCGCCCCCCATGCGCCTCGGCCACCGCGGCGACGAGGGACAGGCCGAGGCCTGCGCCGGGCTCGTTGCGGCTGTTCTCCAGGCGCACGAAGCGCTCCACCACCCGGGCGCGGTCCTGTTCGGGGACCCCCGGGCCGGTGTCGGTGACCGAGAACTCCACCTCGCCGGAGGACCTGCGGCGGACGCGCAGCATGATGGCGCCGCCCTCGGGCGTGTACTTGATGGCGTTGTCGAGGATGTTGGCCAGCGCCTGGGCCAGGAACTCGCGGTTGCCGCGGACCTGCAGGTCCTTGGTGAACTCGGCGGCGAAGTCGATGCCCTTGTCCTCGCACAGCGGCTCGTAGAGCTCGGCGATGTCGGCGGCGAGTTCTGCGGGGTCGAACAGCACCGGGTCCGGCGCGGTCCCGGCCGCCTGCAGGCGGGCGATGGAGAGCACCGCGCCGAAGGTCTTGAGCACGCCGTCGGTGTCGGTCAGCGCCTGGGCCAGCGCTTCCTGCGGGTCCCCCTTGCCGGCCTCCACGTCCAGGTAGGCGGCCTCCAGCCGGGCGCGCAGGCGGGTGAGCGGGGAGCGCAGATCGTGGGCGATGGCGTCGCCGGCGTGCTTGTGGCCGGCCATGGAGCGCTCCAGCCGGTCCAGCATCTCGTTCAGGCCCTGGGCCAGTTCGTCGAACTCGTCGCGGGCGCCTCGGACATGGGCCCGCGCGCCGAGGTCGCCGTTGCGGACCGCGTCGACCACGGAGGTAAGCCCCGCCATGCTGCGGCTGACGTTGCGGCTGACCAGCACGCCGCCCGCCAGGCCCAGGATCACCACCAGGGCGCCGGCGCCCCAGAGCGCGTTGATGATCTTCAGGACATAGGCCTCGTCCTCGCCCACGTCGGCGCCGACGAACAGGATTTCGCCGCCGGAGAGGCGTTCCTGCAGGCCGCGGGCGGGACGGCGGACGGTGCGGCCCTGGGCCTCGTCGGTGACCTGGAAGCTCGTCCAGGTGGGCCCGCCGTTGAACTCGTCCACCGGGCTCTCCTCGATGGAGCCGGAGATGGTGTCGCCGTCCTGGTCCATGAGCAGGTAGAGGAAGGGCCGCTCGCTGGCCGCCCGCTCGATCAGGGACTGGTTGACCGCGGCGACGCCGGCGCGGTCGTAGGCCGCCACCAGCGAGCGCATCTCGCGGGTGATCTCCTGGTCCGTGCGGCGCGTCGCCTCGCCGGCGGTGGCCACGTAGATGTAGGCCAGGAAGGCGGACGCGGCGCTGGCGAACAGCGCCAGGAACAGCAGCGTCAGCCGGAACGGCGTGGTGCGGAAGATGCGCGGCAGGCGCATGGGTTCCGCCGCCTCTTCTTAGGCGTCCAGGCGGTAGCCCGCCCCGCGGACGGTCTGCAGCATCGGGCGGTCGAAGCCCTTGTCGATCTTCGAGCGCAGGCGCGAGATGTGGACGTCGATGACGTTGGTCTGGGGGTCGAAGTGGTACTCCCAGACCTTCTCCAGCAGCATGGTGCGGGTCACCGACTGGCCGGCGTGGCGCATCATGAACTCCAGGAGCTGGAATTCCCGCGGCTGCAGGTCGATCTCCTTGCCCTGGCGGTGCACGGTGCGGGCGATCAGGTCCATCTCCAGGTCGCCGACCCGCAGCAGGGTCTGCACCGAGCCGGTCTCGCGGCGGCGGGCGAGCGCATCGACCCGGGCGGTCAGCTCGGCGAAGGCGTAAGGCTTCACCAGATAGTCGTCGCCGCCGGCCTGCAGCCCCGCCACCCGGTCGCCCACCTCGCCCAGGGCCGAGAGGAACAGCACAGGCGTCTGGTCGCCCTCCCGGCGCAGGGTCGTGACGAGGGTGACGCCGTCCATCTTCGGCATCATCCGGTCGACGATCATCACGTCGAACTCGCCGGCCCGGGCCGCGGCGAGGCCCTCCTCGCCGTCGGCCGTCCGCACGCAGGCGTGACCGGCCTCGGTAAGGCCGCGCTCCATGGCCTCGGCCGCCTCAAGGTCGTCTTCGACGATCAGGATCCGCATGATTCCGCCCCCCGCAGAGCCAAGCCTAGCCTGAAATGTTCAGCGGCAGGAAGGAGGTGCGGCCGTTGCGGTAGACGCCCACCAGCACGCTGGTGCGGTTGGCCCGCTTGGCGGCCTCCACCACCGCGGCGAGATCGGCGGCGCTGGTCACCGCCCGGTCGCCGGCGCGGGTGATCAGGTCGCCGCGGCGCAGGCCCTTCTCGGCCGCGTCGGAACCCTGGTCCACGCTGGTGACCAGCGCGCCGCGCACGTCGGCCGGCACGTTGAGCTGCCGGCGGGAGGCGTCGTCGAGCGGGGCCAGCGCCAGCCCGATCACCGGCGGCGCCTGCGTCGGCGGGGCCGGCGCGCCAGGGGCGCGGCCCGGCGTGTTGTCGTTGGCCGCGAGCTCGCGCTCGGAGGGCCGGGTGCCGGAGCGGACCGTGACCTGCTGCCGGCGGCCGTCGCGGATGATGTCGAGCCGCAGGGCGTCGCCCGGACGCGCCTGGGCCACCCGGCGGGTGAGCTCCGAGGAGTTCTTCACCGACTGGCCGTTGATCGCCACGACCACGTCGCCGACCAGCAGGCCGGCGCGGGCCGAGGGGCCGCCGGTGACGAGGTCGGCGACGATGGCGCCGCGCTGTTCGCCCATGCCCTGGGCCTCGGCCATCTCGCGGGTGAAGTTCTGGATCGAGGCGCCGATGTAGCCGCGCTCGATCTTGCCGCCATTGATCAGTTGCTTGGTCACCGTGTCCGCCACCTCGGCGGGAATGGCGAAGCCGATGCCCACCGAGCCGCCGGACGGCGAGAAGATCGCCGTGTTCACGCCGATCACCCGGCCGTAGATGTCGAAGGTCGGGCCGCCCGAGTTGCCCCGGTTGATGGGCGCGTCGATCTGGATGTAGTCGACGAAGGTCTCGCCGATGTCGCGGCCGTAGGCGGAGATGATCCCGGCCGTAGCGGTGCCGCCCAGGCCGAAGGGATTGCCCACCGCGATGACCCAGTCGCCGACCCGGGGCTTGGCCGAATCCTCGAAGTTCACGAACGGGAACGGCCCCTTGCGGCCCTTCACCTTCAGCACGGCGAGGTCGGTGCCCTCGTCGCGGCCGACGATCTCGGCCTCGAGCTCGGTCTCGTCCTTCATGACCACGGTGATCTTCTCGGCGTTCTCGACCACGTGGTTGTTGGTCACGATGTAGCCGTCGGCCGAGATGAAGAAGCCCGAGCCCGAGGACTGCTGGCTCGGCAGCCGGGGCTGGCCGCGTTCGGTCTGGCCGCCCCGGGGCGGGGCGGTCGGATCGTCGCCTTCCTCCTCGTCCGGCTGCGGCAGCAGGAACGGCAGGCCCGGGATCGCCCGGCGCAGGGCGTTGGGGTCCATGCGGCTGGTGACGTTGATCGAGACCACGGCGGGCGACACGCGCTCGAAGATGTCGGCATAGGACATCGGCGCGCCCGGCGGCGGGGCGAAGATCGGCGCGGTCGAGGCGCGGATCAGCTGGGGCTGCTCGGCATGGGCCATGGGAAGCCGCATGCCCGCGCCCGCGACCGCCGCGGCCATGACACCGGCGCCGGCGACGGCGCCCAGGAGGTAACCGGTCTTCTTCGAGGTCATCAGCCTTCTGTTCCCTGTAGGCGGCCCGCGAGGTCCGCAGTCCGCCCGAAAAACCTAGGTTCGATGCACGAGAGTGCAACGGCTCTCAAGTTACATTCAGGTCACCCTAAGCGCCGCTTCGCGTCCAATGTTGGGCGCCATCTTGTCAGGGGCTCTCGCCCTCCGACAGCCTGTTCAGCCGCTCGCTCTCCTCCTGCGATAGCTCCGCCTCGGGCGATCGGTTCCGGAGCCGCAGGAACAGCAGGCCCGCGCCCAGCAGGACCACGATGAAGGGACCGATCCAGAGCGCCAGGTTGCCGCCGGAGAACGAGGGGGTGAGCAGCACGAACTCGCCGTACCGCTCGGTCAGGTAGGACTTGATCTGGGCGTCGGAGCGGCCGGCGGAGACCTGCTCGCGGACCAGCTTGCGCAGGTCCTGGGCCAGCTCGGCCTCGGAGTCGTCGATGGACTCGTTCTGGCAGACCAGGCAGCGGACGTCGCGGAAGATCTCCCGCGCGCGGGCTTCCTGCGCCGGGTCGGGGAGGCGCTCGGCGGGGTCCGACGCGGCGGCCATGCAGAAGACCGCGGCGACGGCGGCGAGGACGGCGCGGAGCCTCATGCCGGCTGCTCCCTGCGGCGGGCGACGCCCAGGCGAAGGCGCCGGTCCGAGAGCGAGATCAGCCCGCCCAGGGCCATGATCCCCGGCCCCACGAAGATCAGGGTCGCCCAGGGGTTCCAGTATGCGCGGACCAGCCAGACGGGCGCCTCGGCCCCGGCGCGCCGCTCGCCCAGCACCACATAGACGTGGCTCAGGCCCTGGTAGCAGATGCCGACCTCAGAGGTGCTCTGGCCGCCGGCTGGATAGAAGCGACGCTCGGGCGAGGGCGCGCAGATCGGCTGGCCGTTGCGGGTGACCGAGAGCTCCGCCCGCTCGGCGTCGTAGTTGGGGCCTTCCACGCCGACCACGTCCTGCAGCACCACGTGGTAGGCGCCGGCGTCCAGCGCCCCGCCGATGGGAAGCGCCTCGGCGGCCTCCACCTTCCAGCTCGTCTCGAAAACCGCCCCCAGCACGAAGACCCCCAGGCCCAGGTGGGCCAGCGTCATGCCCCAGGCGCCGCGCGGCAGGCCGGTGAGGCGCCGCCAGCTCTCGGCGGCGGGCGCGCGGAAGGCGCGGACCCGCTCGAGGATCTCGGCCAGGGCGCCCACGATCAGCCAGGCGCCCAGCGCCACGCCCGCCGCGCCCCAGCCGTGCCGGGGGCTGACGAGCAGCAGGGTGGCGAAGCCGACGGCGACCGCGATCAGCGCCGCGGCCCACAGCCGCTGCAGCACGCCGCGGGCGTCGCCACGCTTCCAGGCCAGCAGCGGCCCGGCCGGCAGCAGGATCAGCAGGGCGGCCATCAGCGGGGTGAAGGTCAGGTTGAAGTAGGGCGGCCCGACCGAGATCGCCTCGCCGGTCGCCGCCTCGCGGATCAGCGGGAACAGGGTGCCCAGCAGCACCGTGGCGGTGGCCGCGGCCAGCAGGATGTTGTTGAGCACCAGCGCGCTCTCGCGGCTGACCGGGGCGAACACGCCACCCTGGGCCAGGCCGGGCGCGCGCCAGGCGAAGAGGCCGAACCCCGCGCCGGCGGTGACGCCCAGGATGGCCAGCAGCAGGACGCCCCGCGTCGGATCAACCGCGAAGGCGTGGACCGAGGTCAGCACGCCGGACCGGACCAGGAAGGCGCCCAGCATGGAAAAGGAGAAGGCCGCCAGCGCCAGGAACACGGTCCAGCCGGAGAGCGCGCCGCGCTTCTCCGTCACGATCGCCGAGTGCAGCAGGGCTGCGGCCACCAGCCACGGCATGAAGGAGGCGTTCTCCACCGGGTCCCAGAACCACCAGCCGCCCCAGCCGAGCTCGTAGTAGGCCCAGAAGGCGCCGAGCGTGATGCCGATGGTCAGCATGCTCCAGGCGGCGAGCGTCCAGGGCCGCACCCAGCGGGCCCAGGCGGCCTCCACCCTGCCCTCGATCAGGGCCGCCACGGCCAGCGAGAAGACCACCGAGAGGCCGACGTAGCCGGCGTAGAGGAACGGCGGGTGGAAGGCGAGCGCCGGGTCCTGCAGGAGCGGGTTCAGGGAGCGCCCCTCCACCGGCGCGGGATCGAGCCTGGCCAGCGGGTTGGAGGCGAAGACGGTGTAGGCCAGGAAGACCACGCCCAGCACGCCCTGGACGGCGATGGTCAGCGCCTTCAGGCCGCGGGGCAGCCCGCGCCCGGCGATCGCGGCCATGGCCCCGAACCCGGTGAGCGCCAGGCACCAGAGCAGCATGGAGCCCTCGTGGCTGCCCCAGGTCCCGGCGACCCGGTAGAGCAGCGGCTTGTCGCTGTGCGAATTGGCGGCGACGTTGGCCACCGAGAAGTCCGAGACCACGAAGGCGTGCATCAGGGCTGCGAAGGCCACCAGCACGCCCAGGAAGGCGACGAGCGCCGCCCCCTCCCCGGCCGCGGCCAGCACTGCGGAGCGGCGCACGCGCGCTATGGCCGACAGCCCGATCTGGGCGAGCGAGACGGCGAGCGCCAGGATCAGGGCGAAGGAACCGACCTCTGCGATCACAGGGCGCTGCTCTTCGGGGCGGCGGGCGGGGCCTCGTGCATGGGCTTGCCGCCCTCGCCGTACCACTCGCCCTGTTCCTTCAGCGCCTTGGAGACCTCGCGGGGCATGTAGCGTTCGTCGTGCTTGGCGAGCACGCGCTTCGCCTCGAAGACGCCGTCCTCGCGGAACGACCCCACAGCCACGATCCCCTGCCCCTCGCGGAACAGGTCCGGCAGGTCGCCGGAGAACACCACCTTGTCGGTGGCGGCCTGGTCCTGGACGGTGAACTCTACGCGCCCGTCGGGATGCTTGACCACCGACCCCTCGGCCACCAGGCCGCCGAGCTGGATGGAGCGGCCGGGCGGCGGCTTGGCCGCCTCGGCCTGCGACGGGGTGTAGAAGAACGAGATCGAGTCCCTGAGGCCCCACAGGGTCAGGCCCGCGGCCAGCGCCAGCACCGGCGCGATCGCGAGGATCAGGGTCAGGCGGCGGCGCGCCTTGGGGGACTTGGGCAGCCAGCTCATGGGGGCAGGAAACTCATCGCATCGGCTCCGCCCGCGCGGCCTGCGCGAGCTGGTTCAGGATCTCGGGGTCGCCGCCGTAGCGGCCGCGGGCGGTGGCGAGCGCCGCGTCGCGCTGGGCGGTCTCGCCCAGGACGGCGTAGGCGCGGACCAGGCGCACCCAGCCCTCCGGATCGTCGGGGTTGGTCTTCAGCCGGGCGGCTAGGCCTTCGACCATGCCGCGGATGGCGGCCATCTGGTCGCCGCTGAAGCCGGGCTGGGCCGGCGTCGACTCGGCCTCGGCGATGGCGCGGCGGACCACCTCGGCGCGGGGATCGGCGGGCGGCAGCTCGGCCAGTAGGGCGCGCCAGTCGGCGACGCCGCCGGCCCGGTCGCCGGACAGGATGCGCTGGCGGCCCAGGTAGAAGCGCGGCTCCACCGCCTTGGGATCGCGCTTCAGGGCCTCGCGGAAGGCCTCCTGCGCAGCCTCGTCCACCTCGCCGGCCTGGCTGGCGTAGGCCTCGCCCAGCAGGGTCCAGAGGTCGGCGCGCTCAGGGGCGATCGCCACCGCGCGGCGCAGGGCGCGGACCGCGGCGGCCGGGTTGTTGGCGCTGGATTCCGCCATGGCCAGGAAGCGGTAGAGCTCGGGATCGTTCTTCCGCTCCCGCGTCAGCCGGTTCAGCACCGCGGCGATCTCGGCCGGCTGCAGGGTGGCGAGGTCGCTGGTGCGCCAGGTCTCCAGGCGCTGCGCAAACGGCTGGTCGGGCGCGCCCGGCGCGCCGATCCCGAGGTAGAGGCCGAGCGCCAGCATGGGCGCGAGCACGACCGCGGCCAGCACCGGCGTGCGGGCCCCGGGGCCGGCGCTCCACGCCTCGCCGGGCTTCTCGGTGGCGGCCAGCAGACGCCGCGCGGCCTCGGCGTGGGCGATGCGACGCTCGCTCTCGCCGATCAGGCCACGCTCGGCCAGGTCATCGATCTCGGACAGCTGCCGGCGATAGAGGATGGGCGTCGGGTCCGGCGCCTCGCCCTGCGAGGCGGCCTGTGCGGCCCGGAAAAGGATGAGGCCGGCCGCGGCGGCGGAAAGAACGCCGGCGACCGCCCAGAACGCGATCATGGGCGGCCGTTTAGCCGAAACCGCGGGTCAGCGCGAGAGGGCGCTCAGGCGCCTGCGGCCATCGGCGGCGGCTCGGCCCTGCAGGCGGCGGCGCGGCGGCGGACGAGGTCGGCGGCCTTCTCGTCGCGGACCAGCCGGCTGAACTCCACGACCACCGCCAGGTGCTCGCGGGCCACGGGCTCGTTCTCGCAGTCGCCGGTCTTGATGAGGTCGAGGGTCTCCTCGACGTAGTGGTCGAGCATGTCGCCGACCTTCTCCAGCATCTTGGAGCGCGCCGAGGCGAAGCCGCCGTAGTTGGCGCTGGAGCGGATCTCGCGGGCGAAGTGGAACAGGGTGAGCGCCCGGCGCACCGCCTTCGGATCCGGCGGCAGGGTGTGGCGCGGGATCATCCGGCGGATCCGGCGCAGCCGGGCCGGCTGCATGGGCAGCGCCAGGTTGGCGTACTTCTCGGCCTCGCGGATGCGGCCCTCGACGACGCTGGCCAGCGCGTTCTTCTGCTTCAGCAGCCGGTTGCCCCAGCTGTGCTCGCGCTCGAGCGCGATGCAGGATTCGATCTCCGCCACCTGCAGGGTGACCAGCTCGACGAGCTTGGCGGCGGCCCGCGCGGTCTCCTCGCCGCCGTCCACGTCCAGGGTCTGGATCGACCTCAGGGCGGCGTCGATGTCGTCCATCACCCGCTCGGCGAAGCCGCCGAGTTCGGAATCGCGCAGGTAGCGCTCGCTGGGCTTGTCCATCACCGCCGAGATGATCCGCAGCACCATCCACGGGTGCGGAAGCTGGGCGGCGATCATCTCGAAGAAGGTCGGGCCGGCGTCGTCGGCCACGGCGCAGGCGTCGCGGTAGACCAGGCGGGCGGCCGCGGTGGTGTCGTCGCCGAAGTGGGCGGTCCACTCCGGCAGGCGGTAGGCGGCCCGCCGGACGATGGGGGCGAGGTCCAGGCACAGCTGGAACGCCGCCCCGCCGCCGGGGCGGGCCTGGTCGCACAGCATGGTCACCGTGGCGAACTCACGCGGCTCGCCCGCGCGGACCGCATCGGCGGCGCGCTTCACCAGGGCGTCGAACGGGGCGGGCGAGCTCTCGCCGGGCCGATAGTCGTAGAGCGCCAGGGACGCGGCCTTGATCCCCTGCGGGTCCAGCGCCTTCAGCCCCTTCCAGAGATAGCTCAGCGCGAACGACGGGAAGACCAGGCTGTGCGGGTCGCGGCCGTCGCCCACGCACATCGGGGCGATCGCCTGCAGGATGATGTTGCGCAGGCGCCGTTCGCCGGCCTCGGCGTCCACGAGCCGCCGGACGCCGGCCAGGGCGGAGTCGCCCTGGGCCTCCGCCAGGGCCGCCTGCAGCCCGCCGACCACCTTGTCGGGGGCGGCGGCGACCAGGGCCCTGACGATCTCGATCTTGCGCTCCGAGAGAGCGGGCATGCGAAACTCCACGGGCGGGCGCAGGCCCGCACGGGGCCAACTTGCCCAACCGCGGGTTAAGGTTTTCCAAAGGTTAGGGAATTCAGGCGGCCGCCTGCGGCAGGTCGATCTCCAGGCGCAATCCGCCCAAGGACGAATCCCCGAGCTTCAGGACGCCGCCGTAGGCGCGGCCGAGCTCGTCGATGATCGAGAGGCCCAGCCCCGAGCCCGGGGCGTTCTCGTCGAGGCGCGCGCCGCGGCGGACCACCTCGTCGCGGCGGTCCGGCGGCAGGCCCGGCCCGTCGTCCTCCACCGTCAGGCGGAAGCGGTCGGGGCCGTTGGCGGCGGCGCGCACCCGAACCCGGCTCTTCCCCCACTTGCAGGCGTTCTCCATGGCGTTGCCGGCGATCTCCAGCAGGTCCTGGCGCTCGCCCAGGAAGAACAGGTCGTCGGCGGCGTCCCAGTCGATCTCGACGCCCTTGTCGCGGAAGATGCGATCCAGGGTGCGGGCGAGTTCGTCAAGGATCTCGGCGACCGAGGTGCGCTCCCCCTGCCCCTGGGTGCGGGCCGCGGCGCGCGCGCGGCGCAGGTGGTGGTCCACCTGCTGGCGCATGGTCTCGGCCTGGCGGCTGACCACCTCGGCCAGCGGGCCCGGCCGCTGGCCGGCCTCGGTGAGCATCACCGAGATCGGGGTCTTCAGGGCGTGGGCCAGGTTGCCGACGTGGGTGCGCTGGCGCTCCACGACCTCCTGGTTGTGCGCCAGCAGCGCGTTGAGCTCGTCGGCGAGCGGGGTGAGCTCGATGGGGTAGGCCTCTTCCAGGCGCTCCGCCTTGCCGCGGCGCACGGCCGCCACCTCCCGCTGCAGGTCGTACACGGGCCTGAGGCCCACGCGCACCTGGATGATGATCGCCGCCACCAAGCCCGCGCCCAGCAGCGCGAAGGCGCCGGCCGTCCAGGCGACGAAGTTGCGCACCGCCCGATTGATCGTCGAACGCTCCTCGGCGGCCAGGAAGATGACCGGCACGCCATGCAGCTCGGCGTAGACGGCCCGCGCCCGCAGCGGCTCGTCGAGCGGACCGCGGGTATCGTAGGCGACCGCCTTGCCCGGAGCGGCCTTGAAGCGGGCGACCAGGTCCGGCGGCGTCGGCAGGGCGGAATCGAACAGGGAGTAGGAGCGCACCAGCGGGCGGACCTTCCCGTCGGCGGTGGGCGCCGCGATGGTCCAGTAGCGGCCGGAGAAGGCGCGCAGCGCCCGCTCGTCGGTCAGCGCCGGGGCGAACACCTGGCCGCCGTCGACGGTGGAGTTGGACAGCAGGTTGTCGATCAGCTCGCCCAGGGTCTGATCGACCCGCTGCAGGGCCGCCTGCTGGAACAGCAGAGCCAGGACAGCGGCCGAGACCACCAGGGCCGCGAGGCTCCAGCCCACCGCCAGGAGCACGAGCCGGCGCGCGAGCGACGGCCGGCCGAGCGCCCCCAGCAGCCTCACGGGCGCGGCGTCACGGGTTCGCCGCCTGGCCCACCTCGTCCTCGGGGCAGGTCAGGCGATAGCCGAGGCCGCGGACGGTCTCGATCCGGTCGGCGCCGATCTTCTTGCGCACGCGGCCGATGAACACCTCGATGGTGTTGGAGTCCCGGTCGAAGTCCTGGTCGTAGAGGTGCTCCACGAGCTCGGTCCGGCTGATCACCCGGCCCTGGTGCATCATCAGGTAGTGCAGCAGGCGATATTCCAGCGAGGTGAGCCGGAGCGGCTCGCCGTTGACGCTGGCGCGGGCCGCCCGGGGGTCGAGCCGCAGGCCGCCGCAGGCGAGGTTCGGGGTCGCATGCCCCGCCGAACGGCGCAGCAGGGCGCGCAGGCGGGCCAGCAGCTCCTCTGTGTGGAACGGCTTGGTCAGGTAGTCGTCGGCGCCGGCGTCGAAGCCGGCGACCTTCTCGCTCCAGGCGCCGCGGGCGGTGAGGATGAGCACGGGCGTCGCCATGCTCTCGCGCCGCCAGCGCTCCAGCACCGAGACGCCGTCCACCTTGGGCAGGCCCAGGTCGAGGATGATGGCGTCGTAGGGCTCGGTCTCGCCGAGGAATTGCGCCTCCTCGCCGTCGGGGGCGTGGTCGACGGCGTAGCCGGCGTCGGCCAGGGCCAGCTTCAGCTGGCGCGACAGGTCGGGGTCGTCTTCAACAAGCAGGATGCGCACGTCCGCGTCCCTTTCTAATGATCCGGATCGCCCTACTGGCGGCCGATGATCCGGCCGGTCTGAGCGTCCACCACGATGACCATCACGCGGCCGTCGGGCGTCTGCCACTGGACGAAGTAGGCGGGGCGGCCGCCGGCGTCGCCCATGGTGGTGTTCAGGTGCCGCCCGGGAATCTGCTGGGCGATCGTCTCCAGAACGCGCGACAGCGGCACCTGGCGCCCGGCCTGGACCGGGATCAGGCGCGCCTGCTGGGCCTCGGCCGCGACGGGCGCGGCGGCGGCGCCCAGCAGGGCGGCGATCACGAGAAAGCGTTTCATGGGTCCAGATCTAGCCGGCCAGGACTGAACCGGGCCTGAATACAGGGTTTATGTCCCGGCTGCGGCGCCCTGTCACGCCAAGCCTGGTCACGTGCGCCGCTTCGGCGTGTAGGGCCGCTTCTGCCGCCAGGTCTCGGCGATCTGCTCCAGCTCGGAGTCGACCGTGTCGGGCAGGGTGACCACCAGCCGGGCGAAGAGGTCCCCGCGATGGCCCTTGGAGTCCGACAGTCCCCGGCCCTTCAGGCGCAGCCGCGAGCCGGTGTTGGCGCCCTTGGGGATGGTGAGCGTCACCGGACCGTCCGGCGTCGGCGCCTCGGCCTTGCCGCCCAGCACGGCGTCGTAGACCGTCACCGGCACGTCCATCACCAGCACCTCGCCCTCCCGGCGGAACACCGGATGCGGCAGGATGCTCAGTTCGATGAAGGCGTCGCCGGGGCCGGAGCGGCCGGGGGCGCCCTGCCCCTTCAGCCGCAGCGTCTGGCCCTCCTGCGCCCCCTTCGGAATGGTCACGTCGATGGTGCGGCCGTCGGAGAAGGCGATCCGGCGCTTTCCGCCGCGGATGGCGTCCAGCAGGTCAATCTCGAGCTTCGCGCGCACGTCGGCGCCGCGCTGCGAGAAGCCGCCGAAGCCGCCGCCGGCCCCGCCGCGGCCCTGACGGCCGCCGCCGAACATCTCGCCCAGGATGTCGCCCAGGTCGACGCCTTCGAAGCTCTCGCTCTGGTAGGGCCCGCTGCGCCGCTGATAGCCGCCTTCCCAGCCGGGGCCGCCGGGCTGGCCGCCCCACGGGCCGTGACCGCTGAAGCCGCGCGCCGTCTCACGCCCGTCGGCGTCGATCTCGCCCGCATCGAACTTCTTGCGCTTGTCCACGTCGCCCAGGATGTCGAAGGCCGCGCTGACGCGCTTGAAGCGTTCTTCGGCTTCCTTGTTCCCGGGATTTGCGTCGGGGTGATTCTGCTTGGCGAGCTTGCGGAACGCCTTCCTGATCTCGTCCGCGCTCGCACTGCGGGGGACGCCCAGCTCCTGATAGGGGTCGCGCGCCAAATCCTCTGCCCTTGCCCACATCTTCTAAGACCTCAGGCTTGTAGATTGGTCCGGGCCGAGATGCACGCAAGGGCCGATGTGGCAAAATTGCCACATCACATGTAGTGACGCGGCTCCTGCGGCGGACGCCGGGCGCGGATCGTCCCCTCCTCCTCGGCGGGCGAGACCGAGGCAATGTCGGCGGATCGGGCGCCGCGGGTGAAGATCTCGTCGGCGAAGCGGGCGATGGCGCGGTTGTAGTCCTCCGCCAGTTCCAGAGGGCCGAGGTGGCCCGCCTCCTCCAGGTGGACCGGGCGGGCCTGCGGCATCCGCCGCGCGATGGTCTCGCCGGCGGCCGGCACGGTGACGATGTCCGAGCCGCCGATGAACAGCAGGGCCGGGATGCGCATCTCCGGCAGGGCCTCGGTCGCGTCCCACTCCATCATGGCGATGTTGCCCTTGGCCTGCACGGCCGGCGAGTTGCGGGTGACCGCGCGGGCGACCTGCTCCAGCTGGGCCTTGGTGGGCGTGGTCCCGAAGCCCCCGAAGCGCATGGCCAGATGCGTCGCGCCGGACAGGTAGCTCTGCCAGTTCAGCAGCCAGGCGAGCGGCTGCAGCCAGATGTCGAGGCGCATCAGCGGCTTCACGACCGGCTCCACGGCGTGGAGGGCCTCGCCGAGAACGGTCGTGCGCATGGGGTCGGTGTGGGTGGTGTTCTCCAGGACGACGCCCAGTACCTGGCGGCCCAGGGTCTCCGGGTAGCGCCGGCAGAAGGTCTGGACCGTCATGCCGCCGATCGAATGGCCGACCAGGATCACCTTGCGCGGGCAGGACGCGGAGACCAGCGTCATCAGGTCGTCGGCGAACCGGTCCAGGCTGTACTTGCCGTCACGCGGCGGCGTCGAACGCCCCAGCCCGGCCAGATCGTAGGTCACCACCTGGTAGCGGTCCGCGAGCATCTGGCGGGCCTCCCACCAGACCCCGGCGTCCAGGCCCCAGCCGTGGACGAAGATCAGCACCGGCGCCTCCGGCGGCCCCGAGCGCTCCACGTGCAGGCGGGCGCCGTCGGCGGTTTCAAGGGTGACGCCGGGCAGGCGTTTCAGGCGAGCGCCGTCGTCCTCCGCGCGACCGAGCAGCAGGCCGACCGGAATACGGCCCAGGAACGACCAGGCGATCAGCGCGCCGCCGGTCCAGAGCCGCCAGTCCTGGGTGTCGATCAGGTCGCCCGGCAGGGGATCCAGGATCTCGCGCAGCCGCCACCACGACCAGACGAACCAGCCGCCCATGGCCAGCAGCGCCAGCGAGGCGAGCGCCGCAAGGCGCTGAAACAGGGAAAACAGCATCCCGCTCTCCAACCCACCGGCCAGAGGAACAGCCGCAAGAGGCCGAGGTTCCGCTAGTCCCGCCCGCGTTCCTCGACGAGGTCCCAGGCGGCGAAGTCCAGGGCGTCCTCCGGGTCGGCCAGGGCGGCCTCGTTGATCGTCTGGCCGCGCACCGACACGCCGGCCCGGTGCACGCTCTCCGGATCGCCCGAGATCAGCGGGTGCCAGTCGGCCAGGTCGCGCCCCTCATGGATGCGGCGGTAGGCGCAGCTCTTCGGCATCCACTCGAGCGCCTCGATGTTGTGTGGCGTGAGCTTGATGCAGTCCGGCACGTGCCGCTTGCGGTTGGGATAGTCGGTGCAGGCGCAGAGACTGGCGTCGAACAGCTTGCAGTGGACGCGCGTCGGGATGATCTCGCCGGTCTCCTCGTCCTCGAAGCGGACCAGACAGCAGAGCCCGCAGCCGTCGCAGAGGCTTTCCCACTCCGCCACAGTCATCTGTTCGAGGGTCTTGCGGCGCCAGAAGGGTTCACGCGGCATCGGGGGCATCTAGACCCTCCAGCGCCGGGACCCAAGACCCTGCGGCCGCTCGCGCGCCTTTCCGTCGCGCCTCCGAGCCTCTATGTCAGCGCCCCCATGAGAGCCCCCATCCTCGCGCTGAAGGACGTCCGCCTGGCCGACGGTCCGGTGATGCTGTTCGACGGCGTCGACCTGGGGCTGGAGCCGCGCGTCCGCGCCTGCCTCGTCGGGCGCAACGGGGCGGGCAAGTCGACCCTGCTGCGGGTGATCGCCGGCCAGATCGAGCCCGACAGCGGCGAGCGGACGGTGACGCCCGGCACGCGCATCGCCTTCGTGCCGCAGGAGCCGGAGATCGTGGGCGCGACCCTGCTGGACCACGCCACCGGCGGCGGCGCCGAGCCGCACCGCGCGGAGGCGGCGCTGCAGGCCTTCGGCCTCGACCCCGCCAAGGGCACGGCCGGGCTGTCCGGCGGCGAGATCCGGCGCGCCGCCCTGGCCCGCGCCTTCGCCGAGGACGCCGACGTCCTGCTGCTGGACGAGCCGACCAACCACCTCGACATCCTGGCCATCGAGACCCTGGAGGCAGAGTTGGCGGCAAGCCGCGCCGCCGCCCTGATCGTCAGCCACGACCGCGCCTTCCTGGGGCGGGTGACGAAGCGCTGCTTCTGGCTGGAGCACCGCCAGGTTCGGCGGCTGGACGAGGGGTTCGGCGCCTTCGACGCCTGGGCCGAGAAGATCGAGGCGCAGGAGGCCGAGGAGGCCCGCCGGCTCGAGGTGACGATCCGCAGGGAGATGCACTGGCTGGCCCGGGGGGTCACCGCCCGGCGGACCCGAAACGAGGGCCGCCTGCGCCGGCTGAACGCCATGCGCGAAGCCAAGAGCCAGTGGATGCGGGAGCAGCGCGGCGACCTCAACATGGGGCTGGCCACGTCCGGCGTCTCCGGCCAGCGGGTGGCCGAGGCCAAGGGAATCTCCAAGGCGTTCGGCGAGCGGGTGATCCTGAAGCCGTTCTCCACCCGCATCATCCGGGGCGACCGGGTGGCCATTGTCGGGCCCAACGGGGCGGGCAAGACGACGCTGGTGAAGCTGCTGCTGGGCGAACTGGAGCCCGACACCGGCTCGGTGAAGCTCGGGACCAACCTGGAGATCGCCTACATCGACCAGGCCCGCGCGGCGCTCAGCCCCGAGATGACACTGAAGGACGTGCTGACACCCAACGGCGGCGACCAGGTCATGGTCCGCGGCCGGCCGATGCACTATGCCGGCTACGCCAAGGACTTCCTGTTCCGCGACAGCCAGCTGCGCCAGCCCGTGCGCAGCCTGTCCGGCGGCGAGCGCAACCGCCTGCTGCTCGCCCGGGCGCTTGCCCAGCCCTCGAACGTGCTGGTGCTGGACGAGCCCACCAACGACCTCGACATGGATACGCTGGACCTGCTCGAGGACCTGCTGGCCGACTACGAGGGCACCCTGATCCTGGTCAGCCACGACCGCGACTTCATCGACCGGCTGGCCACCTCCACCATCGGCCTCGACGGCACGGGGCGGGCGGTGGAGACCCCCGGCGGCTGGCAGGACTTCATCGCCCAGAACCCCGGCTTCTTCGGGGTCCGCGTGACGCCGGCTCCGGCCAAGGCGGCGGCCCCCAGGCCGAAGGCCGCGCCGGCCGCGGCCGCCAAGCTCTCGTTCAAGGAGCAGCGCCGGCTCGCCGAGCTGGACGCCCTGATCCACGACCTGCCGCAGAAGATCACGATCCTCGAGAAGGGGCTGTCCGATCCGGACCTCTACGCCCGCGACCCGACGGCCTTCGACCGCTACTCCCGCGCGCTCGATGCGGCCCGCGAGCAACTGGCGGCGGCGGAGGAGGAATGGCTGTCGCTGGAAGAACGCCGTGAGGCGCTGGAAGCCGGCCGCTGAGGCGGCCACCCGCTTTCCTGTGGATAGATCAGCGCATTGAAAAGCCTCAGGGATCCGCGCGGGATCCCCGGGTTGTTAACACTTTATTCACAGAAGAGTGACGGTTCGCGCACACGGGGGCGCTTTCGGGCGCTTGCCTCATAACGGGTTCAGGCGCACCGTCAAGTCGTCGAGAGGGACTGAGGCGCAGAGTTGAACCGGCGACGGGAACGCTCAAGCGAACAGGAGGCTCCTCCAGAGGCGAAGAACCGGGGCGACCCGGGACGAGTTTCGAAGAGCGGCACCGATCACGGCGGAAAACCAGCGGGGCGACCCGCGAACCGAAGCCGCGATGACCTAGCGACACAGATCCCCCAACGGATCTGGATGAGAGGGCGACGCCTCGGGAAACCGGAGCGCCGCCCTCTTGCTTTTGGGGCTTGGCCGTGGCGGCCCTTGGGCTAGGTTTCCCGGCCTGATCCGGGGGTCGTCCATGAAAGCCTTGCGCCTGCTCGCCGTCGCCTTCGCCGCGCTGGTCGCCGCCTGTTCGCCCGCGAAGCGGGAGGAGGCGGCCTCCGGCCAGCCGCAGCGCACGGTGATCCGCTTCGCCACCGACTGGCGGGCGCAGGCCGAGCACGGCGGCTTCTACCAGGCGCTGGCCTCGGGCGAGTACGCGAAGCGTGGTCTCGACGTGCAGATCGTCCAGGGCGGGCCGGGCGTGAACGTGCCCCAGCTGCTGGCGTCCGGCGCGGTCGAGCTCGGCATGGGCTCCAACAGCTTCATCGTCATGAACCTTGCTCAGGAGGGCGTGCCCGTGAGGGCGGTCGCGGCCTTCATGCAGAAGGACCCGCAGGTCCTGCTCGCCCATCCCGGCCAGGGCATCGACTCGATCGCCGACCTGAAGGGCCGGCCGATCCTGCTGTCCGACGCCTCGGTGACGGCCTTCTGGGTGTGGCTGAAGGCGAGGTACGGGTTCACCGACGACCAGGTGCGCAAGTACACCTTCAATTCCGCGCCGTTCCTGGCCGACAAGCGGGTGGCGCAGCAGGGCTATGTCACCTCCGAGCCCTATACCATCGAGAAGGCCTCGGGGATGAAGCCGCAGGTCTTCCTGCTCGCCGACGAGGGCTACCCCGGCTACGCCACCATGGTGCTGGCGCCCGACAGCCTGATCGCCAGGAACCCGGCCGCTGTGCAGGCCTTCGTGGAGGCCTCGGCCAAGGGCTGGGCGGACTACCTGAACGGCGACGCCTCGGCGGCCGACGCCCTCATCCGCAAGGACAATCCGGAGATGACCCAGGACGTCCTCGACCAGGCCCGGGCCAAGCTGAAGAGCTACCGGATCGTCGAGGGCGACGAGGGCGCGGCCATCGGGGCCATGAGCGACGCGCGCTGGAAGACCTTCTTCGACATGGCGAGCGCCCAGGGCGTCTATCCGACGACGCTCGACTACCGGGCCGCCTACACCCTGCAGTTTACGCCGAAGTGAGCGTCGCCGCGCTGAGCGAGGTCGAGGTCGACTACGCCTCGCGCGGGCGGGCGCTGGGGCCGTTCAGCCTGGCGGTCGGCGAGGGCGAGATCGTCGCCCTGGTCGGGCCGTCGGGCTGCGGCAAGTCCACGGCGCTCAGGCTGCTCGCGGGGCTCGAACAGCCGAGCCGGGGCGAGGTGCGGCGCACCCCGGGCCGGGGCGAGACCTCGGTGGTGTTCCAGGCCCCGACCCTGGCGCCCTGGCTGTCGGCGCGGGCCAATGCGGCCCTGCCGCTGGAGCTGGCGGGCGTGGCCAGGGGCGAGGCGCGGCAGAGGGCGGACGCCGCGCTGGCGCGGGTCGGTCTGTCCGGCGCGGAGACGGCCCGGCCGGCGCAGCTCTCGGGCGGCATGGCCATGCGGGTCTCGCTGGCCCGGGCGCTGGCGACCGAGCCCAGGCTCCTCCTGCTCGACGAGCCGTTCGCGGCGCTGGACGAGATCACCCGCCGGGCCCTGGCCGACGACGTGCTGGGCCTGTGGGCGCAGTCGCGGCCGGCGATCGTCTTCGTGACCCACAACGTCGAGGAGGCCGTCTACATGGCCGGCCGCGTGGTGGTCATGACCCGCGGGCCCGGCCGGACGGCGGGGGAGGCGCGGGTGGCGGGGCCCCTGCCCCGGCCGGCGGGCTTCCGGACCACGGAGGCGTTCCGCGACACGGTCGAGGCGGTCTCGGGCCTGCTCGGCCAGGGGATGGCGGCGTGAGGCGGCTGGCGGGCCTGATCGCGCCGCTGACGCTGGCGGCGGTGCTGCTGGCCGGCTGGGAGCTGGCCTGCCGGGCGCTGGCCGTCCCGGCCTACTTCCTGCCGACGCCGTCGGCGATCGGCCAGGCGCTGGCCGCGGACCCGGGCGGCCTGCTGAAGGCCTCGGGCTACACGCTGCAGAACGCCCTCATCGCGCTCGTCATCGCCAGCCTGCTGGCCCAGGCGCTGGCGGTCGCGGTGGCGCTCAGCCGGCTCATGGAGCAGGCGGTCCAGCCGCTGGCCGTCGTGCTCCAGGTGACGCCGGTGGTGGCCATCGCCCCGATCGTCAACATCTGGGCCGGGACCGACCACCCGGGCCGCGCCGTGGTGGCCCTGGCCGTGGTCGTGGCCTTCTTCCCCATCTACTCCGGCGCGCTCACCGGGCTTAAGTCGGCCGACCCGGACCTGGCCCGGCTGTTCGACCTCTACGGCGCCGGCCGGCTCCAGCGGCTGGCGCGGCTGCAGATGCCGTCGGCCCTGCCCTTCCTGCTGCAGGGCCACAAGGTCGCGGCGGGCCTGGCGCTGGTGGGCGCCGTGGTCGCCGAGTTCGTGGCCGGCTCCGGCAGGGTCCAGGGCCTGGCCTGGCGGATCATGGACGCCAGCTTCAAGCTCCAGACCGCCCGGATGTTCGCGGCCCTGGTCGTCCTGGGCCTGATGGGCGCGGCGCTCTACGCCCTGCTCGAGGCGGCCGAGCGCGCCGGGCTGAAGTGGTGGCGCGGCCGCTAGCGGGCGGCCTGCACCTGGGTCAGCTCGTAGCGGATCGGCACGCGGACCTTCTGGCCGAAGGTCGGCAGGCCGTCGGTGGACCAGGCCGCGACCCGGAACTTCGGCGCCAGCGCCAGCGCGGCCTGGCCGTAGCCCTGGCCGGCCGGCTCCTCGCGGTCGACGGCGCAGTCGGCCAGCGCCCCGCCCGGCTGGGCGGTGCAGACCAGCGCCACGCGGACGCTGTTCACGCCGTTCTGGGTCTGCGGGAAGGTGGCCTGGAAGTCCTGGGCGGTGGGGATCGAGGTCCAGGCGGGGTTGCGGATCGTGAGCGGGCCGGCGGCGGCCAGCTCCGGGGCGAAGGTCACCGGGACCTCCACCTCGACGCCCTTGTGGAGCCCGGCGCCCGGCGCGGCGGCAAGCCCGGCGGCGACCTTGCGGGCGGCGGTGGCGAAGCCGTAGCCGGACGGCGTCTCGCGCAGGGTGGCGCAGTCGCGCGGGACGAGCGCCGTGCTGAGGGTGCAGGTCAGCAGCACCACACCGCCCACGCCCGCGGCCCGGGCCTTCGGCGGATAGGCGGCGGCGACATCGGCCGCGGTGGGGGTCTTGGCCCAGGCGACGGCGGGCTGGGCCTGGGCGGCGGTGGCGGCCAGCAGGGCCGCGGCGGCGGCGGCGGCGAAGACTTCGAAGCGCATGGGCTCTCCTCCGCCGGCGAGCTTGCACCCGGCGGCGCCGCTTGAGAAGGCGCGGCGACGAACGGTCATTCCGGTGCGGCGGGTGACGGCGGCGGCCTCCGCTAGACCGCCGTGCGCGGGGTGCGCGTGGCGCCGGCGCGGACGCGGTCGAGGGCGTCCTGGGCGGCGACGGCGAGCGAGCGCAGGCCGTGCTCGCCGAACACCTCGAGCGCGGCGTCGAGGGCGGTGACGGCGGCGGCGCGCTGGCCGCGGTCCTTGCCCGTGATGTCGATGCGCGCCTCGTAGAGCCGGGCGAGGTTGAGCTGGGCCAGCGCCCAGCCCACCGGATCCTTGCCCGGCCGCGCGGCGGCCAGCTCGATCTTCATGGCCGCCTCGGCGGCGTCGAGCACGGCGAGGTCGCCGGTGAGCTCGGCCGAGCGGGCGAGGCAGACGGCGCGGGAGCCGGCGGCCAGCCCGCGCAGCGGCAGGGCGACGGCGTCCTTCAGGACCAGGTTCGCCCGGTCGTAGCAGGTGACGGCCTGTTCGAAGGCGCGCTCGTCGGCGCAGGCCTCGCCGAGCGTCTGCAGGGTCTGGGCGAGCGCCAGCTGGGTGCGGGCCCAGTCGAGCGGGCTGTGGTCGCGGGTGAGCTCGTCCAGCGCCGAGGCGAGCGCGGTGGCGCCGGCCGAGATGGCGTCGAGGTCGCCGAGCGCCTCGCCCCACAGGGTGAGCGCCTGGCCGCGCAGGGCCTCGGCGCGGGCCCAGGTCAGCGGCTCGTAGGCCGGGTCGAGGCGGCGCGCGGCGGCCGAGGCGTCGTCCACGGCCATCTTCAGCAGCACCTCGTCCTTCAGCCGCACGCCCCAGCCGCACATCAGGTCGGCGCGGACCAGGCGGGCCTCGGCGGCGAGCGCCCGGGCGGCGACCACCCGGCGGGTCTGGGCGTCGAGCGCGGCGATCGGGGCGGCGAAGGCGCGGGAGATCAGGTGGGCGTCGGCGGCGTCGCCCCGGCCGAGGAGCTGGCGGCCCTGGACGGCGGCCAGGCCGATGTCGGCCAGGGGGGCGGCGAGCCCGCCGCGGGCGGCGGCGCGGGCCTCGCGGAAGGCCACCTCGGCGGCGGCGTCGAGGCCGGGGTCGCCGAACAGTTCGGCGCCGGTGAGCGCGCAGAACCCCTGTTCGGTCCGGGCCCGGGCCCAGGCCTCGCCCTTGCGGCGGCCCTCGAAGGCGACGGCCGCCATCTCGGCGGTGGCGGCGGCCTTGCGCAGGGCGGCGGCGTCGCCGGTGCGGCGGGCGACCTCGCGCCAGACGGCGGCGGCCTCCAGGCGGCGCTGGCCGGGGTTCTTCGCGCCCACGCGGCCGGCGGCGACGTCGGCCGCCTTGCCCTCTTCGCGCAGCAGCTTCAGGTCGAGGAGTTCGAGCAGGGCGGGATCGCCGCCGGTGATGCCGTCCTGCGGCAGGTGGGCGGCCTCGGCCCCGAACAGCCGCTTCAGCTCGCGTCCCAGCTCGAACATGGCGCTCCTCCAGCGGACCGGGCGTCCCGCGATGAAACGCGACGCCTGCGCCCTGACGGAGGTCAGCAAAGCCGGAGCCGAAGGGTTTAACAAGTCATTAACGTCTTGGTTATGGTTAACGAATGCCTGCCATCCACAAGTAAAGGCGCATGTTGTCGGTGTGTTCCGCGCAGGGCTCGTCTCGCGGCGTCTCGCGGGGTGGGTGAGATGAGAAGGGAGGAAGGAACCACGGATTACACGGATCACACGGACGGGCGCGGCGCTGAACGTGCCAGCCGGGCGGCGTGGGGAACGTGAATCGCGCGCC
>NZ_DAISJG010000027.1:0-41603 GCF_036821595.1 Phenylobacterium sp.
GGGGCTCGGCGCCTTCGAGGCCGACTTCGACCACATGAGCGAGCTGACCGGCCGCTTGGCGGAGGAGGCGAGCCAGCAGGCAAGGCAGGCGGCGCCGGCGTAGGGCGACGACGGCGCCGTCCGACGACTCCGACCGCGACC
Organism: Phenylobacterium sp.; assembly: GCF_036821595.1. GTDB lineage: Bacteria > Pseudomonadota > Alphaproteobacteria > Caulobacterales > Caulobacteraceae > Phenylobacterium. Next base: position 142 of record NZ_DAISJG010000027.1, read on the forward strand.
ATGGATGCATGGCCGCGGCCGGAGTGCGGACCTCTAGGGGACCCGCGGCGACCTCATTCAGCCGGCTCGGGCTGCTTCTGCTGCTGGGCCGCGATGATCCCGTCGTCGATCTCGGCGGCGCGCAGGGCGGCCGGCCGGGCGGTGTGGCGCGCCGCATAGGCCTCGAAAGCGGGGCGCTTCTCGAGCGTGCCGAACTGCATGCCCCAGGCGAGGTGCGAGGCGAGGTAGAGGTCGGCGGCGCTGAACCGGTCGCCGGCCACGAACTCGCGGTCCTTGAGGTAGCCCTCCATGGCGTTCAGCACCCGGGCCATGCTGCCGAAGCCGAGCATGGCCTCCTGGTCGGCCGAGGGCTGGACGCCCATGGCCGCGACGCCCACCGCCTGCTCGATCGGCCCGGCCGCGAAGAACAGCCATCGGTAGTAGGGCGCCCGCTCCCTGCTGCCGGGCGGCGGGGCCAGGCCGGCTTCGGGGAAGGCGTCGGCGAGATAGGCGCAGACGGCGCCGCATTCGGTGACGACGGCGTCGCCGTGCTTCACGGCCGGCACCTTGCCCATCGGGTTCACGGCCAGGAAGGCAGGATCGTTCTTGCCCCACTCGACCAGCACGGTCTCGTAGGGCTGGCCCACCTCCTCCAGCATCCAGCGGATGATGCGGCCACGGGACATGGGGTTGGTGTAGAAGACGAGGTCGGACATGGGAGCCTCCTTCGGCGGGTTTCGGGCATTCAACACCCGTCCTGCTGCCAGGGCATGTCAGCAATACGCGATCAGGCCGGCTGGAGACGCGGCGCGCCGCGGCGCAGGTAGAGCTCGGCGACCAGCAGGTTGGGGATCCAGGAGATCCAGGCGGTCGCCACGTAGATCTGCTCGAAGGTCAGGCCCGCCATCACGCCGAGCGGCAGGTAGAGGCGCAGGGTCACGGCCGCGAAGGTGAGCGCGAAGGAGCGGATCATCCAGCGCCGGTGCTCGTCGAACCGGCGGTCCCGTGCGGTCATCCAGCCCTGGGCGGTGACGTAGATCCACAGCGGCCCCAAGAGGGCGAAGCCCAGGCCCGCCACGGGGCCGGCGGTCGTGCCGAAGGCGAGGCCGAAGCCTGCCGCGCCGCCGACGATGCAGCTCGTGGCATAGATCCGGCCCAGCCAGCGGTGGAGGCGTGGCAGGCGGCGGCGGACGGCCGGCAGGAACTGGAAGGGGCCGGCCAGCAGGGCGGTGGCCGCGCCGGCGGCGTGCACGGCCAGCCAGGGCCGGGCGAACAGATTGGCCATGACTCCCTCGGACAGAGGGCCGACCTGCGGCACATAGCGGTAGGAGACGACGGCGACGCCGACGCTCAGGAAGGCGGCGAGGCTCCAGGCTGCCAGTTGCAGGACGCGGGACATGGGGGCGGGCTCCGGTTGCGACGGGGCCTGGATCGCCGCGCCCGCCGTCCGTCGTCGAGGGGCGAACCCGCGAACGGCGCCGCGGCTGCGCGAACGGATGCGGCCATTTCGCAAGTCGTGCAGGATCGGGCGCGAACGATTCACGCGCCCGAGAGCCCGGATGCCGCTGACCGCCCTGCCGCCCTGGACCCGCCGCCTGGCCGCCGATGTGGCGCTCTATGTGGCGGTCGGGGTGGTGATGGCCTTCCTGGGGCCTTTCGGCTCGTCCGAGCGGCCGCTTCCGGAGCGGTTCGTCTACTGGTTCATCTGCATGGTCGGCGGCGGCCTGATCGGCACCGCCATCGACGAGCCCCTGCGCCGCAGGGTGAGCCACTTCTGGCTCCGGGTCGGGCTGGCCAGCGTCTTGATGACCCCATTCGTCACCGTCCTCGTCGGCCTGACGAACCACATGTTCAGCAACGGGCGGCTCGGGCCGGAGAACATCGCCCAGCCCTGGTTCCAGGTGCTCGTCGTCAGCTTCGCCACCATGACCTTCCGCCAGCTCGCCTGGGCCCATACGGTGACGCCCGAGGCGCCGCCGGAGGCCCCCGGGGATCCCCTCGCCGCCTTCCGCCGGCGGCTGTCGGCGAAGCGGCGCGAGGCGGTCCTGATCGCGGTCGAGGCCGAGGACCACTACCTGCGGGTCCACACCGACGCCGGCGAGGAGCTGATCACCGCCCGGTTCGGGGACGCGCTCGCCGAGCTCGCCCTGGCGCGCGGCTTCCGCACCCACCGCTCCTGGTGGGTCGCCGCCGACGCCATCGACGAAGTCAGGTGGCTGCGCGGCCGCGGCGAGGCGCGTCTGAAGTCCGGGCTGGTGGTCCCGGTCAGCCGGTCCAACGCCGCGGCCCTGAAGGCCGCGGGCTGGTTCTGAGCGGTCCCGTCCCTACGCCTGGTCGGCGACCCAGTCCTGGACGTGGCGCTCCAGCACCGTCAGCGGCATGGAGCCGGAGAGCAGGGTCGCGTCGTGGAAGGCCTTGAGGTCGAACTTCCGGCCGAGCTTCGCGCGGGCGTCCTCGCGGACCTTGACCCACATGGTGTGGCCGACCTTGTAGCTGCAGGCCTGGCCCGGCGAGGTGAAGTAGCGTTCCACCTCCCGCTGCGAGCGCGAGCGCGTGTTGCCGATGGTGTCGACCATGTACTGGGTCGCCTGCTCGCGGGTCCAACGCTTGTGGTGGATGCCGGTGTCGACCACGAGGCGGGCGGCGCGGAACAGCAGGGACTGCAGGTAGCCGGCCTGGCCCAGCGGATCGCTGCGGTAGGCGCCCATCTCGTCGGCGAGCTGCTCGGCGTAGAGGCCCCAGCCTTCCGAGAAGGCCGAGAACCCGAAGCCGGCCCGGCGCAGCATCGGCATGCCGGTCGACTCCTGCGACAGCGCGATCTGCAGGTGATGGCCCGGCGAGGTCTCGTGGTAGGTCAGCGTCGGCAGGTTGTACCGGGGCCAGTCCGCCGTGTCCTTGAGGTTGATGTAGAAGGCCGCCGGCCGCGAGCCGTCGAGGGCGGCGGGCTGGTAGTAGCCGTTGGACGCCCCGTCCTGGATGAAGGCCGGAACCCGGCGGACCTCCACCGGCGCCTTGGGCAGGGTCGCGAAAGCGCTCGGCAGCTGGCGGTAGATATCCTCCACCTGCCTGTTGAGGTCGGCGATGACCTGGGCGCGGCCCTCGTCGGTGTTCGGATAGCGCTGCTTCGGGTCGTTGTTCAGGGCGATCAGCCGCTCGGCGACCGTTCCCTGGCTCATCCCCTGGCCCTTGAGGATGGTGTCGATCCGGGCGGAGATCTCGGCCACCTGGTCGAGTCCCATCTGGTGGACCTGGTCGGGGGTGTAGTTGGTGGTGGTCGAGGCCTTCACCGCGTCGGCGTAGTAGGCGCCGCCGTCCGGCAGGGCCCAGGCGCCGGTGTCGGGCTTCGCCCTGGCGCGCGCCGCCTGCATGCCGGCGAGCTGGCGGTCGAGCGCCGGGAACACCTCGGCGGTGACGATCTTCTCGGCCCGTGCGGCCCAGTCGCCGCCGAGCTTGGCCTCGGCGGCCTTCTTGCCCAGGGAGGTGACCATGATGGTGCGCGCCGCCGGCTGGTCGCGCAGGGCCTTCATCTGGCCGATGGCCAGGTCGCAGGCGAAGTCGGGCGGGACGACGCCCATGGCCATGTCCTCGCGCTGGCGGGCGAGATCCTGGTCCATCTGGACGGCGAAGGCGGAGAGCCGCGAGAGCCAGGCTTCGGCGTCGGCGGCGGTCTCCACCCGGTGCTGGCTGTCCATGAAGTCGGGGATGTCCTGGTAGGCCCCGGTCCGCTGGCTGACGACATAGGGGCTGAAGTTGCCGCCGACGTTGCCGAACCGGTACTTGTCGCCGTTCGCGACGGTCCGCTCCTGCTGGTAGAGCACCACGTCGAGGTCGACCTTGGACGCGGGCGAGAGCTTCGTGCGGTCGATGGCGCGCAGGTCGCGCACCCAGCCGCGGGAGCGCTCCAGGCGGCGCTGCTTCGCGGCGGTGGAGGCGTCGTCGAGCTTCGACTTCAGGCCGGCGCGCGGGCCCTTGTCCATGCCGAGCATGGTGGCGAACTCGGGGCTGTCGTCGACGAGGGTCTCGAACATGCGGTCGAGCTGGGCGCGGAGCTTCGCATCCTCGGAGCCCTGGGCCAGGGCCGGGGTGGCGGCGACGAGGACGGCGCCGGCCGAGGTGGCCAGGAAGCTGCGGCGGTCGATGGCGTTCATTCGGTTTCCCCCTAGGCCCGCTGGGCCGCGATGTGACGGTCGACGACGCCCTCCAGCACGGTGAGCGGCATGGCGCCGCCGAGCAGGACGGCGTCATGGAACTTGCGGATGTCGAAGCGCGGACCGAGCGCGTCCTTGGCCTTCTGGCGCAGGCGCAGCCAGGTGAGCTTGCCGACCATGTAGCTGCAGGCCTGGCCCGGCCGCACGCAGTAGCGCTCGATCTCGGTGGTGGCGGAGGAGACCGGGCTGCCGTCGATGGAGACCATGGTCTCGATGGCCTTCTCGCGGCTCCAGCGCTTGGCGTGCAGGCCGGTGTCGACCACCAGGCGCGCGGCGCGGAACAGGGCGGCCTGCAGCATGCCGATCTCGCCCAGAGGGTCGCCCTCGTACATGCCCATCTCCAGGGCCAGTTCCTCGGTGTAGAGGGCCCAGCCTTCGGCGAAGGCGGAGAAGCCGGCGGTGCGGCGGAGCATCGGCGCGTCGCCCTCCTGCTGCAGGGTGCGCTGCAGGTGATGGCCCGGGATGCTCTCGTGGTAGGTGAGGGTCTTCAGGGTCCAGGTCGGGTTCTCGGCGGAATCCCGCAGGTTGATCCAGTAGATGCCGGGCCGGGAGCCGTCGAGCGCGGGGCGGTTGTAGTAGCCGCCGGGCGCGCCGGCCTCGATGAACTTCGGCACCCGGCGGACCTCGACGGCGGCCTGCGGGAGCTGGCCGAAGTACTGCGGCAGCTTCGGCCGGATGCCCTCCACGTACTTGTTGAGGTCCGCGATCAGCCGCTCCTTGGCCTCGTCGGTGTTGGGGTAGTGGTATTTCTCTTCCTTGAAGAGGGCGGCGATCCGCTCGCCCACCGTGCCCTTCGTGTAGCCCTGGCCCTTGAGCAGGACGTCGGCGCGGGCCGATAGCGACCTGGCGGTCTCCAGGCCGAGCGCATGGACCTCGTCGGCGCTGAGCGTCGTGGTGGTCATGTTCTTCAGCGCGTGGCGGTAGTAGGCCTCGCCGTCCGGGAGGCGCCAGCAGCCGGCGTCGTGCACGGCGCGGGGCCGCAGGCTCTCCATCAGCGCGATCTGGCGGTCGAGGGCCGGGATCACCTTCTGGCTGTAGATGGCCGAGGCCTGGGCCTCGTAGTCGCCGGCCACGCCCTTGGCCTTGGCGCGGTCGGCGACGGAGCGGACCAGGGGGGACTCGCCCGGGGCGGTCTTCAGGCCGCGCATCTGGGTCAGCGTCTTGTCGAGGATGAAGTCGGGCGGCACGACGCCTTCGGCCACGTCGCGGCGGACGCGCTCCACCTCCTCGTCCATCACCGTCGCGAAGGCCTCCAGTCGCGCCAGGTAGGCGTCGGCGTCGGCCTTGGTCTCGATGGAATGCTGGGTGCCCAGGAAGTCCGGCTTGTCCTGGTAGGCCCCGGTGAGCTGGGAGAGGACGTAGGGCTGCTGGCCGAAGGCGTCGCCGTAGTCGAACCTGGCGCCCTCGGCGTTGGTGCGGGCGGTGAAGAGGACCGTCTCCCAGTCCGAGCGGCTGCGGGGCGAGAGCTTGCCGCCGTCGATCTGCTCCAGGCGGCGGAGTTGGCCGGCGTTGCGGGCCCGGTCGTCCGCGAGATCCTTCAGCGACTCCCCGTCGAGGCGGGACTTGGCGGCGGCCCGGGCGCCCTTGTCGAGGCCGAGGCGGGTGACCGCCTCGGGCGAGGCGGCCAGGTTCTCCTCGTACATGGCGTCCAGCAGGGCGCGGAGCTTCGCGTCCTCGGCCGAACCCTGCGCGAGAGCCGGACCCGCCAGCGCCGCCGCGCCGGTGGTGAGCAGGAAGGCGCGGCGGTCGATGGCGTTCATCTTCATCCCTTCAATCAAGCTCGCGCGGAGGCGATGTACTGGTCGATGCGGTTCTCGAGAACCGTCAGCGGCATGGCGCCGGCCAGCAGGCCCGCGTCATGGAACTGGCGCAGGTCGAACCGCGGGCCGAGCGCCGCCTTCGCCTTGTCCCGCAGGCGGACCCAGGTCAGCTTGCCCACCATGTAGCTGCAGGCCTGACCCGGCCACACGCAGTAGCGCTCGATCTCGGTCGTGGCGGCGCTGCGGGGGCTTCCGTCGATCGAGGTCATGGTGTCGATCGCCTTCTCGCGGCTCCAGCGCTTGAAGTGCAGGCCGGTGTCGACCACGAGGCGCGCCGAGCGGAACAGGGAGGACTGCAGGTAGCCCACCTCGGCGAGCGGATCGTCGGCGTAGACGCCCATCTCCTGGGCGAGTTGCTCGGCGTAGAGCGCCCAGCCCTCGCCGTAGGAGGAGAAGAACATCGCCCTGCGGATCATCGGCAGGTCCGCCTCCTGCTGCAGGGCGAGCTGCATGTGATGGCCCGGAACCGCCTCGTGGTAGGTCAGCGTCGGCAGGGTCCAGGTCGGGTTCTCCGCCGTGTCGCGAAGGTTGATCCAGTAGATCCCCGGCCGCGAGCCATCGAGAGTGGGCTGGTTGTAGTAGCCGCCGGGCGCGCCGGCCTCGATGAACTTTGGCACCCGGCGGACCTCCACCGGCGCCTTGGGCAGGGTGGCGAACATCTGCGGCAGGCGGGCGCTCATGGCCTCCGCCTGGGCGTTCAGGTCGGCGAGCAGCTTCTCCTTGCCGGCGTCGGTGTTGGGGTAGTGGTACTTCTTGTCCTTGTAGAGCGCCTGGATCCGCTGGCCGACCGTGCCGCGGCTGTAGCCGGCCTTCTTCAGGAGGACGTCGGCGCGGGCGGAAAGCTCGCGGGCCTGGTCGAGGCCGATCTGATGGATCTCGTCCGGGGAGAGGGTGGTGGTCGTCGAGCCGCGCAGCGCCACGTCGTAATAGGCTTCGCCGTCGGGCAGGCGCCAGGCGCCGGCGTCGTGCACGGCGCGGGGCTGGATCTCCTTCATGAAGTCGATCTGGCGCTGCAGGGCGGGCGCGACCTTGTCGCGGTAGATCAGGCTGGCCTGGCCGGCGTAGTCGCCGGCTATGCCCTTCTCCTTCGCCCGGGTGGCGACCGAGGTGACAAGCGGCGAACGCTCTGCCGGCCCAATCAGCGCCGCCATCTGGGTCAGCGAGCGCTCGACCACGAAGTCCGGCGGGATGACGCCCAGGCCCACGTCGTGGCGGGCGCGCTCCAGCTCCTGGTCCATCTGGACCGCGAAGCCGTCGAGACGCGACAGGTAGGCGTCGGCGTCGGCCTTGGTCTCGATGGTGTGCTGGGTCCCCAGGAAGTCCGGGACCTGCTGATAGGCGCCGGTGAGCTGGGACAGGACATAGGGCTGGCCCGCGCCCTGGTAGCCGTACTGGAACCGGCGGTTGCCCTCGTCGGCGACCTCCAGGGTGGCCAGCAGGGTGTCGTAATTCACCGCCGCCATGCCGGTGAGCGGCGCGCGGGGGATCGCCTTCAGCCGGCGGAGCTGGTCGGCGGTGAGCGCCTTGTCGCGGGCCAGATCGGCGAGCGAGGCGTCGTCCAGGCGGGCCTTGGCGGCGGCGCGGTCGTCCTTGTCGAGGCCGAGGCTGGTGACGAACTGCGGGCTGTCGTCCAGCGCCTCGCGGAACACCTGGTCCATGTAGGCGGAGAGCTGCGCCTCGGGCGCGGGGGGCGGCGGCGCGCCGACCGGCGGCGGCTGCGGTGCGGCGACGACGCTGGGTGAGGCGGTGGCGCACCCCACGAGCGCCACGCTGGCGCCGGCGGAAAGCAGGAGATTGCGACGGCTCAGCATGAGCGTCCCCCCAATTGTTACGTTTGTGACCGGAAGGCTTAAGGGTCCCGGGCGCAAGGCCGCAAGCCGCGCGCAAGGCTCTCGCCGTTAAATTCCGGTAATGCGCAAGGACTTCCCCCTGACCGCTGGTCCGCCGCGCGCAGATCGGCTCATATGCGGCCGCTTCCAGCCAAGGATTCCCGACCGATGTTCTCCGCGCCGCGTCCCGTGCTCGCCGCCGTCCTGGCCCTGACCCTCACCAGCGGCGCCGCCGCGCAAGGCCGCGGCGGACCCGAGCAGACAGTCCAGCGGCTGGTCGCCAGCGCGCCCTTCAAGGCCGCCGTGGCGACGCTCGACCGGACGCACGACCAGACCGTGGCCGACACCATCAAGCTGACCGAGATCCCCGCCCCGCCCTTCAAGGAGGAGGCGCGCGCCAAGGCCTACATGGAGATGCTGAAGGCCCACGGCCTGACGGATGTCGAGATGGATGCGGAAGGCAACGTCATGGGCCTGCGCCGCGGCGCGGGTCCGGCCGGCGGCAAGGTGGTGGTGCTGGCCGCCCACCTGGACACCGTCTTCCCCGAGGGCACGCCGATCAAGGTGCGGCGGGAAGGCACCAAGCTGCATGCGCCCGGCGTCGGCGACGACACCCATTCCCTGGCCGTCCTGCTGGCCTATGTCCGCGCGCTCGACGCCGCGAAGATCAGGACGAAGAGCGACATCCTCTTCGTCGGCAACGTCGGCGAGGAGGGGCCCGGCGACCTGCGCGGGGTCCGCTACCTCTTCACCAAGGGCAAGTACAAGGACCGCATCGGCGCCTTCTTCTCCATGGACGGGACCTCGGCCGAACGGGTGACCTACGGCGCGGTGGGCTCCCGGCGGTACCGCGTCACCTTCAAGGGGCCCGGCGGCCACAGCTACGGCGCCTACGGGGTGGTGAACCCCATGGCCGCCATGGGGACCACCGTGGTCGAGATGAACCGGATCACCACGCCGGCCAAGCCGAAGACCACCTATGCGACGAGCGTGGTCGGCGGCGGCACGTCCGTGAACTCCATCCCCGACGCCATCTGGCTGGAGGTGGACATGCGCTCCGAGAGCAAGGAGGAGCTGGCCAAGCTCGACAGCCGCTTCCTGGAGATCGTCAAGGACGCGGTGGCGACCGAGAACAAGGCCCGCAACACCCGCTTCGGGGAGATCAGCGCCGAGGTGAAGCTGATCGGCGACCGGCCGACCGGCTCCACCCGCGAGGACGCCGAGATCGTGCGCGCAACCACCGCGGCGGTGAAGGCCGCCGGCTACACCCCGGTGCTGGGCGCGAGTTCGACCGACTCGAACATGCCGATCAGCCTGGGCATCCCGGCGGTGACCATCGGCTCCGGCGGCACGGGCGGCCGGGCGCACGCGGTGGACGAGTGGATCGACGTGGAGAAGACCCAGTCGGTGCGCGGCCAGGCCGTCGGCCTCGCCGCCGTGCTGGCCATGGCCGGGGTGTGAGCAGGGCCGTCGCCGTCGTCGGCGCAGGCCCGGCGGGGCTCATGGCCGCCGAGGTGCTGGCGGAGGCCGGCTGCCGGGTCACGGTCTACGAGAAGATGCCCTCGGCGAGCCGCAAGCTGCTGATGGCCGGCCGCGGCGGCCTGAACCTGACCCATTCCGAGGACTTCGAGGCCTTCGTGCGGCGCTACGGCGCGGCGGCCGAGCGGCTGCGCCCGATGATCGAGGCCTTTCCGCCGTCCGCCCTCGTGGCCTGGGCCGAGGGCCTCGACCAGCCGACGTTCGTGGGCTCCTCGGGACGGGTGTTCCCGCGGGCGCTGAAGGCCTCGCCGCTGCTGCGCGCCTGGCTCGGCCGGCTGGCGGCGCTCGGCGTGGAACTCCGGACACGCTGGGAATGGCTGGGCTGGGGGCCGGATGGCGCCCTGCGGTTCCGCACCCCGGACGGCGAGACAGCCGTCCGGCCGGACGCGACGGTCCTGGCGCTCGGCGGGGCGAGTTGGCCGCGGCTGGGCTCGGACGGCGCCTGGGCCGGGCGGTTTGAGGGGGCCGTGTCCCCGTTCCGCCCATCGAACGTCGGCTTCGACGTGGCCTGGAGCGCGGTCTTCCGCGACCGGTTCGAAGGGCAGCCGCTGAAGAACGTCAGCCTGGGATTCGAGGGCCAGACCGCCCGCGGCGACGCGGTGGTGACACGCTACGGCCTGGAGGGCGGCGCGGTCTACGCCCTCTCCGCCCCGCTCCGCGACGCGATCGAGGCCGACGGCGGAGCCACGGTGACGATCGACCTGCGGCCCGACCAGACGGTGGCCAAGCTCACCCAGAAGCTGCTGCGCCCCCGCAAGGGCGAGAGCCTCGCCAACCAGCTGCGCAAGGCGCTGAACCTGTCGCCGCTGGAGGTGAACCTGCTGCGCGAGTCGGCCGGCAAGGACCTGCCCGCAGAGCCCGCGGCGCTCGCCCGGCTGATCAAGGCTGCACCCCTGCGGCTGACCGGCGTGCAGCCGATCGCCCGGGCGATTTCCACGGCCGGCGGTCTGAAGCTGGAGGCGGTGGACGACAACCTGATGCTGACGTCCCACCCCGGCGTGTTCGCCGCCGGCGAGATGCTGGACTGGGAGGCGCCGACCGGCGGCTATCTGCTGCAGGCGAGCTTCGCCAGCGGCGTGGCGGCGGCGAAGGGCGCCCTCGCCTGGATGGACAGGGACCCGGCCGGCGCCGGCCGCAAGCCGTAGCGCGAGACCTCTAGCCCGCCCGGGCCAGCTCCACCTCGCGGGCCTGCTCGGCCATGGCCGGCCAGGGATCGACGGTGACACGGCGCATGTGGCGGCGCTGGCCCGGATAGTCGTTCAGCGCGAAGTGCCAGACGGAACGGTTGTCCCAGAAGGCCACCGAGCCCTTCGCCCAGGTGAACCGGCAGGTGAAACCCTCGTAGCGGCAGTGGTTGAACAGGTAGTCGAGGAGGGCCTTCGACTCCGAGGTCTTCCAGCCGTCGATCCTGAGCGTGAAGGCGGGGTTGACGTAGAGCGCCTTGCGGCCGGTCTCCGGGTGGACGAGCACGACCGGGTGGACGTACTCGCCGACGTAGCCGTCGGCCTCGGCCACGCTCATCCCCTTGCGCTTCTGGGCGGAGTGGCCCTGGGCGGAGTACTCGCGGCTGGCGGAGTGGACGGCGCTCAGCGTCTCCAGCGTCGCCTTGAGGCCGGGCGACAGCGCGTCGTAGGCCGCCGCCTGGCTCGCGAACAGGGTGTCCCCGCCCCAGTCGGGCACCTGGACGGCGTAGAGGATGGAGCCGATGGCCGGCGTCTGGAGGAAGCTCATGTCGGAGTGCCATCCGCCGCCGAAGTTGATGCGGTCCTCCGGCTCCTTGACGATCTCCATGACCTCCGGCTGGTCGGCCATGCCGGCGACGTAGGGGTGGATGTTCAGCGGCCCGAAACGGGCGCCGAAGGCCACCTGACGGGCGGGCGTCAGCTCCTGGTCGCGGAAGAAGACCACCTGGTGCTCGACCAGCGCCTGGCGGATGGCGGCGATGGTGGCGTCGGGCAGGTCCTGAGCAAGGTCGACGCCGGAGATCTCCGCGCCGAGCGCGCCGGCGACGCGGCGGATCTTCAGGGGCTGGACCATGGGACGTCCTCCGTTGTCGGTGGAAACATCCCCCTCGCCTCTCCCGCTGGCAAGCCGAGCAGGTCTGAAGGCGCCCGCAGGGCTTCTGCAACCGTTGGCCTCCGCGGCGGCGACCAGGGTAAAAGGGACCGGGGAGGATTTTCGGCCATGGACGTCGCCACCCACCGCTTCGACGCCGACGCGCACGCCCGGCGCATCGAGACGCAGGGCTACACCGTCATCGAGGACTTCCTGGACGCGCCGACGGTCGCGTCCGTGCGGCAGGGCCTCGCGCCCTATCTCGGAAGCCACCACGGCCGCAATGACTTCGAGGGCTTCAGGACCGAGCGGGTCTACACCCTGGTCGCGCGCGGCAAGGTGTTCGAGGACATCACCGAGGAGCCCCGGCTGATGGCCCTGCTGGGCCGGTTCCTGCAGCCGGGCTTCCTGCTGACCGCCAGCCAGGCGATCTGCATCCATCCCGGCGAGACGGCGCAGGACATCCATGTGGACGACGGCTTCTACCGCCTGCCCCGCCCGCGGCCGGCGATCAGCTATACGGTGATCGTGGCGGTGGACGACTTCACGGCCGAGAACGGCGGCACGGAGATCGTGCCGGGCAGCCATCTGTGGACCCAGGCCGAGATCGACGCGCGGCGCGACGAGCTGGAGGCGATGCTGACGCCAATGGTGATTCCGTCGGGGGCGGCGGTGGTGTTCGCCGGGACGCTGCTGCACCGCGGCGGCGCGAACCGCAGCAGCAGGCCGCGGCTGGCCTTTACCAACCAGTACTGCGAGCCGTGGGGGCGGACGCAGGAGAACTTCTATCTGGGGATTCCGCGCGAGCAGGTGGCGGCCATGTCGCCCCGGCTGCAGCAGCTCCTGGGCTACGACGTCTGGCCGCCGTTCATGGGCCAGGTCACCGCCTCGCACCCGGCCAAGGCCCTGGAGCCCGGCTGGGTCCCGCCGGTGGTCCAGCAGCGGCCGCGCCAGCCCTAGAAGGGGACGACGTCGCCGCCGGCGGAGGACGGCCCCGGGTCGAGCCGGGCCAGGTAGGCCGAGCCCTCCGGGGTGATGTCCCAGCCCTGGCGGCTGCGGGTGGCGAAGCCGAGCTCCGTCAGCCGCCGGGCGTCGCCGATGTTGAGGAAGGCGGTCACGGAGCCCGCCTGCTTCTGGGCGAGGTTGCGCAGGCAGCGCACCTCCGCCTCGGTCAGGTCCGCCATGCCGCGCCGCCTTCGGCCGTCAGCGCCGACGGTACTGCGGACGCGGCGCGCCCGAGCCCACCCGCGCGCCCTCGGGCTTGTGGCGGTAGGTGATCCGTCCCCGGTCCATGTCGTAGGGGGTCATCTCGACCGTCACGCGGTCGCCGACCATGGAGCGGATCCGGTTCTTCTTCATCTTGCCGGCCGTGTAGGCCAGGATCTCGTGATCGTTCTCGAGGCGCACGCGGAAGCGGCCCTCGGGCAGGAGTTCGGTGATCTGGCCGTCGAATTCGACGAGCTCTTCCTTCGCCAAGCGGAATCCTTTCGTGCTTGAGGGGTGGCCGGTGTCCGGCCGTTACTTTCGGGCCTTGCGGGCGGCGTAGCGGGCGTCCCGCTTGGCCTTGGCCTCGGCCTTGGTCAATGCCTTGCGCTCCTTGCGCTCGCCGCGCTTGGCGTCGAGGGCGGCGGCCACCACGGCCTCTTCGGCCTCGCGCGCGGCGACGACGGCGTCTTCGGCGGCCTGCTTGCGCGCGGCGCGGGCTTCGGCCCGCTCGAGGCGCACGCGGGTCAGTTCGGCCGCGCGCTGAGCGGCGCGTTCGCCGATCTGCGGGTCGGTGACGGTGGGCTTGGGCTGGAACTTGGCCAAGAGCGCCTTGCGGGCGTCAGCCTGGGCTTGCAGGCGGTCGTCGAAACCGTCTCGAAGGGCGTTTCTCATTCGATCCTTTAGGAAGTCGCCGCGCCCAGGAAGACGCGGCCGTTGCGGGCGCGGCGCTCCTCCGCCTCGGCCAGGTCGGCCCAGACGGCGGCGGCGCGCTCGTGCTGTTCTCGGGTGCGGTCGAGGGCGCAGCCCTGGGCCGCCTGGGCGGACGCCTCGGCGCGAGCCCGATATTCGACCGCGCGGATTTCAGACTTCTGCGTCGTCATTCACCCTCCGAGCTCTCAACGCCCGATCAGGCGAGGAGATCAATTTTCGGACAGGGTCGGACGGGGCATCCGGAACCCAAGTCTACGACCAGGTCCAGATTGCCGAGGGATCCAGATCACGATTTGATCTGGCTGATATGGAGATGATCGCCTCGAAAATCAAGGTGATATCTGGATCAACGGCCCGGAGCGCGGCGTTCTTCTAGAGCCATGCGCATGAAATCATGTGCAAATCAGCCGAGGTTCCGCCGCCAGAGCGCAAACAGCCGCTCCCAGTGGCGTTCGGCCGACGGCTTGTCGTAGGCGGCCCGCTGGGGGAAGGCGAAGCCGTGCTCGACGCCGGCATAGAGCTCCACCTCGGCCCGAGCCCGGCCCTGCTTCACCGCGGCGTCGAGCGCCTCGACCATCTCCAGCGGCGCCCAGCGGTCCGTCTCGGCGCAGGCGAAATAGAGCTCGGCCCGGGCCCTCTGCGCGGCCAGGTGCGGGCTGTCGTCCTGGTCGGTGACCAGCTGGACGCCGTAGATCGACGCCGCCGCCCCCACCCGCTCCTGATTCCGCGCCGCGTAGTTGATCGCGTACTGGCCGCTCATGCAGTAGCCGAGGGTCCCGATCGGCCCCTTGCCGGCGGCAAGGTCGCGGTCGGCGAAGTCGAGCAGGGCGTCGGCGTCGTCCATGACGCCGGCGATGGTCAGCGAGCCCATCAGGTCGAACATCCGGGCCCGCGCCGCCTCCTCCGGCAGCGGCGGCAGGTCCGCCAGCTCCATGACGCCGCGCCGGTAATAGAGATTGGGCAGCATGACGTAGTAGCCGACGGTAGCGATGCGGCGGGCCATGTCGCGCAGCTCCTCGCGGATCGCCGGGGCGTCCATGAAGAACAGGATCACCGGATGCGGCCCGTCCCGCTCCGGGTGGACCACGAAGGTGGTGGTGGCGCCGTCCTTCGTGGGGATGTCGATCGTCTGCTCGATCATGGGCTTCTCTCAGACCAGTTCGGCCGGCTTCACGCCGAGCTCCTTCAGGAAGGGCTCGGCGTAGTCGATGCGGCCGGTCATGGTCTTCGGGTCGCCCGAGGCCAGGCGGTAGACCGCCTCGGCAATGTATTCGATCGGCTGCACGCGGTCCTTCGTGGCCTCGTTGATCAGGCCGTGGACGGCGACGCCCGGGGTGTCCACCAGGCCCGGCGAGACCACGTTGACGGCGATATTGTCGTCATAGACCTCGGAAGCGAGGCCCGTCGTGAAGCGCTCCAGGGCCGCCTTGCACATCCCGTAGACGGTGCCGCCGCGGCCGCGTGCGAAGGGCAGCTTCGGGTGCAGGCCGGCCGGCGAGGAGATGTTTACGATCCAGCCCTGCTTGCGCTCCCGCATCGACGGCAGGACGAGCTGGGAGAGGTGGAACGGGGCCCAGACCTGGACCTCCATCATCAGCTTGAACCGCTTCTCCGGGAAGGTCTCCACCGGGATGAAGAAGGTGACGGCCGCGTTGTTCACGAGGATGTCCACGGGGCCGTAGGCGTCCACCGCCTCCCGGACCAGGCGCTCGCGATCCTCCTCCGAGGAGAGGTCGGCGCGGATGAAGGTCGCCTCGCCGCCGGCGGCGCGGATCCGGTCGACGGTGGCGTGCAGGGTGCCGGGCAGCTTGCTCTCGCCGGTCTCGGCGGTGCGGGCCGAGCAGACCACCCGGGCGCCCTCCATGGCGAGGCGGGCGGCGATGGCCTCGCCGATGCCGCGGCTGGCCCCGGTGACGATGGCGTTGCGGCCCTTCATCGAGCCATTGGGATCTATGCGCGCCTCACCCATCACGTTCCTCCGAAATGTCTTTGGTTCCAATCCGCAGACGCTCGCGCCTTGCGCGCCGGGATGCAAGGCGCCTGGAGGACGGGACCGGAGGGAGGCGCTCTAGCGCTTCGGCGCGCCCACCTTGCGGACGACCAGCTCGTCGACCTCGAGCCGGCGCACCCTGAGCCGGCCTATGGTCATGCGGCCTACGGCCAAGCGGCCGATGGCCAGGGCGCCCAGGGCCAGCGCGCCGAGCGCCGCGGCGCCCAGGGCGCCGGCGCCGAGGGCCGCGGCCGGCGACGGTCTGCGCACGGCGGGGACGGGTTCGCTCATGGGGATCTCCGGTCCAGCTCAGCGCGCGGCCAGCCGCCGAGGTCGGCGGCGGCCTCGTAGGCGCGCTGGAAGAAGTTGAGGAGGGCAAAGTCGGGCGCGTGGGACAGGCGCGCGGCCTCATAGGGCAGGACGAACTCCCCGAGCGCCTCGTCGTACTGCGACAGGCGGGTCACGTGGGCGTCGCGGAAGCTCGGCGGCTCGGGATAGGCGTAGGCGTAGAACACCGGCTCCTGTCCCGGCCCGCCCGGCCAGAAGCCGCAGCTCGACACCTCGTGCGAATAGGCCTCCAGACTCACGGAGGCCGGCAGGATCGCCGAGCCCGGGTGCGGCGGCGCGCGGCGGCCGGAGAAGCGGGTCACCGCCAGGTCGAAGCTGCCCCAGAAGAAGTGCACCGGGCTCGACTTGCCGATGAAGCGGCCGCGGAAGACCTTCATCACCCGATCGGCCTGGACCAGGACGCGCCAGAACCGCTGCGCCGCCTCGGCGTCATAGGCGCGATGGACGCGGTCCTGCTCGAAGGGGATGGGCTCGGGCAGTTCGCACGGCGTGGTCCAGATGCGCACACGGACGCCCAGGCGGTCCAGGGCGGCCATCAGCCTTTCGTGGAACTCGGCGACGGTCAACGGCCGCAGGTCCAGGCGCTGGCGCGCGCCGTCGCTGCAGGTCACGTCCAGCCGGTGGTCGAGGAAGTTGAACTCCATTTCGAAGCTGCGGCCACCGTCGGGGATGGCCGAGGTGGTGAGGCCGCGCGGGCTCACATAGAGCGGCACGTGCCACCAGTGGTTCACAGGAGGGGTCAGCGCCATGCGCACCTTGCCGACCACCTGGGTCCACAGATGCAGGGTGGCGGCCGTGTCTGCCCAGTCGTCGTACGCCAGGGGCGGCCAGTCCTTCCGGAGCTGCGCCGAGAGGCTCATCCCCGCGCGTCCCTGGCGCGTCGGACGACCGGTAGGGCTCTGGGCGACGGCGCCGGGGCTTCGGGCACGGGAGGCCTCATGGAAGCTGCAGGCCCGATCATTGGATCGGGGGCGTCGCCGAGGCAAGCGGAGCGTCAGGCCGCCTTCTGCAGCTCCTGCTTCACGCGCTCGGCCAGGGTCTTGATGTCGATCGGCTTGGGCAGGAAGGAGACGTTGGTCTCGCCCTCCAGCAGGTCAGAGAACTCGCTCTCCGCATAGCCCGAGATGAACATCACCGGCGCCGCGCCCAGGTAGCCGCGGGCCTGCTTGAGCAGGTCAGGGCCCTGCATGCCTGGCATGACCACGTCGGAGATCATCAGGTCGATCTGGCCGGCGTGCTCCTCGGCCAGCTCGAGCGCCTCCTCGCCGGAGGCGGCCTCGATGACCTCGTAGCCGCGGGCCCGCAGCAGCTTGGCGGCGACGCCGCGGACCGCGTCCTCGTCCTCCACGAAGAGGATGCGGCCGGCGCCGGAGAGGTCGCGGGCCACCGGGCGCTTGGGCTGCACGGGCTGAACCGGCGGAGAGACGGCCGACGGCACATGGACCGGCAGGAAGATGCGGAAGGCCGCGCCCTCTCCCGGACGCGAGTCGATGCTGATCCAGCCGTCCGACTGCTTCACGATGCCGTAGACGGTAGCGAGGCCCAGGCCCGTCCCCTCGCCCACCGGCTTGGTGGTGAAGAAGGGTTCGAAAATCTTCTCCATGATCTCCGGCGCGATGCCGGGGCCGTCGTCGGAGACCTCGATGAAGGCCTGGTCGCCCTGGGCGCCGGGGTAGCCGAGCTGGTGGGCCTGCTCCTGGGTGAGCCGCGCGGTGCGGATCTTCACCTGGCCGCCGCCGTGGGTGCGCACGGCGTCGCGGGCGTTGACCGCGAGGTTCATCACCGCCGTCTCGAGCTGGCCGCGGTCGGCCTTCACCTGCGGCAGGTTCCGGCCGTAGTCGGTGACGAGCTTGACGTCCTCGTAGAGCACCCGGCGCAGCAGCACCTCGAACTCGCTGATCAGTTCGCCGAGGTCGAGGACCTCGCGCTGGACCGTCTGCTTACGGGAGAAGGCGAGCAGCTTGCGCACCAGATCGGCGGCGCGCGCCGAGGTCTGCCGGATCTCGTTCAGCCCCTCGTAGGAGGGATCGCCCACCGGGTGGCGCGACGCCAGCACGTCGAGCTGCATGAAGATGGCGGTGAGCAGGTTGTTGAAGTCGTGGGCCACGCCGCCGGCCAGCTGGCCGATGGCCTGCATCTTCTGGCTCTGGGCGAGCTGCAGCTCGATCTGCTTCTGCTCGGAGACGTCCACGAGATAGGCGACCCAGCGCCCGTCGGACTTCGACAGGTAGAGGTGGGCGATGCGGGCGGGGTCGTGCGCCAGCCGCACCTCCAGGGCCCCGACGTGGCCGCCGGCCGCCAGCCGCTGGGCGGCGTCGGCGCGGGACGCCGGCTCGATAAGCTCGCCGAACGCCTGGCCGACCTCGCCGCCGCCGGCGACGGCCTTCAGCGCCGGATTGCCCTCCAGGATGGTCGCTTCGAACGGATCCTCGCCCTCCAGCAGGGCGGCGCCGAACGGCGAGGCGGCGGCGAAGGCGTCCAGCACCTTGGGCGGCGGGCTACGGGCGGTGGAGACGGCGTTGATCACCTCCAGGGCCGCGGCCGGCAGGGCCAGCGTCTGGCCATGGCCGGCGAGCCGGACGAGGAAACGGCGGGCGCCCAGGGGGGAGACCAGGGCCTCGTGCTCGGTCCCGTTGGTCCGGATCGAGGCGCGGCCGGTCTCGCCCCGGCGCGCGGCGCCCAGCGCGGCGAACAGGCTGGCGGCGGAGGAGCCGGTCTTGGGCAGACGGTTGGCGCCGCCCAGCACCTTCTTCCAGGCGGCGTTGGCCGCCTGGACCCGGCCGTCGGGCGCGGCGATGGCGGCGGGCTCGGTGAGCGCCTCGATCAGCTTGTCGGCCCCGGGCTCGCTCTCGCTGACGGGCTCGGGCTGGCCGCGCAGGACGAAGAGGCCGAGTGTGGCGACGCCGGCCAGGCCGATGAGCAGCAGGAGGCCGGCCAGGGTCGCGGGCCCGGCGTTCAGAGCCGGCGCGGCGGCAAAGCCCACGGCCAGCAGGAAGAACACCACGGCTGCGGCGGTCAGCGGGTCGAACCCGCGGCGCTTGGCTTTCGGCTCGGCCATGGCGCGCGACGTGGTCTCCGGGTGGTGGGCGGCGAGCCCTATCGAATCACTCATACGCATTCTCTCACAGCACCCGGATTGTCACAGGGCCGGCTCAACTTCCGGTTCACAGCGGCCTCGCCCTTCGCTCCGGCTTGCGGCCGGCGTTCAGGATGAAGCCGATGACCTTGGCCACCGCCTCGTAGTGGGCGGGCGGGATCATTTCCTCGACGTCGACGGCGGCGTAGAGGGCGCGGGCCAGCGGCGGGTCCTCGATGACCGGCACGCCGGCCTCCTCGGCGATGGCGCGGATCTTCAGGGCGAGGGTGTCCAGGCCCTTGGCGACGCAGAGCGGGGCCTCGTCCTCGCCCTGCTCGTACTTCAGCGCGACCGCGTAGTGGGTCGGGTTCATGACCACGACGGTGGCGTTGGGCACCGCCTGCATCATCCGCTGCCGGGCGCGGGTCATGCGCAGCTGCTTCTGGCGGGCCTTCACGTGGGGGTCGCCTTCGGACTGCTTGTAGTCGTCCTTGAGCTCCTGCTTGGACATCCGCATACGGACCATGAAGCGCTGCTTCTGCCAGAACCAGTCGGCCCCGGAGACCACCAGCAGGAGCCCGGCCACGGCGAACACCAGCCGCCTCAGGACGTCGGCCATGAGCGGCAGCATCAGGACGGGGTCGAGGGTGGCCAGGCGGGTGATCGCCGATAGGTGAGGCTTGAGGATCCACCAGGCCAGCAGGGCCACGGCGAAGATCTTCACCACCGACTTCACGAACTGCATCAGGCCGTCGATGCCGAAGACGCGCTTCATGCCCGCCAGGGGCGAGACCTTCTTGAAGTCCATCTTCAGCTTGTCGGGCGTGAACATCAGCCCGGTCTGGACGAGATGCCCCGCGGCGCCCGCGAAGGCCGCCGCGACGATCACCGACAGGATGATCGGGGCAGCCGCGATGAGCGCCCGGCGCGCCACGTCGGCCGCAGCCTGGCCGCTGACGTCGATGCCGTCCGGATCGGCGATGAAGGGCAGCATCTCCACGGCCAGGTTGCGGCACATCCAGCCGCCGGAGATGGCCAGCACGCTCGCCGCCGCCAGGAAGGACAGGAACTGCGGCAGGTCCGGCGTCTTGGCGACGTCGCCCTTGGCCCGCGCCTGCTCGAGCTTTCGCGGGGTAGGTTCTTCTGTCTTCGACGCCTGGTCGCTCTCCTCCGCCACGGGCTAGGCTCCGAAGCGTGCGAGGAGATCGCGGTAGCGATCGGTCCAGACGACGCCGATCACGCCCAGGCTGAGGGCGAAGATCGACAGCCCCATCAGCACCATCAGCGGCGCGGCGACGAAGAAGATCTGGAACTGCGGCATCACCCGGCCGACGAGGCCCGTCGCGACGTTGAAGATCAACGAGAAGACCACCACCGGGGCCGCGAGCTGCAGCCCGAGCGCGAAGGAGGCGCCCACCGTCTGGACGGCGAGCTGGCCGGCGTCGGCCACCATCACCGGCTTCGTGAAGGGGAACAGCTGGTAGGACTTCACGATCGCGCCAATGAACAGGTGGTGCAGGCCGGTGGTCATGACCAGCACGATGCCGATCAGGCCCAGGAAGGTGCCGAGCGTCGTCGACGGCTGGGCCTGGGAAGGGTTGGCGGTCTGGGAGAAGGCGAGCGTGGTCTGGATCGAGACGATCTCGCCCGCCGCCGCGAGCGACGACATGAACAGCCGCAGGATGCCGCCGATCATCAGGCCGATCATGATCTCCTTGATCACTGCGCCCGCCACGCCGCTCAGCGCCTCCGGCACGGGCGGCACGCTCTGGCCGATCAGCGGGAACAGCAGCAGGGCCATGACGAAGGCCAGCGCCATCCGCACCCGCGGCGGGATGAAGCCCTCGCCGATGCCGGGGATCAGCATGATGATCGCCGCCAGTCGCGAGAAGACGAGGCCGGCGGCGTAGACCTGCTGGGCTGTGGCGTAGGTTTCCATGGCGGGACCCTGCCCTGCCCCTTCCGCTACATGGCCGAGATGCGGGCGGCGATCTGGCGCATGAAGCCGCTCATCAGCGCGCCCATCAGCGGCAGGAAGACGAGCAGGGACACGAAGATGGCCACGATCTTCGGCGCGTAGACGAGCGTGGCTTCCTGGATCTGGGTGAGCGCCTGAAAGAGGCCGACGCCCACGCCCACCACGAGACCCACGATGAGGACCGGCGCGCAGAGCTGGATGGTCAGCCAGATGGCGTCGCGGCCGACGTCCAGAACCTCGGCGCCGTTCATGGGGACCTCACGGAAAAGCTTACGGAATCGGCCTCTGGCCGGGTCCAGGTCACCTTCGTCCGGCATGGTTAACGGAAGGCTAAATGGTTAACGAAAGGACTCGCGCTCCGCGTGCTCCGGTGTACCGTGCAGCCTGAAGGTGATCGGGGGATCGCATGGACGACTGGGAGAAGCTGGCCACCGCCATCATCGCGGTCGGGGCGCTGGGCACGGCCGCGTTCGGGGTCGTCGAGGCCTTCGGCAAGGCGCTGGTGATCCGGCGCCGGGGCCTGCCCTTCGTGGGCTTCGGCTGCGTGGACGCCCTGCTCAGGGCCTACGGCCCGGCGCTGCGCTTCACCTATGGCGACAGCTACGCGCAGATCGTGGCGCAGCAGTACCGCGACGGCCGCGCCGCGGGCCGGGCGCCCGAGACCATCCGCAACGGCGTGCGGCTCGCGCTGCCGATGATGGACTTCGACGCCGCCGTCGCCATCGTCGAGCAGGCCTGGGGCCTTGGACGCCAGGCGGCCATAGACCTGGTGAAGGCCCTGCAGGCCGAGCACACAGGCGCCAGGATCACCCCCGCCCAGGCGGCCGACGCCGCGGTGATGGCCGGGCGGTTCGGCGTGGCGCTCGACAGCCGGATCGGCGCGGCCTTCACCCTCGCCGAGGAGCGCTACCAGTCGACCGCGCGGTGGCTGGCCGGCGTAGCGGCGCTCGTCCTTTCCTTCCTGTTCAATCTCGGCATGCGGGGCGTCACCTGCGAGGGGCTGTCCTGCGAGGTGGGGAAGACCGGCGGCTATTCCTGGATCACGGCCCTGCTGATCGGGGGCGACCGCCGTGCCGCTGGCGCCGGTGGCCAAGGATCTCTCGAGCGCGCTCACCGAGGCGCTCAGGGCCTGGAAGCAGGTCGGCTCGGCGACCCGGGGCTGAGGCGTGTACGTCCTCTCCTTCCGCGACCTGTCCGGACGCCACGCCCAGGGGATCACCGCGGGCGAGCTGCTGGAGTTCCCCTCGGTCGGCAAGACCACCGACTGGCGCCGGCCGGAATCGCTGCGCGACCGGTTCCTCGCAGGCGAGGTCCGCCGGGTGGACTGGGGCGACGTGGGGGGCGTCTTCGCCGACCGGCGGGTCTGCTTCATCGTCCACGGCTTCAATGTCGACCGCGACCATGGCTATGCCGGCTACGGCGCCATGGCCCAGGAACTGCTGGGTCTCGGGCCCGCGCTGGACCTGCCGCCGGTGACCGGAGCGGATCTGGTGATCCCCATCCTCTGGCCGGGCGACTGGTATCTGCCGGCGATCAACTATCCCTTCGAGATGGGCGACGTGCGCGAGACCGGGCGGCGGTTCGGCGCCTTCCTGCGCGGGCCGGCCTCGCTGGCGGCGAGCTTCGCCTTCGTCAGCCACAGCCTGGGCGCCCGGGTGGTGCTGGAGACGATCACCCAGGCGGTGCTGTCCGGGCCGCCGCCCCAGGCGTCCTTCGAGCTGGCGATCCTCTCCGCCCCCGCCGCCGACCAGGACGAACTCGACAACCCGCGCTACCACGCCGGCGTGAAGGTGCTGGAGCGGATCATGGTGGTCAGCTCGCCGGACGACGAGGTGCTGGGGTTCGCCTATCCCGCCGGCAACATCATCGAGGCGGCGCTATGGCGCGGCGAGAAGGCGCGGGCCCGCGCGCTCGGCCGCCACGGCCCCAAGGCGCTGAAGCCCCAATCCGCGGCGCGCGAGAAGCTCCGCTGGTTCCAGATCGCCGAGGGACCGGCCGACCCCTGCCTGCACGGCGACTACTTCCCCGCGCCATGGGCAGGCGCCGCGAAGGCCTGGAACCGGCAGCGCAAGGCGTTCGGCCGCTTCCTGCACCAGGCGCTGGGGCCGGGGTTCAAGCCCGGCTGGCCGCCGGAGCGCGAGCTGCCGCGCTAGGCTCCGAAGATCCAGTCGCCCGTCAGGCTTGCGAGCTGGACGCCGACCAGAACCATCCGGCCCCCGCCATCCATGCTGATGACCACATCCGCGCCGACCTGGGCGGTGGTGTAGGTGGTCCCGGGCAGCAGGTTCACCCGGTCCCCCTCGGCCCGGTTGAAGTCCAGCACGCGATCCAGGCCGGCACCGCCATGGGTGTGGAAGAGGTCCGCGCCGACCCCGCCCGTGATGGTGTCGTCGCCGCGGTCCCCGGCGATCCAGTCGTCCCCTGCGCCGGCGTCGAGCACGTCGTCGCCCTGGCCGCCCCGGACCCAGTCGACGCCGTCGCCGCCGAACTGGGTGTCGTTCCCGAGGTTGCCGTAGACCACGTCGTCGCCGTCGTCGCCGGAGAGGCGGTCGTCGTCCTTGCCGCCCACGACCCAGTCGCCGCCGGCGCCGCCGGAGACGGTGTCGTTCCCGGCGTTGCCGTGGACGTCGTCGAAGCCGTCGCCGCCGGAGATGCTGTCGTCGCCGTCCTCGCCACGGAGGTAGTCCATGCCGCCGAGGCCCGACAGAGTGTCGCCGCCGGCGCCGCCGAACGCCCGTTCGTTCCCCTCCCGCAGCTGGATGAAGTCGGCGCCGGAGGAGCCCGCCACCTGGGCATTGGCGGCGAAGCCCTGCAGACCCTGCGCTCGGCCCACCGCCAGATAATGCTCGAGTCCCGAGGCGTAGGCCCCGGCGGTCACCGCCACGGCGACCGAGGGGTTTTCGGTCAGGTAATAGGCCTCGTTGAAGCCAGCCGCGCCGCGCAGCGCGGGGTTGAGGCCACCGGGGCCGGTGTAGAGCTTGTCGTCCGCCAGGACCTCAAAGAAACGAAGGCCCTGCATGGTGTCGACCTCGCTGATGAAGCCGAGCCGCCCGTCCGGGGTCATGTAGGGATAGAACTTGCCATCGTAGCTTGCGCCGGCCGAGACCGACAGGGTGTGGAACTGCTCCCACATGACCGACACGAACTTGCCGGCGCCGGTGTTGACGTAGATCTCGTTGGACCAGGTCTTGGCGGTCATGCCGCCCGCGCCGAGCTGGGGGGGCGCGGGCATGACGATGTCCACGAACCCGTCGCCGTTGACGTCCATCAACTGGGCCTCGTGGGAGCTTTCGTTCTGGCCCAGCCAGGTGTTGTAGAGGACTGTGTTCGTGACGTCCTCGAACTGCAGCCCGCCCTTGTTGCGCAGGAACTGCACGACGCCCGCCGGGCTCTCGCCGTACGGCGTCCAGACCATTGAGAAGACCAGGATGTCCTTCAAGCCGTCGTTGTCGAAATCCAGAACCTGGAGCTGGATGTCGTGCGAGAGCTGGTCGCCCAGCTGCGAGTTCATCCCGGCATACTTGGGATCGGCCTCGAAGTAGGGCTGGGGAAGCGCGATCAGCCGGCCTGAGGCCATGGTCGCGCCGAGCTCGATGTCCGTGATGACGTAGGTGTCGGCGTCTTTCCAGTCGAGCGACGAGTAGAGGTCGGTGACCACCACTTCGGGGCGGCCGTCGCCGTCGAGGTCGGCGATGATGCTGGCCGACCCGCTGGACCAGTTCGTCGCGTTCCAGGGGTCGCTCATCGTCTTGAGCTCCTCGAGCGGCCGGTCGAGCACCAGCGGCAGAGGCGTGAAGGCGCCGCCCCCCTGGTTGACCTGCAGGAGGAGCACGGCGCCGTCCTGACTGATGCCCTGGACCCAGTTGCCGCCGTTGCCGGTGTACAGGAAGGGCTCCAGGGTCTTCTCCGCCCAATAGGCGGAGAGCACCATGTCCGGGAGGCCGTCGCCGTTGATGTCGCCGACCTCGCCCTCATGAGCCGCCACCTTCGGACCGACGGTCTGCTGAACGAAGCCGGCGTCCGTCCGCACGAACAGAAAGCTGGGAGTGGTGACGAAGGGGCTCTCATTGTGGCCCACCATCATCAGGTCGTTGCGGCCGTCGCCGGTGAAGTCGGCGATCCGCAGGATCGCGGTCCCGGGGGAGCTGTCGCGGCCGAGGAAGGTGGCGGCGTCGAGCATGGTGGGACCGTTCGGGCCGGTGGATATGACCGTGATTGGCACCTCCGGCGGTGTCCCCACCGCGTCCCACCCGCGATAGGACCAGCCGGTGACGACGATCTCCGGCCAGCCGTCACCGGTCAGATCTCCCATGGCGTGGTAGAGCACCTGGCCGACATCGCCTCGGACGAGAGGGGTTCCCACCTCGCGGGCGCTGAACAGGCCCACGTTCCACTGCACGCTCGACGGCAACGGATTGAGAACGAAATCGGCGGGCCCGGCCATGGGTACACACTCCTCAAGGTACTTCCCCGAGGGTACTGGCGGCGGTTTCAGGCCGCCTCCCCCGTTTGAGGGAGGGGGCTCGCGCCTAGCGCGGCGGCGGCCCGGAGAGGGCGGCGGGAGATCCGGTCGCCAGCGTGGCCGCCAGCGCCTGCGCCGCCTCGGCCGGGGTCGCCTTCCGATCGTCGCGGTCGACGCTGTAGTTGGCGGCGCGCATGGCCTCGACGGAGATGGCGCCGACCAGCGGGCGCAGGGCGGCGAGCAGGCGGGCGTCGCCCGCGCGCTTCGGCGACACCAGGATCACGGCGTCGTAGGGCGGGATGGCTCCCTTGGGATCCGCGAGCGTCACCAGACCGTCGGCGGCGATCCGCCCGTCGGAGGAAAAGGCGCTGATCACGTCGGCTTCGCCGCCCGCCAGCGCACGGTACATGAAGGTGGGCTGGTAGGAGCGCTCCGCCCGGAAGCTGAGGCCGTAGGCGGCGTCCACCGCCTTCCATTCCGGGCGCGAGAGGAACTCCAGGTCCGAGCCCAGGGTAAGGCTGGGCGCCTGCCGGGCGAGATCGGCGATCGAGGCGATCCCCAGCGCCTTGGCGCGGTCCCCCCTCATGGCGAAGGCGTAGGCGTTCTCGAAACCCAGGGAGCCCAGGACGAGGACGCCGTCGCGGCGCCTCAGCTCGGCGGTGAGCTGGTCCAGCACCGCCTGGCGGCCGGGGTTGTCGGCGCGGCCGAGGGCGTTGGTCCATAGCGTGCCGGAGTAGTCGACGTAGACGTCGAGCTCGCCCGCGGCGAGGGCGGAGTAGGCGATGGAGGAGCCGAGGTTCTCCCGGCGGCTGACCTCGGCGCCCGCGCGCTCCAGCCGGCCGGCGATCAGCTCGGCCAGGATGTACTGCTCGGAGAAGTTCTTGGCGCCCACCACATAGGCCGCGGGGCGGCCGAAGCTCATCAGCGGGGCGAGCGCCAGGGCGGTGCCGGCGACGAGGCCGGCGAGGCCGAGGAGCGCCAGGAGCCGGCTGCGCCTGCGGGCGGCGGCCTCCAGCAGGCCCAGGAGCTGGTCGGCGGCAAGGGCGAGGCCCGCCGAAGCCGCGCAGCCGAACAGGACGAAGACCCAGTTCTCGGTCTGGAGCCCGGCGAAGATGTAGTTGCCGAGGCTGGTCTGGCCGACCGGCGTGGAGAGGGTCGCGGCCCCGATCGTCCAGACCGCGGCGGTCCGCACGCCCGCCATGATCACCGGGGCGGCCAGCGGCAGCTCGACCTGCAGGAGCTTCTGGCGCGACGTCATGCCGACGCCGTCGGCGGCCTCGCGCACGGCCGGGTCGACGCCCAGGATGCCGGCCGCCCCGTTCCGCAGGATCGGCAGCATGGAATAGAGCGTCAGCGCCAGCAGCGAGGGCAGGAAGCCGAGCGCCGAGAACCCGTGGCCGAAGACGGAGGCGCTGAGGACGGAGAGCGCCAGCAGCAGGGGGTAGAAGAGCGCCAGCAGCGCCAGGCTCGGGATGGTCTGGACGAGGCTGGCCAGGGCCAGGACTGGCCAGCGCAGGCGCGGGCTTCGGGCTGCGCCGATGGCCAGCGGCAGGCTGACCGCGAGGCCCAGGACGAGGGCGCTGGCCGACAGCAGGACGTGCCAGGCGAGATACTCCGGCAGGAGGGCGAAGGCCTGCGCGACCGGGCCGCTCATGGCGTGAGCCTCGCCGCCAGCCGTTCGGCCTGCCGCTTCGGCGCCTCCAGCAGGGCGCGGACATCGGGATCGGTCGCGTGGGCGAGGAGGTCGGCGGGAGCCCCGTCGGCGGCGATCCGGCCGGCCTTCAGGACGACGATGCGGTCGGCGAGCAGCACCGCCTCGGCCATGTCGTGGGTGACCATGACGGTGGTCAGGCCCAGCCGGTCGTGCAGGGCGCGGACGTCAGCGCCGAGCGCGTCGCGGGTCAGCGGGTCCAGCGCCCCGAATGGCTCGTCCATCAGGAGGATGGCGGGCTCGGCGGCGAGCGCCCGGGCGACGCCGACCCGCTGCCGCTGTCCGCCCGAAAGCGCGTCGGGGGTGCGGGCGGCCATGTCCCTGGGCAGGGCCACGAGGTCGAGGAGCTCGGCCACGCGCGCCTCGGCGCGGGCGCGGTCCCAGCCCAGCAGGCGCGGCGTGACGGCGATATTCTCGGCGACCGTGAGGTGCGGGAAGAGGCCCACCTCCTGGAAGACATAGCCGATCCGGCGGCGAAGGAGGTGGGGCGCGACCGCCGCGGCGTCCTCGCCCTGCACCCGTACGCGGCCGGCGTCGGGCGCGACCAGGCGGTTGATGGTCTTGAGCAGGGTGGTCTTGCCGGAGCCGGAACCGCCGACCAGGGCCGCGAATTCCCCTTCCTGCACGGAAAGGGTGACGCCGCTGAGCGCCTCGGCGGCGCCGTAGCGCTTGCCCACGTCCAGAAGCTCGATCACCGGCGCCGCCATGGCAAAGGCCTAGCACGTGCTGGTAGGAACTGCCCTCCCCCTGTGACGCGTAAGGAGAAGACCATGACCATCGCCAAGCTCCCCCTCGCCGCCGCCGCCGCGGCCCTGCTCCTGGGAACCGCCGTGCAGGCGCAGGACAAGCCGCAGCCGACCACGGCGGAGCTGAAGAACGGCGCCGGCGAGGCGATCGGCAAGGTGACGCTCACGCCCGCGCCCAAGGGTGTGCTGATGCGCGTGGAGGCCAAGGGGCTGACGCCGGGCTGGCACGGCCTGCACTTCCACGAGAAGGCCGACTGCTCGAAGAGCGACTTCACCTCGGCCGGCGGCCACACCCACGGCGGCGGCGACCGCGTCCATGGGCTCCTGAACCCCAAGGCCAACGAGACCGGGGACCTGCCGAACCTCTACGTCGACGCCCATGGCGTCGGCGCCACGGAGGTGTTTTCCAGCCTGACGACGCTCGAGAAGCTGAAGGACGCGGACGGCTCGGCCGTGCTGATCCACGCGGGTCCCGACGACCACATGACGCAGCCGATCGGCGGCGCCGGCGCCCGGGTGGCCTGCGCCGCGGTGAAGTGACCGCGCAGCGGATCAACCCGGCGTAGGCCGGGATCCATTCTGAGGCTCAGCCTGGATCCCCGCTTGCGCTGGGATGAGTCGCTTCGCGCTCAGATCGGCATCCGCATGATTTCCTGGTAGGCGCTGATCACCTGGTCGCGGACCGCCATCACGGTCTCGAGGCTGGCCTCGGCGGCGGAGATGGCGGTGACCACGTCCACGAGTTCGGCGCGGCCGGCGACCTGGGCGGCCATCTGGGTCTCGGCGTGCTTGGAGGCCGAGATGGCGTCGGTCATCGCCGATTTCAGCAGGTCGGCGAAGCCGCCGCCGACGCCGGCCACGTCGCCGCCGCCCATGCCCGGCTCGATGCCGGCGGTCTTCTGGGTGGCCGCATAGGCCTTGGCGGCGGCAAGGGCGTTGATCACGGCCTAGGCTCCTACTTCTTCAGGAGGTCGAGGGTGCGCATCTCCATGGCGCGCGCCGTCTCGATGATGTTGAGGTTGGCTTCGTAGGCGCGCTGCGCCTCCTTCATGTCGAGCGCCTCGACCATGGTGTCGACGTTGGGCAGCTTCACGTAGCCGGCCGCGTCGGCGCCCGGGGCGCCCGGGTCGTATTCGGTCTTGAAGGGCTTCTGGTCGGGCTGCACGCCGGTCATCCGCACGCCCTGGGCGCCGGA
Organism: Phenylobacterium sp.; assembly: GCF_036821595.1. Taxonomy (GTDB): domain Bacteria; phylum Pseudomonadota; class Alphaproteobacteria; order Caulobacterales; family Caulobacteraceae; genus Phenylobacterium. The sequence continues at coordinate 28,995 of NZ_DAISJG010000027.1, forward strand.
GACCCGGGTGGGCTCGAAGATGGGCGCCTGGCGCCGATAGGGGTCGCCGCCCGCCACCCGCGAGGTGGAGTTGGCGTTGGCCAGGTTCTCGGCGATGACCCGCATGCGCGCCTGCTGGGCCCGCATGGCCGAGGCTGCGACCGCCTGGGCGACGCCGGACAGGGATCTGGGATCGGCCATCGTCTACTCCCGACTTAGCGGCCCGGGGCCCTGGCGGCCATCCGGAGCAGGTTCATGGACTTCTGGTAGAAGCCGATGGCGGCGTCGTAGCTCATCCGCGACTCGCTCATCTTCAGCATCTCCTCCTCGAGGGACACGGCGTTCCCGTCGAGGGTGGTCTCGGTGATCTCGGCACGGGTGGTCTTGACGCCGGAGGCGGCCCCGCGCTTGGCGCTCGGCGACACCATGTGTCCCGCGTGCGTCACCGCCTGCACGCCGGCGGCCCGGTTGGCCTGCACCTCGGCATGGAAGGTGAAGGGCTTGAGGTCCTTCGGCGCGAATCCCGGGGTGTCGGAATTGGCCACGTTCTGGGCGATCACCTTCTGCCGTTCCGACAGGTAACCCATGCGGCTGCGCAGCAGCGAGAACAGGGGGATATCGGCCAGATCCATGCCGAACATGGTGAATAAACAGGGTTAATCACCGATTAAGGGATTCAGCCCCGAATGCCCCTCAGAACCCTCTAAGTGGCAGAAGCTGCATGGATTTTCCCGCCCTCCTCCGGGCCGTCTTCGCCCTGGCGCTCACGCTCGGACTGATCGGTCTGGGCGCGGTGGCGCTGCGCCGTTTCGGCCCCGACGCGCTGGCCAGGCTCACCCGGCCCGCCAAGCGGGAGCGGCGCCTGACCGTCACCGAGAGCCTGGTGCTCGATCCCACGCGCCGGCTGGTGCTGGTCTCCTGCGACGGCCAGGAGATGCTGCTGCTGCTTGGCGAGGGCCGGGTGCTGGCCGAGGGCGTGCCCGCCCCGAAGGATCCCGCCTGATGCGCGAGCTCTGGAAGGCTATCCGCGGCCTCCCCGCGGAGGACTGGCGGCGGGCGGCGATTCTCTCCGTGCTCATCACGCTCGGCTTCATGATCTTCCCGGCGGCGGCGGCCGCCCAGGCGGTGAACATCGACCTCGGCACCGGCGCGGGCCTCACCGAGCGCGTCGTTCAGCTGATCGGCCTGCTGACCGTGCTGTCGCTGGCGCCGTCGATCGTGATCATGACCACCTCCTTCGTGCGGATCGTGGTGGTGCTCTCCCTGTTGCGCACGGCGCTCGGCCTGCAGCAGAGCCCGCCCAACGCGGTGATCATCTCGCTGGCCCTGTTCCTGACGGCGATCGTCATGGGCCCGACGCTGGAGCGCTCCTACGAGGAGGGGATCAAGCCGCTGCTCGACCAGCAGATCGAGCTGCCGCAGGCCTTCGACGCGGCCGGGGGGCCGGTGAAGACCTTCATGCTCAGCCAGGTGGACCGCGACGACCTCGCGCTCTTCGTGCGGCTCTCCAACATTCCCCGTCCCGCCACCGTCCAGGACACCCCCATCCGGGTGGTGACGCCGGCCTTCATGATCAGCGAGCTGAAGCGGGCCTTCGAGATCGGCTTCCTGCTCTTCGTGCCCTTCCTGGTCATCGACCTGGTGGTGGCGAGCGTGCTGATGAGCATGGGCATGATGATGCTGCCGCCGGTGGTGGTCAGCCTGCCGTTCAAGCTGATCTTCTTCGTCCTGGTGGACGGCTGGCGGCTGGTCTGCGGCAGCCTGGTCGAGAGCTTCCAGAAGGGGGCCGGGGCCGGCTAGCCCTTGGCGGGCGCCGTCTTCGGGGGATCGGCGGCGGCCTGTTTGGCGGCCGCCGGCGCGGCGGCGGGCTTGCCGCCCGTGGGGCCCGGCCTGGTGCGGAAGCGGACCTTCATCTTGGAGACCCAGCCGGCGAAGGCCTCGTTGTCGGCGGTCACCCGGCCGAAGTCGGCGGCGCTGACCCGGCCGGTCGGCAGGCCGGTGAGCGCCACGCGCAGGGCTTCGGGATTGTGCGCCTGCTCGTAGAAGCCGTTGTACTGGCCCTCCAGCCGCGCGAGCGACGCCTCGTCGCCGGCCAGGCTGTAGGCGACGCCGGCGCGGAGCAGCTTGCCTTCCTCTTCGCTGGAGAGAGGATCGGGCCGCTTCCAGCGGTCGCCCAGAGCCCGCTCGAACAGCGGACCGGCGGCGGCCCAGTTCTTCTGCTTCCAGGTGATCTCGGCGCGCAGCTCGTCGGCCTCACGGGACTTGTCGCGCTCGATGATCTCCAGGGCGGCGTCGTAGCGGCCGACGCCGGTCCAGGCCCGGGCCTCGATCAGCCGCCGCTCGAGCATCATGGCCGACGGCAGCAGGGTGGTGCGCGAGGAGTTGATCGCCTGCAGCGCCTGCTCGGGCTTGCGGTCCATCAGGTAGATCACCGCCAGGTCGGTGGCGACCTGGGCGCGCGGCACACCGTCGAGACGGTTGTCGGCCTGATACTTCAGGAGGTCGGCGGCCTGGGTGAGCAGGTCCACGTCCACCAGCCGCCGGACCAGCTTGCGCACCATCAGGTCGCCGTCGGCGCCGATGGGGGTCAGCTCCTTGAAATCGTAGAACAGGGCCAGCGCCTGGATCGGCTCCAGCCCGTCGGCCAGACCATCGAGGAACAGCCCGCGGAAGGCGGCGGAGAGGTCGGCCTGCAGCTGCAGCGCCTCGGGCAGGTCCGGCAGGCGCATGCCGGCCGAGCGCAGCGCCTCCAGCGCCTCGCGGTAGCGGCCCTGGCTGAGGTAGAGCTGCCCGAGCGCGCGAATGGTCTCCAGCTCGGTGGCGTCGCCGCGCCAGCGGTAGCGCAGACCGTCGAACGTCTGGGCGGCCTGGACCGGCGTGATCCGGCCGGTCTCGAGCTGGATCTGGGTGGCGCGCAACAGGGCCGGCGAGGAAAGCTTCTCCAGCGGCGCGCGGGTGATCGCCTGGTAGATGCGCAGCGCCCGGTCCTTCCCGCCCTGCAACTCCACGACCCGGGCCTGTACGAGGCGGGTCTCCAGCTCCTCCAGCGGATCCGTGCGGTCGGCGAGCGCCAGCCTGATGCGCGACTCGGCGCCGACGAGGTCGCCGAGCGCGAGCGCCGCCTGGGCGTCGCTGCGGGCGAAGCGCGCCTTCCAGAGCGGCGAGAACTGGGCGAAGGCCTCGACGCCCCTGGCGAACTGGGTCCGGGTCTCGGGCCAGTGGGCCTGCTGGGCGGCGATGTAGCTGCGCCAGAGCGCGGCGGAGGGATCCTCCGACAGCACCGGCGCGGAGAAGTCGGCCTCGGCCTCCTTGTAGCGTCGGGCCATGACGCGGGCCATGCCGCGCAGGCCGCGGAACTCCGGGTCGTCGAACAGCTCGGGATGGCGGCGCGCCGCGGCGTTGAGCACGCCGATCGCCTCGAAGGACAGCTCCGAGCCCACCAGGAAGCGCGCGAGCGCCATCTGGGCGGCGACTGGCGAGCCCTTCTCCCGGCTGGCCGCCTCCTCGGTGGCGGCCGTGAAGAGGGTGTTGTAGCGGGCCAGGAAGCCGCTCTCGCCGACCTTGCCCCAGTCCGGGTCGATAAGGCCCGGCATGGCGGCCCGGCGGGGGACGCCCAGGGCCTCCGACTCGCGCTCCTGTCCGGCCCAGGCGGGCGACAGGGTGAGCCCCCGCTCGCGGGCGATGCGAACGATGTCGTTCTCCCGGGAGACCTGCAGGTCCTCCACGAAGCTCTCGACCGCCAGGCCCTGCACCGACGGCAGTATGGCCATCTGCACGTAGTCCCGGCGGGACGGCAGGCCCTTGGCCGGCCCGAGCGCGGTGACCACCGTGACCTCGTCGCCCGCGCCGGGATCCGGCATGCGGATCACCCGCGTGGCTCCGGCCACGGGCGCCTTCAGGATCGGTGGCCCGTCGGTGGCGTCGCGGCTGACGCGGACGATCGACGGCTGACCCTGGTCGCCCGGACCGAAGGCGATGATCCAGGAATTGCCCTGGGCGGTGGCGAACAGCGGCACGCCCTTGGCCGCGTCGATGCGCACGGCCGAGTAGTCGGCGCCGCGGAAGGTCTCCAGGGCCGAGAAATGCCTCACGCCCTTCGGCGCCTTGGAGACATCGAGCTTCGCCGAGGCGTCGAACACCACCCAGACGGTGTCGCCCCGCCGGAAGACCGCAGCGCCGGCCGGATTGGCCCAGGTGAAGGTGAGCAGCGTCTGGCTGTTCACCACCTTGGCGTCCATGGCCACGACGCCGCTGGCCGGGACGGGGTTGGCGCGCGGCGGCTCCGGCTCCACGGCCCAGTCGACGGGCTTCTCGGGCTCGGGCGGCGGCGCGGGCTTCTCGAAGACGTTGACGTAGGTGGCGCCGTCCGCCGCGCCCACCTTGGCGTCGGCGTCGTCGGCAAGGATCAGGGTGAGCTCGAGCTTGCCGCCGACGCGGCGCTTCTCGGCCCCGGCCAGCCAGCGCGGCGGCGAGGTGCGCAGGCGCGCGATGTCGGGATCGGCGTCGCGGCTGAAGGTGACGATCAGCTTCTGGCCGTCGCGGCGCGTGGTGGCCCGCGCCCCGCCGGCCCAGTGGAATTCGATGCGCGAGAACTCGGACGCCTGGGCCACGCGCACGTCGAGGGGACCGCGCGCGGCCGTCTTCGGCCCCGGCTCCGGAGCCGCCACGCCGGCGGGCGCGACGACGCCTGCGATGCAGACCGCCGCGACCCCGGAGCGGAGGGTCTGGCGCAGGCTCATCCGGTCAGCCGGCCTTGGCCGGCGGCGCGGCCGGGGCGGCGGGCGGCGCGGCCGCCTGGTTGGCGCCCGGCGCGGCCTTGCGCGGCGGCGCCGCGGCCGGACGGGCGGCGGGAGCCCCGGCCGGGCCGGCCGCCTGGTTGGCGGTGGCCGCGGCGTTGGCGGCCATGGCGCGGGCCTCGGTGAAGCGCTTGGCCATGGACTCGGTGAGCTTCTTGGCCTCGGCCGGCGGCATCTGGGCGAGGATCGCCGACAGCGCGCGCTCCTTCATCTTGGCGGCGATCGGCAGGCGCACGGCGTCGTCCAGATTGACCATGCGCGGGGCGGCGTCCTTGGCCTTCATGCCCTCGAACACCTTCACCAGGCGGTCGATCTCGGCGGCCTCCTTGGCGTCGGCCTCGCTGAGCAGGCCACTGATCTCGCCCTTCAGGCCGTTGAGCGCCCGGACCTTCGCGTCGAGCTTGGCCTCGGCGGCGGCGAGCAGGGCGATCTGGGTCTCCAGATCGTTCTCGCGCTGGTCGAGCTGGCCGCGGCGTTGTCCGAGGCTCTGCAGGACCTGCAGCTCGGCCGGCGACAGGCCCGCCTGCTTGGCGAGTTCGGCGGCGGTCGGCGCGCAGATCGCCTGCGGCTTGATGTTGGCCGACGGCAGCGCCGGGAGCGCGGCGGCGGCGTCCTTGCCCTCGCCGGTCCTGGCCTTGTCGTCCGGCTTCTCGGACTTGCCGCCCTTCGTGGTCTCCTCGGCGAAGGCGCGGGCGCCGGACATCAGCTCGGGCAGGCCCTTGGCGCCGGCGAGCGCGTTCACGGCGAGGACGCCGCCCATGGCGACGCCCACCAGCGGCAGGATGCGGGGGATGCTCTTCATCGGCGGGCGCCCCGGACGGCGGTCAGCGCCAGGGGCTCGTCGTCGAACAGGTCGTCCTCGAACAGCGGCTTCGGACGGGCGATCGCCTGGCGGTCGGGCATGCGTTCGGGCCGCTGCCGCGCCTCGCGGGCCGCGGCCAGCAGGGCGCCAAGGCGGCGCTCCTGGGCGCGCTCGTCGTCCGGCTCCGGCTCGGGCAGGCGCCGCGCGCCGGCCTTCGGCGCCTGGTCGATCAGGCGCTCCAGCTTCTGGACCAGCTCACGGCCCTTGTGGATGCGGTCGCCCAACGCGTCGGTGGCCTCGTCGGTGGCGGCGCGCAGGTCGGCGAGGCCCTGCTCGGCGCGCTCGGCGGCGGCGTTCAGCTCGCGCACCGCGGTGGCGAACCCGTCATGGGAATCGCGAAGCGCCTGCAGGCGCTTGTTGAGCCGCCAGCCCATGGCCAGGGCCGCGCCCAGCAGGCAGGCCAGCAGCAGGTTCAGGCCGATGCCGATGATGCTCATGGTCTAGACCCTCTGGACGGCTTGCCGGGCGGTGGGCGGGAGAGGCGCCTCGACGCGGACGGCGATGTGGGAGTTGCGGCGGCCCATGCGGCCACGGGTGAGCGGAATGGCCCCGGCGCGAAGCTCGATCAGGCTGTCGGGCGTGGCGTTGAGCATGATGGTGTCACCGACCTTGAGGTCGAGGACCTGCCGGAGCGGGACCTCCTGCTCGTCGAGCACGGCGCGGACCTCCATGTTGGTGGTCCAGAGCTCGGTGGCGAGGTGGCTTTCCCAGATGTTGTCGCGGCCGAACTTCTCGCCCATGAACTGCTGCAGCAGCATCTTCCGGATGGGTTCAAGGGTGGCGTAGGGCAGCAGGAGCTCGATGCGCCCGCCGCGATCTTCCATGTCGATCCGGAGCTTCACCAGGATGGCGGCGTTGGCCGGCCGGGCGATGGCGGCGAAGCGGGGATTGGTCTCCAGCCGGTCGAGGGTGAAGGTCACCGGCGTCAGCGGCTCGAAGGCTTCCTTGGCGTCGGCCAGCACGACCTCCACCATCCGCTGGACGAGCACCCGCTCGATGGTCGTGTAGGGCCGCCCCTCGATCCGCATGGCCGCGGTGCCGCGCCGGCCGCCCAGCAGCACGTCGACGATCGAGTAGATCAGGTTCGAATCGACCGTCAGCAGGCCGTAGTTGTTGAGCTCCTCGGCCCGGAACACCGACAGGATGGCCGGCAGCGGAATCGAGTTCAGGTAGTCGCCGAAGCGGATGGACGAGATGTTGTCGAGGCTCACCTCGACGTTGTCGGAGGTGAAGTTCCGCAAGGAGGTGGTCATCAACCGCACCAGGCGGTCGAAGACGATCTCCAGCATCGGCAGGCGCTCGTAGGAGACCAGCGCCGAGTTGATGATCGCCCGGATGCCGGTGCGCTCGCCGCCCTCGTCGTCATTGAGGTCGAAGCCGAGCAGGCTGTCGATCTCGTCCTGGTTCAGGATGCGCTCGGACGATAGCGCGCCGTCCGCGCCGGGCGCGGCCGCGGCCTGGCCGCCCGCCCAGGCGGCCCCGGTTCCTTCGGCTTGGGATTCGTTGTCTTCGGACATTGGCGCTTGCGAACCGCCGCCCCCGGGAGGGGCGTCAGTTGATCAGCATCTCCTCGATCAGGACGGCGTTCGCCTTGGACGGTGCGATCACCAGATTCACCCGGCGCAGGATCTCCATGCGCAGCTGGTACGAACCCTGGCTGCCCTGCAGGTCCTCCGGGCGCAGCTCGCGCAGGAAGGTCTGGAACATGTCCTGGAGCCTCGGCATGTTCGGGTCGAGCTCCTCGACCACGTGGTCGTCGGGCAACTCGAGGGTGAGCTTCAGCTTCAGGAAGGTGGGCCGGCCCTCGGCGGTCTGCATGTTCACCACCACGTCGGGCATGGTGTAGAAGACCACGCCGTCGGGCCCCTCGCGCACCACGGCGCCGCCGGCCTCGCCTCCGGCATGGCCCTTCTCCTCCTTGCCCTTCTTCTCCTTCTTCTTGTCCTTCTTGCCGTGGTCGGCCGCGGCTTCCGCGTCGGGCTTCGGCTTGAGGAACATGAACGCGGCCGTGCCGCCGCCGCCCAGAACGACGAGGGCCGCGGCGCCGGCGATGATCAGCACCTTCAGCGGCGGCTTCTTCTTGCCGCCGCCTTCCTCGCCTTCGCCGCCCTCCCCTTCGGGGGCTTCCTTGACCTTGTCCTCGGCCACGCGCGCGTTCCTTAGAATCCTAGTCCCACACCCATGGCCCCGGTTTGGTTAAGAACCGGTTTTTAACAGACCTTAACGGCGCCAATTCCTACCCGGCAGAAAGCGCCGGGCGGTGGCCGTTAACCATTTTAACTGTTGGATTTCCTGAGGTTTTCGGCTGGCCCGAAGCTTGCAGCGGACAGGCGGCAAAAGTGTCGCGGAAGCCTGGCAGACCTTAATGGAAAACGCGCTCTACGTCGGATTGTCCCGCCAGATCGTGCTTCGGCGCGAGATGGACATCATCGCCAACAACATCGCCAACGCCGACACCGCCGGCTTCAAGGTCGAGTCGCTGATGACCCGGGCCGATCCGCAGGCCCCGGCCTTCACCCTGGGCGGTCCCAAGCCGGTGAAGTTCGTGGTCGCCGACGGCGTGGCCCGTGACTTCGCCCAGGGCGCGCTTCGCAAGACCGACGGGCCGTTCGACATGGCCATCGAGGGCCAGGGCTTCTTCCGGGTGCAGAGCGCCGAGGGCGAGCGGTTCACACGCGACGGCCGGTTCCGCACCGACGAGATCGGCCGCCTGACCACCCAGGGCGGCTCGCCCGTGCTGGACGAGGGCGGCGGCGAGATCACCGTCGATCCCGAGCTCGGCCCGGTCACCATCGCCCAGGACGGCACGATCAGCCAGGGCGGGGAGCGGATCGGCAAGGTCGCCGTGGTCGCCTTCGACGACCTGGCCGTGCTCGAGAAGCGCGGCGACAACCTCTACCAGAACACCTCCAACGCCCTCCCCCAGCCCGCCCTCGAGGCGAAGGTCCGCCAGGGGATGCTGGAGGGGTCGAACGTCCAGCCCATCGCGGAGATCACCCGGATGATCGAGGTGCAGCGCGCCTACGAGTCCATGGCCCGCATGATGGATTCCAATGCCGACCTGTCGCGCCGCACCGTCGAGCGCATGGGCCGGGTGAGCTAGGGAGTAGACGACGATGCAAGCGCTTCGCACCGCAGCCACGGGCATGTCGGCCCAGCAGCTGAACGTCGAGGTCATCTCGAACAACATCGCCAACATGAACACGGTGGCGTTCAAGCGTCAGCGCGCCGAGTTCCAGGACCTGCTCTATCAGACGCTCGAACAGCCCGGGGCGCAGTCCTCCGACCAGGGCACCATCGTGCCGACCGGCGTGCAGATCGGCGCGGGCGTGAAGGCCGGCTCGGTCTACCGGATCGCCACCCAGGGCTCGTTCACCCGCACCGACAACAAGTTCGACCTGGCCATCGACGGGCGGGGCTACTTCCAGGTGCTGCTGCCCTCCGGCGAGACGGCCTTCACCCGGGCCGGCAACCTGGCGATCAACGACCAGGGCCAGCTCGTCACCCAGAACGGCTACGCGGTCCAGCCGGGCATCACCATCCCGAACGACGCCACCGACGTCTCCATCTCCCTGTCGGGCCAGGTGCAGGTGACGCAGCCGGGCCAGGCGGAACAGGCCGTGGTCGGCAACCTCGAACTCGCCACCTTCATGAACGAGGGCGGCCTTTCGGCCCAGGGCGCGAACCTGCTGATGGAGACCGCCGCGTCCGGCCCGCCGATCACCGGCATTCCGGGCACCCAGGGGATCGGCCAGCTCATGCAGGGCTACACCGAAGCCTCGAACGTGGACGCGGTGTCCGAGATCACCGCCCTGATCGTCGCCCAGCGGGCCTACGAGATGAACTCCAAGGTCATCTCCACCGCCGACAACATGCTGGGCGTGGCCAACCAGGTGAAGTCGTAGAGCCATGAAGCGCATCCTCCCCGCCCTCTTCGCGGTCCTGCTCGCCACCCCGGCGTTCGCCGGCCAGCCGGTGACGCTGAAGGCCGACACCTCCGACGCAGACGGGATCGTCACCCTGGGGGACCTGTTCGAGGGCGCGGGCGCGGCGGGCAAGACGCCCGTGGCCGGCCGGGCCGGCGACAGCGTGCTGCTGGACGCCCGCATCGTGCAGGCGGTCGCCCGCCGCGCCGGCCTCGACTGGGCCAACGCCGAGGGGCTGAAGCGCATCGTCGTCCGCGGCCCGAACGCCGGCGGTGCGGCCCCGGCGGCCCGCGGCAACGTGGAGGTGCTGACCTACGCCCGCAGCCTCGCCGCGGGCGAGGTGGTGCAGCCGCAGGACCTGGTCTGGGCCAGGGCCGCCGCCGCCCCCGCCGACGCGCCGTCCGACGCCGAGCAGGTGATCGGCCTGGCCGCCCGCCGCCCGCTGCGGGCCGGGGCCGCCGTCTCCGGCCGCGACGTGGCCGCCGCCCAGGTGGTGAAGGTCGGCGAGCTGATCACCGTCACCTACGAGGACGCCGGCATCTCGCTGTCCCTGCAGGCGCGGGCGCTCTCCGCCGGCGCGGCCGGGGACCTGATCAACATCCAGAACACGCTTTCGAAGAAGACCGTCCAGGCCGTGGTCATCGGTCCGGGCCAGGCCGTGGTCGGCCCCGCCGCCGATCAGCTCAAGGCTGTCCGCTCCACCCGCTACGCGCTCCGCTAGAGGAAGCCTCCCGTCATGCGTCTCCGCACCCTCGCCCTCGCCGCCGCCTTGGTCCCGCTGGCCGCCTGCTCCACCGTGGTGGAATCGGTGAAGGGCCCCGAACTCGCCCCGGTCGGCTATCCCGCCGCCCTGGTGCCGCAGCACCAGGTGGTGCTGCCCGCGGTTCCCGCCCAGCCCGCGAGCGCCAACTCGCTGTGGCGGAGCGGGGCGCGCGCCTTCTTCATCGACCAGCGGGCGAACAGGGTCGGCGACATCCTGACCGTCAACATCGACATCGACGACAGCGCCAAGACCATCAATTCGAGCACCAGCACGCGGACCGCGGGCTCGACGCTCGGCACGCCGCACCTGCTCGGGCTGGAATCCAGCATCGGCCGGCTGCTGCCGCCCGGCACGCCCGCCATCGACCCCTCGGCCCTGATCGAGACCGGCTCCAAGAGCTCCAGCACGGGCAACGGGGCGGTGAACCGGGCCGAGAAGATCTCCCTGACCGTCGCCGCGGTGGTGAGCGCGGTGCTGCCCAACGGCAACCTGGTGATCCAGGGCACCCAGGAGGTGCGCACCAACTTCGAGGTCCGCCAGCTGACCGTCGCCGGCATCGTGCGGCCGGAGGATATCTCCAGCGCCAACACCATCCGCCACACCCAGATCGCCGAGGCGCGCATCAGCTACGCGGGCCGCGGCGACATCAGCCGCGTCCAGAAGACTCCGGCCGGCCAGTCGCTGGTGGAGCGCTTCTCGCCGTTCTGAGCCGCCGGCAAATAATTCCCGGCCTGTGACGGAAGTCACAGAACCGGTTGCGGCCATGTGACGTTCTTGCCTCCAGAAGGGGTCGTCACATGCGCCGCCGCGCCGCCTTGAGCTTCATCGTCGCCTGCACGCTCAGCGCCTGCGCGCACCAGCAGACGCCCGCCGCCCTTCCGGGGATGGCCTGGTCGCTGCACGAGGTGGAGGGCGAAGGCGCCAAGCTCGCGTTCGGCCAGCCGCAGAGCGACAACGTGGTCCTGATGCTGAGCTGCGCCCCCGGGTCCGGCGAGGTCCTGGTCTCCGCGAACGCGGGGCCGGACGCCCGGCCCGAGCTCGAACTCGCCTCGGGAAGCCGCAGCACCCGCTACCGCGCCGAGGTGGCGCCGAGCCTTGGCGAGGGCGTGCTCGTGGAGGCGATCGCCCCGGTCCGCGATCCGGTGCTCCAGCGCTTCGCCGACAGCGGCGACCTGGCCGTCGGCGTCAACGGCCGCCGCACCCCCGTCCCCGGCGACAAGGCCAAGGCGCGCCAGTTCCTGACGAGCTGCCGCGCCTAGGCCCGTCGGCCCTTGGCGGCGGCGTTGTCGATGCCGAGCGCGGCCAGGGCGCCGCGGACGATGCCTTCGGCGTCGAGACCCGCCTGGGCGTACATGGCCTCGGGCTTGTCCTGATCCTGGAAGATGTCGGGCAGCACCAGGGTGCGGACCTTCAGGCCGCGGTCGAGGCCGCCGTGCTCGGCGAGCGCCTGCAGGACGAAGGCGCCGAAGCCGCCCATGGCGCCTTCCTCGACGGTGATCAGGGCCTCGTGCTCGCGGGCGAGCCGGAGGATCAGGTCCACGTCCAGGGGCTTGGCGAAGCGGGCGTCGGCGACGGTGGCGGAAAGCCCCCGCGCGGCGAGCATGTCCGCCGCCTTCAGGCTCTCCGACAGGCGGGTGCCGAACGAAAGGATGGCGACGGCCGAGCCCTCGCGAACGATGCGGCCCTTGCCGATCTCCAGCGGCTCGGCCAGCTCGGGGATCACCGCGCCCGTGCCCTCGCCGCGCGGATAGCGGAAGGCCGAGGGACGGTCGTCGATAGCCACGGCGGTGGCGATGGCGTGGGCGAGCTCGGCCTCGTCGGACGGCGCCATCAGCACCATGCCGGGCAGGGCGCCCATGAAGCCCACGTCGAAGGCGCCTGCGTGGGTGGGCCCGTCGGCGCCGACCAGGCCGGCACGATCCATGGCGAAGCGCACCGGCAGGCGCTGGATGGCCACGTCGTGGACCACCTGGTCGTAGCCGCGTTGCAGGAAGGTGGAATAGATCGCGCAGAACGGCTTCATGCCGTCGGCCGCGAGTCCGGCGGCGAAGGTCACCGCGTGCTGCTCGGCGATGCCAACGTCGAAGGTGCGCTCGGGGAACCTCTGGCCGAACAGGTCGAGGCCGGTGCCCGAGGGCATGGCCGCGGTGATGGCGACGATCTTGGGGTCGCGCTCGGCCTGCTTCACCAGCTCCTGGGCGAACACCTTGGTGTAGCTCGGGGCGTGGGTCTGGCTCTTGGCCTGGGCGCCGGTGACCACGTCGAACTTGACCACGCCGTGGT
>NZ_DAISJG010000028.1:0-40745 GCF_036821595.1 Phenylobacterium sp.
GGCGGGCGCAGGACCTGCGCCCGACCGGGTCTCTTACGAGTTCGGCTGCTCGGAGGCGGCTTCCGGCGCGGCCTCGGCTTCCGCCGGGGCTTCCGCGCCGGTCATCTCGGCTTCCAGGGCCGCGGCTTCCGGCGCGCTCACCTCGGGCTCGGCCGGGGCCTGCGGCGTCAGTTCGCGGGCCAGGGCCGGCTCCACCGGAGCCTCCGAGGCGCCGAGGTCGACGCCCGAGGCCGCCTGGCCGGCGGCCAGGCCGTCGAGGATCGCGTCGGCCATCAGGTCGCAGTAGAGCTGGATGGCGCGGGCCGCGTCGTCGTTGCCCGGGATCGGATAGGTGATGCCGTCCGGATTGCAGTTGGTGTCCAGGATGGCGATCACCGGAATGTTCAGCTTGCGGGCTTCCTGGATCGCGATCGCTTCCTTGTTGGTGTCGATCACGAACATCAGGTCCGGGATGCCGCCCATGTCCTTGATGCCACCGAGGCTCAGCTCGAGCTTGTCGCGCTCGCGGGTCAGCTGCAGCAGCTCCTTCTTGGTGCGGCCGCTCTCGCCTTCCAGCACGCCTTCCAGCTCGCGCAGGCGGGCGATCGAGCCCGAGACGGTGCGCCAGTTGGTGAGCGTGCCGCCCAGCCAGCGGTGGTTCACATAGTACTGGGCGCAGCGGCGCGCCGCCGTGGCGATCGGCTCGGAGGCCTGGCGCTTGGTGCCGACGAACAGGATCCGGCCGCCGGACGCGGCGACTTCGCGCACCTTCACCAGGGCCTGGTGGAGCAGCGGGATCGACTGCGACAGGTCGATGATGTGGATGTTGGACCGGCTGCCGAAGATGTAGCGGTCCATCTTCGGGTTCCAGCGGTGGGTCTGGTGGCCGAAGTGGGCGCCGGCTTCCAGGAGCTGGCGCATGGAGAATTCAGGCAGAGCCATCGTCTGTATCTCGTCTTTCTTCCGGTTGAACCGCCGCAGGCAAACCCTCCGAAGAGGACCGGAACGGACGTGGTCGGGATGTCTCCCCGGCCAGGCCGAACGCCTGCGTGTGGATTGGAGCGGCGCATGTAGGGGGAAAGCGCCGGAAAATCAAGTGCCCCGGGCGGGCCGCGCGCGGCTCGCGCCCTACGTCCGCTTCGGCTGGCCGGGCGGCCCGAACAGGCTGGGCGGCCTGTAGGGTTCGTGGGGCTTGAAGGCCGGCGGCCGGGGCGGGTCGGGATCGTAGGGCCTGGGCTTCGCGGGCGGCGCGGCCGTGGAGGGCGCCGGCACGCCGTACGACGGCGGCGCGGTCAGCGACGGCGGCTTGTAGGCCGGATAGCCGGGGCTGGCGAGCGGGGGCTTCGGGGCCTTGGGCGCGAACGTCCCGTAACCCTGGGCCGCAGCCGGCGCGGCGACCAGGGCCAGGGCGGCGGCGGCGGCGAACGTCAGCCTCAAGGCGTTCTCCTCAGAGATCCTCGACGAACACCACGCCCGGCGCGGTCTTCAGGGCGCCGCGGACAGCGCCGTTGAGGGTGAAGCGGCCGGGCAGCTTCATCTCCACCTCCCGGCCCGCGCCGAGGCCCGCGACCAGCAGGATCTCGCCGCCGCGGGGGTCGGTGACGCCCTCCAGCCGCTTCTTCAGGGCCTCGATCTCGGCGCTGCGGGGGGCCAGGTGGACGCGCAGGCCCGCGACGGCGTTCTCGATCGCCTTCTCCACCGGCATGGCGTCGTCGCCGAAGAAGCGCACCTCGCCCTCGCTGGCCTTGGCGCGGACGCGGATCGAGACCGCCTTGCCCGGCTCCAGGAAGTCACGGCAGCGGCGCAGGGTCTCCGGCGGGAACAGCACCTCGTACTCGCCGGTCGGATCGGACAGGGTCACGAAGGCGAACTTCTCGCCCGTGCGGCCCGGCTTCTCCAGCTTGCGCCGCACGATGCCGGCCATCCGCAGGGCTTCGGCCCCGGCGAGCGCCTTGGCGATGGCGTCGGTGTAGAGGTCGGTGCGCTTGCGGCGCAGGGCCTCGACCATGTCCTCGAGCGGGTGGCCGGAGAGGTAGAAGCCGATCGCCGCCAGCTCCTCGTCCAGGCGCTCGGTCGGCGTCCAGGGCTCCCGCCTGGGCATCTTGCGCTTCTGGGCCTCGGCCAGCTGGTCGTTGCTGTCGCCGAACAGCGCGGCCTGCTCCGACGCCCGCTGGGCGGCCACGCTCTGGGCGAACCCCAGCAGCAGGTCGGCGGCCTCGACCAGCTGGGCCCGGTTCGGATGGATGGCGTCGAAGGCGCCGGCCCGGGCGAGCGTCTCGAAGGTGCGCTTGTTGACCTGCCGTGGGTCCACCCGCTCGACGAAGTCGAAGATGTCGCGGAACGGCCCGCCCTCGCGGCGGACCTCCACCACGTGCTCCATGGCCTGCAGGCCGACGTTTCGGATGGCGCCCAGCGCATAGAGCACCTCGCCGTCCTCCACCTCGAAGTCGGCGGCCGATCGGTTGATGTCGGGCGGCCGGATCTTCACGCCGAACCGCTTGGCGTCCTGGTAGAAGACGCTGAGCTTGTCGGTGTTGGCGATGTCGAGGCTCATGGACGCGGCGAAGAACTCGACCGGCGCGTTCGCCTTGAGCCAGGCGGTCTGGTAGCTGACGACCGCATAGGCCGCGGCGTGGGACTTGTTGAAGCCGTAGCCGGCGAACTTGTCGACCAGGTCGAAGATCGCGCCGGCCTGGGCCGCTGGGATGCCGTTCTTCTCCGCGCCGGAGACGAACCGCGCCCGCTGGGCGTCCATCTCCTCCTTCTTCTTCTTGCCCATGGCGCGGCGAAGAAGGTCGGCTTCGCCCAGGCTGTAGCCCGCCAGGATCTGGGCGATCTGCATCACCTGTTCCTGGTAGACGATGATGCCGTAGGTCTCGTTCAGCACCGGCGCCAGCGTCGGGTGCAGGGTGTCGATCGGCTTGCGCCCGAACTTGCAGTCCACGAAGGCCGGGATGTTGTCCATCGGGCCCGGTCGGTAGAGGGCGCCGATGGCGGTGACGTCCTCGATCGAGTTGGGGCGGAGCTGGCGCAGGGTGTCGCGCATCCCCTGCCCTTCGAGCTGGAAGACCCCCACCGTCTGGGCGTTGCTCATCAGCTCATAGGTCTTGGCGTCGTCGAGCGGCAGGGCCGTCATGTCGACCCGCGCGCCGCGCTTCTCCAGGTACTTCAGCGCCCGGTCGATGACGGTGAGCGTCTTCAGGCCCAGGAAGTCGAACTTCACCAGGCCCGCGCTTTCCACCCACTTCATGTTGAACTGGGTGGCCGGCAGCTCGGAGCGCGGATCGCGGTAGAGCGGCGTCAGCTCGGTCAGCGGGCGGTCGCCGATCACCACGCCGGCGGCGTGGGTCGAGGCGTTGCGGTAGAGGCCCTCCAGCTGCAGGGCGGTGTCCAGCAGCCGGGCGACGCCCTCGTCCTCGTCGCGGGCCTGGCGCAGGCGCGGCTCGATGTCGATGGCCTGGGCCAGGGTCACCGGGTTGGCCGGGTTGGCGGGCACCATCTTGGCTAGCCGGTCCACCTGCCCCAGCGGCAGCTGCAGCACCCGGCCCACGTCGCGCAGCACGGCGCGGGCCTGCAGGGTGCCGAAGGTGATGATCTGGGCCACCCGGTCGCGGCCGTAGCGCTGCTGGACGTAGCTGATCACCTCCTCCCGCCGTTCCTGGCAGAAGTCGATGTCGAAGTCGGGCATGGACACCCGCTCCGGATTGAGGAAGCGCTCGAACAGCAGGCCGTACTGCAGCGGGTCAAGGTTGGTGATGGTCAGCGCATAGGCGACCAGGGAGCCCGCCCCCGAGCCGCGGCCCGGGCCGACCGGAATCTCGTGGGCCTTCGCCCACTTGATGAAGTCCGCAACGATCAGGAAGTAGCCGGGGAAGCCCATCTGGGTGATGACCCCGATCTCCCGCTCCAGCCTGGCCTCGTACTCCTCCGCCGGCGCGGAATTGGCCTGGCCGCGGGCCATCCGCAGCTTCAGGCCCTCGCGCGCCTGGTGGGCCAGCTCGTCCGCCTCGGAGCGGCCGCCCTCGGTGGGGAAGCGCGGCAGCAGGGGGTCGCGCTTGTGGACCATGAAGGCGCAGCGGCGGGCGATGTCGACGGTGTTGTCGCAGGCCTCCGGGAGGTCCGCGAACAGGGCCCGCATGTCGGCCGCCGGCTTGAACCAGTGCTCGGCGGTGACCCGCCGGCGCTCGTCCTGGCCGATGAAGCTGCCGTCGGCGATGCACAGCAGGGCGTCGTGCGCCTGATGCATGGCCTGTTTGGCGAAGTAGCAGTCGTTGGTGGCGACGAGCGGCGCGTCCTGGTCGTAGGCGAAGGCCACCAGCTCGCCCTCGGCCGCCGCCTCGGACGCCAGACCGTGGCGCTGCAGCTCCACATAGAAGCGGTCGCCGAACACCCGGTGCATCTCGGAGAGCGCCGCGCGTCCCTCCTTCACCTTGCCGGCCGCGAACAGATGGTCGACCGGCCCGTCGGGACCGCCGGAGAGCAGGATCAGCCCCTCGGCATGCTCGGCCACCCGGGCCCAGGGCACGTGCGGGTCCTCGGTCCCGTCGCTCTCGACATAGGCGATGGACGAGAGCTCGCAGAGGTTGAGGTACCCCCGCTCGCTCTGGGCGAGCAGGACGACGGTGGGCGTCTTGGCCCAGCGTTCCGGCGGCTTCTCGCCGATCCCGGAGACCGGCAGGGCGCAGCCGACGATCGGCTGGACGCCCGCGCCCTTGGTGGCCACCGAGAACTCCAGCGCCCCGAACAGGTTGGCGCGGTCGGTGAGCGCCACGGCCGGCATGTGCTGGCCGTGGGCCAGCGCGCCGATCTTGTCGGCCTTGATGGCCCCTTCGAGCAGGGAATAGGCGGACCGGACCCGCAGGTGGACGAAGCCGCCCTCGCCAGAAGCCCCCTCGCCGCTCAACCCCGCCGCCTCCGCCATCCGGCTCATGGCGTCGTCACCCCACGTGGGCCGCCACCGAGCACATCATCCAGACAAAGCTGGCCACCGAGGCAAAAGCCAGTGATTCCCGAGCCAGACGAACCATGTGCGACGTTCCTGCTGTGGGTGTCCTGTGGACGACCGGTTGCGTTCCGTTTTCGTTCTTATTCCGGTTTTGTTCTCATCGTCAAGCTGCTATAGCGAAGCCTGGATTCGGGGAGGCTCCGCATGTTCGTCCGTTCCCTTGTCGTCGCAGCGCTCGCCTGTCTCGCGACGCCGTTCTCCGCGGCCGCCGCCGACAGCCCGCGGATGTTCCAGGCCCTGCCGCCGCCCAGTTGCGGCACGCCGCTCGCCGCCACCGGCAAGCCGCTGACCTTCAAGGCGCCGCTGGACGAGGCAGGACGCGCCGGGCTCATGGCCGGCCTGTTCCTCACCCTCCACGACCCCACCGGCCAGGGCTGGTCCGAGGCCGACCTCAAGGCGGCCGGCGGATGCCCTGTGGCGCGCTTCGCCGCCGATGACGTGGTCTGGACGCTGTTCTCCGGCGCCGGCAACGCCCCCGTGCGCGTCGCCATCGCCACCGGACGCGGCGACGCCTACTTCCTGGTCCGGGGCCCGTCGCCGATCGACGCCGCCGCGTGGAGCCGCACGCGCCGCGGACTGCCCGGCGCAACGGCGCCGCCGGCCTACTACCTCGTGAGCCGGCAGGGCGATGAGCCCTTCTTCCTGTTCAAGGTCTACGATGGACCGCCCGCCGCGACGCTGCTCGCCGACGACATCGCCGCGGCCGCGGAGGCCAAGGCCGAAGGGCTCGCCGCCTACGGCGACGACGGCGGGGCCGTGTCCCTGCTGCTGGAGACCGCGGCCGGGCCCCGCGCCGAGCTGTTCCGCCCGTCCGGCGTCAGCGTCTCCACGCCCGCGACCCTCCTTGCCCCCGACGGAGGGTTGGTGACGGAAGCCAGGAACGGCGACTGGGTGTTCCGCGGCTCCGGGTTTGCCTGCCGGCCCGCCTACGGTCCCTTCGAGCGCATCCGCGTGCAGGTGCTGGACATCAGCGATGAGGGCCTGGACCTGGCCTGCACCTGGTCGACGCAGGATAGCTGGACCGTGGTCGACGCGACCTTCATGCCCGACAAGTCCACGGACAAGGCCTACGTCGCCGAACGGATCCGGCAGGAAGAGGAGGCGTACGGGGTCACCCGCAGTCTCTCCAAGCTGCGGCCAGGGCGCGACGAGCCGGTGCTCGCCGGCCGGTGGTGGATGGACAAGGACGGGCAGATCCAGACGATGTACGTCCTTCGCCGCGGGGACTATCTGTTCGAGGTCCGGCAGGGTCTGGCCAGAGAATCCGACATCGACGCCGGAAGCAAAGTCGCCCTGGACCTAATCGACCAGATCTCCGCCGCCGACGCGCCCGCCCCGGCCACGGGCGAGGCCTGGCGGCGCCAGCGATAGCGGCGGCTAGCCCCGCGGCTGCTCTTCCAGGTGGCCGTCCTTGAGCGCGAAGACCCGGTCCATGTGGCGGGCGAGCTCTAGGTTGTGGGTGGCGACCAGCGCCGCCACGCCCTCGCTGCGGGCCAGCGCATAGAGGTTCTCGAACACCGCGCCCGAGGTGGTCGGGTCGAGGTTGCCCGTCGGCTCGTCGGCCAGCAGGAGGCGGGGCGAGTTGGCGAGCGCGCGGGCGATGGCGACCCGCTGCTGTTCCCCGCCCGAGAGCTGCGCCGGCTGGTGGTGCGCCCGCTCCTTCAGGCCGAGTTCGGTCAGCAGGGTGCGGGCCCGCTCCTGGGCGGCCTTGCGGCTCCTGCCGGCGATCATCTGCGGCAGGGCCACGTTGTCGACCGCCGAGAACTCCGGCAGCAGGTGGTGGAACTGGTAGACGAAGCCGATGGTGGCCAGCCGCACCCGTGTGCGCTGGCGGTCCGAGAGGTCCGTGCAGTCCTGGCCCAGCACCGAGATGCGGCCGCCGTCGGGATGCTCCAGCAGGCCCGCGGCGTGCAGCAGGGACGACTTGCCTGAGCCGGAGGGCCCGATCAGGCCGACGATCTCGCCCGGCCGCAGGTCCAGGTCGACGCCGCGCAGGACGTTGAGCGGCCCCGCGGCGGTGACGTAGGTGCGCTCGAGGCCGCGGATGGAGAGGACGGGCTCACTCATAGCGGAGCGCCTCCACCGGATCGAGGCGCGAGGCCCGCCAGGCGGGCGGCAGGGTCGCCAGGAAGCTCATGGCCAGGGCCCAGAAGGTGATGATCGCCACCTCCCGCCAGTCCACCTTCGCCGGGATGCGGTTCAGGAAATAGACGTCGGAGGCGAACACCGCCTGGCCCGTCGCCCATTCCACGAACTGCTGGATCGGTCCGATGTAGATGCAGAAGACGATGCCGAGCGTCAGCCCCACGGCGGTGCCCAGCACGCCGATCGAGGCCCCCGACATGAAGAAGATCCGCAGGATCGACCCCTGCCCCGCGCCCATGGTGCGCAGGATGGCGATGTCGCGGCCCTTGTTCTTCACCAGCATCACGAGGCCCGAGATGATGTTCATGGCCGCGATGGCCACCAGCAGCATGAGGATCAGGCGCATGACGTTGCGCTCGACCTTCAGCGCGCCCCAGAAGGAGGAGTCCCGCTGGGTCCAGTCGGTGACCATGGCCAAGGGCCCGGCGGCGCGGTGCACCGCCGCCTTCATCTGCGTGGCCTTGTCCGGGTCGGCGACCTTCACCTCGATCACGTCGGCCGTTCCCTCGCGCCCGAAGAACAGCTGGGCCTGGGCGAAGGGCATGTAGATGTAGGCCTGGTCGTACTGGCTCATGCCGACGCTGAAGGTCCCGCCGACCGTGTAGGTCTTCTGCAGCGGGGTGCCGCCGAACGCGGTGGCGCCGCCGGTGGGGGAGATCAGGGTCAGGGCGTCGCCGGGCGAGACACCCAGCGCCTGGGCCAGCCGCTCGCCCACGACGATGATGTCGCCGCCGTACTCGCCCTCGCCGAAGCCGCGGATCGAGCCGCGGGTGATGTTGCCGGAGACGAGCCGCGTGGCCGCCAGGTCCTTCGGCGCGATGCCGCGGACGATGGTCCCGGAGATCTGGGTGGGGCCCATGGCGATGGCCTGGGCCTCGATGATCGGCGCCACCTGCACCACGCCGGGCACCTTGGCGATGCGGGCGACGGCGGCGTCGCGCCCGTCCCCGTCGAGAACGGGACCGGCCACGAACACATGGCCGTTGAAGCCCAGGATCCGCCCGAGCAGCTCGGTGCGGAAGCCGTTCATCACGCTCATGACGATGATCAGGGTGGCCACGGCCAGCATGATGCCGATGAAGGAGATGACCGAGATCAGCGCCACGCCGCCCTGGCTGCGCTTGGCGCGCAGGTAGCGTCCGGCGAGCATGCGTTCCCACAGGCCGAAGGGCGGCGCACGCCCGCCGATGGGAGCGGCGGGGTCGCTCATGCGGCGCAGATCGCCTTCAGGGCCTGCTCCAGCGGCAGGGTCTGGCGCTCGCCCGTGGCGCGGCGCTTGATCTCCACCGCGCCCTCGGCGACCCCCTTGGGACCGACGATGAGCTGCCAAGGCACGCCGACCAGGTCCAGGGAGGCGAACTTCGCGCCCGGGCGGTCGTCGCGGTCGTCGAGGCAGGGCTCCTTGCCGCGGTCGGCGAGCGCCCGGTAGGCCTGCTCGGCCACCTCGTCGACGGTGGGCTCGCCCGGCCGCAGGTTGACGACGGCCGCGCCGAACGGGGCCACGGGATCGGGCCAGATGATGCCGGCGTCGTCGTGGCTCGCCTCGATGATCGCGCCCACCAGGCGCGAGACGCCGACGCCGTAGGAGCCCATGTGCACGGGGACTTCCTTGCCGTCCGGTCCGGCCACCCTGGCGCCCATCGGCTTGGAGTACTTCTCGCCGAAGTAGAAGATGTGACCGACCTCGATGCCGCGGGCCGTCATCCGGTCGCCCTCGGCGGCCTCGGCCTCGAAGCGGGCCTGGTCGTGCATCTCGTCGGAGGCGGCGTAGAGGCGGGTGCGCTGCTCGACGAGCGGCTGCAGGTCGCCGTCCCAGTCGAGGTCGGGGCCCGGCGCGCCCATCTCGACCAGGTCGCGGTGGGCGAACACCTGGCTCTCGCCGGTGTCGGCCAGGATGATGAACTCGTGCGACAGGTCGCCGCCAATCGGGCCGGTGTCCGCCCGCACCGGGATCGCCTTGAGGCCCAGCCGCGCGTAGATGTTCAGATAGGCCAGGAACATCCGGTTGTAGGCGCGCCGGGCGGCGGCCTCGTCGATGTCGAACGAATAGGCGTCCTTCATCAGGAACTCGCGGCCGCGCATAACCCCGAACCGGGGGCGGCGTTCGTCGCGGAACTTCCACTGGATGTTGTAAAGATTCTTCGGCAAGTCCTTGTAGGACTTCACATAAGACCGGAAGATGTCGGTGACGACCTCCTCCGCCGTGGGGCCGTACAGCAGGTCCCGCTCATGGCGGTCCTTGATCCGCAGCATCTCCTCGCCGTAGTCGTCGTAGCGCCCGCTCTCCCGCCACAGGTCGGCGAGTTGCAGGGTGGGCATGAGGATCTCGACGGCGCCGGCGCGGTCCATCTCCTCGCGGACGATCTGCTCGATCTTCTTCAGCACCTTCAGGCCCAGCGGCAGCCAGGCGTAGATGCCCGCCGCCTCCTGGCGGATCAGGCCGGCGCGCAGCATCAGCTGGTGGGACACGATCTGGGCGTCGGACGGCGCCTCGCGCAGGGTCGGCATGAAGTAACGCGAGAGGCGCATCGTTTGACGGGTGTCCCTGGAGCTTACGGCGAGCGGCCCTGATAGCCCCCGCCGGCTCCGCTTGGCAACGGCCCGCTTAGTAGCCGGACGGCAGGTTGGGCAGCTTGAGCAGGCCGAAGTGGATGATGGCCCAGACAACGACCCAGAGGATCGCCGAGATCCAGGTCGTGGTGATGAACTTCTTCTTCAGCTTGGGATCCACCGGCGCGCCGGGATCGCCGCCGTCCCCCTTGTCGATCCCGGCCTGGGCGTGGCTGGTCACCCCCCACGGCAGGACGGCGAACAGCACCGTCCACCAGATGGTGATGTAGATCGCGACGGCGGTGAACGGCCCCATCAGTGGGCTCCCTTCGGTGTCTCCATCAGCTCCACCAGCACGCCACCCATGTTCTTCGGGTGGACGAAGATCACCGGCGTGCCGTGGGCTCCGATGCGGGGCTCGCCGTTGTTGAGCACGGTCGCGCCCTTGGCGGCCATGTCGTCGCGGGCGGCGAGGATGTCCTTGACCTCGAAGCAGACGTGGTGTTGCCCGCCCATCGGGTTCTTTTCAAGGAACCCCTTGAGCGGCGAGGCGTCGCCCAGCGGCTCGATCAGCTCGATCTGGCTGTTGGGCAGGTCCACGAAGCAGACCCATACGCCCTGCTGCTCCATGGGAAACTTCTCGCCGATCTTCGTGGCCCCCAGGACGTCCCGGTAGAGCTTCACGGACTCCTCGATCGAGGGAGTGGCGACGCCGATGTGGTTCAGTCTTCCGATCATGGAGGGGCATATACGCCCTCCCCCGCGGCGGCGCGAGATCACGCGGCGGAAACCGGCAGGTTGCGCAAACGCAAACTCGCTCAGCCCTGGCGTGCTAAGCTTTCAAAGCAAATCCGGCCGGCCCGGGCCGCCGGAGACAAGATCGGGAGGTCGCATGGCCAATTCTCACCCCGCCGTCCTGAAGCCGGTCGCGGCCACGCCGCTCGACGCCTGGCGCGGCCACGCGAGCCTGGCGACGGTGTTCTGGGGCTACGGCGTCCTTGTCAGCCTGATCCTGATCGCCGTCTTCGTGGCCGCGCTCATGCAGGGCGACGCGGCCCTGCAGCAGACGATGATCGGCCTCTTCGCGATCTACACCGCCTGGGTGCTGGTGGCGGTCTGGCGCTGCGCCGAGACGGCGCGCCAGCCCTGGGGGATCATGGCGCGCCTGCTCACCATCGCCTGGGTCGCCAACTCGGTCCTGGTGCTGGGCTTCCTGCAGGTGCGCCTGCTTCAGCCCTACCTGGCCGGCTAGACCCGCAGCACCGTCGTCTCCACCACGGGGCGGCGGCCCCAGATCCGCTGGCTGGCCTTCTTCACGGCCCGCGACATGGCGGTCTCCACGGCGTCGTCCAGGTCGCGGTTCTCGCGGCTCAGGCGGTCGAGCGCGTTCTCCGCCTCCTCCGAGAGGTCGTCGAGCACGTCCTCGAGGGGATAGTCCTCGTCGGTGGGCAGGCCCAGCGCCCGCACCTCGGGGCCCGCCAGGATCTTGCCCTTGCGGTCGAGCACGACCGAGACCGAGAGCATGCCGTTGTAGGCGGCGTGGCGGCGTTCGCGCAGGGCCTCGCCGTTCTCGGGCGTGAGCACGCCGGCGTCCACGTAGAGCCGGCCCGACGGCACCTCGTCGATGATCTCCGCCCGGCCCGGCGCCAGGCGCACCATGTCGCCGTTCCGCGGCGCGACCGCCTGGGGCACCTGCAGGTCCTTGGCGAAGGCGCAGTGCTCGAGCAGGTGGCGGCGCTCGCCGTGGGTCGGGACCGCGATCTGCGGCCGGGCCCAGCGGTACATCTCCGCCAGTTCGTCGCGGCAGGGGTGGCCGGAGACGTGGATGCCGGGGTGGTCGCGCTCGGTGTAGAGGCGCACCCCGCGGTCGGCGAGCTTGTTCTGCAGGTTGCGGATCGGGATCTCGTTCCCGGGGATCACCCGGGAGGAGAAGATGCAGGAATCGCCCGCGCCGAGGCTGACGTGCGGATGGCTGCCGTCGGCGATGCGCGAGAGCGCGGCGCGGGGCTCCCCCTGGCTGCCGGTGCACAGGTAGAGGATCTTCTCGGCGGGGAAGTAGCCGGCCTCGCCCTCCGACACGAAGTCCTGGACGTCCTGCATCAGGCCGACGGACTTGGCGGCCGAGGCCATGCGGTGCATGGAGCGGCCCACGAGGCAGACCCGGCGCCCCGCCGCCTCGGCGGCGCGGATCACACTGTCCATCCGGGCGACGTTGGAGGCGAAGCAGGCCACCGCCACCTTGCCCTTCAGGCCGCCGATCAGCGGGATCAGCGCGTCCCGGACCTCGGCTTCCGAACCCGCAACTCCGTCCACGAAGACGTTGGTGGAATCGCAGACCATCGCCAGCACGCCCTCGTCGCCGAGCCGGCGGATGGCGTCCTGGTCGGTGGGGGCGCCCAGCAGCGGGTGCGGGTCGATCTTCCAGTCGCCCGTGTGCAGGATGGTGCCCAGCGGCGTCTTGATGGCGATGCCGTTGGGCTCGGGGATCGAGTGGGTGAGCGTGATCAGCTCCATCCGGAACGGACCGAGCTCGATGACGCCGCCCAGCGGCACCTCGGTGATCGGCACCTGGTCCAGGAGGTCGGCCTCGCGCAGCTTCTCGCGCAGGACGAAGGCGGTGAACGGCGTGGCGTAGACGGGCGCCTTCAGCCTTGGCCAGAGGTGCGCCACCGCGCCGATGTGGTCCTCGTGGGCGTGGGTGACCACGATGCCGAGGATCCGGTCGGCATATTCCTCGATGTACTCGGGGTCGGGCAGGATCACCTCGACGCCGGGCGTCGACTGGTCGCCGAAGGTCACGCCCAGGTCCACCACCACCCAGCGGCGGTCGTGGGACGGGCCGAAGCCGTAGAGATTGAAGTTCATGCCGATCTCGTTCGACCCGCCGAGGGGCAGGAAGACGAGTTCGTCATGGCCGCTTGCCTTGGCCATCAGGTCGCTTTCAAGTTGCGGCGCCAGATCTCCAGCATGCCGCGGATTGTGAGGTCGGGGTCGAAGTGGTCGATGGCGCCGGTCGCGCCGTGGAATAGCGAGGCGACGCCGCCGGTGGCGACGACGGTCAGCGGGCGGGCCTGTTCGGCCTTGATGCGGGCGATCAGCCCCTCGATCAGGGCGATATAGCCCCAGAACACGCCCGACTGCATCGCGCCCACCGTATCCGTGCCCACCACCCTCTGGGGCTTCTGGATCGCGACCCTGGGAAGTTTGGCCGCCGCGGTGTGCAACGCTTCCATGGAAAGGTTGATCCCCGGGGCGATGACGCCGCCCTCGAAGCCGCCGTCGGGGGCGATCACGTCGAAGGTGGTGGCGGTGCCGGAGTCGATGACGATCAGGGCGCCCGGATAGACCACATGGGCGCCGATGGCGTTGACCAGCCGGTCGGCCCCGGCCTCCGACGGCTTGTCGATCCGCACCGGAATGCCGAGCTCGGCGTTCTCGCCGATCACCAGCGGCTCCACGTGCAGGTAGCGCCGGGCCAGGTTGCGGAGGTTGAAGATCGACTGCGGCACCACGCTGGAGATGATGCAGCCGTTGAACACGCCGAGCTGCAGACCGGCCATGGCCAGGAGCTGCGAGAGCCAGACCGCGTACTCGTCCGCCGTGCGGCTGGATTCCGTCGCCGCCCGCCACTGGGCCGTCCACCGCTCGCCGTCGTGGACGGCGAAGAGGGTGTTGGTGTTGCCCTGCTCGATCGCCAGCAGCATCAGGAGCCCCCGAAGAACACGTCGCCTGCCGTTATGCGCTCCAGCGAGCCGTCGTCCAGCCTGAGCCGCAGGGCCCCGTCCAGGTCCAGGCCTTCCGCCACCCCGGAAAGGGTGCGGCTGGGCAGGCGCGCCTCGCAGCGCTGGCCGAGGCCATGGGCGCGGTCGGTCCAGCCCCTGGCGACGGGCGCGAAGCCCTGGGTCGCCCAGAGCCTGCGCCAGGCCTCGAAACGGCTCGCCAGCACCTCCAGCGCGTCGCGCGGCGCGGGCGGGGGTCCGCTCATGTGGTCGGCGAAGGCGGCGGCCGGCCGCTCCACGTCCTGCGGCGCGTGGGCGAGGTTCACGCCGATCCCCACGGCCAGCCACAGCCGCCCGTCAGGGCGGCTGCCGGATTCGACCAGGATGCCGACCGCCTTTCGGCCATGCACCAGGACGTCATTGGGCCACTTCAGCCGCGCGGCGCCTGTCCCGAGGCAGGTGTCGGCCAGGTCGCAGGCGGCGAGCGCGGCCACGAAGGAGACCTGGGCCGCCTCCACCGGCGCCAGGTCGGTGGTCATCAGCAGGGTGGCGGCGAGGTTGCCGCGCTGGGTCGACCAGGCCCGGCCGCGGCGCCCTCGCCCCGCCGTCTGGACCGCGGCGGTGATCCACAGGGGGCCGCCCTCCCCGGCTTCCGCCCGGCGGCGCGCCTCCGCATTGGTGGAGTCGATCTCGTCGTAGGCTTCGATCGGCGGGTGGTCGGGCACCTAGGCCAGACCGAACGCCGCCGCGGCGCGGGCCGCCAGGGGGTCGAGCCAGGTGAGCGCCACGAGCACGAGCGGGAAGGAGAAGACGGCCAGGGCCAACGCGATGAACCGGGCCTCGAAGGCCGGTTTGTCGGTCGCGCCGACGCCGGCGTCGAACCACATCACCTTGATCAGGCGCAGGTAGTAGAAGGCGGCCACGACCGAGCCGATCAGCCCGGCGACGGCGGCCCAGCCGAGGCCCGCGTCGATGGCGGCCTTGAAGACATAGACCTTGGCCCAGAAGCCGGAGAACGGCGGCAGGCCGAGCGCCGAGAGCGAGAAGGCGGTCATGGCCAGCGCCAGGCCCGGCTGTTCCTTGATCAGGCCGGCCATGTCCTCGATCGTCTCCATCGACCTCCCCTGGCGCGACAGGGCCGCGAGGCAGGCGAAGAAGCCCGTCACGTCGATCATGTAGAGGACCATGAACATCAGCATGGCCTGGACGCCCTCACCCGTCCCGGCGGCGAGGCCGAGGATGGCGTAGCCGACGTTGGCGATGGAGGAGTAGGCCCACAGGCGCTTGAGGTTCTTCTGCGCCAGACCCGCGAAGGCCCCGACGAAGACCGAGATCAGCGCGATGGCGATCAGCACCTGCTGCCACTGCGGCACGGCGCCGGCGAAGCCCTCCGCGAGCACCCGGGCGAAAAGCACCATGGCCGCCAGCTTCGGCGCGGCGGCGAAGAAGGCCACGACCGGGGTCGGCGCGCCCTCGTAGACGTCCGGCGTCCACATGTGGAACGGCGCGGCGGAGACCTTGAAGGCGAGGCCGCAGATCAGGAACACCAGGCCGAACAGCAGGCCGGTGTTGGCGCCCGCCTGGGCGGCCACGGCGATGTCGGAGAACAGGGTCGAGCCGGCGAAGCCGTAGATCAGGCTGGCGCCATAGAGCAGCAGGCCGGAGGAGAGCGCGCCCAGCACGAAGTACTTCAGGCCGGCCTCGGAGGCCTTGGCGTCGTCGCGGTGCATGGCGGCCAGGATGTAGAGCGCCAGGGAGTGCAGCTCGACGCCGACATAGAGGCTGATGAGGTCGCCGGCCGAGGCCATCATGCCCATGCCGAGCGCGGCCAGCAGGATCAGCACCGGGAACTCGAAGTTGCGCACGCCGCGGCGCTCGAACCAGCGCATGCCGAGCGGGATGCAGACGGCCGAGGCGACATAGATCGCCACCTTGGCGAAGGTCGCCGCCTCGTCGGAGATCAGGCCGCCGGCGAAGGCGCGCCCGAACGGGCCGGTGGCCGAGGCGACGGCCGCGCCCAGCAGGGCCACGACGGCCGCGGCGCTCACCGCCGTGGTCATCCGGGGCGCGAAAGCGCCCCAGACGAGCAGCAGCAAGGCGCCGCCCGCCAGGATCAGCTCAGGGAATGCAAGGCCGAGGTCGGCGGAGAACGTCATCTTCGGCTTAGCCCCCGATGGCCGCTTGGTAGACCGAGACGAGCTGGTCCACGGAGGCCGCGGTCAGGTTGAACACGGAGTTGGGCTGGACGCCCAGGTAGAGGGTGGCGGCGATCAGCGGGGCGAAGATCGCCACCTCGCGCCAGTCCAGATCGGTGATGGCGGCGAGCTTGGGATTGACCAGTTCCCCGAAGATCACCCGGCGGTAGAGGGTCAGCGCGTACATGGCCGACAGGATCACGCCCGAGGCCGCCACGATCGCCGTCCAGGTCGACGCCTGGTAGGCGCCCGTCATGGTCAGGATCTCGCCGACGAAGCCCGAGGTGCCCGGCAGGCCGACATTGCCCATGGTGAACAGCATGAACACCGCCGCGTACCAGGGCATCCGCTGCACCAGCCCGCCGTAGAAGGCGATCTCGCGGGTGTGCATCCGGTCGTAGACCACGCCGACGCAGAGGAAGAGCGCCCCGGAGATCACCCCGTGGCTGATCATCTGGAACAGCGCGCCCTGCTCGCCCTGGGCGTTGCCCGAGAAGATGCCCATGGTCACGAAGCCCATGTGGGCCACCGACGAATAGGCGATCAGCTTCTTGATGTCGGTCTGCCGGAAGGCGACCAGCGAGGTGTAGACGATGGCGATGACGCTGAGCGCGAACACCAGCGGCGTGAACATCTCCGAGGCGTCCGGGAACATCGGCAGGCTGAAGCGCATGAAGCCGTAGCCGCCCATCTTCAGCAGGATGCCGGCCAGGATCACCGAGCCCGCCGTGGGCGCCTCGACGTGGGCGTCGGGCAGCCAGGTGTGCACCGGCCACATGGGCATCTTCACCGCGAAGGAGGCGAAGAAGGCGAGCCAGAGCCAGGTCTGCAGGCCGGCGTCGAACTCGTAGGCCATCAGCTCGGGGATCGAGCTCGTGCCGGCGATGCCGATCATGGCGAGGATCGCCGCCAGCATCAGGACCGAGCCCAGCAGGGTGTAGAGGAAGAACTTGAAGGCCGCGTAGACCCGCCGCGCGCCGCCCCAGATGCCGATGATCAGGAACATCGGGACCAGGCCGAACTCGAAGAAGATGTAGAACAGCACGATGTCGAGGGCGCAGAAGACGCCGATCACCAGCGTCTCGAGGACCAGGAAGGCGATCATGTACTCGGGGACCCGGTGCTCGATGGAGCGCCAGGACGCCGCGATGCACAGCGGCATCAGGAAGGCCGTCAGCAGGACGAACAGCACCGAGATGCCGTCCACGCCCATGCGATAGGAGAAGGTCCCGAACCAGGGGACCTCTTCCAGGAACTGGAAGCCGGCCACGTTCGGGTCGAACTGGACCACCAGCAGCACCGAGAGCGCGAAGGTGGCGAGCGTGGTCACGAACGCGATCCACCTGGACGCGTTGATCACCGCCGCATCGTCCGGCCCGCGCAGCAGGCGCAGGATCAGGATGCCCGCCACGCCCACGATCGGGGCGTAGGTGATGAGGGAGAGGATGCCGGTCATGTCGTCTGCGCCCTCCCCTTAGGCGTTCCAGGCCCAGAGGGCGTAGGTGAGCAGGCCCGCGACGCCGAGCAGCATCACGAAGGCGTAGTGGTAGACGTAGCCGGTCTGCAGGCGGCCCGTGCCGCGGCCGACCGCGTAGGAGACGGCCGAGACCCCGTCCGGCCCCAGGCCGTCGATGATCTTCTGGTCGCCGCCCTTCCAGAACAGGTCGCCGAGGAACTTCGCGCCGCGGACGAAGGTCGCGTCGTAGAGCTCGTCGAAGAACCACTTGTTGTAGAAGAAGACGTAGAGCGGCCCGCCGCGGGCGGCCAGGCGTGCGCCAAGCCCTTCCCGCAGCAGGTAGACGTAGGCCGCCACCAGCAGGCCGAGCACCGAGGCCACCAGCGGGGCCCAGATCACCCAGGTCGGCGCGTGGTGCGCCTCGGCCGTCGAGGCGTCCGTGCCGGGCACGGGACCGGCGGCGGTCTGGGCGGCGTGGCTGGCCGCGCCCTCCGCGGCAGGGGCAGCGGCGACCGCGGCCCCCTCATGGGCGGCCGGGCCGGTCGCCTCGGCGTGCGCCGGCGCGTGGTGCGCCGGGGCGTTGTAGATGGCGCCGCGCCAGAACTCGGCCTTGTGGTCGCCGATGAACTGGTGGTGGAAGGCGAAGCCCGCGCCGATCGCCCCGATCGCCAGCAGGATCAGCGGCAGGCGCATGGTCCACGGGCTCTCGTGCGGCTTGTGGTCGTGGCCGCCGTGGCCATGCCCGTGGGCATGGTCATCGCTGGCCAGGGGCTCGTCGTGGGTCTCGATCTGGGCCGGGCTGGCGTGATCGTCCGCGTGGCCATGGGCATGGTCGCGGTTGTGCCAGTGGTGCTCCAGGTCCTCGGACGTCCAGCGGGCGTGGCCGTTGAAGGTGAAGAAGGCCAGGCGCCAGGAGTAGAAGGCGGTCAGGCCGGCCACGAAGACGCCGATCACGAAGGCGAAGTAGCCGAACGGCTCGCCCGCCCCGCCGGCCTCGTAGGCGGCGTGGATGATGGCGTCCTTGGAGTAGAATCCGGCGAAGCCCAGCTCCACGCCCGGGATGCCCAGGCCGGTGATGGCGATGGTGCCGATGGTCATCACCGCGTAGGTGACCGGCAGGTACTTCGCCAGCGCCCCGTAGCGGCGCATGTCCTGCTCGTGGGCCATGCCGTGGATCACCGAGCCGGCGCCCAGGAACAGCAGGGCCTTGAAGAAGGCGTGGGTGAACAGGTGGAACATGGCCGCCTGGTAGGCGCCCACGCCCGCGGCGAAGAACATGTAGCCGAGCTGCGAACAGGTCGAATAGGCGATGACCCGCTTGATGTCGTTCTGGGTCAGGCCGACGGTGGCGGCGAACAGCGCCGTCACCGCGCCGACCACGGTCACGATGTTCTTGGCCACCGGGGCGTATTCGAACATCGGCGACAGCAGGCAGACCATGTAAACGCCGGCGGTCACCATGGTCGCCGCGTGGATCAGGGCCGACACCGGCGTCGGGCCCTCCATGGCGTCGGGCAGCCAGGTGTGCAGGAAGAACTGGGCGGACTTGCCCATGGCGCCCACGAACAGCAAGGCGCAGGCGAGGTCCATGAGCCGCCAGGACTGGCCGGCGAACTCCCACGCGCGGTCGGCATTGGCCGCCACGGCCGGGAACAGCTCGGCGAACTGGATCGTCCCGAAGGCCCAGAACACGGTCATGATGCCGAGCGCGAAGCCGAAGTCGCCGACCCGGTTGACCACGAAGGCCTTGATGGCCGCGGCGTTGGCGGTGGGCTTCTTGAACCAGAAGCCGATCAGGAGGTAGCTCGCCAGGCCCACGCCCTCCCAGCCGAAGAACAGCTGCATGAAGTCGGCGGCGCTGATCAGCGCCAGCATGGCGAAGGTGAAGAGCGACAGGTAGGCGAAGAACCGCGGCTTGTCCGGGTCCTCGGCCATGTAGCCCCACGAATAGAGGTGCACGAGGGAGGAGACGGTGGTCACGACCACCAGCATCACCGCCGACAGGCCGTCCAGCCGGAACGCCCAGTTGGAGACGAACTCGCCCACGTGGATGAAGGGCGCGTAGGTGATGGTGAAGGGCTCGAGCCCGCCCCAGGTCCACTGGCTGAAGACGACCCAGGAGAGGACCGCCGACAGCATCAGGAAGCCGGTGGTGACGGCCTGCGAGGCGACATTGCCGATCCGGCGGCCGAACAGGCCGGCCGTGATCGCGCCCAGCAGCGGCCCGAAGAGGATGATGGTGACGAGGGTTTCGGCGGACATGAGGGTGCGCTCAGCCCTTCATCATCGAGGCGTCATCCACCGAGATGTCGCCGCGGTTGCGGAAGAAGGTGACCAGGATGGCCAGGCCCACGGCGGCTTCCGCCGCGGCGACGGTCAGCACGAACATGGCGAAGATCTGCCCCACCACGTTGTGCAGATAGACCGAAAAGGCCACCAGGTTGATGTTCACGGCGAGCAGGATCAGCTCGACCGACATCAGGATGACGATGATGTTCTTGCGGTTCACGAAGATGCCGAACACCCCGATCGTGAACAGGATGGCGGCGACCGCCAGGTAGTGGGCAAGGCCGATGGTCATTCGCCGACCCCTTCGCCGGGCTTGAGGTTGACGATGCGCATGCCCGCCTTAGGCGTGCGCGCAACCTGATCGGCGACCAGCTGGCGCCGGACCCCGGGCTTGTGGCGGAGCGTCAGCACGATGGCGCCGATCATGGCCACCAGCAGCACCAGGCCCGCCGCCTGGAAGAAGTAGACGTAGTCCGTGTAGAGCACCCGGCCGATCGCCTCGGCGTTGGTCACGTCGGCGGCCACGTCACGGCCGGCGGCGTTCGGAACCGCGTTGGCCGCGGCCGCGCCGCGGGTCGCCACCGTGGTCGAGACCATGACCATCTCAATGGCCAGTATGCCGGCGATCAGCAGGCCCAGCGGCAGGTACCGCGCGAAGCCCTGGCGGAGCGCCACGAAGTCCACGTCCAGCATCATGACCACGAACAGGAAGAGCACCGCGACGGCGCCCACGTAGACCACGATCAGCAGCATCGCCAGGAACTCCGCGCCCAGAAGGACGAAGAGCCCCGCGGCCGAGAAGAAGGCCAGGATCAGCCACAGCACGGAGTGGACGGGGTTCCGCGCCGAAACGACGGAGAAACCCGCGAGGACGGTCACCGCCGCCAGCAAGTAGAATGCGATCGCCTGGAGGGCCATCGGCGGGTTCGAGCTCCCCTCAAATACCTGAGTTCTGCGCCTATGCCAGGCGGCCGCGGAATCGCGCGGCTGTCTTAGCGATAGGGCGCGTCCAGTTCCAGATTCTTCGCGATTTCCCGCTCCCAGCGGTCACCGTTATCCAGCAGGCGCTCCTTGTCGTAGTAGAGCTCCTCCCGCGTCTCGACGGCGAACTCCAGGTTCGGGCCTTCCACGATGGCGTCCACCGGGCAGGCCTCCTGGCACAGGCCGCAGTAGATGCACTTCACCATGTCGATGTCGTAGCGGGTCGTCCGGCGCGAGCCGTCGGCGCGGGGCTCCGCCTCGATGGTGATCGCCTGGGCCGGGCACACCGCCTCGCAGAGCTTGCATGCGATGCAGCGCTCTTCGCCGTTCGGGTAGCGGCGCAGGGCATGCTCGCCGCGGAAGCGCGGGCTCTGCGGGTTGCGCTCGTGCGGGTACTGCACGGTCTTCTTGGGACGCACCATGTGCTTCATGGCCAGGCCGAAGGCCCCGGCGAAGTCGAGGAGCGCCGCTCCCTTCACCGCCTGTCCGATCCGATTGATCATCTCAGTTCCTCTCGCAGGCGTAGTCTTCCAGGTACTGGGAGTCCCCGCCCCGCTTCAGCGTCAGGTTTCCGCCCTTGGCGGCGCAGTCGGCCTGCGCCCGCCTCAGGTCGTCGTAGGTGGCGATCCCGCCGGCCGGCATGGCCGTGGCGCAGGCGCTCACGCCCAGGGCCAGCAGCGACGCCAGGACCGTCCTCATGCGCCCGCCGCCGGCCGGAGCACGAAGAGCGCCCAGCCCGAGATCGCGAAGATCGCGACCAGCGAGAACGGCAGGAACACCTTCCACCCCAGCCGCATCAGCTGGTCGTAGCGGTAGCGGGGCACGATCGCCTTCGCCATCGACACGAGGAAGAAGAAGAAGATGACCTTCAGGAATAACC
Organism: Phenylobacterium sp.; assembly: GCF_036821595.1. Lineage (GTDB taxonomy): Bacteria > Pseudomonadota > Alphaproteobacteria > Caulobacterales > Caulobacteraceae > Phenylobacterium. The sequence continues at coordinate 21,200 of NZ_DAISJG010000028.1, forward strand.
ACATGAAGTAGAAGAAGCTCGCCGCCGTCGGATGCCAGGCGTCCGTGAACGGCGTCGGGAACGGCGCGGTCCAGCCGCCGAAGAACAGGATGGCGGTCATCGCGCAGATCAGCACGATGTTGGCGTACTCGCCGATCATGAAGAGCAGGTACGGCGTGGACGAGTATTCCACCTGGTACCCCGCCACGAGCTCGGACTCCGCTTCCGGCAGGTCGAACGGCGGACGGTTGGTCTCGGCCAGGCCGGAGATGAAGAAGATCACCGCCAGCGGGATCGTGAACAGGAGAAGCGGCAGCTTCTCCAGGCCGCCCGGGCCGCCGAAGACGTACCAGTTCCAGAAGCCGCCCTGCTGGGTCGAGACGATCTGCTGCAGGTTCATCGAGCCGGCCAGCACGATGACGGCCACGATGATGAAGCCGATGGAGACCTCGTAGGAGACCATCTGCGCGGCCGAGCGCAGGCTGCCCAGGAAGGGGTACTTCGAGTTGGACGCCCAGCCGCCCATGATGATGCCGTAGACGCCCAGCGAGCTGATCGCGAACAGGTAGAGGATGCCGACGTTGACGTCGGAGACCACCCAGCCGGGCGCGAGCGGGATCACCGCCCAGGCGGCGAAGGCCAGGGTGAAGGAGATCAGCGGGGCCAGCAGGAAGACCGCCTTGTCGGCGCCCGCCGGGATGACGATCTCCTTCAGCAGGAACTTGCCGAAGTCGGCGAAGGACTGCAGCAGGCCGAAGGGGCCCACGACGTTCGGCCCTTTGCGCATCTGGACGCCCGCCCAGATCTTCCGGTCGGCCAGCAGCAGAAAGGCCAGCGACAGAAGGATCCAGATCATCACGGCCAGGATCTGGCCGACGGCCAGCAGCGTCCAGCCGCCCGGCGTGGCCCAGAAGCTTTGAGTGGCGACAGGTTCCATGGCTACTCCGCCGCGATCTTCGTGGCGCCCGAAGCCAGGGCCGCGCACTCGGCCATCGTCACGCTGGCGCGGGCGATGGGGTTGGTCAGGTAGAAGCTCTTGATCGGACTGGCGAACGGCTCGTCGCGCAGGTCCCCCGCAGCGCCGAGGCCGCCGAGGTCGAGGCCCCTCGCCCCCTCCGGTCCCGCCACATAGTCGATGCGGCCGAAGGTCGGGTGGTCGGCGAACAGCCGGGCGCGCAGCTGGTCCAGGGTGTCGTAGGGCAGCTTGGCGCCCAGGCGCTCCGACAGCGCCCGCAGGATCGCCCAGTCCTCCCGGGCCTCGCCTTTCGGGAAGACCGAACGGACGCCGAGCTGCACGCGGCCCTCGGTGTTCACATAGAGCCCGTTCTTCTCGGTGTAGGCGGCGGCCGGCAGGATCACGTCGGCCTTGTGGGCGCCGGCGTCGCCGTGGGTGCCCATGTAGACGACGAAGGCGTCGGTGGCCGAGAGCTCGATCTCGTCGGCGCCCATGAGGAACAGGACGTCCGCCCCGCCGGGCGCGACCAGCTCGCGCGCGGACTTGCCGCCGGGGCCGGGCACGAAGCCCATGTCGAGCCCGCCCACCCGGCTTGCCGCCGTGTGCAGCACGTTCCAGGTCATGCCGAAGCTCTTGGCGACGCCCGCCGCGGCCTTCAGCACCGCCGCGCCGTCGGCGCGGGTCAGGGCGCCCGCGCCCACGATGATCGCGGGGTTCTTCGCCTCCTTCAGCGCCTTGACGAAGTCGCTGCGCTGGCGAGAGAGGCCCGACAGGGTCTGCGGTCCGGCGCCCAGGTAGTCGTAGCTGTAGGTCAGGTCGGCCTGTTCGCCGACCACGCCCACCCGAAGCGCGCCGGCCAGCCAGCGCTTGCGCAGCCGGGCGTTGAACACCGGCGCCTCGAGGCGCGGGTTCGTCCCGACCAGCAGGACCACATCGGCGTCCTCGATCCCGGCCAGGGTGGAGTTGAACAGCCAGCTTTCGCGCGGGCCGTCGCCCAGGGTCATGCCGTCCTGACGGCAGTCGGTCGACTGCACGCCCAGGCCGCGGAACAGGTCCAGCGCGGCCTTCATGGACTCCGCGTCCTGCAGGTCGCCGGCGATCACGCCCACCCGGTCGGGCTTGGCGGCGCTGAGCTGCGCGGCGACGGCGTCCAGGGCCTCGCTCCAGGACGCGGGGCGCAGCCTGCCGTTCTCACGGATGTAGGGCCGGTCGAGCCGCTGGCGCGACAGGCCGTCCACGACATAGCGGGTCTTGTCGGAGATCCACTCTTCGTTGATGTCCTCGTTTATCCGCGGCAGCACGCGCAGCACGGCGGGGCCGCGGCTGTCGACGCGGATCGCCGAGCCCAGCGCATCCATGACGTCCACGCTCTCGGACTTCTTCAGCTCCCAGGGGCGGTAGTTGAAGGCCCAGGGCTTGTGGGTCAGCGCGCCCACCGGGCACAGGTCGATGACGTTGGCCGACAGCTCGGAGGTCACCGCCCTGTCGAGATAGGTCGTGATTTCAACGTCTTCGCCGCGGGAGATGAGGCCGATCTCCGGCACGCCGGCCACTTCGGTGATGAAGCGGACGCAGCGCGTGCACTGGATGCAGCGGGTCATGACCGTCTTGATCAGCGGCCCCATGAACTTCTCTTCGACCGCGCGCTTGTTCTCCGCATAGCGGCTGTCGTCGCGGCCATAGCCCATGGCCTGGTCCTGCAGGTCGCACTCGCCGCCCTGGTCGCAGATCGGGCAGTCCAGCGGGTGGTTGATCAGCAGGAACTCCATCACCCCGTGACGGGCCTTCTTCACCATCGGCGTGTCGGTGAAGATCTCCATGTTCTCGGCCGCCGGCAGGGCGCACGAGGCCTGCGGCTTCGGCGGGCCGGGCTTCACCTCGACGAGGCACATCCGGCAGTTGCCGGCGATGGAGAGCCGCTCGTGGTAGCAGAAGCGGGGGATCTCCTTCCCCGCCAGCTCCGCCACCTGGAGCACGTTCATGCCGGGTTCGAACTCGACCTCGACCCCGTCGACCTTGGCGATAGGCATCTCGTTTACTCCGCCGCGATCGATGCGCCGGCGTAGGAGCCCTTGCGCGCGCGGTAAGCGTTGATCCGTTCCTCCACCTCGTGGCGGAAGTGGCGGAAGAGGCCCTGGATCGGCCAGGCGGCCGCATCCCCCAGGCCGCAGATGGTGTGGCCTTCCACCTGGCTGGCGACGTCGAGGAGCAAGTCGATCTCGCTCATCTCGGCCTCGCCGGTGACCATCCGCTCCATCACCCGCCACATCCAGCCGGTGCCTTCGCGGCACGGCGTGCACTGGCCGCAGCTCTCGTGCTTGTAGAAGTAGGACGCCCGGGCGATGGCCTTCACCAGGTCGGCGTCCTTGTCGAAGACGATCATGGTGCCGGTGCCGAGGCCCGAGCCCCGGGCCTGCAGGTCCTCGTAGGTCATCACCGCGACCTCGGCCTCCTCGGCCGGGATCATGCGCACCGAGATGCCGCCGGGGATGACGGCCTTCAGGTTGCCCCAGCCGCCGCGGACGCCGCCCATGTGCTCCTCGATGAGCTGGCGCAGCGGGATGCCGACGGCGTCCTCGACCACGCAGGGCTTGTTCAGGTGACCCGAGCCCGCGAACAGCTTGGTGCCGGTGGACTTCTCGGTGCCGAAGCCCGCGAACCACTCGGCGCCGCGGCGCAGGATGGTGCCGACGACCGAGATCGACTCGACGTTGTTGATGGTGGTCGGCGCGCCGTAGATGCCGGCGCCCGCCGGGAACGGCGGCTTCAGGCGCGGCTGGCCCTTCTTGCCCTCCAGGCTCTCCATCAGGGCGGTCTCGTCGCCGCAGATGTAGGCGCCGCCGCCGTGGGTGACCCGCACGTCGCAGTCCCAGCCGTGGACGTTGCCCGCGCCGATCAGCTTGGCGTCATAGGCCTGCTTGATGGCGGCGGTCAGGCGCTCGCGCTCGAAGACGTACTCGCCGCGGATGTAGATGTAGGCCGTGTGCGCGCGGATGGCGCGGCAGGCGATCAGGCAGCCCTCGATCAGCAGGTGCGGATCGTTGCGCAGGATCTCGCGGTCCTTGCAGGCGCCCGGCTCGGATTCGTCGGCGTTGACGACCAGGTAGTGCGGCCGCTCGCTCTCCTGCTTGGGCATGAAGGTCCACTTCAGCCCGGTGGGGAACCCCGCCCCGCCCCGGCCGCGCAGGCCCGAGGCCTTGATCTGGTCGCAGATCCACTCCGGCGTCTGGGCGACGATGTCGGCCGTGCCGTTCCAGCAGCCGCGCTTCTTCGCGCCCTCGAGCCCCCAGTCGTGGAGGCCGTAGAGGTTGGTGAAGATGCGGTCCTTGTCCTGAAGCAGGCCGGGCATCAGGCGGTCTCCTTCGAGGACTTGCTGGGCAGGTTGGGGATCTTGATCTTCTTGGCGCGGCTGCCGTCGTAGAGGCCGGCGTCGGTCAGCGTCAGCGGCCCGCCCTCGGGCGAGGCGCCCTGCCGGCCGATCACCGAGCCCGGCGGCGGGGTCTCGCCGGCCGCGAACTGGTCGAGCAGCTTCTCGAACGAAGCCGGGTCGAGGTCCTCGTAGTAGTAGTCGTTGATGGCGGCCATGGGCGCGTTCGAGCAGGCGCCCAGGCACTCCACTTCCTGCCAGTAGAACTTGCCGTCCGCGGACCGGTGGTTCTGCGGGCCGATCCGGCGCTTGCAGACGTCCAGCAGGGCCTCGGCCCCGCGCGTCTGGCACGGCGTGGTGCCGCAGACCTGCACCAGCGCATGGGTGCCGACCGGCTCCAGCATGAACATGGTGTAGAAGGTGGCGATCTCCAGCACCCGGATCACCGGCATGCCGAGCAGCTCGGCCACGGCGCGGATGGCGGGCTCGGACACCCAGCCATCCTGCTTCTGGACCAGCCACAGGATCGGGATCACCGCCGACTGCTGCTTGCCGGCCGGATAGTTGGCCATCCAGCGCTGGGCTTCCTTCAGCACCTCGGGCTTGAAGGCGAAGCTCTCGGGCTGGACAGGCGAAAGGCGACGGACGCTCACGCGGGCCTCACTTACGGAAATCCACGCGGGCGATCTTGCCGCCGGCGAGGGTGTAGATGGCGATGACCTGGAAGGCCTCGGTGACCCCGTCGCGATAGACGCGCTCGTGGTCGATCACGGTGTCGCCGACCACGATGCGGTTGGCGAGCTCGGCGCGGTTCTTCGGGAAGTCGGCGAACACCTGGGCGTACTTGGCCCGGTAGGCGTCCATGCCGCGGATCGTGACGTCACCGTTGAGGTCGGCCACCACCACGTCGTCGGCGAAGAAGGCGCAGTGGGCGTCCAGGTCCCGGGCGTTGTAGGCGTCGAGCTGGCCCTGGGCGATGTCGACGGGGCTGAGGTTTGCGTCCGCGGTCACCGGTCGATCTCCCCGAACACGATGTCGAGCGAGCCCAGGATGGCGGAGACGTCGGCCAGCATGTGGCCGCGGTTCATCCAGTCCATCGCCTGCAGGTGCGGATAGCCCGGCGCGCGGATCTTGCAGCGGTACGGCCGGTTGGTGCCGTCCGAGACCAGGTAGACGCCGAACTCGCCCTTGGGAGCCTCCACCGCGGCGTAGATCTCGCCGGGCGGGGGACGATAGCCCTCGGTGAACAGCTTGAAGTGGTGGATCAGCGCTTCCATCGAGCGCTTCATCTCGCCCCGGCGCGGCGGCGCGATCTTGTTGTCCTCGGAGATCACCGGCCCGGGGGTCTTCAGCAGGCGGTCGCAGCACTGCTTCATGATCTTCGTGGACTCCCGCATCTCCTGCATGCGGCAGAGATAGCGGTCGTAGCAGTCGCCGTTGACGCCGAGCGGGATGTCGAACTCGAGGTCGTTGTAGCACTCGTAGGGCTGCGAACGGCGCAGGTCCCAGGCGATGCCCGAGCCGCGCACCATGACGCCGGAGAAGCCCCAGGCGATGGCCTCTTCCTTGGTCACCACGCCGATGTCGACGTTGCGCTGCTTGAAGATGCGGTTGTCGGTGATCAGGCCCTCGATGTCGTCGAGGATGCCCGGGAAGGCGTCGCACCAGTCGGAGATGTCCTGCACCAGCTCCGGCGGCAAATCCTGGCGGACGCCGCCGACGCGGAAGTAGTTGGCGTGCAGGCGCGCGCCGGATGCGCGCTCGTAGAACACCATCAGCTTCTCGCGCTCTTCGAAGCCCCATAGCGGCGGGGTGAGCGCGCCCACGTCCATGGCCTGGGTGGTGACGTTGAGCAGGTGGTTCAGGATCCGGCCGATCTCGGAGTAGAGCACGCGGATCAGCTGGCCGCGGATCGGGATCTCGACATCCATGAACCGCTCGAGCGCCAGGCAGTAGGCGTGCTCCTGGTTCATCGGGGCCACATAGTCCAGGCGATCGAAGTAGGGGATCGTCTGGGCGTAGGGCCGGGCCTCCATCAGCTTCTCGGTGCCACGGTGCAGCAGGCCGATGTGCGGATCGACCCGCTCCACCACCTCGCCGTCCAGCTCCAGGACCAGGCGCAGCACGCCGTGGGCCGCCGGGTGCTGCGGGCCGAAGTTGATGTTGAACTTGCGGACCGGGGTCTCGGGCGTGTGGCCGACCTCGGCGTGGATCGCCTCGGCGGGCGCGTTCTGGCCGGTCATGCTTTCGGCTCGCTCTTTTCGTCGCCGGGCAGCGGGGCGTAGCCGCGCTCCATGCCTTCCCACGGCGAGAGGAAGTCCCAGTTGCGCCACTCGACGGCCTTCACGGGTTCGTAGACCACCCGCTTCAGCTCGTCGTCGTAGCGGACCTCGACATAGCCGGTCATCGGGAAGTCCTTCCGCAGCGGATGGCCGTGGAAGCCGTAGTCCGTGAGGATCCGGCGCAGGTCCGGGTGCCCCTCGAAGAAGATGCCGTACATGTCGAAGGCTTCGCGCTCGTACCAGTCGGCGCTCGGGAACACGGGCGTCGCCGACGGCACGGCGATGTCCTCGTCGGTCTGCACCTTGATGCGGATACGACGGTTCCGGGTCATCGACAGCAGGTGGTAGACCACGTCGAAGCGCCGCTCGCGCTCCGGGTAGTCCACGCCGCAGATGTCCACCAGCTGGTGAAAGCCCTGGGCGTCGCGCAGGTAGGTGAGCGCGGCCACGATCTGCGGCAGCTGGGCGGTCAGGCTGAGGTCGCCGAAGGCCACCTCGTAGCCAGTGAAGGCCCCTGCCCCGTTCGCCACGATCTCCTGGCCGAGCGCCTCGAGCGCCTCTCTCGTCATGGGCCAGGTCATCGGACGATGGTCCCCGTGCGGCGGATCTTCTTCTGGAGCTGCAGCACGCCGTAGACCAGCGCCTCGGCCGTGGGCGGGCAGCCCGGCACATAGACGTCCACCGGCACGATCCGGTCGCAGCCGCGGACCACGGAGTAGCTGAAGTAGTAGTAGCCGCCGCCGTTGGCGCACGAGCCCATGGAGATGACGTAGCGGGGCTCCGGCATCTGGTCGTAGACCTTGCGCAGCGCCGGGGCCATCTTGTTGCACAGCGTGCCGGCCACGATCATCACGTCCGACTGGCGCGGGCTGGCGCGGGGCGCGAAGCCGTAGCGCTCCAGGTCGTAGCGCGGCATCGACGCCTGCATCATCTCGACCGCGCAACACGCCAGGCCGAAGGTCATCCACATGAGCGAGCCGGTGCGCGCCCAGGTGATCAGGTCGTCGAGGCCGGCGGTGACGAAGCCCTTGTCGGCCAGGTTCTGGGACACGCCGTCGAAGAACGGGTCGTGCTTCTTCGGGTCGTAGCCCTCGACCGTGGTTCGGCCGGCCTCGCCCGCGGGAACGATCACTCCCATTCCAGGGCCCCCTTCTTCCATTCGTAGATGAAGCCCACCGTCAGCACGCCCAGGAAGGTCATCATCGACCAGAAGGCGAACTGCGCCACGTCGGTCGGGAGCTTCATCAGGCTCACCGCCCATGGGAACAGGAAGGCCACTTCAAGGTCGAAGATGATGAAGAGGATCGAGACCAGGTAGAACCGGACGTCGAACTTCATCCGCGCGTCGTCGAAGGCGTTGAAGCCGCACTCGTAGGAGGACAGCTTCTCGGGGTCCGGAGCCTTCGGCGCCAGGACGTAGGCGCCCAGGATGAAGACCAGGCCCAGGCCCGCCGCGATCCCCAGGAAGATCACGATGGGCAGGTACTGCAGAAGGAACGCGTTCATGGAGTCCTCGGGGGAGTCGCGCGCCCTTCTAGACCACCCATGGGGCGGTTTCAAACGGGGCTTTCGCACCGCCGAAGCCGGGCGGCGGAAGGCCGCTCGGAGGCTCAATTTGGGCCGGGCGCCACTCTCCCGTTGACACGATTCCGGTCCGCACCTATCAGACGCGCCTTCGCACGGCCCAACGGCCTTACGCGGGTGTAGCTCAGTTGGTTAGAGCGCCGGCCTGTCACGCCGGAGGTCGCGGGTTCGAGTCCCGTCACTCGCGCCACTTCCCCACATCGCCATCAGCGGTCAGGGCGGCGGCGGACCTGCCCTGCAGGTCACCGGCTCCGCGCTCGCCACGTCCTCGCCCGGCAGGATCGGCGCGATGGTTCCCCGATCGAATCCCTTGGTCCACCACTGCATGCCCTCGCCGACGTAGCGCGCCCCGCTGCCCGAGATGACGCTGCGCATGACGTGCCTGCGGTTCTTGTAGCGGACGATGGCGATGTCGTCGGCGTAGGAGGCCTCCACCGTCTCGCCGTTGTCGCAGTGGAGCACCGCCGCCGGCTGGTGAGGATTGAGCACGGTGCTGCATCCGGTGAGCGCCAGGCCGGCCGCCAGGAGGGCGAGGCGGGACGCCGCGCCGGTCAGGCGACCGCCTCCGGCTGCCGCTCCAGGGTGTAGTCCTCGGGATTCGGGGCCAGGGTGGCGCGCCAGTAGTCGATCAGGCCGAACGGCCAGTTCTGGCTCACCCGGCCGAACTTGTTCTTGTACCAGCTGGACACGTGCGGCGAGCCCCAGGCCCAGCCCTGGTTGGCCTCGTCGACCCGGGCGTTGAAGGCGTCGTGCACGTCCTTCCTGACCTCGATGGCCCGCGCGCCGGTCTCGGCCAGGAGCCGCAGGCAGCCCACGATGTAGCGGACCGCGCACTCCGAGAAGAAGATGATCGAGCCGTTCACGACGATGTTGGTGTTCGGTCCGTAGATCATGAAGAAGTTGGGGAAACCCGGGGTGGTGACACCCAGGTAGGCGCGCGCGTCCCCGCCCCAGGCCTCGTGCAGTTCGAGCCCGCCGCGGCCGGTCACTTTCATGAAGGACAGGAAGTTCGAGGCCTGGAAACCGGTGCCGTAGATCAGCACGTCGGCCGGGTGCTCGGTCCCCTCGGCGGTGACCACGCCGTGCGGCGTCACCTTCTCGATCCGGTCGGTGATCAGCTCGACGTTCGGGCGCTTCAGGGCGGCCAGCCAGACGCCGTTGTCCAGGACGGCGCGCTTGCCGCCCACCGGGTACTGCGGGATCACCTTCTCGGCGAGGTCGGGCCGGTCCGCCACCTGGGCGGCGATCGCCTGGGCGGCCATCTCGCGCAGCATGGCGTTCTCGGGTCCGACCGCGCCGGGGCCGCCGTTCCAGCTCGGGTCCGACTTCACCATCGGCAGGAAGCCCTCGGTGGTCGTCCAGAACAGGTAGAAGCGGTACCACTTGTCGTAGAAGGGCACGTGCTCCAGGAGCCACTTCATGCCCTCGCCCACATCCTCATGGTAGTGCGGCACCGGCAGGCCCCACGGCGGGGTGCGCTGGAAGACCTTCAGCTGCGCCACCTTGGGCGCGATCTCCGGCACGAACTGGTAGGCCGAGGCGCCGGTGCCGATCACCGCGACGCGCTTGCCCGTCAGGTCGACGTCGTGGCGCCATTCGGCGGAGTGGAAGGCTGGCCCCTCGAAGGTGTCCAGGCCCTCGATGTCGGGATAGCGGGGCCGGTTGAGCTGGCCCACGGCGCTGACCACGGCCTTTGCCTCGACGGTCTCGGTTCGCCCTTCGGGCCCCTTGAGCACGGCCCGCCACACCGCCCTGCCCTCGTCCCAGGTCAGGCTCTCGACCAGGGTCTCGAAGCGGATGTGCTTCCGCAGCTCGTACTTCTCGGCGATGCCGCGGAAGTAGCTCAGCAGCACGGGCTGGGTGGAGAAGTGCTGCGGCCAGAGGTGGTTCGGCTCGAAGGAGTAGCTGTACATGTGGTTCGCGTTGTCCACCCGGCAGCCCGGGTAGGTGTTCTCGAACCAGGTGCCGCCGACGTCGGGGTTCTTGTCGACGATCTGGAACGGCACGCCGGCCTGCGACAGGCGGATGCCGGTGAGCAGGCCAGACATCCCGGCCCCGATCACCAGCACGTTCAGCCGGCGGGCGGCTTCCTTGAGGCGGGGCTGCTCGAACTGCGGGTCCTTCGAGCTCTTGCCGGAGATGGCCAGCTCGTCGGCGAGGAAGTCGGCGTAGCCCTCGGGGATCGGCGCGCCGGCGACGAAGTCCATCAGCCGCCGCAGGAGCGCGGGCTCGGGCGTCGACGCCTTCGCCTCGCCGCCCCCCAGCAGGGCCTCGATCGCCGCCTTCGCCTTCTCGCGGATCTTCGCCTTCTCGGCCTCGGATATCCCGATGTCGTCGCGCGACAGCGGGACGTAGGTGGGCGTCCATTCCGGGCGGAGCCAGTCGGGGTCGCCGGTGACCTGCGCCAGGGCCGCGATCAGGGCCGGCAGGTGCGCTTCCCGGAGCGCCTGGTCCAGCAGGGCAGCCTCCGCCATCCTCGTCTTCTCCCAGGTTATCGTTGTTCTTTCGGCCAGCATGACTCCCGCCCGCCCGGAGCGAAAGGGCGCCGTGACGTCAGGCCACGTCGCGCCTGCGTCATTGTCCCGTTAAGGCGAACCGCCTAGGCTGAGGGGGATGACGCCCATGCGACCGATCCTGATCGCGACCTTCACGGCCGCCGCACTCGCGGCGGGGAGCGCCTGCGCGCAGTCGCGGGTCTCGGCGCCCACCCAGGGGTCGGTGACCGTCATCGACCCGGCCCAGGTGCGGCAGGACGCCGATCTCGCCGTGCCGACGGTCTCGCGTCCCGCCAAGGGCGCCAGGACCGCCAAGGCCTCGGACGGCAGCTACACCCTCACCGGCCTCGGCGGCGAGGCGTTCGCCGTCTCGGCGCCCCAGAGCGTCGTCCTCACCCGCCAGGGCGGGACTGAGGAGATCCGGCTCCAGATCGTGCCCAGCCAGACCGTCGGCGCCTTCGCGGGCCCCGCGGGCCAGCCGGCGACGGCCAAGGTGGGCGTCAGCGGCTCCCTGCCGGTGGCCAGCGACGCCAAGAGCGGCGTCTACCAGGGCCAGTACGACGTCACCGTCGCCTACCAGTAGGTCCTATCCCGCCTGAGCCTTGCGGATCCGCGCCATCAGCGCGGGCGGCAGCGCCATGCCCGAAGCGGCCGCGTTCTCGTACAGGTGCGCCGGCCGGGTCGTGCCGATCACGGCGCAGGAGACGTGCGGGCTCGCCAGCACATAGGCGAGCGCGGCCTGGGAGCCCGTCATGTCCGGCTGACGGTGCAGGAAGCCGAAGCGCGCGCCGCGCCGCACCTCCTCGCGGTGCCGGACCAGCCCGCGGGCGGCGTACCAGAGGTCCTGGGGCCCGCGGATCTTCGCCACCTTCAGCCCGGTGTGGCCCATGGCCAGCGCCATGCCCGCCAGGACGCCCTTCCCGGCGGCCGCGGCCCGGGCGATCAGCGGCTCGCGCTCGGGGCGCAGCACGTTGTAGTCGACCATCACGGCGTCGAACTGCGGCAGGTCCACGACATGCTCGATCACGGCGGGATCGAAGCTGTTGACCCCCAGCGCCCGGACCAGCCCCCTCGCCTTCAGGTCGCCGAGCGCCGCGAGCAGTTCGTCGGTGAGCTCGGAGACGGCCGGTCCGTGCAACTGCAGCAGCGGGAGCACGTCGAGGCCCAGGTTGCGCAGCGACCGCTCGGCGCTGGCGGCGACGGCCGCGGGCGAGAAGTTGCGGCCGATACGGCCCCCGCCGGCATGGAAGGTGCCGGCCTTGGTGGCGACCACCAGGCGCGACACGTCGCGGCCCTTCAGGGCGCGTCCCAGCCTCGGCTCCGCCTCCCCGGCCGAATAGCTGGCCCCGGTGTCGAGGAAGGTGACGCCGAGGTCGATGGCGGCATGGACGAGGCCCACGGCCGTCGCCTCGGAGAAGGTCGGCTTCCCCCACCAGCTGGCGCAGCCGTAGCCGATCTCGGAGACCTGCAGCCCGGTCCGGCCCAGGGAGCGATAGAGCATCAGGAACCTTCGTCCCGCGCGACGCGCGTCACTAGGTCCGCGACGGCGCCCCAGGCCGCGGTGGTTGGGATGACCACATCGAAGTGGCCGGCGTCCGGGATCGTCACCACCTCGGCCGCGTCCCCGGCCGCCCGGGCCTTGCCGACGTATTCGAGGCCGGTGAACGGCGGCATGACGTGGTCGTAGGCGCCGTGGACCATCACCACGCGCGCCCCGGTCGGCAGCAGCTCGGCCGGCGAGGTATCGGCGAGGCGGCGCGGGTCGCCGAGCATCTGCGGGAAGGTGTCGGCCCCGCAGGCGCGCGAGAAGACGTCGCCCTGCCCTTCCAGGTCGCCGATGCCGGCCAGGCTCACCACGGCCCGGATGCGGACGGGATCCGGCCGGCTCAGCGGGCTGTCCTTGGGCAGGCGGTGGCGGGCGGCGGCCCACAGCGCCAGGTGACCCCCGGCCGAGTGGCCGACCGCGACGACGCGGCCCGGATCGAGATCGTGGCGGCCGGCCTCGTCCCGGATGCGGTCGATGGCGGCCGCCACGTCCTGGAAGGTCCCGGGGTAGCCCGCCCCCGCCTCGCCGAGGCGGCGGTACTCCACGTTCCAGACGGCGAGGCCGCGCCGCGCAAGGTCGGCGGCGATCCCGCTGGTCTGCGGCAGCCCCTCGAAGGCCTGGCGGTAGCAGCCGCCGTGCAACAGGACCACGACCGGGTGCGGCCCCTGCCCCTCCGGCAGGAACAGCTCCACAACCTGCGACGGCTCGGACCCGTAGCGCACCGTCGCGTCGGCCTGGACGCGGGCCTGCTCCATGTAGGCCGAGAGCGGCGCGGGCCCGGCTTCAGCCACGCCCGCCACCGCCAGCATCGCGCCGAGGATCGACCATGGCCGCACGCGTCTCTCCGGGATGGTGGGCGGCGAGGGGTTCGAACCCCCGACCCCCTCGGTGTAAACGAGGTGCTCTAACCAGCTGAGCTAGCCGCCCGTCGCGAGCGGTTCTAATCGAAGTCCGGCGGGTTCGCATAGGCATCGACGGGGCCGGCGCCCCGAAGCCGCCTAGACGCGGAAGCCCAGCGGAAGGAAGGCCGAGGCTAGCACCCACAGGCCGATAAGGGCGAAGATCGCCGCCGCGACAATACGCACCACCTTGAGCGGGACGACCCTCGTCGCCGCCTCGCCCAGGTAAACGGCCGGCACATTGGCCAGCATCATCCCGAGCGTCGTGCCGGCCGTGACCAGGGTCAGGTTCTCGAAGCGCGCCGCCAGCAGCGAGGTGGCGATCTGGGTCTTGTCGCCGATCTCCACGAGGAAGAAGGCCACGACGGTGGTCAGGAAGACGCCGCCGTGGGTGTGTCCGGCGGCCCCCTCGTCCTCCTTGTCCGGGATCAGGGCCCATCCGGCCATGATCACGAAGGCCAGGCCGACGACGGCCTGGAACAGCCGGCCCTCGAGCCACTGGGCGATCAGGACGCCCAGACCAGCGGCGAGCGCATGGTTCAGGAGCGTAGCGACCAGGATGCCCAGGATGATGGGGACCGGGCGGCGGTACTTGGCGGCCAGCACCATGGCGAGGAGCTGGGTCTTGTCGCCGATCTCGGCGATGGCCACGACGCCGGCGGAGATGAGGAATGGTTCCAACTGGGACGCTCCTGGGCCGGCGGACGCACGACGACGCGGCGCCGGGCCGGCCCGTGAGGCCCCGCGCGCATCGTCGGTCTCGCCAATCCGGGCCTGACTGGCCCGCCGTCCGCGCCATGCCCCCGCAAGGGCAAGTGTGTTGACGCGGACTTCGCTGGAGCGAACGGCTACTCCCCGAAGAGGCGGCGGTCATAACCGGCGAGGCCGCGATCGGGCAACGAAAAAGGCGGCCGCTCCCCCAGCGGCCGCCCTTTGCCGTGCCGGCCGGACCGGCTCAGCCGTTCAGGACGCCCTTCAGGCTCTCCCCGACCCGGAAGCGGCAGGTGCGGGAGGCGGGCCGCTTGACCGTCTCGCCGGTCTTGGGATTGCGGGCCGTCCCGGCGGCGCGCTTCACGGGCACGAAGCTGCCGAAGCCCACCAGGCGGACCTCCTTGCCGGCCTTGAGCGAGGTGGAGACGGAGGCGATGAAGGCGTCCAGCGCCTCCTTGGCCTGAGCCTTGTTCAACCCGGCCTTGTCGGCGATCGCCGAGACGAGTTCGGCCTTCGTCATGTGGTCTTCTCCCATCATCATTTTTTCTTGGGCAGGTCGAAGGGCTCGCAGGCGTCGCCCCCTTCCGCGCCTCGCGGGAGATTAAAGGCCCTGAGAACCTTAGCCGTCAAACGAAGGCGGCGCGGGATCGCCCCCGCGCCGCCCCTGTTTCAGCAGATTTGATCGGCCCTAGTGGGTGATCACGCTCTCGACGTCGCCGTCCTCGACGACCGACACCGGCGGGGCGTCGGCTTCCGACCATTCGATCGGGGTCGGCTGGCGGGTGAGCGCGTGGCTGAGCACCTCGTCCATGGTGGAGACGGGGATGATCTCGAGCTCGTTCTTCACGTTGTCGGGAATGTCGGCCAGATCCTTCTCGTTCTCGGTCGGGATCAGGACGGTCTTCACGCCCGAGCGCAGGGCCGCCAGAAGCTTCTCCTTCAGACCGCCGATCGCCGTCACCCGGCCGCGCAGGGTGACCTCGCCGGTCATGGCGATGTCCTTGCGGATCGGGATGCCGGTGAGCACCGAGACGATGGCCGTGGCCATGGCCGCGCCGGCGGACGGACCGTCCTTGGGCGTGGCCCCGTCGGGCACGTGGATGTGCACGTCGGTCTTCTCGAACGACGGCGGCTCGACGCCGAAGCGGGTCGCGCGGCTGCGGACGTAGCTGTTCGCCGCCGAGATCGACTCCTTCATCACGTCCTTCAGGTTGCCCGTGATGGACATGCGGCCCTTGCCCGGCATCTTGACCGCCTCGATGGTCAGGATGTCGCCGCCGAACTCGGTGTAGGCGAGGCCGGTGATGATGCCGACCTGGTCCTCCGCGTCGGTCTCGCCGTAGCGGTACTTGCGGACGCCGGCGTACTTGGCCAGCCGCTCGTCGTCGATGGTGATCGACAGCACCTTCTCGCGGGCCAGGTCGCGGACCGTCTTGCGGGCCAGGTTGCCCAGTTCCCGCTCCAGCGAGCGGACGCCGGCCTCACGGGTGTAGTAGCGGATCAGGTCGCGGATGGCCGTTTCCGGCACCACGAACTCCTCCGGCTTCAGGCCGTGGTCCTTGGTCAGCTTCGGCAGGACGTGGCGCTTGGCGATCTCCACCTTCTCGTCCTCGGTGTAGCCGGGGATGCGGATGATCTCCATGCGGTCCAGCAGCGGCTGGGGCATGTTCAGCGAGTTGGCGGTGGTGACGAACATCACCGGCGACAGGTCGTAGTCCACCTCCAGGTAGTGGTCGGCGAAGGTGGAGTTCTGCGCCGGGTCCAGCACCTCGAGCAGGGCCGACGACGGGTCGCCGCGCCAGTCCGAGCCCATCTTGTCGATCTCGTCGAGCAGGAAGAAGGCGTTGGTCGACTTGGCCTTCTTCATCGACTGGATGATCTTGCCCGGCATGGAGCCGATGTAGGTCCGGCGGTGGCCGCGGATCTCGGCCTCGTCGCGCACGCCGCCCAGGGAGACGCGGACGAACTCACGGCCGGTGGCCTTGGAGATCGACTTGCCCAGGGAGGTCTTGCCGACGCCGGGAGGACCCACGAGGCACAGGATCGGGCCCTTCAGGGTGCCCACGCGGCTCTGGACCGCGAGGTACTCCAGGATCCGTTCCTTGACCTTGTCGAGGCCGTAGTGGTCCTCGTTGAGGATGTCCTCGGCCTTCTGCAGGTCGATGGGCTTCTGCTTGGCCTTGCCCCACGGGATCGACAGCAGCCAGTCCAGGTAGTTGCGGACGACGGTGCTCTCGGCCGACATCGGGCTCATGTTGCGCAGCTTCTTCAGCTCCGCATCGGCCTTCTGCCGCGCTTCCTTGGAGAGCTTGGTCTTCTTGATGCGCTTCTCGAGCTCCATCAGCTCGTCGCGCTGGTCGTCCTGCTCGCCCAGCTCGCGCTGGATCGCCTTCATCTGCTCGTTCAGATAGTACTCGCGCTGCGTCTTCTCCATCTGACGCTTCACGCGGTTGCGGATCTTCTTCTCCGTCTGCATCACGGAGATCTCGCCCTCCATCAGGGCGTAGACCTTCTCCAGACGCTTCACGACGTTGAAGACCTCGAGCAGCTGCTGCTTCTCGCTGATCTTGACCGACAGGTGCGAGGCGATGCGGTCCGCCAGCTCTCCCGGGTTCTCGATCTGCGGGATCGCAGCGAGCGCCTCGGGCGGCACCTTCTTGTTCAGCTTCACATAGTTCTCGAACTGCTCGACGACCGCGCGGCTCAGCGCCTCGGCCTCGGCCGTGCCGGCGCCGTCCTCGGCGACATAGGCCACCTCGGCCTCGTAGTAGTCGGCCTGGTCGGTGAACTTGGCGACGCCCGCCCGGGCGCGGCCTTCCACCAGCACCTTCACGGTGCCGTCGGGCAGCTTCAGGAGCTGCAGGACGGTGGCGACCACGCCGACGTCATAGATCGCCTCGGGCGACGGATCGTCGTCGTCCTTGTCCTTCTGGGTGGCGAGCAGGATCTGCTTGCCCTCGTTGCGCATGGCCTCCTCGAGGGCGCGCACGGACTTCTCCCGGCCCACGAAGAGCGGGACCGGCTGGTGCGGGAAGACCACGATGTCCCGCAGCGGCAGGATCGGGAGGATCTTAATCTCGGACATGATGCTTCAACTCCTGGCCTGCCCGATTGGCGCCGGGCTTAGGCTCGCCGGATCGCGGTCACCCAGACGATGCGCCTGAGTCGGACGACCCGTCCGCCGTGACCGCGGCGGCCTGTTACTGTTTTATGTGGACCGTTTCCCAGCCCGCGCAAGCGGAGCAACATCCGTGCGCGACACTCGGCCTCAGCGCTATCCACAGGTTAGCTTCACCGGACAAAGCCGGGCCGTTCGCGCAAGGCCATGCCTCACTTAACATTGTTCAGATAGGAAGCCGGGCGCCTCCCATCAAGCCGCAGGCCGGCCGGACTTGCGGCCCGTGGCGAGCTTGCCGCACGTTTCCCGCACCGCGATGGCCGGCAGGGCCGCCGCGTGGGCCTCGAGCCAGGCCGCCACCTCCCGGGCATGGTGGACGACGAGGGCCCGCAGCAGCCAGGAGACCGCCTTGGCGACAAGGGCGTCCCGCTCGCCCTGCAGGGCCTGCAGGTTGGCGAAGGCGAGGTCGCGCAGCCGGAGGTCGGGCGAGCGCTTCGCAGGGCCGGTCAGGAGCACGAGGGCGGCGCGGCGGCGGCTGATCTCCGGGTCGGCGGCCAGGTCCGCGATCATGCCGCTCCAGGCGGGCCAGTCGGCGAGCAGCTGCTCGGGCGGAAACAGGTTCTGGCAGAGGTGGTCGACCTCGGCCCAGCCGACGAGCCCGCCCAGCCAGCGGCGGACGTCGTGGGGGCGCACGGCGAGCCTCGCGGGCCGGTGGGCGGCGAGGATCAGCGGGGCGAGCGTCTTCTCGTCGTAGGAGGCGCCCGCGAACAGGCTCTCGACCACGGCCAGCACCTCGGCCGGCGCCGTGGTCTTGTGGGCGACGGCCCAGGCGCGGGCCAGGGACCGCTTGGCCGGCACGGACACGCCCAGCAGGGGATGGCTCCCCTGCCCCAGATAGTTCGGCGGCGGGCGCTTGCCGGGCGGCGGGGCGAGCGCCTCCAGGCCGGCGAGCAGGCCGGCGTGCTCGGGGTGCATCAGCGACCGGGCGCCTGCAGCGCCTCCTCGACGAAGTCGAGGCGGTCCTGGCCGAAGAACAGCTCGCCGTCGACGAAGAAGGTCGGCGCCCCGAACATGCCTCGGGCGACGGCGGCCTCGGTGGCGTCCTTGAGCCGGGCCTTCACCGCCCCGTCATGCTGGAAGGCGATGAATTCGTCGCCCGAGACGCCGGCGCGGGCCAGGACCGGGCCCATCTCGGCCGGGTCTCCGAGGTTGCGTGGCTCCTTCCACATGGCGTCGAACACCGCTTCCACATAGGCGGCGAAGCGCGGGTCGCCCTGCAGGCCCGCGGCCCCGCGCATCAGGTGCAGGGTGTTGATCGGGAAGTGCGGGTTGCGGTTGAACACCGCGCCGTGGCGCTTCGCCCAGCGGGCCAGGTCGGCGTTCATCCAGGCCCCCTTCGCGGGGATGGTCGCCGGCGACGCGTTGCCGGTGGCCTTGAAGACCCCGCCCAGCAGAACGGGGACGTACTGGACCTCCGCGCCCGTGCGGGCCACGAGGCCGGGCAGCGCCTTGTAGGCCAGGTAGCTGGCCGGGCTGCCGAAATCGAACAGGAACTCGAGTTTGCGGGCCATCAGAAGCTCTCCGTCCAGGGGCGCAGGTCGAGCTCGTGGGTCCAGGCGTCGCGCGGCTGGGCGTGGAGCATCCAGTAGGCCTCGGCGATGTGGTCGGGGTTCAGGATGCCGTCCTGGTCCTTCAGGGCATAGCGCTCGGGGAAGTTCTCGGCGATCCAGGCGGTGTCGATCGCCCCGTCGATGATGGTGTGGGCGACGTGGATCCCCTTCGGTCCCAGCTCGCGGGCCATGCTCTGGGCGAGCGCGCGGAGCGCGTGCTTGGCCCCGGAGAAGGCGGCGAAGCCCTCGCGGCCGCGGACGCTGGCGGTGGCGCCGGTGAAGAGGATAGTCCCCCGGCCGCGCGGCGTCATCCGGCGGGCGGCCTCGCGACCGGCCAGGAAGCCCGCGAAGGCGGCCATCTCCCAGACCTTGAAGTAGACCCGCGCGGTGGTCTCGGCGATCGGGAAGCGGACGTTCGCGCCGATGTTGAAGACGCAGACCTCCACCGGGGCGATCCCGGCCTCGACCTTGTCGAACAGGGCCACGACCTGGTCCTCCTGGCGGGCGTCGAGCCCGAACGGGTGCGCCTCGCCGCCCGCGTCGCGGATGGCCGCGGCGAGGTCCTCGAGCTGGTCGGCGTGGCGGCGCGCGATCACCGCCGCATAGCCCTCGCGGGCGAAGCGGCGGGCGATGGCGCCGCCCAGGGCGTCGCCGGCTCCGATGACGATGGCCGCCTTCTCCGCCATGACCCGCGCTCCTGTGCCTTGAGGGTACAGCGTAAGCGCACATGGCGTGGATTGCGCGCGGCAGAAATTCTGCGGGCGCTTGGAGAGGGAAACGGCGCCCTGCCCGGCGCGGGGCGGCAGGGGAAGGAAGGAAGGAAGGAACCACGGATTACACGGATCACACGGATGGGGGCGGCGCTGAACGTGCGGGCCGGGCGGCGCGGGTGGACGTGAGATCGCGCGCCGGAGGCGCGCAGGGTGACCTGGGCGCGGCCTGCGATGGGGCCCGCCTTCCGTGTGGTCCGTGTATTCCGTGGTTCCATCCTGCGCGCGTC
>NZ_DAISJG010000029.1:0-36972 GCF_036821595.1 Phenylobacterium sp.
ACTAAGCGAACGCGCCGGCCTTGGCGAGCCCTTCCGAGGGCAGGTAGGCGCCGGGACGGCGGCGGGTGAGCGCGAGCGCCATGCCGAGCGTCAGGCCCATCGCGATCATCGAGGAGCCGCCGTAGGAGATGAACGGCAGGGTCATGCCCTTGGTGGGGATCATGTTGAGGTTCACCGCCACATTGATGAAGGCCTGCTGGCCGACCAGGACGAAGAGGCCGGCGGCGGCCACCTGCTCGAACGGCTCCGACAGCTTCATGGCCCGGTAGAGGCCGCGGATCACCACGAAGGCGAACAGCGAGATCAGCAGCAGCGAGAAGATCAGGCCGTACTCCTCGGCGCCCACCGAATAGATGAAGTCGGTGTGCAGGTCGGGCACGTGGCGCTTCATGACGCCCTCGCCCGGGCCGCGACCGAACACCCCGCCGGCGGCGATCGCCTCGGCAGCGCGGTCCACCTGGTGGGTGTCGGCCTTGTCGGGAGACAGGAACCGGTCGACCCGGCTGGCCACGTGGGGGAACAGGAAATAGGTCGATGACAGGCCGGCCATGGCCGTGGCGCCCAGCAGCATCACCCAGGAGAGCGGCACCCCAGCCATCCAGAAGGCGGCCCCGAAGGCCACGGTGATCAGCACCGTCTGGCCGACGTCCGGCTGGATCAGCAGCAGGGCGACGGAGATGAAGTAGAGCCCGAAGGCGATGGAGACGCCGGGCACCCCCTGCCCCTTCTGGCCCTCCGCGAACATCCAGGCGACCAGGATGATCAGCGCCGGCTTCATGTATTCCGACGGCTGGAAGGTGAAGCCGCCGAACTCCAGCCAGCGGGTCGCCCCCTTGGCGTTGTGGCCGATGAACGGCAGGGCGATCATCACCGCGATGGCGGCCAGCCAGATGAAGAAGGCCGCCCGCCGCACGCCCTTCACGTCCAGCATGGAGACGCTGACCAGGACGAAGGCCGAGACGCCGGCGAAGACGCACTGACGCACGGCGAAGTGGAACGGGTCGCCGAGGTTCATCCGCGCGGCGGCCGCGGGGCTGGCGGCGAACGACATCAGGACGCCGACGAAGATCAGCAGGCCGACGACGCCCAGCATCCAGCGGTCCACCGTCCACCACCACACGCCGATCGGCGAGCGGTCGGAGCGGGCGAAGGCGTGGGCCTGGGAGGGGACGGTCACGCGGCCCCCTTGTTGGCGGCGAGCGGGGCGGCGGCCAGGCGCGCGACAGCGGCGCGGAAGGCCTCGCCGCGCTCCTCGAAGTCGGCGAACTGGTCGAAGGAGGCGGCGGCGGGGGACAGGAGCACGATGGCCTCCTGGCCCGAGGCGGCGGCGTCGGCGTAGGCGGCGGCCACGGCGGCGGACATGGTCCCGCATTCCTGCACCGGGGCCTTGCCCGCCAGAGTGCGGGCGAACAGCGGCGCGCCCTCGCCGATGAGATAGGCCTTCTCGATGCGCGGGAAGAGGTCGGCGAGCGCCTCGATGCCGCCGGTCTTCGGCTGGCCGCCCGCGATCCAGTAGAACTTGGGATAGCTCGACATCGCCTGACGGGCGGCGTCGGTGTTGGTGGCCTTGCTGTCGTTGACGAAGCGGACGCGGCCCAGCGCTCCCACCGTCTCCATCCGGTGCGCCAGGCCCGGGAAGGTCATCAGGTGCTCGGCGGCCTCTTCGGGGGCGATGCCGAGGCCCTTGGCGGCGGCGTAGGCGGCCGCCGCGTTCTGCCAGTTGTGGCGGCCCGGCAGTGAGCGGGCGCGCGTCAGGTCGGCGACCTCCACGGCGCGCTCGCCGGTGGCGTCGTAGAGCATCCCCTGCAGGGCGTAGATCCCCCGGCCCATGGCCTTGGACGCGGAGACCGGCACGATGGTGCGGCGGTTGGCGGCGGTGATCTCGGTGCAGATCCGCTGGCCCCAGGGGTCGTCGACGCCGATGACGGCGGTGTCGCCCTTGCCCTGGTTGAGGAGGATGCGGCGCTTGGCGGCGACGTAGCCCTCCATCCCGCCGTGCCGCTCCAGGTGGTCGGGCGAGATGTTCAGGATGATCGAGACGTCGGGGTGCAGGCTGGAGGTCAGGTCCAGCTGGTAGGAGGAGAGCTCCAGGACGTAGACCGCGCCGCCGTGCATGTCCTCCAAGCCCAGGACGCCGACGCCGATGTTGCCGCCCATGCGGGTATCGCGGCCGGCCTGGGCGCAGATGTGGGCGATCAGCGCCGTGGTGGTCGACTTGCCGTTGGTGCCGGTGATGGCGACGATCTTCGGCCGCTTGTGCTCGGGCGCGGCGTTGACGGTGCGGGCGAAGAGCTCGACGTCGCCCAGGATCTCGACGCCGGCGGCGCGGGCGCGCTCCACGGTCCAGTGCGGCGCCGGATGGGTCAGCGGCACGCCCGGCGACAGCATGAGCGCGGCGAACTGCGTCCAGTCGGCGGTGGAGAGGTCGGTCAGCCTGAAGCCCTCGGCCTCGGCGGCGGCGCGGGTGGCGGGCTTCTCGTCCCACAGCGCCACCTCGGCACCGCCGGCGACGAGCGCGCGCGCGGCGGCGAGGCCCGTACGGGCCAGGCCGAACACGGCCACCGTCCTGCCTTCGAAGCCGCGGACCGGGATCATGGCTGAGTGCTGACCCTCCCTACCGCAGCTTGAGCGTGGCGAGGCCGACGAGGGCCAGCATCACCGCGACGATCCAGAAGCGGATCACCACGGTGGATTCCGACCAGCCGAGCTTCTCGAAGTGGTGGTGCACCGGGGCCATGCGGAACACCCGCTTGCCGGTGAGCTTGAACGAGGCGACCTGGATCATCACCGACAGGGTCTCGGCCACGAACAGTCCGCCGATGATCGACAGGATGATCTCGTGGCGGGTGGCGACCGCGATCGTGCCGACCGCGCCGCCGAGCGCCAGGGAGCCGGTGTCGCCCATGAAGATCTTGGCCGGGGGGGCGTTGTACCAGAGGAAGCCGAGCCCCGCCCCGATCAGGGCGCCGCAGAAGACCGCGATCTCGCCGACGCCCGGCACGAAGTGGAGCTGCAGGTAGTTCGAGAAGACGAAGTTGCCGACCAGGTAGGCGATCAGGCCGTAGGCGGCCGCGGCGATCATCACCGGCACGGTGGCCAGGCCGTCGAGGCCGTCGGTGAAGTTCACCGCGTTGGCGGCGCCGACGATGATGAAGGCCCCGAACAGGAGGTAGAACCAGTTCAGGTCCAGCACCGCCTGCTTGAAGATCGGGAAGGTGACCGACGTCAGCAGCTCGGGCGATTCCGGCGGCTTGGCCGCGAACAGGATGATGATCGCCACCGCCGCCATGGCGATCAGCGTCTCCAGGAGCAGCCGCACCCGGCCGGAGACGCCCTCGGTCGTCTGCCGGGTGACCTTGGCGTAGTCGTCGAGGAAGCCCAGCACGCCGTAGCCGGCGGTGACCAGCACCACAGCCCAGACGTAGGGGTTGGAGAGGTCGCTCCACAGAAGGGTGCCGGCGAGCAGGCCCGCCAGGATCATCACCCCGCCCATGGTGGGGGTGCCCGCCTTCTCGACGATGTGGCGCTCGATGCCCTCCGCGCGGATCGGCTGGCCCTTGCCCTGCTTGGCCTGCATCCAGCGGATGAAGCGGCTGCCGAGCGCCACCACGATGAACTGGGCGGTGAAGATCGCCAGCCCGGTGCGGAAGGTCTGGTATTTCAGCAGGTTGAGGACGGGGACGTAACCGTCGGCGGAAAGCTGGACCCAAAGCCAGTAGAACATCAGGCCGCCTCCCCGCCGCCGGAGCCGAGCGCGGTCAGGGCGTGCGCGACAGCGCCCGCCTTCGACCCATTCGACCCCTTCACCATCACGAGGTCGCCGGGCTCTACGGCCTGGACGACCTGCGGCGCGAGATCCGCCGCCGTTTGGGCGTACCCGCCTCTCCGAGTCGGCGGAAGGGCGTCCCAGAGGCTTTTCATGAGCGGTCCGGCGCAGAACACGAGGTCGATGCCGGCCCGCTCCAGCGGCTCCGCGAGGGCGGCGTGGAAGGCCGGGCCTTCGTCGCCCAGTTCCAGCATGTCGGTGAGCGCGACGATGCGCCGCCCTTCGGCGCTGCGGGCGCCCAGGGTGCGGATCGCCGAGGCCATGGAGATCGGGTTGGCGTTGTAGCTCTCGTCCACCAGGGTGAAGGTTCCTGTCTTCACGCGGACCAGCTTCTCGGCCCCGCGGCCCTCCAGCGGCTCGAACGAGCCCAGCGCGGCCAGGCTGTCGTTCAGGTCGACGTCCAGGGCCTCCAGCATCAGCAGCACGGCCATGCTGTTGAGGCCCCAGTGGAAGCCGGTCTGCAGGATCGGGAAGTCCATCGCCTTGCCGTGCAGGCGGGCCTGGACGACCGCATGGCCGCCGGGGACCTGGAAGTCGATCAGACGGGCGTCGCAGCCCTCGCCGGTCCCGAAGGTGCGGATCTCGGCGCCGACCTTGCGGGCCTCGGCGGCCAGCAGATCGAGCCAGGCGTTGTCGGCGTTCAGCACCGCCACGCCGCCGGGCTCGAGGCCGGCGAAGATTTCGGCCTTGGCGCGGGCCACGCCCGCCTCGCCGTCCGGGAAGTTCTCGGTGTGAACGGGCCCGACGGTGGTGACCACCACGGCGTGCGGGCGGACGAACTCCGTCAGCGGGGTGATCTCGTCGGCGTGGTTCATGCCGATCTCGAAGACGGCGCGCTCGGTGTCGCGCGGCATGCGGGCGAGCGTCAGCGGCACGCCGATGTGGTTGTTGTAGGACTTCACCGACGAGTGGGCCCGTCCGGCGAGCCGGAGCCCGGCCATGATCGCCTGGGTGACACTGGTCTTGCCGACCGAGCCCGTCACGGCGCCGCGGCGGACCTGCGGCGCGCGCTCGCGGGCGGCGACGCCGAGCTGCTCGAGCGCCTTGAAGGTGTCGCCCACCATCACGGCGGGGCCGGAGACCGGCTGCGAGGCCAGGACGCCCGCGGCCCCCTTGGCCAGCGCCTGGTCCACGAATTCATGGCCGTCCCGCACGCCGGCCAGGGCCACGAACAGGTCTCCGGCCTCGAGCGTACGGGTGTCGATGGAGACGCCGTTGGCCGCGAACCCGCCGGCCACCTTGCCGCCCACGGCCGCAGCGATCTCCTCGGCCGTCCAGAGAGGCTCAGCCATGGAACAGCTCCAGCGCCTGCGCCGTCTCGGTGACGTCGTCGAAGGGATGGACCACGCCGGCGACCGTCTGGCCCTGCTCGTGACCCTTGCCGGCCACCACCAGGATATCGCCCTCGCCCAGCATCGCCGCGCCGGCCCGGATCGCCTCGCGGCGGTCGCCGATGTCCTTCGCGCCTTTAGCGCCCGTCAGCACCTCGGCGCGGATCGCCGCCGGGTCCTCCGAGCGGGGGTTGTCGTCGGTGACGATGGCCACGTCCGCCAGCTCGGCGGCGATACGGCCCATGATCGGGCGCTTGCCGCGGTCGCGGTCGCCGCCGGCCCCGAACACCACGATGAGCTTGCCGGTGACGTGCGGGCGCAGCGCCTTCAGCACCGTCTCGAGACCGTCGGGGGTGTGGGCATAGTCTACATAGGCCTCGCCGCCGCGCGGGCCGGCGCCCACGCGCTGCAGCCGGCCCGGTGCGCCCTGCAGCGCCTCCAGGCCCGCGAACGCCTCGTCGAGCGTGAGCCCGGCCGCCAGGCAGAGACCCGCCGCCACCAGGGCGTTGGAGGCCTGGAAGCCGCCGGCCAGCGGCAGGCGGACGTCGAAGGTGCGGCCCTGGGCGAGGACCTCCAGCCGCTGCCCCTCCGGCAGCAGGCTGCGGGAGACGAGCTTCAGCCCCTGCCCCGCCTCGCCCACCGACAGGATGGTCTGGCCGGCGCAGACGGCGGC
This sequence comes from Phenylobacterium sp., assembly GCF_036821595.1. Taxonomy (GTDB): domain Bacteria; phylum Pseudomonadota; class Alphaproteobacteria; order Caulobacterales; family Caulobacteraceae; genus Phenylobacterium. The sequence goes on from NZ_DAISJG010000029.1 coordinate 5,831, forward strand.
CGCGGCGAAAGCCGGGAAGTCGTCCGAGTCGGCGTTCAGCACCGCCGTCCCGCCGCGCGGCAGCAGGGTCTCGAACAGGCGCAGCTTGGCGGCCCGGTAGGCCTCCATGGTCCCGTGGTAGTCGAGGTGGTCCTGGGTCAGGTTCAGGTAGCCGGCGGCCGTGAGCTTCACCCCGTCGAGCCGCCGCTGGTCCACCCCGTGCGACGAGGCCTCCATGGCGAAATGGGTGACGCCCATGTCGGTGATCCTTGCCAGCAGCTCGGCCACGTCGGCGGCGTCGGGCGTGGTCAGGCCGGGCGGGGTCAGCTGCTCGTCGCGGCCGTCCGGATAGCTCACCGTGACGCCGAGGGTGCCCATGCTGGCGGAGGTGCGGCCGGCGCGGGCGAAGATCTGGCGGCAGAAGTTGGCGACCGAGGTCTTGCCGTTGGTGCCGGTGACGGCGACGCAGGTCTGCGGCTGCCGGCCCCAGAAGTTGGCGGCGGCGAGCGCATAGGCGCGGCGCGGATCCGGTGTGGCGATGGTGGGGACGGAAAGTCCCAGGTCGCGGTCGGCGATGACGGCGGCGGCGCCCGCGGCCACGGCCTTGGCCGCGAACTCTGCGCCGTCCACCTGGCTGCCCGGCAGGGCGGCGAACAGGAAGCCCGGCCGCACCTTGCGGCTGTCGGCGGTAACCCCGGCGATCTCCGGATCGGCGGCCAGGTCGCGCTTCACGAGGTCGGAGAGGCGGCGGCTCATTGCACGCCCGGCGGCGGTGCGGCCGCGCCCTCTGCGAGGGTCAGGATGTCGTTCTTGCGGCGGACGCCGAGGAACGGGGCAATGCGGTCGATGACGCGGCCGGCGGCCGGCGCCGCCACCCACCCGCCGGTGGAGTAGCCGTAGGTCCGGGCGCTGGGGTGCGGCTCGTCCATGAGGATCAGCACGAAGTAGCGGTCGTCCTCCACCGCCCCGTCGGTGGGGAAGGCCGCGGCGAACGAAGAGACCTGCTTCTGGCGACTATAGCCCCGGATCGCCGGATCGTACTTCTCGCCGGTGCCGGTCTTGCCGCCCACCGACAGGCCGGGCGCGTCGGCCGACTTGCCGGAGCCGCCGGTCACGTTGGCCCGCATGATCTGCAGCATCTGTGCGGAGGTGCGCTCGGACATCACCCGCTCGCCGGGGACGGTCTTGCCGTCCTCGACCTTGCGGATGGTGAGAGGCCGGCGGACGCCGCCGTTCATCAGGGTGTTGTAGGCGATCACCAGGGTGAGCGGCGAGACGTTCATCCCGTGGCCGAACGAGGTGGAGGCCACCGTGTCCTCGTCCCACTTCTTCGGCGTGAGCGGCCGGGCGCTCTCGATCAGCTCGACCGGCGCCGTTCGGGTGAGGCCGAGGTTGTTGAAGTACTGGCTGAGCCGCTGCGGGCCGACGCTCACCGCCAGCTTGGCGGTGCCGATGTTGGAGGAGTGCTGGAACACCTCCACGAGCGTCAGCACCTTCCGGGCGGCGTGGTAGTCGTTGATGGTCCGGTAGCCCAGCTGGTAGGGGAAGCGGGCGTCGAAGGTCGACGACGGCGTCGCCACGCCGGCGTCCAGGCCGATGGCCACCGTGAAGGCCTTGAACGTCGATCCCATCTCGAAGACCGAGGCCGCGGCGCGGTTCAGCCTGGCGTCGTCGGTGGCCTCCCCGGGCCGGTTGGGGTCGAAGGTGGGATAGCTCGCCATCCCCAGGATCTCGCCCGTGTGGACGTTGGTGACGATGCCCACCGCGCCGCGGGGCCGGAACTCGGCGGCGGCCTTGTAGAGCTCGTCCTCCAGCGCCGCCTGCACGCGCAGATCGATGGACAGCGGGATCGCCGCCTTGCCGGCGGCGGCCTTGCGGATGTCCTCGTTGAGGGCGGCCTCGGCCCCGGTCAGGCCTTCGCCGCCGGTGTCGGCGAAGCCGATCAGGTGGGCGGCGGTGGAGCCCAGCGGATAGACCCGCCGCTCCTCGGGCTCGAAGCTCACGCCCGGCAGGCCCAGGCTGTGGACGCGGGCGCGCTGCTCGGGCGTCAGTCCGCCCATCAGGAAGGTCCGCCGCTCGCCACGCAGCGCCCGCTCCAGGCGGTGGGCGTCCACCGACGGCAGGGTCCGGGTGAGCGCCGCCCGGGTCTCGGCGGTGTCCCAGATCTCGCGCGGGTCGATGTAGAGCCCGTAGTGCAGCAGGTCGGCGGCCAGCATCTGGCCGTTGCGGTCCACGAGGTCGGCGCGCGAGGCGCCGGCGATCGGCGCGAGCCCGTCGTGGCCGCGCAGCCCCGAGAACATGGCCGCGCGCGTGGCGCCGACCGCCAGGGCCAGGAAGGCGGCGCTGAAGATCGCCAGGACGAAGAAGATCCGCAGGCGGGTGTCGTCCTCCGCCCGGCCGGAGGCGCGGGCGCGCTCGAAGGCGTGCTCCAGACCCCACAGCCAGCGGGAGAACGGCAGGCCGCCGAAGGCATGCTGGCCGAGGCTCATTGCGCTTCCTCGGGTGGCGCGGCCTCTTCCTCGGTGACAACCGGCGCGGCGACGGGCGCCGCCGGAGCCAGCACGACCGGAGGGGCCGCGCTGCGGGCCAGGCCGAGGAGGCCGTCGGTGGTGGTCTCGCGCTTCACCGAGACCGGGGCCAGGCCCAGGTAGGCGGTGGACAGGCGCTCGATGCGCGAGGGCTGCTCCAGATGGCTCACCTCGGCCTGGAGCAGGCGGATGCGGGCCTTCTCGGCGGCGATCTGGCGCTCGATGCGGGCGATCTCGGACCGCTCGCGCCCGGCGACGGTCTTGGCCAGGTAGACGCCCAGGATCAGCACCACCAGCAGCCCGAGCGCCACCAGGTCGACCAGGCGGAAACCGCGCACCCTCCGATCGAGCAGGCTCATGCCGCGTCTCTCCAGACCGGCGCATCGGTGCGCACGGCCGCTCTCAACTTCGCCGAACGGGCCCGGGGATTGGCCGCCACCTCCGCGTCCGACGGCGACTTCGCGCCGTTGAACAGGAGCTGGAAGCTGGGCGCAGCGCCGGCTTGCACCGGCGGCGCGTGGCGCGATCCCGACGGCGTTCTACCCGCTCGCACCGTGAGGAAGCTTTTGACGATTCTGTCTTCCAAAGAATGGAACGTGACGACGCAGAGGCGGCCGCCGGCCTTGAGCGTCCGTTCGGCCGCGACGAGCCCGGCCTCCAGCTCGGAAAGCTCCTCGTTCACGGCGATCCGGATGGCCTGGAAGGACCGCGTCGCCGGGTGGACCTTGGCGCCGCGCCGGCCGCCCAGCGCCTTCTCGATGAACTCGGCCAGCTCCAGGGTGCGGGTGAACGGCTGCTCGGCGCGGCGGCGTGCGATGGCGCCGGCGATCCGGCGGCTCTGCCGCTCCTCGCCGTAGACATAGAGAATCCGCGCCAGCTCGACGGGCTCGGCCGTGTTGACGAGGTCGGCGGCGGTCTGGCCCGCGTCGCCCATGCGCATGTCCAGCGGCCCGTCGCGCATGAAGGAGAAGCCGCGCTCGGCCTCGTCGAGCTGCATGGAGGAGACGCCGAGGTCGAGCGCCACGCCGTCGGCCGCGCCCTCGCCCACCAGCTCCGCCATCTCGGAGAACCTGGCCTCGACCAGCCGGAAGCGGTCGGCGGGCAGGCCCTCCGCGAAGCGGCGGGCGGTAGGGTCGCGGTCGAAGGCGATGACGCTGGCGCCGGTCTCGAGGATCGCACGGGCGTAGCCGCCGGCGCCGAAGGTGCCGTCGACGTGGGTTTCGCCCGGCTTCGGGGCCAGGGCCGCGACCACCTCGTCGCGCAGGACGGAGACGTGCGGGGCGGCGCTCACTGGCCGCCCCCCATCCGCGCGGCCCGCTGCTGGGCGCGCATCTGGGCGAGGCCCTCCCGGGCCAGCTCGCGCTGGGCGGCGCGGTGGGCCTGGAAGGCCTCTCGCTGCCAGATCTGGAACCGGTCGCCCAGGCCCACGACCACCACCCAGTCGGTGAGGCCGAACATGTCGCAGAGGGTTTCCGGCAGGGTGATGCGGCCGGCGGTGTCGAAGGAGAGACGGGCCATGCCGCCCAGCACCGAGGTCTCCAGCGCGCTGCGCAGCGGATCGCCGAAGTCGAGCTCCTCGATCAGGCCGTTGTAGCGGTCGAACAGGGCCTTGCCGCCGCCCTCGATGCAGTCGGCCTCGATGGAGGGGAAGCAGAACACCCCGTCGAAGGGGCCGGCGGCGAGCGCGCGGAATTCCTGCGGCACGACGATGCGCCGCTTGGCGTCCAGCTGTTTCTCGAAGGTCGAGAGAAACACCGCCTGAGAACCCCTGCCCTGCGACCGCACCCTCGGCCGCCCCGCCATTCGCCCTCCGATGCCGGCGGGCCCGCCCCCAACGGAGGCCCGCGACGCACTGAGCGAATGACTATTGGGTTAACATGGGACTGAATGGGATACAATGACTCTGAAGGCTCATCCGACGCCAAATCAAAGATGTCGCGGAGTCTCATGGTTAACGGTTTCTACTTATCCACAGAACGTACAGAGAACCCGTTAAGCTGCTGGGGATTCATTGCGGTCATTCGAAGGAGATGTGAGGGACCAGACGGCCTGTAAGCCGGGTTCTGTGCCGCCCCCGAAGGGACGCGGCGGCCATTCCTCTGGACCGACCCTTGCGGGCCGGTTCTCGCGACCTACCCGGACCTGCTCGGGCCAACGACGGCCCTGTCCCCATTGCTGGGGACGCGCGGTCCCTATTCGGTCTTGCTCCTGGCGGGGCTTGCCGTGCCGTCCCTGTTGCCAGGCACGCGGTGGGCTCTTACCCCACCCTTTCACCCTTACCGCTCCGGAGAGCGGCGGTTTGCTTTCTGTGGCGCTATCCCTGGGGTCGCCCCCGGCGGGCGTTACCCGCCGCCATGTCGTCGTGGAGCCCGGACTTTCCTCGAACCCCTTGCGGGGCCCGCGACCGCCCGGCCGTCTGGTCCGGGCGGAACATGGTGGGAGACGGGGTCTGGGTCAATCCGTCCCATTTTCCATCAGCCGGGCGACGGGATGGTCGCCCAGGCCGGCGATCGCGCCCGCCCGGTCGGCGGCGTGCTTGTTCTGGCCGAGCTTGCAGACGCCCTCCAGCCGCTCGACGGTGAGGCGTGCGCCGACGATCCCGCGGGTCATCTTCTCGAACACGCCGGGGCTCATCTTGGCCCGGGTCCAGGGGCGCTTGGGCAGGAGACGCGCCTCCTCCTGCGCCGACAGCGCGTCGAGCTGGGCGACCAGGCCCGCCTCGTCGAGGATCGTCACCGGCCCCTCGGCCTCGACGGAGACGTAGTTCCAGGTCGGCACCTGGTCGGGGCTCTCGTACCAGTCGGGACTGATGTAGGCCTCGGGGCCGAGCCCCACGAGCACGGCGCGGAAGCCCTGGGCCAGGAACGGCGTGAGCGCATTGCCGCGCGACAGGTGGAAGTCGATGGCGAGCCCACTCTCGAGCCGCCTGACGACGACCGGGGCGTGCGCCACCCGCGGCCGCCCGTCCGGGGCCGCGGCGACGGTGACGAACGGCCGCTCGGCGAGCTGGGCCAGCAGCCGGCCCTCGTCGGCGACGTGGAACAGCGGCGCCGGATGCATCAGGCGCCCTGCCTGAGGAGCGCGATCAGCCGGGCCCGGGTCTCGCCGTCGGCAATCCCGTCGACCCGCTCCGGGCGCCAGTGGCGCTGGAAGGCGCCGACCACGGTGGCGGTATGGGCGTCGTAGTCGCCGGAGGGTGCGCAGTCGTAGCCTAGACGGGTGAGCCCCGCCTGCAGGGCGAAGACGCCGGCGCCGGTCTCCCCCTCCGCCAGCGGCGCGCCGGGCGCGGCCGGAGCCTCGGCCCAGAGGCCGTGGCCCGCCTCCGCGAGGCGCTTCCAGGGGAACAGCTCGCCCGGGTCGATCTTGCGGTCGGGGGCGATGTCGGAGTGGCCGACGATGCGGCCGTCCTCGATCATCCAGCGCGTGCGGATGTCGGCCACCAGGGCGATGACCGCGGCGATCTGGGCGTCCGGGAAGGGGCGGTAGCCGAACTCGTGGCCCGGGTTGACGATCTCGATGCCGATCGAGGTGGCGTTCAGGCCGCTCTGGCCCTTCCAGAAGGAGACGCCGGCGTGCCAGGCGCGCCGCTCCTCCGGCACCAGGCGGAAGATGCGGCCGTCCTCCTCCACCAGGTAGTGCGAGGAGACGCGGGCCTCGGGATCGCGCAGCCGGTCCAGGGCCTCGGGACCGGTCGGCATGCCGGTGTAGTGCAGGACCAGGAGGTCCGGCGGGGCGGTCCGGGCGTCGAAGTTGGGCGAAGGGGCTTCGATGAACTCCATGGCCCAGCCTTACTGCGCGCGGTTGCGGATGGCGAGCAGCAGGGGCGCCACCTGGTTGGGGCGCAGCGCGATGATCAGCACGCCGGCCAGGGCCACCGCCGTGCCGAGCGCCATGCGCGGGCCGAACGGGTCGCCCAGCAGGGCGACGCCGAGCGCGATCGTGGCCAGCGGCGTCATCAGGGTGAGCGGCGAGATCAGGTTGGCCTCGTAGCGCTGGACCAGGGCGTAGTAGAGGGTGTGGGCGCCCACCGAGACCACCAGGCCGGAATAGACCACGGCCGCCAGGAACGGCCAGCCGGCGTCGAGGCCCGCCTGCACCTGCCCCGGCTCGAAGATCGCCGACAGCCCGAGCAGCGGGACCAGGGAGGCGAGGCCCACCCAGGCCTGGAACTGCAGCGGCTTCACGCCCTCCATCTGCTTCATCATCACCGCGCCCAGCGAGCCCGTGAAGGCCGAGCCGACGACGAACAGCAGGCCGGTGGAGAGCGCGAAGCCGCCGGGGTCCCACATCACCGCAAGCGCCCCGGCCATGGTCAGCGCGATGCCGAGGCCGCGGCGCCAGCGGATCCGCTCGCCCAGCATCATCACCGACAGCAGGGTCGTGATCGGCACGCCGAGCTGGCCGACCACCGCAGCGGCGGACGGGGTGGCGGTCTTCAGGCCGAGGAACAGGAGGGCGAAGTTGCCGCCGCCCATCAGCAGGGCCACGACGATCAGCCGCCAGCGCGGCCGGGGCATCGGGAACAGCCAGGGGAAGACCGCCAGCGCCACCACGCCAAATCGCAGGGCTGCGTAGAACAGCGGCGGCGCGTCCAGGTGGCTCACCGCATACTTGGAGACGATGTTGTTCGACGCCCAGAGCAGGCAGACGAGCACGAGGACGCCGAAGTCGCGGAGGGCCATCGCTCCCGGTTAGGGCGCGCCGGGCGGCCGGGCAACCTCGGCCGCGACGGAAGGAGGCGAGGTCGCGGTCAGGCCGCGGCGCGGACCCGCTCCGCCTCCCGCGCCGCTTCGTCGACCGTGAACCGCGCCACGGCTTGGGAGAGCGCCTGGGCCTCGGCGGCCAGCTTCTCGCTGTCGGCGGTGGAGCGCTGGGCCATGGCGGCGTTCTGCTGGGTGAACTGGTCCATCTGGGCCAGCGCGCTGTTCAACCCGCCCAGGGAGACGGACTGCTCACGCGCGGCGGTGGCGATGGTGGCGATCCGTTCGGCGATGTCGGCGACCTGGCCGGCGATGCCCTCCAGCGCCTCGCCGGTGCGGCCCACCAGTTGCGAGCCCGAGGCCACGTGGCCGGTGGAGTCGGAGATCAGCGCCTTGATCTCGCGCGCGGCATCGGCCGAGCGCTGGGCCAGCGCCCGGACCTCGGAGGCGACCACGGCGAAGCCGCGGCCGGCCTCGCCCGCGCGGGCGGCCTCGACCCCGGCGTTCAGGGCCAGCAGGTTGGTCTGGAAGGCGATCTCGTCGATCACCCCGATGATGGTGCCGATCTGCTGGGAGGAGCGCTCGATCTCTGCCATGGCGGCCACGGCCTCGCGCACGACGACGCTCGACTGTTCGGCCGAACTGCGCGCGGCGGCGGTCAGCGCGTTGGTGTCCTCGGCGCCGGTGGCGGTGCCCTGCACGACGCCCGACAGCTCCTCGAGGGCGGCGGCGGTCTCCTCGAGCGTGGCGGCCTGCTGCTCGGCGCGGTCGGAGATCTGACCGGCGGCGCTGGACACCTCGCCCGCGCCGTGGCGCACGGCGCCGGCGGCGGAGGCGATCTCCCGCACGGCGTCCTGCAGGCTGGCGACGGCCTGGTTGAAATCGGACCGGAGCTGCTCGTACTCGGGCGGGAAGCGTTCGGTGAGCTCGCAGCGCAGGTCGCCGGCGGCCAGGGCGCCCAGCCCCTTCGCCAGGGCTCCCACGACGGCGGCGCGCTCGGCCTCGATCTCGCGGTGCAGCCGCTCGCGCTCCTGGGCGGCGGCGGCCTCGTTCCGGCGGGCCTGCTCGGCCTCGTGCTGGGCGGTTTCCGCCGCGGAGCGGGCCTCGGAGGCCTCGCCCAGGCTGGCCACGGAGGACTCCAGCATCCGCGCGAGGTTGGCCGACGACCACATCAGCACGACGGCCTCGGCGACCAGGATCACGGCGTGGATGACCACCCGGGCGAAGTCCGCGCCGCCGGGGAAGACCAGGGACGGCAGGAGGAAGTTGAGCGCCAGGTGGTGCACGGCGACCAGGGCCGCGCCCGAGGCGATGGCCCGCCAGTCGCAGTAGACGATGATCACCGCCAGGGCCGCGAAATAGGCCATGTGCATGTCGATCTGCCACGGGTGACCGGCGAAGGCGGCGACCAGCAGCGACACCTGGCTCATCAGCGCCATAGGCATGACCAGACGCGCCAGCAGCGCCCCGCCATGACGCCAGGCGATCAGCGTCGAGCCGCCGGCCACCACCAGCGCGCCGGCGGCGAGCTGGAGGGTGGGGCCGCCGATCAGCAGCGAAGCGGCCAGCACGAGCGGCGCGAGCAGCCAGACGGCGGCCAGCATGATGCGGCCGCCCTGGCGGCGCTGTTCAGAGAGCGTCTTGAGCACGGACACGTCCTCCAGGTGCGAGGCAGCCCGCGAGCGGGCCGGGAGCGAAGACGACGAGGGCGCCGGCGTCCTGCAGGGGCCGGCCGACGGGGCCGCCTCCGGACGAGCGCACGATGACGATGGAATGGCCGGCGCCGACGGCGACCACGTCGCCGGCCGAGGCGGCGGCGGTGACGGCCGCGCCCTGCGGCCACCACGGCGGGAAGACGGCCGCGGCCTCCGCGGAGTCGCCCGGGGCGAGCGCGGACACGCCGACGACGACGGTGAGCATGACCGCCGCGCCGACCGCCTTCATGGCGTCGGAGGGGCGAAATCCCCGCTCGGCAGCAATCGATAGCAAGATAATGTTCTCAGGTGCGGCTTTTATTTTGTGATTATTGCCATGCCCCACCTTTCAACTTGGTTATCCTCGGTCGAGGACGTGTTGTTTGACGACAATTATTTGATCAACGCCAACTCACCTGAAGTGGAGGCCGTTCAGGCGGGCCGCCGGCGCACGAAGCGCAGGGCGGTGTGGGTGTCGGAGAAGGAGACCACCTTGTTGTCCACCAGGCCCGCGGCCTTGGCGGCAGCCATGACCTCCACGTCTCGGACCGTGGCGGCCCTGCCCTTGCGCGAGACGACCCAGAGGGCGCCGCGCTCCGCCAGCGCGGGGAGGAGGTCGCCGATCCTCGACAGCTCGTCGGCGCTGTCGGCCGCGTAGAAGAGCAGGTCGAGCCCGGCGAGCTCGGTCACCGGCGCGGCGCCCGCGGCGGCCAGCTCGGCTGTCAGCGCCGCGTCGGCGACGCCGATCGCGGCGGCCCGCATCCCCGGCTTCACGCCGATCTTCTCCATCCGCCCCTTGGGATTGAGGATCGCCTGCACCCAGCTCGCCGCCGCCCGCTCGCCGAGGGTGAAGCGCGCCCCGTCGGCCAGGACGAGGTCGGCGCCATCGGCGCGGACTCCCGCCAGGGCCTCCTCCTCCCAGACCCGCCGACCGGCGCCCCTGAAAACGAGACGGGGCGGCTCCAGCTGGAGCCGCCCCTCATCAGTTCCGTCGGCGAAGGTCGCGGCGACCTGCGCCTCCTTGCCCATGGTTCAGGCGGCCTGCCCGAGGCTGAGGAATTCGTAGCGGGCCAGGTGGTGATCGGTGTTGCCGAAGGCGCTCTCGATCATGGTGGCCCGCTTGAAGTAGTGGCCGATGGCCATCTCGTCGGTCATGCCCATGCCGCCGTGCAGCTGGATGGCGTTCTGGCCGACGAACTTGCAGGCCTTGCCGATCTGCACCTTGGCGGCGGACACCGCCTTGGAGCGCTCGGCGTCGTCGGCGAGCTTGATGGTGGCCATGTAGGTCATCGAGATCGACTGCTCGAGCTGGATGAACATGTCGACCATCCGGTGCTGCAGCACCTGGAAGGACGAGATCGGCTGGCCGAACTGCTTGCGCTGCTTGGTGTACTCCAGCGTGCCCTCGTGCAGCCGGCGCAGCACGCCGCAGGCCTCGGCGCAGGTGGCGGCGATCGCCTCGTCCAGCACCTTCTCGATCAGCGGCAAGCCGGCGCCTTCCTGGCCCAGGATGGCGTCCGCGCCGACGCGGACGTTCTCCAGCGTCACTTCCGACGCGCGGGCCCCGTCGACGGTGGGATAGTCGCGCGTCGAGACGCCGGCGGCGGCCTTCGGCACGATGAAGGCGTTGATCCCCTGGGCGTCGCGCTGGGCGCCGCTCACCCGGGCGGTGACGATCAGGTGGCTGGCCCAGGGGGCGCCGATCACCACGGCCTTCTGGCCGTTCAGCACCCAGCCGTCGCCGTCCTTCTTCGCCGTCGTCGTCAGGTCGGCGATGTTGTAGCGGCCCTGCGGCTCGGCGTAGGCGAAGGCGAAGGTGGCCGTGCCGGCGATGATCTCGCCGATAAGGTCGGCCGCCTGCGGGCTGCCCGAGTGCTTCAGGAAGCCGCCGCCGATCACCACCGTGCCGAGGTATGGCTCGACGACCAGCGCCTTACCCAGCTCCTCCATGACGACCATGTTCTCGATCGGGCCGCCGCCCAGGCCGCCCAGCTCCTCCGAGAACGGCGCGCCCAGAATGCCCAGCTCCTCGGCGAAGGCCTTCCACACCGCCGGGTTCCAGCCCGGCTCCTTGCCGATCACGGCCCGGCGCTGCTCGAAGGTGTAGTTGTCGGCCAGATAGCTCGCGACCGTGTCGCGCAGCATCGACTGTTCTTCGGTGAAGCTGAAATCCATCGGTAGAAACCTACTCCAAGTACCCCCCTCCCGCTTGCGGGGAGGGGTTGGGGGTGGGGGTGTCGGCGCTGAGCCGGGCTGAAATCAGAGCCCCAGCACCATCTTGGCGATGATGTTGCGCTGGATCTCGTTGGAGCCGCCGTAGATCGAGGTCTTGCGGCCGTTGAAGTACTCGCCGGCCAGGCCGCGGGCGTAGTCGGGGCCCGCCTGGAAGTTGTCGCCGAGATCGCGCAGGAACGGCGCGCCGTAATGGCCCACGGCCTCCAGGGCCAGCTCCTGCAGCCGCTGCTGGATCTCGGTGCCCTTGATCTTGAGGATCGAGCTCTCCGGGCCGGGGCCCTTGCCGCTGGACTCCCCGGCCAGGGTGCGGAGCTCGGTGAACTCCAGCGCCGTCAGGTCGATCTCCAGCTCGGCCACCTTGCGGCGGAAGAAGGCGTCGCCGATCAGGCTGCCGCCGGCGTCGGACCGCTCGGTGCCGGCGATCTTGCGGAGCTTCTCGAGGTTGCGCTTGGAGCGCGCCACGCCGGCGATGCCGGAGCGCTCATGGGCGAGCAGCGCCTTGGCGCAGGTCCAGCCCTGGTTCTCGTGGAAGATGCGGTTCTCGACCGGCACCTTCACATTGTCGAGGAAGACGTCGTTGACCTCGTGGCCGCCCTCCAGGGTGATGATCGGGCGCACGGTGACGCCCGGGCTCTTCATGTCGATGAGCAGGAAGGAGATGCCCGACTGCGGCTTGGCGTCCGGATCGGTGCGGACCAGGAAGAAGCCCCAGTCGGCGAACTGGCCGAGCGTGGTCCAGGTCTTCTGGCCGTTGACGATGTAGTACTCCTTGCCGTCGTCCGCGGTGATCCGCTCGGCGCGGGTCTTCAGGCTGGCGAGGTCGGAGCCGGCGCCGGGCTCGGAGTAGCCCTGGCACCACCAGACGTCGCCGTTGTAGATGCCCGGCAGGAACTTCTTCTTCTGCTCCTCGGTGCCGAAGGTGTAGATCACCGGCGCCAGCATGGAGACGCCGAACGGCAGCACCGGCAGGGCGTCCGCCTTGGCCAGCTCCTCGGACCAGATGTACTTCTGGGTCGGCGTCCAGTTGGTGCCACCGTGCTCGGCGGGCCAGGACGGCGCCACCCAGCCCTTCTTCGCCAGCACCTTGTGCCATAGGAGGTACTCCTCCTTGGTCAGCTGGCGGTGCTCGTCCTGCGCCTTGCGCAGCTCGGCCGGATAGTTGTCGCGGATGAAGGCCCGGACCTCTTCGCGGAAGGCGTTTTCTTCAGGCGTGAAGTCGAGGTTCATGGGGGCCACTCCCTGGCAAGCTTTACAGCGTATCGGCAGAAGGCGCGGACCATACGCCGCCGCCCCGTCCTTGCAAAGATGACGCTGACGTCAACGGAAGCGAGAACGAGAGAGGCTCGAACGGGAGCCGCGCGTTCCACGCCGTTCCCCGCCTTGCCAAGGCCACGGAAGCGCGCGACACCTCCGCGCCCCATGCCCCGGATCGTGACGTACAATGTGCACCGCTGCGTCGGGAACGACCGCCGGCTCGACGTGGCCCGGATCGCCGACGTGCTGGCCACCCTCGAGCCGGACATCGTGGCCTTGCAGGAGCTGGACGTCGGCCGGGCGCGCACCAACCATGTCGACCAGGCCCACGAGATCGCCGAGCGGCTGCGCATGGCCAGCCACTTCCATCCGGCGCTGCGGGTGGAGGAGGAGCTCTACGGCGACGCCATCCTGACGGCGTATCCCGAGACCCTGATCCAGACCGGTCCGCTGCCGGGCCATCCGCGCATCGCCCAGCTGGAGCCGCGCGGGGCGCTGTGGATCGAGGTGGAGATCGAGGGCCGCAAGGTGCAGGTGATCAACACCCACCTGGGGCTCGTGCCCAAGGAACAGCAGGTGCAGGCGGGTTTCCTCGCCGGACCCTCCTGGCTGGCTCACCCGCGCTGCACCGGGCCGCGGATCCTGCTGGGCGACTTCAACGCCACGGCGACCTCGATCGTCTACCGCACCCTGAGCGCCAAGCTGGAGCCGGCGCGGCGGCTGGCGCCGCGGCGCTCGCCCACCGCCACCTTCCCCTCGCCCCTGCCCGTGCTCAGGATCGACCACATCTTCGTCAGCCCCGAGGTGGTCGTGGAGGACGTCTTCGTGCCCTTCGACCCGGCCTGGCGCGTGGCCTCCGACCACCTGCCGCTGGTCATGGACTTCAGGATCGCCGCAGGTCCCGGGTGACCGCCTCGGCGTCGGCGGCGCTGGCCGCGTCGGAGATCCGCCGCGCCTCCTGGAACAGCCGCTCCCGCCGGCGGGCAAGACGCCAGGAGTCGGCCGTGTCGGAGGGATCGCCGATGTGGTAGGCGGCGATGAACTCGCCGACCCCCGTCATCATCGGCGGCTCGATCGGGGCCAGCCGGCCCTCACGGTTCAGGGCGTCGATCGCCGGCCCCAGCCCGCCGAACTCCGCCCGCGCCTTGGAGACCGCGTCGCCGGTCATCCCCATGAAGTGGCCCACGAGGCGGTCGCGGAAGGCGGCGATGGTGAGGCGGGCCTCCGGATCGTCCTGCTCGACCGCCAGCTCGCACTCGGTGTCGAAGCCGCCGGAGCGGTTGTTGAGGTTGGCGGAGCCGACCCGGGCGATCCGGTCGTCGAACACGCTGACCTTGGAGTGGACGATGATCACCCCGCCCCCCGGCGTCGTGGGGTAGAAGGCGCGGAAGCGGCCGAACACGTCGGCGGCGCGCAGGCGCCAGATCATCGTCCCGCGCGCCCGGTCCATGGTCATCTGGTCGAACCAGCTGGGCGCCTTGCCGGTGGAGATCAGCACCACCTCGGGGCCGTCCGGCTCGGCCAGCCGCTTGGCCAGCGCCTCGCAGACCAGCGGGGACGTGAAGTACTGGTTCTCGAGGTAGATGACGTCGCGCGCCTCGGCGATGGCGTCCAGGTTCAGCCGGCGGATCTCCTCCACGAGCGGCCGGCCCTTCCAGGCGGGCTCGGTGCGGGCGATGGCGACGTCGACGTCCTTCAGGGCCGGAGGCACATGGTCGGGCCAGGGATCACCGCCCGCGTCCGGCGGCGGCGCCAGCTCCTCCCCGTGCGGCGCGCGGCGCCAGCGCTCCCGGAACAGATCGCCCAGCGCGCTGGCGGCCGCCCCGTCGACCATCATCATCACCTCGTGCCGGGGCGGATGCTGCTCCTGCTTGGGCATGATCCGCCTGGGCTCGACGTCATGGTGGTGGGCCGTGTCCCAGCGGTCCACGCCGATGTCGCCGCCGCCGCAGAACGCCAGCCGGTCGTCGATCACCAGCACCTTCTGGTGGTGGCAGGCGCCGAACGGCACCTGGTCGTCCAGGCGGAACTTCACCGGCGTCTTCTCGAACCACCGGCGCGCCTTGTGCGGGAAGAACTCCTGGCTGGCGCTGATCGGCAGCGCCGACTTCCAGATCAGCAGACGCACGTCGAGCTCGGGCCGGGCGCAGGCCAGCTCCACGAGGATGCGGCCGACCTCGTCGGGGTCATCCGGGCCGTCGTAGCCGTCGGGGAACAGCCGCGTCCGGGGATCGAAACCCCAGCCGAGCAGCAGGATCGAGCGCCGCGCCTTCTGCAGGGCGTCGAACACGGCCGTGAAATAGGCCTCGGTGTCGATCAGGAAGGCGGCGCGGTCCGCCCGCGCGGTCCGCCAGCACGTGTCGCCGGGTCGAAGGACCGTCATCATACTCCCTGCGCCGCACCGCCCCTTGGCGGACTCGAGGCCTCAACAAAGCCTCACGGCCAAGGTGGGTTCCGCCTCCGCCCCGCGCAAGAAAAAGCGCGCCGCCCCGGGGGAAGCGGCGCGCTGGCCTTGCGGCCGAGGGCTCAGAGGTCGATCAGCGGGCGGCGACGTCCTTGGCCGGGCCCATGTAGGCCATGCAGGCGCCGGTGAGCTCGGCGGTGAGGCGCTCGCGGCGGTCGACCCCGCGGGCCTCGCGCTTGGCGCGGTCGTGCTCGCTGTCGGCGCGCTCGAGCACGAAGCTCTGGCGGCCCTTCTTCTGTTCCTTGAGGAAGGCGTCCAGGCCGGCGGTGTCCGTCTGGCCCACGCCCTCGGCGATGCCCTTGCAGCGGCTGGCCTTCATGTACTCCAGGTCGGTGACGCGCTCGGCGGCCGCGGCGGCGCCCGCGGTGAGACCCAGGGCGACAAGAGCGATGGCGGCGACTTTCATTTGGTGTGTCTCCCTCAACAAATCTGCTGAGACGAAACTGATCTCCGGCCCGCGTTACTTCAAATGAATTAGCTGCAATGTTCAGTAGTCCCGGATTAATATTCTGCAATGATACACTGAAGTTACTTCCGACTATAAACATATTGTAATGTTCGCCGTCACAAGGCATGAAACGGTCATGGCCCGATTTGAACTCCGGCTGGACGCCTCCGCCGTCAACGCCCTGATGGCGAAAGCCTTCCCGGACGCGGACCCAGGCGCGACGGGGATGGTGACGGCGCTGTCCCCCGGCCGCGCGACGCTGGTGCGCCCCTTCGCATCCCACATGCTGAGGCCGGGCCAGCTCGTCTCGGGGCCCAGCCTGATGTCCATGGCCGACACCGCCGCCTATGCGGTCATCCTGGGCCACGTCGGCGAGCAGCTGATGGCGGTGACCTCGCAGCTGACCATGAACTTCCTGCGCGGGGCGAGGCCCGGGGACATCACCGCCGAGGCCGAGCTGCTGCACCTGGGCCGGCGCAGCGCCGTCTGCGACGTGCGCCTTTGGACCGAGGCGCCGGACAGGCTCGCCGCGCAGGCCGGCGTCACCTACGCGCTTCCGCTGTCATGAGCCTGCCCGCCGGGCCGCCGAAGGCCATCAAGACCCCGTGCATCAAGGTCTGCGTCGTCGACGGCGAGAGCGGGCTGTGCATGGGCTGCTACCGGCAGCTCAGCGAGGTCGCGGGCTGGGCGAAGCTGACCGACGAGGAGCGCGAGCGGATCATGGCCGAGCTGCCCGCCCGCCGCGGCCGCATCCGCCCCGAGAAGCTGGCCATGTTCCGCTGACCGGCGTCGTTCATTCCTTGCAAACCGCTCTGCCCTAACCTTCGCCGCGCAAGACCGGCCGACCGCGGCCGCGGAACGGATGAGCGAACGGGTGTCCAGCCTCGTCAGGTACGCGTTGGTGGCGCTCGTCGCCTCCGTCTCGGCGTTCGGCGCGGCCGGCATGGTCGTGGCGCTCGCGCCCAAGCCGCCGGAACTGCGCGCCGCGCGCGCCGAGGCCCCCATCGCCATCGCCGTCGCCCCGGAAGCCGCGGCCGGCGAACGGGCCGAGGTCGCCAAGGCCGCCGATGGCCACTACTGGGCCGAGGCCGAGGTGAACGGCGCGCCGGTGCGGTTCCTGGTGGACACCGGGGCGACCGCAGTGGCCCTGACCCCCGCCGACGCCCAGCGCCTGGGCATCCGGATCGATCAGCTCAAGTATGACTACACCGTGGGCACCGCGGCGGGTCAGACCCGCGCCGCCTCGGTCAAGCTGGCCTCGGTGTCGGTGGCCGGCGCGCGGATCGACAACGTCGACGCCCTGGTCATCGAGAAGGGCCTCGACGCCTCGCTGTTGGGCATGACCTACCTAGGCCGCCTCTCCAGCTTCCAGGCCACGCGCCAGGCGCTGTTCCTGCAGCCTTGAGATCTCGGCCAGCGCCCGGTCGATCACCTCCAGGCCGGATCCCGCCTTCACGCTCTCGACGGTGAGAATCCGCCGCCAGGCCCGCGCGCCGGGCACGCCGTGGAACAGCCCCAGCATGTGCCGGGTCATGGCCGCCAGATGGGTCCCCTTCGCCAGCTCCCGGGCCACGTAGGGCATGTAGCGCCCCACGGCCTCGAACGGCGTGACGCTCACGGCTTCACCGAAGATGCGGGCGTCGACCTGCCCCAGAAGGTCCGGCGTGTGATAGGCGGCCCGGCCCAGCATGACGCCGTCCACATGCTCCAGGTGCCGCACCGCCTCGTCGAGTGAGCCGATCCCGCCGTTGATCACGATGGTCAGCTCCGGCCGCTCGGCCTTCAGCCGCCAGACCAGCGGATAGTCGAGCGGCGGCACGTCCCGGTTCTCCTTGGGCGACAGGCCCTTGAGCCAGGCCTTGCGGGCGTGGACCACGAAGTGGCGGACGCCGGCGGCGGCGCAGAGGTCCACCAGGCGAAACAGGCTCTCCTCCGGATCCTGGTCATCGACCCCGATGCGGCACTTGACGGTCACCGGGACCTTCACCGCCGCCCCGATCGCGGCCATGCACTCGGCGACCAGCTCCGGCTCGCGCATCAGGCAGGCGCCGAACCGGCCGGACTGCACCCGGTCCGACGGGCAGCCGACGTTGAGGTTGATCTCGTCGTAGCCCTCCGCCTCGCCGATGCGGGCGGCCGCGGCGAGGTCGGCCGGCTCCGAGCCGCCGAGCTGCAGGGCCACGGGATGCTCCACGGGATCGTAGGCCAGCAGCCGCTCGCGGTCGCCGTGCAGCACCGCGCCGGTGGTCAACATCTCGGTATAGAGCAGCGCCCGCGACGTCAGCGTCCGGTGCAGGACCCGGCAGTGCCGGTCCGTCCAGTCCATCATGGGAGCGACGGACAGTCTGTGGGGCGGGTGTCGCTCGTCTTTGCTCATGAGGCTCGCTGCCGTCCTTCGCCGGCGCGCGGTTCTACGCGATTACATCATGGATTTCGACAGGCCGCCGCGGCGCGCGCCCTAGGAGGAATACTTAGGGGGCGGCCCCGAATTTCGCGAGCGGCGCCGTCCGCGTAATCGGGCCCTCCCTGAAGGTCCGGAACCGCCATGTTGCTTACCCAGTCCCCGCGCAGCGCCGCCCCTGCCCGTCTGTTCTTCCGGGGGACCTCGATGGCGGTCCTCGCCGCGTGCCTCGGCCTGGCGGCCGCCGGGCCCGCCCTGGCCGAGACCGCCGCCGGCGCGCCGCAGGACCCGGACACCGCCTTCGAGGTCGGAGAGGTGGTCGTCACCGCCCAGCGCGACGGCGCCGCCGCGGCGGCCAATGTGGTCACCTCGATCGACCGGCTCTCGCCCGAGGTGATCGAGCGGCAGAACGTCGACAACGCCTGGGAGCTGTTCGGCCGGCTTCCCGGCGTCCTGATCACCGATTTCGACCAGGGCACCAGCTCGGGCCGGTTCTCCATGCGGGCGTTCAACGGCGAGGGCGAGATCAACGCCGTCAAGCTGCTCATCGACGGCGTGCCGTCGAACACCAATGACGGCGCCACCACCTTCCTGGACGCGGTCTTCCCGCTGGAGATCTCCAACCTTGAGACCGTCCGCGGCACCCTCGACCCGCGGGTGGGCCTCTATGCGGTGGCCGGCAGCGCCTCCATCCGCACCCGCGCGCGCGGCGACTATGCGGACCTGCGCGCCGGCGTCGGCTCCTGGGGCGGCCGCGAGGCCCAGGTGGCGGCGGGCCGAGAGGTCGGACGGGTGCAGCACAACTACCTCGCCGGCTGGCGCGCCAGCGACGGATACCGTGAGCACGCCGACCTGGAGCGCGTCGGCCTTGCGGGCAAGTGGAGCTACCTGGCGGGCGACGACCACCGCATCACCCTCCTGGCGCGGTACTATCGGGCCGAGGCCGACGAGCCGGGCTACCTGACCCGCGCCGACGCGCGGACCACGCCCCGCCGCTCCTACGCCTCCTCGGCGACGGACGGGGGCGAGCGGACGCTCTCCCAGGCCGCGATCACCTACGCGGGCGCACCGTTCGAGGACGTCGCCGCCGAGGCGGCGGTCTACGCCAACACCTTTGACGACACCCGCTTCGTGCGCTTTTCGGCGGCGGTCGCGCAGCAGGAGCGCGTGGCGCGCGAGGACCAGTGGGGCGCTCGCGGGTCGGTCCGCTGGAAAGCCCCGGCCGGACGGCTGCATGGCCTCACGCTGGAGGCCGGCGCCGAGGCCCAAGTCCAGGACGTGGTCAGCGCCCGCTACCTGACGGAGCGCCGCACGCGGACGCGGCAGACCCGCGACCAGACCTACGATCTGCGCAACGCCGGCGGCTACGTCCAGGCGGTGATCGAACCCACCGCCGCGCTGAAGCTGATTCCGGGCTATAGGGTCGACTGGATCGACGGCGACTATCACGACCGTCTGGCCGGGGTGCGGGCCCAGGCCTTCGACTACGGCGCCATCGGTCAGCCGAAGCTCAGCGCCATCTGGACGCCGCGCGACCACCTGATGGTCTACGGCAACTGGGGCCGCAGCTTCCAGATCGGCGCCGGCTCCGGAGCCTACCTGATCCCGCCACGCACCGCCGAGCTGGAGCCCTCGCGCAACGACGGCTGGGAGCTGGGAGTGAAGCATGTCTTCGCCGACCGTTGGCAGACCCGTCTCGCCTACTGGGAACAGACGGCGTCCGGCGAGGTGAAACGGCGGCTGAACGATCCGCTGGGGGATTCGGAGAACCTCGGCCGCACGAAGCGCCGCGGCTTCGACGTCCAGGCCGCGTTCGACCTCACGCGTGACCTGCACGTGTGGGGCGCCCTCACCCTCCAGGAGGCGGTGGTCCAAATCCCGGACCCGGCCCTGCCCGCTGCGCGGGGGAAGATGATCGATCACGTCCCGACGCGGCTGGCCGCCGGCGGCGTCGACTGGCGGGCGAGCGAAAAGCTCAGCTTGTCGGGCTCGGTGAGCGCCCAGAGCGACTACTACCTCGAGGCAACCAACACCACGGGCCGGTTCGGGGGATTCGTGCTGCTGGGCGCGGAAGCCACCTACCGGCTGTCGAAGGCGATCGACCTGCAACTCCAGGTCAAGAACGTCACCGATGCCGGACATGAATACGTCTGGTGGGACGGGACCCAGTCGCTGCACTCGCCCGGCGCGCCCCGCTCGTTCCACGCCGCGCTCCTGGCGCGGTTCTGATCGGGCAGGACAGGACGCCATGAAGCCGCCGCGGGGCTCCTCCGCCAGCCTGAGGGGACGGCTGCGCCGATGGGCGGGGCTCGCCCACCTGTGGCTCGGTCTGAGCGTGGGCCTAGTGTTCGGGGTGGCCGGGATCACGGGCACCCTGCTGGTCTTCTATGTGGAAGCCGACGCCGCGACGCACCAGGCGGTGCGCGCCGTCGCGCCGGTCCGGGGGCCCGTCGTCTACGAGCCGGTGCTGCGCGCGCTGCAGGCGCACGCGCCGCAGCGCCCGGGAGCCTGGCGCCTGGAGGTGACAGATGAGGGGGGCGCCATCCCGGTCCGCTACTACGCCCCGGCGGAAACCCAGGGCCGCGGCTTTGCGCCCCTGATGCTGTGGGTCGACCCGGCGCGGGGGACGGTGGTGCGCGAGGCCTTCTGGGGCGAGTACCTCGGCACCTGGATCTACGATCTGCACTACGCCCTCCTGATGGGCGACGCCGGCAAGAAGGTGATGGCGGTGACCGGCGGGCTGGTGCTGGTGCTTCTCCTCGGCGGCGCGTGGCTCTGGTGGCCGGCGCGCGGGAAGTTGCGCTCAGCCCTCACGCTCAAGCCGGCGGCGACACCCCAGAGGCGCGTCTACGACCTGCACAAGGTAGCCGGGATATATGGCCTGCTGCCGCTCCTGGTGCTGATCGCCAGCGGGGTCGTGCTCGGCGCGCCGGAGTGGTTCCGGCCGGTCCTGGGGCCTCTCTACGAACAGCCCGAGCTCGCCTCGGCCGCCTCGGCGGAAGCGCCGCGGATTCCGGTGGACCACGCGGTGGCCCGGGCGCAGGCGATGTTCCCGCAGGCGCGCCTGGCCTGGATCGAGACCCCCGCCGGCCCCGATGGGGTCTACCGGATCAACCTGCAGCAGCCCGGCGAGCCGAGCCGCCGCTTCCCGCGCACCAATGTCTGGCTCGACCAGTATTCGGGACAGGTGCTGGCGGTGCGCGACCCGCGCCGAGAGGGCGCCGGCGACGTCCTGCTGAACTGGATGCACGCCATCCACAGCGGCGAGGCCGGGGGACTGGCGGGGCGACTGCTGGTGTTCGTGTCAGGACTCGGGGCCGCCAGCCTGCTGGTGACGGGGCTCATCCGCTTCGGCCACAAGCGGCGGGCCCGCGCCCTCGCCGGGCGGCGGGAGACGCCGATTGGCGTGAGGCCTTCGGCCGAGGCTGTCGCGCGTCGACGTCAGGAGACCTGCGGCGACGCAGGTTACCCGTCATGGCCGAGGAACTCGCGCGGCCTCAACTGAGACCCCGCCCGCGCAAAGCCTGCTCACCGGCTTGGCCATTTCCTCCGGCGGCGCCAAGGTGCGGTGGCGGCCGGCGGAGGGGGATGCGGGCGGATGGCAGAGCCCTATGACGTGATCGTCGTCGGCTCCGGCGCGGGCGGCGGCATGAGCGCCTACCATTTGACCCGCTCCGGCCTGAAGGTGCTGATGCTGGAGGCCGGGCGGGACTACGACCCGGTCGCCGAGACCCCGATGTACAACATCCCGGCCGAGGCGCCGCTGCGCGGGACCTCGACCCCGGACAAGCCGTTCGGCTTCTACGACGCGACGGTGGACGGCGGGTGGGAGGTGCCGAACGAGCCCTACACCGTGGCCGAGGGTTCGGAGCCCTTCATCTGGTGGCGCCCCCGGATGCTCGGGGGGCGGACCAACCACTGGGGGCGTATCTCGCTCAGGTTCGGCCCCCTGGACTTCAAGCCGAAGAGCCGCGACGGCCTGGGCCACGACTGGCCGATCACCTACGACGACCTGGCCCCCTGGTACGACCGCACCGAGAAGCTGATCGGGGTGACCGGCGCCGGCCCGCCCCGCAACCTGATCAACACGCCTGACTCGCCGCCGGGATGCCTGCTGGCCGCCCCGCCGCCCCGGGCCTTCGAGCTGTTCTACGCCCGCGGCTTCGAGGCCATGGGCATACCGGTCGTCCCCATGCACGGGGCGGTGGTCACCGAGCCCATGGAGGGGCGCAACACCTGCGTCTTCGCCACCGCCTGCGGCCGCGGCTGCGCGATCGGGGCCAACTTCCAGTCGACGACCGTGCTGCTGCCGCCGGCCATGGCCACCGGCAACCTGACCATCGTCACCAACGCCCTGGTCTACCAGGTCGACCTCGACAGGGCCGGCAAGGCGAGCGGCGTCAGCTATGTCGACCGGGTGAGCGGCGAGCACCGCTCGGCCAAGGCGCGGGCCGTGGTGCTGGCGGCGGGCTCGGGGGAGACCGCGCGGATCCTGCTGAATTCGAAAAGCCCGAGGTTCCCCGACGGGCTGTGCAACGACCACGGCATGGTCGGCCGCTACCTGATGGACTCGGTGGGGCTGGGCGTCACCGGACAGTTCCCGGCCCTGGAGGGCCTGCCGCCGACCAACGACGACGGCATGAGCGTCTCCCACACCTATGTGCCCTGGTGGGGCTACGACCGGCACCAGGAGCTGGGCTTCCCGCGCGGCTACCACGTGGAGATCGGCGGCGGGCGGGGCATGCCTTCCATGGGCACGGCCAGGCTGCTGCCGGAGGACGACGTGAGCGTCGGCGACGAGCTCCGCGCCAGGCTGCGCCGGCGCTACGGCAGCGTCATCAGCTTCAACGGCCGCGGCGAGATGATCCCCAACGACGACTGCTACTGCGAGCTGGACCCGACGGTGAAGGACCGCTGGGGCATCCCCGTGCTGCGCTTCCACTGGAAGTGGGGCGAGGCCGAGACGAAGCAGGCGGCGCACATGGTGCAGACGTTCCTGGAGGTGATCGACCGGCTGGGCGGCCAGCCGCTCGGCAGGGTGGAGACCGACGGCCGCAAGGCGATCTCCAAGGGCGGCGAGATGATCCACGAGGTGGGCACGGTGCGGATGGGGGCCTCGGAGCAGGACTCCGTGGTCAATGCCCACGGCCAGGCCTGGTCGGTCCCCAACCTCTTCGTCACCGACGGGGCGGTGCTGGTCTCGAGCCCGGACAAGAACCCGACGCTGTCGATCCTGGCGCTGGCCTGGCGCTCCAGCGACCACCTGGCGACGCTGGCGAAGCAGGGGGCGATATGAGCGACGGTTACGTCTCGAAGGTGGACCGGCGCACGGCGCTGGCCTGGATCGGGGCCGCAGGGGCGGCCGTGGCGGGCGGCGTGGGCCTGGCCGTCTACGGCGCCGGCGACCGGACCGAGGCGCGGGGTTACGGCACGGACCCGAACCTCGTGAAGCCCGACGCGGCCCCCTGGCTGCGGCTGCTGACCCGCGACGAGCTGCAGGCGACCTCGATCCTCGCCGACTTCATCCTGCCGGCCAGCGCCACGGCCCCGGCGGCGAGCGCGCTCGGCATCCCCGACTTCATCGACGAGTGGGTGAGCGCCCCCTACCCCGACCAGGTGAAGGACCGGGTGGTGATCCGCAACGGCCTGCAGCGGGCGATGCCGGCGCTGCTGGCGGGCGGCGCGCGGCGGGCCGAGGCGCTCGCCGCCCTGCCCCGCGCCGCGGACGAGGCGTCGCGAACCTTCTTCCGGCGGTTCCGGGCCCTGACGGTGGGCGCCTACTACACCACCGAGGCGGGCTTCAGGGACATCGGCTACATCGGCAACCAGGCGCGCGCGTCGGATCCCGGCCCCTCGGCCGAGGTCAGGGCCGTGCTCGAAGAGCGCCTCCGCGCGCTCGGTCTATAGGAGGACCCATGAAGGCTCTGCTGCTCGGCCTGGCGCTGGCCGCCTGCGCCCTGGGGGCCCAGGCCCAGGAGAACACCCTCACTGCCGCGGAACGGGCGGCGGGCTGGAAGCTGCTGTTCGACGGCCGCACGACGGAGGGCTGGCGCGGCTTCAAGGCGCCGGCGCCCGATCCGGGCTGGACGGTGAAGGACGGGACGCTCGGGCCGGACCCGAAGACCTCGAAGGACATCATCACCCGGGAGACGTTCGGCGACTTCGAGCTCGCCTTCGACTGGAAGATCAGTCCCAAGGGCAATTCCGGGGTGATGTTCCGCGTCGTCGAGGAGGGCGACCAGACCTACTTCAGCGGACCCGAGTACCAGGTGCTGGACAACAGCCGCGGCGAGCCGCCGCTGGAGCGGGCCGGCGCCCTCTACGGCCTCTATCCCCCGAGCCGGGACGTCACCCGCCCGGTGGGCGAGTTCAACCAGAGCCGCATCGTGCTACGCGGCGGCAAGGGCGAGCACTGGTTGAACGGGGTGAAGGTGGTCGAGTACGACCTGGACTCGCCTGAGTTCAAGGCCAAGGTGGCCGGGACCAAGTTCAAGGCCTGGCCGCAGTTCGCCCGGTCCCGCAGCGGCCACATCGCCCTGCAGAACCACGGCGACCACGTCGCCTACCGCAACATCAAGATCCGGCCGCTGGACTAGCTCCGGTACCAGGGTCGCCTACTGCGGGGCAGGCTCCACCGTGGCGTTCTCGCGGAACTCGTCGGCGTTGATGAAGGCCGCGCCGGCTTCGTCGAGAACCCACATGCCGATGAACGACGGATCCATCGGGTCGGGCTCCTCGTCGATCAGGTCGCCGTCATAGAGGGCGACATTGCTGTAGTCGAAGTCCAGCGACAGCTGCTCGGCCAGGCCGAGCATCTCCTCGGCCATCCGGCGGGCGTAGCCCACGGCCTCGCTGTCGTTGGCGAAGTCATCGGCGAGCGTGTTGACCTCGGCCGCCTCGCTGCCTTGCGTCGCGCTGGTGGTGACGATGGTGAATGCGGGCATGGTCGCCTCTCGTGCTTGGGAGACCCCACCTAGCCCTTCCCGGGCCGAAGTGCGCGACATTCTGCGAGACCGTCGTTCTCGCGGGGTCCGGCCTCGGGGCAGGCCTCAGTCGTGGCGGCCGCCACGATGGTCCCGCTTCGTGGCGCGGTAGGTCTTCTGGAGCGCGGCGAGCCGGCGGCGCTCGGCCTCCCGGGCGGCCCGCTCCGCCTTCTCCTCGGCGGCCGCCAGTTCGACCCCCAGCTTTCGGAAGTTCGCCCACCGGCCGGGGTCGAGCTCGCCGCTGTCCAGCGCCGCCCGGACCGCGCAGCCCGGCTCCCCTTCATGGGTGCAGTCGTTGAACCGGCAGTGCAGGGCCAGACGCTCGATGTCGTCGAACACCTCGCCCACGCCCTCCTCGGCGTCGATCAGCCCCACCTCGCGCATGCCGGGCGTGTCGAGGATCAGGGCGCCGCCGGGGAGCAGGACCAGCTCGCGGTGGCTGGTGGTGTGGCGGCCCTGGTGGTCTGACTCGCGGATCTCATCGACCGCCATGCGCGCCCGTCCGAGAAAGGCGTTGACCAGGGTCGACTTGCCGACCCCGGACGAGCCGATCAGCACGCAGGTCTCCCCCGGCTGCACCTGGGCCAGCAGGGCGTCGAGCCCGCGGCCCTCCCGGGCCGAGACCACGAGCACGGGGCAGCCGGACGCCAGGGCGGCGACCTCGGCGGCCTCGGCTTCCGGGTCGGCGCTGAGGTCCGACTTGGTCAGAACCACGACCGGACGGGCTCCGCTCTGCCAGGCGGCGGCGAGATACCGCTCGATCCGCCGGTGGTTCAGGTCGGCGTTCAGCGACGTCACGACAAAGGCCACGTCGATGTTGGCGGCGACGACCTGCACCTTTCGCGCGCTGTCGGCGGCCCTTCGCGTGAAGACCGTGCGACGCGGCAGAACGGCATGGATCGTGGAGACGCCCGCCAGGTCCGGCGTCAGGGCGACCCAGTCGCCGACGGCCGGGTATCCCCCCTCCTCGGCGTCCTGAAGCAGGCGGCCAGCCGCCTTGGCCCGCAGCTCTCCGACGTCGGTGACGACCAGGTAGCC
Organism: Phenylobacterium sp.; assembly: GCF_036821595.1. Lineage (GTDB taxonomy): Bacteria > Pseudomonadota > Alphaproteobacteria > Caulobacterales > Caulobacteraceae > Phenylobacterium. The sequence goes on from NZ_DAISJG010000029.1 coordinate 31,555, forward strand.
GTCGCGGTGCTGGACGACGACGCGCCCAGGCGTGTGTCCGGCGCGCGCGTGGGGCGCAAAGTCCAGGGCCAAGGCCTCGGACCATCCATATCGGTCGATCACATCAGGGCATCCGGATCATCGCGCCCTCGATCGCCGGGGGGCTCGGGCCCCTTCTATGAGCCCAACCGCCAGCCGCGGCCATCGCCGATGCGGGCGGCCGCGGCCCGGCCGGCTTCGGGAACGCTGCAGCTTGTTGGGCGCTTTGACAGGGACCGCGGCAGGGCCGCTGAAGGAATACCATGTCAATTCTCATCTTCGCCATCATCGTCCTGGTCGTCGCCGCCCTGATCGCCTGGGCCGTCCAGAAGCTGCCGCTGCCCTCGCCTTTCGGCCAGATCATCCAGGCCCTGATCCTGATCGTCGCGGCGGTCGTCATCGCCCAGCGCGCGGGCCTGTTCTAGAGCGCCGCGCAGCGTCGCGGGACGTCACTCCGGCGCGCCGCGCGGGATCTCGCGGTACCAGACCAGCTGCTCGCTGGTCGCCAGCAGCTTGCCGTCGCGCCGCCAGTAGCTGGAGCGCTCGTCCGAGGCGCCGCCGCCGCCCACCCGGCCTTCGTACTCGACCAGCAGATAGTCGCGCCCCGCCGCGCCCACCTCTTCGGCGGTGGCGTGCAGGTAGACGGTCAGCGACAGGGTCGTGGTCATCACCGTATGGCCGAAGGCGTAGAACGCCCGCGGCGGCGAATTGTCGGTCAGCATGCCGAGGAGGGCCTTGTCCCACGGCCCGAGCCTCGGCCGCACCCAGGCCGTCGAGTAGGAGCTGGCCGCCGGGCGGATCGGGAAGCTCTCGGCGGTGCGCCGCTCGAAGGCCTGGGCGCCGAAATGCCGGGCTCCGCCCGGGCTCATCGGCGAAGGCAGGCTTTCAGGATCCGGCGCGTCCGGCATCTTCGCGAAGGCGAAGGGCGGCGTCGCCGGCCGCTTCGCCATGGTGACGATCGCCTGGACGCTCACCTGGTCGGCGCCGGCCGGGCGCAGGTCCACCTCCCAGACGCCGATCGATCCGCCCTGGCGCAGCCGGCGGGTCCTGATCTCGATCTCCCCGGCCACGAGCGCCGCCACATAGGTCAGGGTGATCGAAAGCGGCTCGCCCGTCGCCTCGGGCTCGGCCGCCATCACACGCAGGCACAGGCCGATGGGATAGCCACCCCACAGGGGCCCGTTGGGATTGCGCCACTCCAAGCCGGCGTGGGTCGTCCAGCGGCCTGGTCCGGCGGCGGTCAGGGGAAAAAGGTCGGCTTCGGTCACACTCATGCCGCGCGTCTAGCGCGGCGACGCAGGGTCAGGAAAGCTCGACGCGACGGCGCCGCCAAGGCAGGCTCGGCGAATGGACGACAGCTTCTATCACGAGGCTCAGCGCGGGCTGCAGGACAGCTTCGGCAGCCGCCCCCTCGCCGACCGCCTGGACCAGCGCACCCGCCACGACCTCTTCACGGGCGAGGACGCGGCCTTCATCGCCGCCCAGAGCTTCTTCTTCCTGGCCACCGCCGACGGCCAGGGCCGCCCCGACGGGTCGTTCAAGGGCGGCCCGCCCGGCTTCGCCCGGGTCGTCGCCCCCGACCGCCTGGTGTTCCCCGACTACGACGGCAACGGCATGTTCCGCAGCCTGGGCAACATCCGGGCGAACCCGCACGTGGGCCTGCTGTTCGTGGCCATGGGCGCCCGGCCCTGGCGCATCCGCGTCAACGGCGTGGCGCGGGTCTTCGAGGACCACCCCGACCTCGCCGCCACGCCCGGCGCCCAGTTGATCGTCGAGGTCACGCCCACCGACGTCTTCCCCAACTGCGGCCGCTACATCCCGACCGCGGAGACCCTGTCGCCCTCGCCGCACGCGCCGGAAGCCGGCCGGCCGCCTCTCGAGCCCGAGTGGAAGGCCCATCCGCTGTTCCGCGACGTGCTGCCGGAACGACGGCGGTAAGGCGGGAGACGCCCCGCGCGCCGTCAGCGCCGGCCGCGGATGTGCGCCAGGGCGGTGTCGAGCGTAACGTCGGCGGCGACGCCGATGGGCTCTCGCGGCAGCGGGACCTGGGGGATCACGCCGCGGACGGCGCGGTCGCCGCTGGGCCGGACGAAGTAGCTCTTCGGGTAGGCGACGCTGTAGCCGCTATTGGGCAGGGTGAAGTGCACGGTGGACGCGTGGCTGGTGGGCACGTCGGCCGTCTCCTCGCCGAGCACCACGCCGAAGCCGTAGTCCTGGATCAAGGCGGCGACGGAGGCTGAGTTGGAGTAGCTGTGCCGGTTGACCAGCACCCAGACGCGGCCCTCGAACCGGGGGCCCTTCCGCGGCTCGACCATCGGGATCTCGAAGGGATAGCGGACGCCGTCCGGCTGGCGCGCCTCCGCCGCCATCAGTCGGGCCAGCATCCCGTCGACGGGGGCCGCCTCGGCGCGGCGGCGGTACCAGGCCTTGGTGGGCGCGCTGGCCCTAAGGGTGAAGCTTGAGGCGAACCGGAAGGGTCGGTCGGCGAACCAGGCGACCATGGCGTCGCTGAAACTGTTGTCTCCGCCGGGATTGTTGCGGAGGTCGATGAGCAGATCGGACGCGCCGGCGGCGAGGATGGCCTCGAACGCGCCGTCGAGGAAGGTCCGGTACTCGCTATCCTCGTAGGACGGCTCGGGCCCGGCCGCGGGGGCGCCGATGTTCATGAAGGGGCCGGGCCGGAGGTAGGCGACGCCGGCCGACAGCAGCCTGACCTCGCGCGAGGCGAAGTCAGTTCCGAGGCGCGGCGTAGGGTGGCGCAGGCCGATCTCGCGTAGCCCGGCGCGGGTCACGGCCGGGATACGCGCCTCGAAGGACCGGCCGTCCGCGCCGCGGAAGGTGGCGTCCACCCCCTCGCGCTCGCCGAGTTCGAGCCAGAGCAGGGCGGGGAAGCTCTCCTCCATCTGCGCGTGGACCATGTAGGGGCGCTCGGCGGAGACCAGGCCTCCGAGCCTCTCCAACCAGTCCGAGACGGGCCGTCCCTCGAGGGCGAGCAGTTCCGCGCCGGGGCCGACCCGACCGGCCAGGTCGGCGGTGCGCGTGACAAGCACCCGGTCCCCGTCCACGCGGATGAAGATCGGCAGCAGGGTCCCGTCGCGGCCCAGGTGGCCGACGAACTCCTGCAGCGGAGCCTCCGTCCGGGCGTGGCCCACCCGGCCGAGCGCCAGCAACCGCTGGAACAGCGCCGCCGCCTCCCGACGCGGGACAGGGGCCCTGACGGCGGCGAGCGCGCGCTCGAACGCCGCGTCGTAATCCGTCCGGCTGCGATAGACGAAGAGATCGTAGTGGCCGGCCGCGAGGGTCTCGTAGAGGTGGCGAAGGTCCTCGCGCACCGCCTCGGCCGGCAGCGCCGGGACCGGCGGGGCCTGGACGCCGGGCGCGGCGGGCTGCCACGCAGCGGGGGCGACGGCGGCGCCGGCGAGCCCGAAGGCGAGGACGAGCGCGGCGGCCGTCTTGAGAATTCTCGATGCGGGCACACCCGCGGTTAGCCCGCGCCGGCCCCGCATGGCAACCGCGCGGCCTCCCAGGCCCTGCCCTACTCCGCCAGCTCCATCAGCTCGATGTTGCGGAACTCGACCGGATGACCCTCGCCCTGGAGGGAGATGTAGCCGCGCGCGAGCGGCGTCCCGGCGGTGGCGGGATCGGCGGGCGCGGCGCCGAACTCGGCGTTCTCAGAGGGCGCGAGGCGCAGGTCGCCGTATTCCATGACCGTCTCGCCCTCGACGATGTGGCGCACGAGGCGGGCGCCATGCACTTCGACCTCGAAGCGGACCCATTGGCTTTCCGGATAGGTCTTCGAGCTGGAGTTGCGGCAGTGCTCTGCCATCGGGACGCCGGCGATGGTGACCGTCACGCCGGGCGTGCAGACGTTGCCGGTGGGGCGGGTCTGGCCCGGGGCGCCGGCCAGGAGCTGGGCCTCCACCGACACCGGGAAGCGCTGGTGGAGCTGCATGTCCCCGGGCGCCTGGCCGTGCAGCATGACGCCGGAGTTGCGCACCGCCCAGACGGGCGCGCCGGGCACGCCGGGGCCGATGATCCGGTACTCGAAGCGCAGGCGATAGGACGAAAGCGGCGTCTCGTAGATCAGGTGGGCGAACTCGTCGGAGAAGCGCTCGTAGCCGGCGTAGCTGACCACCAGCACCCCGTCCTTCACCCGGAAGGTGTCGCGCCAGTTGTCGCCCGCCGGGCGGTGGTTGACCTTCGGGACCCAGCCCGAGAGGTCGCGGCCGTTGAAGATCGGCTTCCACTCCGCGGCCGACGCCGCGGCGGGAGCGAGCGCCAGCAGGAGGGCGAGGGGGGCTGCGCGGCGCATCAGGCGGTCGCCCAGCCGCGGCCGATGTCCTTCAGCGGCACGCAGCCGCGGTAGTCGCCGGGGACCGGGTCGTACCGCAGGGCCTTCGTGGCGCCGGGCTCGGAGGTGAAGTAGCCGACCGTGGTCATTTCCCGCAGCGACAGGAACCAGTGCGGCTGGAGATGTTTCGCCGCCGCCTGCCCCTCCGCCTCCGCCTCGCGCAGGAGGGCGTCCTGGCGGGCGGCCGGGAGGGCGGCGAAGGGCGCCCCGGCCCTGGCGCGGGCCTCGGCATCGAGGCGGACGAGGCCCGCGCGCAGGCGCTCGGCCTCCGGGGGCTCGAACCACTCGGCAAGCTGGCGGTCGATGAACTGCGGCACGCCGGCAGCGATGGCGCCGGGGGTGTCGGTGGCCGGCACGATCCGCTCGCAGGCGGCGGCGAGCGTGCGGGCCTGGTCCTGGGTCAGCGCCTTCGGCGTCCAGGCGAGCACCCCGGTCGTTTGGCCGGCGACGACCACGGGCACGGCCCAGAGGGAGGCCAGGCCGCCCAGGCCGATGAGCGCGGCGCGGCGGTGGAGCATCGGGACCATCACAGGTCTCCCTTGCGGCCGGCCTCCGCCGCGAAGGCCGCAGCCCGCGCGGTGAGCGCCATGTAGGTGAGCGAGGGGTTCACGCAGGACGCCGAGGTCATGGCCGCCCCGTCGGTGACGAAGACGTTGGGGCACTCGTGGATCTGGTTGTGGGCGTTGAGCACCGAGGTCTTCGGGTCGCGCCCCATGCGGGCGGTGCCCATCTCGTGGATGCCGAGGCCCGGCGCGTAGGTCCCGTCGTAGGGGGTCACCTTGCGGAAGCCGGAGGCCTCCAGCATCTCCGCGGCGGCGGCGGCCATGTCCTTGCGCATGGCCTTCTCGTTCTCGCGGATGGAGACGTCGAAGGTGATGGTCGGCAGGCCGTGCTTGTCCTTCACCGCCGGGTTCAGGGTCATGCGGTTGTCGGCATAGGGCAGAATCTCGCCGAAGCCGCCCAGGCGCACGCCCCAGGGACCCGGCTGGGTCAGCGCCTGCTTGCGCTCGGCCCCGAAGCCGCCCGGCTCGCGCTCCCAGGTCCCCCGC
>NZ_DAISJG010000030.1:0-36963 GCF_036821595.1 Phenylobacterium sp.
GGGCGGGAGAAATTCCGGGGTCACCCGGCGCGCCGCCGCAGGACGATGGCGCCGTCGCGGCCGGACGCGCCCTCGGCCGCACGGTCGGCCTCGAGCCCGAACAGGCTGCTGGCGGCGGCGACGAAGGCCTCGGTGTCGCCGGTGTCGAACACCCCGCTGACCGGGGCCGCCGCCAGGCCGGGGGCGTCGAGGGTGACCTTGCGCGCCGAATAGCGGTTCACCTCCGCCACGGCGGCGGCGAGCGGGGTCTCGCGGAAGACGATGCGGCCGGTGGTCCAGCTGGTGGCGCCCGCGGCGTCGGCGGCGCGGGGGGCGGCGGGACGGCCCGGCGCCACCGTGACCTGCTGGCCCGGGGCCAGGGTCCAGGCGGCCGGGGCGGCGGCGTCCCGGGCGCCGTCCGGCGCCACCCGCACGGCGCCGTCCACCAGGGTGACCTGCACGGTTCCGTCGAGGCGGCGGACGTCGAAGCGGGTGCCGAGCGCCCGGACCTCGGCGGATCCGGCGTCCACGGTGAAGGGGCGGGCGGCGTCGTGCGCCACCTCGAAGAAGGCCTGGCCGCGGAGAAGCTCGACGCGGCGGGCGTCGCGGGCGAAGCGGACCCGCACCCGGCTGTCGGTGTTGAGCCGGACGCGGGAGCCGTCGTCCAGCACCACCAGGCGCTGCTCGCCGACCCCGGTGTCGTAGGCCGGGGCGAGGGCCGCGGGCCCGAACACCAGCGCCGCCGTGACCGCGAGGCCGGCGGCGGCGGCGAGTCCCAGGCCGAGCGGGGCGGGTGGGGTCAGTCCGGCGAGGCGGGCGCGCAGCGGGCGCCGGTCGAGGGCGGCGGCCGTGGCGGCCCGGAGGTCCGGGTCGTGGCGCAGGTCGCCGGCCCGGGACCAGGCCGCCTCGACCTCGGCGTAGGCCCGGGCGTTGGCGGGGGCGCGGCGCCACTCGCGGAAGCGCCGCAGGGCGTCGGTGGTGACGGCCTGCCGCCCCAGCCTGGCGAACCAGGCCGCGGCCTCGTCTCGGGCGCGGTCGCGTCGATCGCTCATGCCGGGCCGTCGCCTCAGTCTTCGAGTCGGGCTGCGCAGGTCGCCAGGGCCTTTGTCATCCGCCACTCGACCGTCTTGATCGAGATCCCCAAGCGTCGCGCGATCTCCTCGTACGTCAAGCCCCCGAAGCGGGACAGCAGGAAGACCTCCCGCAGGTGGGGCGGCAGGGCGAGGATCACCTGCTTGAGGAGGAGGGCCTCGTCCTGGTGCGCCGCCAGGGGCGCGTCGGTGAGCTCCACCCCGCCGTCGGCCTCGGTGAGCGGGGGCCGCACGGCGCGCCGGCGGTGCTGGTCGCGGGCGGCGTTGAGGGCGACGGTGAGCAGCCAGGCCTTCGGCCGGCGGAGCGCCGCCGGGTCGGGCTGGCGGGCGGCGCGCAGGAAGGCCTCCTGGGCCAGGTCCTCGGCCGCGTCGCGGCCGAAGCGCAGGCGCAGGACCGCCACCAGCCAGCCGCGGTGGCGGCGGACGAGCTGGTCGAGGGCGACGTGGGCCGGGGACGGCGCGCCTTCGGGGTCGAAGGGCGGGGGATCGGGTTCGGCGAGTTGGACGATTCGCGAGGAGCGGTGCTGCATGGCCGGACGGCGACGCGGAAGGCCCAGCGCGGAAGTCGCGACGGACAACGTCGTTTGTCGAGAATACTCCGTGGTGAAATACTCGACAATGCCGTGCTTCTCTCGGCATGGACATCCGCGAGGTCCTGGCCCTGAACCTGCGTCGGCGACGCCATGCCGCCGGCCTTTCGCAGGAGGAGCTTGCCCATCGCGCGGGTATCGACCGTTCCTACATCAGCGCCCTGGAGCGGTCCGTCTACGCGGCAGGAATCGACGTCGTGGACCGCCTCGCGCAGGCGCTCGGTGTCGAGGCGGCGGACCTCCTGAAGCGGCCGAGGGAGGCCTGAGCCGAGCCGAACCTGCTGGCGGGGAGGCGACGGAGCCTCAGCAGGTTCTGGGTTCGTCCTGAGCCGAGAGTGCGTCGTCGCTGCGCTCCGAGCGGGCAGGGCGGTTTGAGCCGGAAGACCCATTTCCTATCGGACTCCCGCGTGGGCCGTGGAGACTTAAGGTTCGATGGCGGCGTGGCCGAGACCAAGCGCCTCCGCCTCCGGACGCATGTGGCTCCAGCGTTCCAGCGAAATCCACGCCTGCGCAATGGAGGGTGTTCGCGGTCGTGGCCGCCGGCCGGGGACAAGGAAGGGTCGGCGATCCGCGCCGTCAGCCTGTCCGCCAAGGGGCGGCGCAGCGCAGCCGCAGCCGCAGCCGCCTAGGTCTCGGCCCGTAGCCGGCCGATCAGGCTGCGGAACTGTTCGACCTCGCCGGGGAGGAGGGTCTTCCGCGGGTCGTCGTTCGCGATCTCCGCGCGAAAACAGAACTCGAGGCAGGCGTTCACCAGGGCCGAGGCGCCGTCGCCGCGGGACCGCGTCCGGATCCTCAGCAACTCGGCTATTTCGTTTCCCATTCGGGAAACCTAGCGCGTTCGGTGAACGCTGTATATTCCGCCTAAGGAGCGGTTGTGGGCGGGGCCCAAGGTCCCACGGCCGTCCGCCAGGGGAGGCCGCGCCCATGGAAATCCGCCCTCCCTTGATGGCGCCAGGCGAGCCTGTTTGCCGGCGTTCGCCGACGGGCGGCCGGGCGCTGGTCGTCACGGCCCGGGCGGCGGTGACGCGGCCCGGTAGCGCCTCGTCCGGCGCGGGCGCCGGGTGGCGGATCCTGCGGCGGGTCAGTTGCGCTTCAGGCGCTGCGCCTCCGCGTTCAGCGCCTCGCGGTCATTGCCGTGCCTGGCGATGAGTTCGCGGGCCTCGTCCATCGACAACCCATGCTGCTCGGCGAAGTAGCGCACCTCATAGTCTTCGGAGCCCGAGACGCGGCTCCGATCCGGCTCTCCGACGTCCTGCTTGTTGTCAGCCATGTGTGTTCTCCGCGGTTGAACCCTCGGGAGAATCCCGACCGCGTCCGCGCGGTTCCATGGGGCGGTGGTGCGAGCGGGGCGGCGTCGCCTTGTCCTCAGAGCGGCGTCTCTGCGGGGCGCTCGCGGACGACTGCGCCGGGGTCCTTGTCGTCCCTCAGGCCGAGGAAGGTGGCGTGGCGGATCGCGCCCGAGGCGGTCCATTCCTGGAACTCGGCCTGGGCGACCAGCCGCGGTTCGACCCAGTGTACCTCCGGCGTTTTGCGCGGGCTCTGCCGCGCGAAGGGCGTCTTCGGCGCGGCGAGGGGGCGCAGCCGCTCGAGCAGGTCCGGCGTCCTGGAGAAGCCGCGCTCCAGGCTTCCCACGTAGCGGAGCCCCCCGGCCTCGTGGACCCCCACGAGCAACCCCTTGAAGTGCCGGCCGGGCTCCTGGGTCCATCCGCCGATCACGAACTCCTGGGCGAGCCGGCACTTGGACTTCACCCAGGTGTCGCCGCGACCCGCCGTGTAGCGGCTGTCGCGGCGCTTCGAGACGATGCCTTCCAGCTCCATGCGGCAGGCGGCCTCGAGCAGGGCCGGCCCGCTCTGCGGCAAGGGTTCGACGGCGCGAAGCCGCGGACCCGGCGCGTCCGCGAGCGCCTCGGTGAGGAGCGCCTTGCGATCCTTCAGCGCGAACGACCGCAGGTCGGTGTCGCCGCGCCACAGGATGTCGAAGGCGAAGAAGACCAGCGGCGCGGTCCGGCCGCCGCCGATGGCGGCGCGCAGGCCGGAGAACGTCGGCTTGCCCGCCGGGTCGAGGAAGCAGAGCTCGCCATCGAGGATGCAGTCCTGGCCCAGCTCGGCGGCGTCCTCCGCCAGTTCGGGCAGCTTGTGCGTCCAGTCGTGACCGTTGCGCGTGAAGACGGCGGCCTCGCCGCGCTCGACGCGCAGCTGCAGCCGGTAGCCGTCGAACTTGATCTCGTGGAGCCAGGCCTCGCCGGTGGGCGGCTCGGAGACCAGCCGCGCATGCTGGAATTCGAGGAAGCGAGGCATGGGCTGGGCCACGTACTGTCGACGGCTCGCGGGCAGGCTGTCTCTCGGGCGGGCAGGCAAGCGGGAACCTCCGGACGCGTCAGGAGTCGAGTCCGTCCGAGACGCAGGAGTTCCCATGACGCCCGAGCACGCCGAACACGACCACCTGGGCCACGAGCGGAATCTGGCCGCGGCGCTGGGCGCCCTGGTCCAGCAGGCCGACCTTTCGGACTACCGCGACAGCCTGGGCCATCCCCTCATCAATAACGTCGCCTTCCGGCATGCCCAGGCCATCGTCGAGGCGTTTGGGGTGACACACGAGGATATCTGCGCCGTGCTGGACACCTGCGGGGGAGACGAGACGGCCGCGTCGGAGCAGCTCATCCGGCGCGCCAGGGAGGCCAGGCCGTCGGACCGGCCGGCGGAGTACCGCACCTGGACCACCGGGCCCTGACGCCACCGAACTGTGGATTCGCGAGCGGCTAGCATGGCGTGGCCGGCGATGTTCTGCGTATGTTCGCGGAATGTCACGCCCGTCGGACACATCGGACCCCGCCGCGTTCACGCCCGAAACCCTGATCACCCTGCAGGCGAAGCTCTACATCAACTGCCGCGCCTGCCGGGTGCTGCGGCCGGCGGACGCCGCGGCGCTCTGTGCGGCGGGGCGGGGCCGGCAGCGGCTGGCGGAGATGAGGTTCCGCTGCACCACCTGCGCCAGCCTGGGTCGGGCCACGGAGACGTCGCCGCTGGTTTGCTGGTGGGCCGCCGGCGTCGACTACACCTACGACTTCGGCCTCCGCGAACTGAGGCTGGGTTAGTCGGGCGCCGCGGGAGGACGTTCCGCTCCCCGCAGCTGTCGTTCGTCTAAGGGGCGGCCTGCGGGACGTTACGCAGCGCGCTAGCTCAGGCCTTGACGACGTTGGCGCCGGAGAGGCCGTGCCTGGCCATGGCGTTGCGCGTGTCGACCACCAGCTTCGCGCCAGCCAGCAGCCCGTAGTCGACCGCGTCGTGGTCGGTCGAGATGAGGACCGCGTCGAAGCCGCGAAGCGACTCCGCGGTCAGCGGGGCGGACCTACGGCCGGCGAACTCGGGATGCTCGCGGGTGTTCGGCGCCTCGGGCACGTGCGGGTCGTGGAAGCTGACCCGGGCGCCGCGCGCCTCCAGCAGCGACATCAGCTTGAACGACGGGCTCTCGCGGACGTCCTCGACGTTCTTCTTGTAGGCGAGGCCGATCACCAGGACCTTGGCGGCGCTCAGCGCCAGCTTCAGCCGCTCGTCGAGGGCGCGGGCCAGCACATCGACCACGTGGTTGGGCATGGCGGTGTTGATCTCGCCGGCGAGTTCGATGAACCGCGTCGAGATCTCGAACTCCCGCGAGCGCCAGGTGAGGTAGAAGGGATCGATCGGGATGCAGTGCCCGCCCAGGCCGGGGCCCGGGTAGAAGGGCATGTAGCCGAAGGGCTTGGTCTTGGCGGCCTCGATGACCTCCCAAACGTCGATGCCCATGGCGCCGTAGATCAGCTTCAGCTCGTTGACGAGCGCGATGTTGACGGCCCGGAAGACGTTCTCGGTGATCTTCACCGCCTCGGCCACGTCCGGCGAGGAGACCGGCACCACCTTCTCCACCACCGTCCCGTAGAAGGCGGCGACCAGCTCGTTGGCCTCGGGCCCGTCGCCGGCGACGACCTTGGGGATGGTGGCGGTCTCGAACGACGCGTTGCCGGGGTCCTCGCGCTCCGGCGAGAAGCCCAGGAAGAAGTCGCGCCCGCCGACGAGGCCGCTCGCCTCCAGGATCGGCTTCAGGACCTCGCGGGTCGTGCCGGGGTAGGTGGTGGATTCCAGCACGACCAGCTGGCCGGGCCGCAGGCGGGCGGCGATCTCGCGCCCGGTGCTCTCGATGTAGGACAGGTCCGGGTCGCGATGGCGGCTGAGCGGCGTCGGCACGCAGATCACGATCACGTCGCATTCCGCCAGCCGGTCGTAGGCGGTGGTGGCGGTCAGACGATCGGCCTTCACCAAGCCCGCCAGTTCGTCGCTGGAAACCGCGTCGATGTACGACCGCCCGGCCCTGATCCGCTCTTCCTTGGCGGGGTCGATGTCGAAGCCGATGGTGCTCAGGCCGCGCCGCGCCACGGCCACGGCCAGAGGCAGGCCCACATAGCCGAGGCCGATCACGCCGACCGTGGCCGTACGGTCGGCCAGCGCCGCGCGCAGTCGCTCGAAGGGGGTGACGTCAGCCATGTCCATCCCGGTTTGGGCCTTCAGTTACGCCAGCCGGCGATCGTCTGCACGATCCGTTCCGCCGTTCTGCCGTCCCACAGTTCGGGGATGCGGGCGGCGCCGGGATCGGTGGCGAGCGCCGCCTCAATACCCCGCAGTATCCCGTCGCGCGAGACGCCGGCCAGGATGTTGGTGCCCTGCTCGACGGTGATCGGCCGCTCGGTGTTCTCCCGCAGGGTGACGCAGGGGACCCGCAGCACCGTCGTCTCCTCCTGGAGGCCGCCGGAATCGGTCAGGACCAGGCCGGCGTCGCTGACCAGGCTCTGGAACTCCAGATAGCCCATCGGTTCGACGATCCGCAGGCGCTCGGCGCCGGGCCCGGACAGGCGCGCCAGCGACTTGAGCTTGTCGGCCGTGCGCGGGTGGGCCGGGAAGACGATCGGCAGCTCGGTGACGCCGTCCAGGATCGCGCCCATGATCTGCTCGAGCAGGGCCGGATCGTCGACATTGCTCGGCCGGTGCAGGGTGAGCACCGCATAGCCGCGCCGCGCCAGCCCGAAGGCGTCCGCCTGGTTCAGCCGCCGGGCGGCCGGCAGGCTGGCCATCAGCGAGTCGATCATCACATTGCCGACGAAGTGGATCCGGCCCTCCGCCACGCCCTCGCGGCGCAGGTTCTCGTCGGCCATCCGGTCGGTGGTGAACAGGTCGTCGGCGATGACGTCGGTGCAGAGGCGGTTGATCTCCTCCGGCATGGCCATGTCGAAGGACCGCAGGCCGGCCTCCACATGGGCCACCCGCAGGTGCAGCTTCTTCGCCGTGATGGTCGCGGCCAGGGTGGAGTTGACGTCGCCGACGACGAGCACCAGGTCGGGCGCGACCTCCTGCAGCACCGGTTCGATGCGGGTCATGACCGCGGCGGTCTGGGCCGCATGGCTGCCGGAGCCGACCTCGAGGTTGAAGTCCGGCTCGGGCATCCGAAGGTCCGCGAAGAAGGAGTCGCTCATCCGCGCGTCATAGTGCTGGCCGGTGTGGACCAGGACGCTCTCGAACGGGTGGGAATGCCGCTCCATCGCGCGGATGATCGGGGCGACCTTCATGAAGTTCGGCCGGGCGCCGACGACGCTGAGGACCTTCATTCAGGCGGCCTTCGCAGGCTGGCCGTCTCGGCGGACGCCGGCGACGTCTTCGAGCACCCGCAGCATGTCGGCGGCCAGCGCCGTGCGGTCGTACCGCCGGGCGGCCCGGGGACCGCAGGCGGCCAGCGCGGCGCGACGCTCCGGCCCGTCCAACAGGGCGACGATGCCATCGGCCAGCGCCTCGGCGTTCTCAGGTTCGAACACTTCCCCACACCCCTCGCGGCGGACGATCTCCGCGGACTCTCCCGCGACGCCATGCAGCACCGGAATGCCCATGGCCATACATTCGAATAGTTTCGACGGGATAACGGTCGTGAACAGCTCGGTCCGGCGCAGGTGGATCACCGACGCGTCGAGCAGCGACCAGTATCGGGGCACGTCCTCCTTCGGGACGCTGTCCACGAAGCGGACGGACGCGAGGCCCATGGCCTGGGCCCGCGCCTTCAGCGCCCCCTTGGACGCCCCGTCGCCGAGGAACAGGAAGCCCACGTCCTCGCGGTGGCGCAGGCGGTCGGCGGCTTCCAGCACCGTGTCCAGCGCGTGGGCCATCCCGTGGGTGCCCACATAGCCGACGACGAACTTGCCCTCGAAGCCGAGGTCGGCGGCGAGCGCCTCGTCGCGCGGCCTGACGGAGAAGCGGCTGAGGTCGGCGCCGTTGGTGACCACGTGGACCTTGCCGGCGTCCACGCCGCGGCGCACCAGAGTGTCCTTGAAGGCGTGGGTCACCGAGACGATGGCGGCGGCCTTGGCGTACAGGTGCTCCTCGATGGCCTCCAGCGCCCGGATCAGCGGGCCGTCCCTGACCGCGCCGACGGCGCGGATCGACTCCGGCCACAGGTCGCGCAGCTCGAACACGAACGGCTTGCGCAGGATCATCGAGACCAGGCGGCCCGCGCAGACGGTGAAGAACTGTGGCGAGGTGGCGACGATCACGTCCACGCCCTTCACCGACGGCGCGGCGAGGGTCGCGCTGACCATGAAGCTCGCATAGTCGATGGACCTGCGCAGGAAGCCCTCGTTGGCCGTCATGTAGGACCAGACGCGGATGACCTCGACGCCCTCCATCCGCTCCCGCGAGCGGAAGGCGTTGCGGTAGCCGGGGTAGACCTTGCCCTTCGGGAAGTTGGGCGCGCAGGTGATCACGGTGACCTGGTGGCCGGCCTTCACCCATTCGCGGCAGTGCTCGAAGGTGCGCGAGGCGGGCGCGTTCACCTCCGGCGGGAAATTGTCGGTGAGGAAGAGGATGTGCACGGGGCTTACCAGGTGAAGACGGTTTCGAGCGTCGGGCCGCAGAGCGGCACGACGAGCTGGTGGGTCGGAAGGCGCCGGCCGAACTCCGGCCGCCACTCGGAGGCCTCCACGCGGGCACGCGCGCCGGCGCGCCAGGCGACGGCGCGGCCGTCGGGCAGGCGGAGCGCGCCGCTCCGGCCGTCGGGATCCAGGCCGGCGGTCACGCCCGGCGCCAGGTGGAAGCGCGCCACGGCCTGTCCGAAAGTGCCGTCGATCCTGTCGGTTATGGTCAGGGAGTCCGCGGCCATGGCGAGGGTCCGACGGTGGACCGGCCGGCCGGGACGCCAGCGGTAGCCGTCGTGCGCCGCCTCGGCGATGAGGACGCCGGCGCGGTCTTCGACGGCGGCGTCGAGCACCCGGGCGCGGCGGCCGACACGGAAGCCGCTCCAGACCTCGGACGAGTTCTCGCCGTCGATCTCGACGGTGGAGTGGGCGGCGGTGGAGCGCTCGGCGTGCCGCTGGGCGCCGAGGCCATAGACCGACGTGCCGCCGTTCACGACGGCCCGCGCGCCGCCGACCGACAGCTCGAGCGACAGGGTGTCGGCGTGGGCGTGGCCGGGCAGGTAGTCAGGGCCCACGGGGGCGGCGTCGAACAGGGCCACGGCCGGCCCCGCCTGCAGGCGCACGTAGCCTGATGCGGACAGATGCGTGAGGCCGTCCCGCGGCTCCGCGAAGGCGGGAAGTCCAAGCCGCCGGCCATAGGCGTCCAGGTCGGTCGGTTCGGGCGCGATGCCGAAGGCCGCGTCGTTGAAGAAGCCGATCCGGCCGTCGGGATGGCTCATGGCCTTCAGCCAGGCGCCCATGGCCGCGACGGTGGCCGGCAGGCCGCGGAAGAAGGCGTCGCCATCGCCGTAGATGGTGGCGAGGTTCGCGAGGTCCAGGAGGTCCTCGAGGATCAGCGCGTGGTACATCGGCGAGCGCTCGAAGTGCCCGCCGTCGGCGAGCACCTGCTCCGGGAGCTGGTCGGCGTAGACGCCGAGCCCGACGGCGCGCCAGCGCTCGGCTTCGGGGCCTTCGAAGAACAGGCCCGCGAAGACCAGGGCCTTGGCGTTGGCCAGCAGGTGGTTGCCCAGCAGGTGGGTCTCCAGCCGGCCCGCCAGCCAGCGGGCCTGGACCGCCAGGCTCGCCACCGCCGAGGGCGTCAGCTCCAGGCCGCCCGCGGCCGCCTTGATCCAGTTCACGATGCGAAGCGAGGTGGGGTAGGGCTCCCAGCCGACGCCGTCGCCCGGCGGGTTCTCATCGATCCAGCGGCCGATCAGGCGGCGATGCCAGTCCGCGCGCTGGGCCGCGCCGGTGGCCGCCAAGTCATCGAAATAGTGGAGGTTGTAGAGCCAGAGGAGCGGCCGCCTGGAGTCGTTCCAGGCGTCCGGCGCGCCGATCTCGCCCGGCTCGTTGAGGAAGCGCACATGGTCCGGGCCGGACATGGACGGCGCCCGGGCGGCCGGAGATCGCCACGGGGCCACGCGCGCCCGACCCGCCGGCGCGGGCCGGAGGTGCGGCCGCGCGCGGGGCGCCTTGTGCAGCGCCCGGCCCAGGATTTGGCCGGGCCGCAGATGCACCACCGTGCGGGCGAGACGGGCGACCTGCATCTCAGCCCGCCTGGGCGGCGGCCTCGATGGAGACGCGGCTGACCTCGATGATCTCGTCGAGCGGGATCGGGGAGGGGCCGCCGGAGCGCACCGCCTCGACGAAGGCCCGGGCGCAGTCCCGCTGCCCCTTGTCCTGGCCGAACGTGCGCATGGCTCGGAAGCCGGCGACGCCGTGGGCGGTCAGCCGGCGGTAGTTGTCGAGGACGATGATCCGCCCGGAGGCGAACACCTCCAGCCGCTCCTTCGGGAACGTCTTGTGGCCGTTGGCCAGGTAGTTGATCACGCCGATGGAGCCGTCCGCGAAGCTCAGGCGGATGATCACCGTGTCCTTGAGGGGCGGACCGCCCGGCCGGTCGAGGCCCGCGGCGTCGAAGCCGACGATCGGCGAGCCCGCCAGGTGGCGCAGCAGATCGATGAAGTGGCAGCCCTCGCCGACGATTCTGCCGCCGCCAACCGCGGGGTCCTGGGTCCAGTGATCCGCGGGGATCGCCCCGGCGTTGACGATCATGATGAAGCTCTTCGGGCCGGGCAGGGCCTGGAGCAGTTCGCGGGTCTTCACCACCATCGGCGCGAAGCGGCGGTTGAAGCCGACCATCAGCAGCGGCGCTGCGCCGCCGCCCGGGGCAGGCTGGGCGGCCGCGGCCTCGATCGCCCCCAGCTCGCCGAGCGTCAGGCACAGGGGCTTCTCGACGAACACGTGCTTGCCCGCCGCCAGGGCCGCGGTCACGTAGCGGGCGTGGCTGTCGTGGCGCGTGGCGATGCAGACCGCGTCGGTCGCCGGATCCTCGATGGCGACCCGGGCCTCGCTCGCCGCCTGCCGGAAGCCGAACTTGCGCCCGTAGTGCACGGCCGAGACGCCGCCCGAGGAGACGATGGCCTGGAGGTCCGCGCCGGCCGACTTGAACGCCTGCACGAGGGTGCGGCTGGAATAGGCGCCGGCCCCGATGAAGCTCACCGAGGCGGCGGCCCTGGGGGGAGCATCGGTCCGCAGCGCGGTGACGGCCGGCCAGTCCGCCGGGGCCGCGGCGGCGTCGCGCGGGTATTCGATGAGGATGCCGATCGACTTCTCGCCCGAGCCGAGGACGTCGTAGGCCTTCTCGGCCTCGGCGACGGCGAAGCGGTGGGTCACCAGCGGCCGGGTGTCGAGCCGGCCCGCCTGCATCAGGTCCAGCACCGCCTCGAAGTTCCGCTGTTCGGTCCAGCGGACGAAGCCCAGGGGGTAGTCCTGGCCCTTCTCCTCGTAGGCCGGGTCGTAGCGCCCCGGGCCGTAGGAGCACGAGACCTGGAAGCTCAGTTCCTTCTCGTAGAAGTCGGCGCGGTTGAGCTCCAGGCCGGTGACGCCGACGAGCACGATGCGACCGCGCTTGCGGCACATCCGGGCCGCCTGGGCGACCGGGTCGGAGCTCGTGGTGCTCAGGGTCAGCAGCACGCCGTCCACGCCGCGGCCGCGCGAAAACTCTTCCGCCGCGGCGACGGGATCCGCGCCGGTGGAAGGATCGAAGGTCTCGGCGCCGAAGCCTCGGGCCAAGGCAAGGCGCTCGGGATCGAAGTCGATCCCCAGCACGCGGCAGCCGTTCGCGCGGAGGATCTGGACGGTCATCAGGCCGATGAGGCCGAGGCCCATGACGACGAAGCTCTCGCCGATCGTGGGGGCGGCGAGCCGGACGCCCTGCAGGGCGATGGCGCCCAGGACGGTGAACGCCGCCTCGTCGTCCTCGACCCCGTCGGGCAGGCGCGCCACGAGGTTCTGCGGCACCACCACCACCTCGGCGTGGCTGCCGTTGGAGACCACCCGGTCACCGACGCTCAGGCCCCGCACGCCGGCGCCGACCTCGACCACGCGGCCGACGTTGCAGTAGCCGAGCAGCATCGGCTGATCGAGCTTGGCGCGGATCGCCTCGACGGTGGTCATCAAGCCGTCGGTGACGACCTTCTGCAGGGCTTCCTTCACGCGCTCCGGCTGCTGGCGCGCCTTGGACAGCAGTGAGCCGCGGGCGAACTCCACGAGCATCCTCTCGGTGCCGGCGGACACCAGGCTCACCGACGTGGCGATCCGCACGGCGCCCGGCCGCACCTGCGGCGCGGGCACGTCGGCGACGATCGTGCGGCCGCTCTTCAGATCTTGCAGGACTTGCTTCATCGACTTTGACGCCCACTCCCCCAGCCGGCTCAGGCCCCTGCGCCAGCAAGATACGGACCGGTCGACCTCTGGGGAGGCCGGCGGGTCGCCACCGTGACGGCGGTCACATCACCGCGGGCGCCCATGCCCGCGTTAGCGGACGACAGGCACGCTCGCGTGACAGCGGCGATCAGCGGCGTCTCATTCTGGCACAAGGCGGCGGGACGTGCGGAGATTCGCGTGCCAAATCGGCTGGAGACCCGAGTCCGTCGCCCACGATCCCGCCGGCCCACCGGGTCAGTCCGCCTGCCTCACCCGCGGGTCGGGCGGGCCGAGCCGCGCGGGCGCAGGCGCATAGGCGACGCCGGTCAGTTCGAGCTCGCGGCGCTTGTAGGCCCGCCACCGGAGGATGTCGCCGCGGAGCCTGGACCAGATGAGCCCGGTCCGGCCCGCGCGCCAGGCGCCCAGGCCGAGGTAGCAGTAGAAGAACATCAGCACGTGGGCGAACGGCAGGCGCTGCGTCAGCCGCTTGAGCCACATCCGGCGCTCCAGCCGGTTGCCGGTCAGCCGCGGCTTCGCCGACAGCGGGTCGGCGCGCCAGGCGGCCAGGGCTTCGGCCGTGGTGTAGGCGTTCTGCTTCTCGAACCAGTGGTGGAGGTCCGGGCTGTCGTGGTGCTCGAGGTCGCCGGCCAGCAGGACCGTACGTCCCGGTACGACCGGATGCTCGTTGACCAGGACGTCCGAGAAGCGGCACGACCCCGTCCGCCACAGGCGCAGGATGTCCTGGCGCACGGTGAGCGGCCGGCCCATGAACCAGAGCCGCCGCCGCACGAACACCGCGTCGGCCTCGTCGCCCGCGATCATGTCCCGAATGGCGGCCTTCAGCTCCTCGGTAAGGCGCTCGTCCGGGTCGAGCTTCATGGTCCAGGGCGATCGGATCGGCAGTTCGCCGACAGCGTAGTTCCACTGGTCGCCGAAACCGCGGAAGCGGCGCTGCACCACCTGCACGCCATGGCTCAGCGCGATGTCGACGGTCCGGTCGGAGCTGTAGCTGTCCACGAGGAAGACCTCGGCCGCGAACCCCGCCAGGTTCGCGAGCACGGCCTCCATGTTGTGGCCCTCGTTGAGGGAGATCATCACGACCGCCAGGGGCGCCGGCGCCGCGGCGGCGTCGCTCGCGGGCATCACGGCGCCGTCCGCCTGCAACCTGTCCACCTCGTCCAAGAGCGCCACCCGACGAATTCCCCGCCTCAACTGCATCCTACGACCGCCGTCGTGCAAGTCCCGGTCCGCCGTGAAATCTTCGCAGGTGCTCGGTAATGAACGGGCCGGCGCCGATGCTGCCGGATCATGGGCCCCGGTGGCGCAGTTCGTGCATGCGGCGGGCAATTCGGTTGGAACTGAAGGCGCAATCCACTAGCGAATTCGGCGATACGCCGGGTTTGCAGACGAGCATTAGATTGGACGCTCTTCATTCCACGGGACGTATTGGGTGACAGGGGCGGGCAGGCTGTGACGAAGCGGGCGTTCATTACGGGCATCACAGGGCAGGACGGCGCCTATCTGGCCGAGTTCCTGCTGGCCAAGGGATACGAGGTCCATGGGCTGAAGCGGCGGTCCTCGTCCTTCAACACCGGCCGCATCGACCACCTCTACCGCGACCCCCACGAGCCTGGCGCGGACATGCTCCTGCACCATGGCGACATGACCGACGCCACGAACCTGATCCGGCTGATGCAGCGCATCCAGCCGGACGAGGTCTACAACCTGGCGGCCCAGAGCCACGTCTACGTGAGCTTCGAGACGCCAGAATACACGGCCAACGCCGACGCGCTCGGGCCGCTGCGCATGCTCGAGGCGATCCGGATCCTCGGGCTCGAGGGCTCGACGCGCTTCTACCAGGCCTCGACGTCGGAGCTCTACGGCCAGGTCGCCGAGACCCCGCAGTCGGAGACGACCCCGTTCTATCCCCGCAGCCCGTACGGCGCGGCGAAGCTCTACGCCTACTGGATCACGGTGAACTACCGCGAGGCCTACGGCATCCACGCCTCGAACGGCATCCTGTTCAACCACGAGAGCCCGATCCGCGGCGAGACCTTCGTGACCCGCAAGATCACCCGCGCCGCAGCGGCGATCCACCTGGGCCTGCAGGAGAAGCTCTATCTCGGCAACCTGGACGCCATCCGCGACTGGGGCCATGCGCGGGACTACGTCGAGGGCATGTGGCGTATCGTCCAGCAGGACAAGCCGGGCGACTATGTGCTCGCCACCGGCGAGGGCCATACCGTCCGCGAGTTCGTCGAGCGCGCCTTCGCCCACGTCGGACGCACCATCGCCTGGGAAGGCGAGGGGGTGGACGAGAAGGGCCGCGACGCGAAGACCGGCGCCGTGCTCGTCGAAATCGACCCCGAGTACTTCCGGCCGACCGAGGTCGACCTACTGATCGGCGACGCGAGCCGGGCGAAGCGGGACCTCGGCTGGACGCCGCGCATCACCTTCGAGGGCCTGGTGGAGGAGATGATGCGCGAGGACCTGAAGCTGATGCAGGGCACGAACGCCGAGCGACGGTCATGACGGCCTCGGAGGCGCGGGTCCGCGAATTCACCTCCGACGGACGGGTCGTGGCGCATGTGTACGACCTCAACCAGGACGGCGGGATGACCTTCCCGACGCCCGCCGAGGCCGAGATGCAGTGCGGCTTCGGCGTGGTGCCCGAGGCCAAGACGCTGAAGCCGCACGTGCACAAGGTGCTGGGCCGGGAGACGCAGAACACCTCGGAGTTCATCCTGGTGCTGAGCGGCGCCATGCATGTGGACATCTACGATCCCGAGCGGCGCGTCGTCGGCCAGGTCGTGCTCGGGCCGCAGATGGCGCTGCTGCAGTTCATCGGCGGCCACGGCTTCCATGTGGAGGCTGGGACCAAGTACCTCGAGGTCAAGCAGGGCCCGTACTACGGCGAGACCGCCGACAAGGTGTGGATCTAGGAGCTGGGCGGCGGTTCGCCGGCACAGTCGAGGCGCGGAGCGGGGGCTGGCGCAAACCATGGAATATCGCCGCGAGATCGACGGACTGCGCGCCGTCGCCGTCATGCCGGTCATCCTCTTCCATGGAGGTGTCGCGGGGTTTGGTGGTGGTTTCGTCGGCGTCGACGTCTTCTTCGTGATCAGTGGGTATCTGATCACCTCGCTGATCGCCGCGCAGGCGGCGTCAGGGCGCTTCTCCCTGCTGGAGTTCTATGAACGCCGCGCGAGGCGGATCCTGCCGGCCTTGTTTTTCGTCGTGCTGGCGTCTGTGCCCGCCGCCTGGCTGCTGATGCTGCCGGGCGAGTACAGGAACTTCTCCCAGAGCGTGGCGGCCGTCGCTGTCTTCGCCTCGAACGTACTTTTCTGGCGGGAATCCGGCTACTTCCAGCCCAACTCCGAGGTGAAGCCGCTCCTGCACACGTGGAGCCTGGCCGTCGAGGAGCAATACTACGTCATCTTCCCGATCCTGATGCTGATCCTCTGGCGCTTCGGGCGGCCCTGGCTCGTCGTGCTCCTGGCGCTCGTGGCGGCGGTCAGCCTCGGTTGGGCCGAGTGGGGCTCACGGCACATGGCGGCGGTCGCCTTCTATTCGCTGCCCACGCGCGGCTGGGAACTGCTGTTGGGTGCCCTTATCGCCCTGCTCGGGCTGCCGGAAGCCAGCCGCCGCATGGGCAGGCCGGCGCGGGAAGTCCTGGGGGCGGCCGGCCTGCTGCTCATCGCCACGGCCGTCTTCGCCTTCGATGAGAGCACGCGCTTTCCGGGACTGCATGCGCTCGTGCCGACGATCGGGGCCGGTCTGGTCATCGCTGCGGCCGCACCCGATACGGCCGTCGGACGCGTGCTGGGCAGCCCCATCTTCGTCGGCGTGGGGCTGATCAGTTACAGCCTCTACCTCTGGCATCAGCCACTCTTCGCCTTCGCGAAGCTCTACGCCCTGAGCGAGCCCGGGCCCCTCGTGCTCGTCTCGCTGATCGTCGCCACGTTCGGCTTGGCTTATCTCACATGGCGGTATGTGGAGCAGCCGTTCCGCGATCGCAGCCGACTGACGCGCCGGAGCATCTTTGTCCTGGCCGGGGTCCTTTCGGCCATTCTCATAGGCCTCGGCGCGGCCGGCCATGTCGGCAATGGCTTCGAGAGACGCTTCTCGCCCGATGTCCTGAAGATGCTCGAACACAAGCAGGACCTGAGCCGTCCGCGGGAGATCGCCTGCCTCAGGGCCCTTGAGACGTCGGGGCGGCTCGAAGAGGCGTGCGTCCTCGGCGCGCCGGGTGGGGAGCCTACGGTCGTCCTGGTGGGCGACAGTCACGCGCGGACCTTTGTGCTCGCGATGGACCGGGTGCTTGCGCAGAAGGGCCTCACGGGCCGCAGCTATGCCTACACGGACTGCCCGTACCTGTTTGCCGCCCGTTCGAGGAACCGCAGCCCGGAGCAGAACCTCTGCGATCGGCTGTCGGCACAGCTGTACGCGGCGCACGATTCCCCGCCCAGGACCTACGTCTTCGTGTCCCGCTGGACGCTGCGCCTCGAGCAGGAGCGCTTCGACAATGGCGAGGGCGGGGTCGAGCCCGGGGAGCGTGAGCATTTCGACACGCCGGACTCCGGGAAGCTGGACTACGAGGGGGCGATGGGCGTTCAGTACCAGCAGAGCATCCGCCGCCTGCTCGACGGCGGGAACACCGTGGTGCTCGTCTATCCGGTTCCGGAGATGGGCTGGCGGGTGCCGGAGTATCTGGCGAAGACATTGCGATACCACGGCCGTCTGAAGCCGGAGACAGCCT
Organism: Phenylobacterium sp.; assembly: GCF_036821595.1. Taxonomy (GTDB): domain Bacteria; phylum Pseudomonadota; class Alphaproteobacteria; order Caulobacterales; family Caulobacteraceae; genus Phenylobacterium. The sequence continues at coordinate 17,093 of NZ_DAISJG010000030.1, forward strand.
CCACGAACTACCAGGCCTTCCAGGCCCGCAACGCGCGGACCCACGCAGCCCTCGACGCGCTCGGCTCGCATCCGCGGCTGATCCGCATCAGGCCGGAGCGTCAGCTCTGCGACACCTATGTCGAGGGCCGTTGCGCCGCACACGTCCGTGGCGTGCCGCTCTACCTGGACGATGACCACCTGTCGGCGCTCGGGTCACAGCTCGTGGCGGAACAGATCGCGGCGCGGCTTCCGTAGGAGGGGGCGCGGCCCTGTCAGTCGGCGTAGGTGTTCGAGATGTCGAACGCGCCGAAGCGGGCGCCGACGTGCGGCAGCATGTCGGGGTGGACGAGGGCGTAGTTGCCTTCGATGAAGCGCTCGAGCTCGGGATGCCAATCGGGGTAGATCTCCACCCCGCCCTGCACGAGCTTGCCGAGCCGATAGGGCGTGTCCCGGGCGAGGTCGAAGACGTCGCGCAGGAAGGCGCGGTTGTGGACCCAGCGCCAGTTATACTCGAACTGCGCCACGCCGATCGCGCCCCGGGCGAGCATGCCGCGGGCGCCGCGCAGCACCGAAAGGTCGAAGCCCTCCGCGTCGATCTTCAGGAGATCGATCCTGTCCAGCCCCTGGGCCTGCGTGAAGGCGTCCACCGTGTTGGTGGGCACCTCGATGACGTCTCCGGAGGGGTTCTCGCCCGCGATTGAGTTGATGCCCGAGGTTGCGCCGTGGACCTCGAACCGCGTGGTCCCGACGCTGTCCGCGAGCGCTTCGCCGATCACATGGACGCCACGTCCGGCGAGCGCCGTCGTCAGGCGGTTGCGCGACTCCGGCGTCGGCTCGAACGCATAGAGATCCACACGCCGGCCCGCGGCCGCGTCGAGCAGGGAGACCGACCACTTGCCGATGTTGGCGCCGACGTCGAAGACGACGACCGGCTCGACGGCGGCGGCGCAGACGGCCTCCTGCAGCGTGCGCTCGCCGTTGGTCTCCATGTGGTTGCCGACGTCCCGGCGGGCCAGGAAATAGGCCGAGCGTCCGATGCGCCACAAGGTGCGGCGACCCACGGCGCGTTCCAGTAATCGCAACGCCTGTTCAGCGCCCTGCATGTGCCTGTCCCCTGTCGTCGCGAGTCGGAGTTCTCGCGCGCGAGCCGCTGGCATAACTCGTGCCGAGGTCCTGACCAAGAACCGCGCAGCCCGACGGACAAGGGTTCACAGCACCTAAACAAAGGTTTGGCAGATATTGGGGCGAACTGCACCTTGGCCCAGAATGTGCAGACCGCGGGCGTGTCCCCGGCTTGCTTTCCCGCGCTGGCGCAGTTGTTCAGGAGTTTTCGATGATCCCCGTCTGCGAGCCGGACATCTCCGATGGCGAGATCGCCAATGTGCTCGAGTGCGTGAAGTCGGGATGGATCTCGTCCCAGGGGCCCTTCATCGGGAAGCTCGAAGCCACGTTCGCGAGCTTCCACGGCGTGAAGCATGCCGTCGCGCTGGCGAACGGCACGGCCGCGGTCGAGGTCGCCCTCCATGCCGCCGGCGTGGGCCGCGGCGACGAGGTGATCCTGCCGTCCTTCACCATCATCTCGGTCGCGCTGGCGGTGGTGCGCCTCGGCGCGATCCCGCGCTTCGTGGACGTGGACGCAGTGACCTGGAACCTGGACCCCGACCAGGTGGAGGCCGCCGTCACGCCGAGAACCCGCGCGGTCGTCATCGTCCACACCTACGGACACCCGGCGGACATGGACCGGCTCATGGAGATCGCCCGGCGCCACGGGCTGAAGGTCGTGGAGGACACCGCGGAGGCGATCGCGAGCCGCTGGAAGGGCAAGCTCTGCGGCACCTTCGGCGACGTCGCGGCCTTCTCGCTCTACGCCAACAAGCTGGTCACGACCGGCGAGGGCGGGATCATCATCACCGACGACGACGAGGCGGCGACGCGGGCCCGCAAGTACATCAACCTCTACTTCGGCCAGGAGGAGCGGTTCGCCCACACTGACCTCGGCTACAACTTCCGCATGACCAACCTGCAGGCGGCGGTCGGCGTCGCGCAGATGGAGCGCATCGAGGAGTTCAAGCAGAAGAAGGCCCAGGTGGGCGCCTGGTACGCGGAGCGCCTGCGGAACTCCCGCCTGGTCGACTTCCAGAAGACGGTGGGCGACGTGGACGTTGTCTACTGGATGTACTGCGTGACCCTGAAGGACGAGGTCAACATGACCGCGGCGACGGTCATGGAGAAGCTGAAGGAGAAGGGGGTCGGCACGCGTCCCTTCTTCAAGGGGCTGCACCTGCAGGCGCCGCTGCGCCAGTACGTCGAGGCCGACGCCGCCTATCCGGTCACGGAGCGGATCTACGAGCGCGGCTTCTATCTCCCGTCGAGCGTCACCCTGAGCGAGGCCGAGGTGGCGAGCGTCTGCGAGGCCCTGGAAGACCTCGCCTGATGGCTCGACGGCCGGTCGTCCTGTTCTACAAGCAGCTGACCACGCTGGGCGGGGCCGAGGTCCTGCTGGCGGAGCACTACGCCTTCCTGAAGGGGCAGGGGCGGGAGGTGAAGGTCGTCTGCTTCGGCCACGCCGACGTGGCGCGCGTGCACATCGAGCCGGGGGACCTGATCGTCGTGCCGGGCCGCGGCGCCGCGGCGCAGACCTGGAGGCTTGCGCAGCTCCTCCGGCGGATCGCCCCGGAGCAGATCTACTGCCACTCGGGGCACATCGAGTTCGGAATAGCGGCGGCGCTGGCGCGCCAGCCGTACGCGCTCTTCGTGCACCATCCCACAACGATGTCCTATAATGAGACAGACAAGTACGCGCCCTGGTTCTTCGGCCGCTACAAGGCGTTCGCGCGCAGGGACCGGATGTACGACGAGATCGTCGCGGCGCGCGATGCGCTCTCCCTACCGAGGCGCGCCTACCTCGCGCTGCGCGCGCTGATCTCTCAGTGGTCGGTGCGCAGGGCGTCGCTCGTCCTGGTGCTGTCCGAGTACGCCGTGCGGGAGAAGCGGGAGATCTTCGGCGTCACCGCCCGTCACCTGTGCGGCGCGATCCCGCGCCGGCGACTCGCCGCCCTCGACAGCAAACCGCCGCCGCGCGCCGTCAGCGGCGAGGCCACCCTGGTCTCGGTGTCGCGCCTGGACGAGAACAAGCGGATCGACATCCTGATCGATGCGGTCTCGCTGCTGATCCGGCGGGGGCGCGCGGTGCGCCTCCTCCTCGGCGGCTCGGGCCCCGCCCGCGCGGATCTCACGGCCCGGGTGGAGGCGCTGGGGCTCGAGGAGCATGTCGAGTTCCTAGGCTATGTGCCGGAGAAGGACGTGGAGCGGCTCTACGCCGGCATGGACCTGTTCGTGACCATCGACTGGGCCGACTTCCGCATCACCACCTATGAGGTGCTCGCCGAGAACCGCCGCGTGGTGGTGTCCGACGACACCGATCTCGATCCCGAGCTACTCGGCTCCGGCTATCTGTTCGCCTCGCCAGCGGACGCCGAAGCGCTGGCGTCGGTGATCGAGCGCGCGCTGGCGACGCCGGTGGCGTGGGACCGGGAGCGGCTGAAGGCCTACCTGGACCAGTATTCGTGGGAAACCTACTTCTCGCGCATCGAAGAGGCGGCCGCCTCCCATGCTTAGGGCCGGGTTCGAGATCATCATGCACGATCGTCTCCGCCGGCTGCGCGCGACGGAGGCGATCTATGCCGCGACCAAGGAGCCCGCGGCCATCCGTGCGCGACAGCTGGAGCGTCTGAACCGCAACTGGACGCGGGCGTGGCAGGAGATCCCCTTCTACCAGGCGTGGCGCGCACGACATAGCCTGCCGGACGCCATCGGCTCCCTAGAGGAGCTTGCCGACTTTCCGGTGCTGACGAAGACGGACATCCAGGAGAACGCGGAGCTCGTGGCGCGCACGCCGGGCGCTACCCGGACCACGCTCACCGGCGGGACCAGCGGCCTTTCCACCGCCTTCCCCATGAACGACCAGGACGCCCGGTCCGCGTGGACGAACAGCTTCGTAGGCCGGGGGTGGGGCGGAGTCCGGCCGTACGACCGGCTCTTTATCATCTGGGGCCACTCCCATCTGTTCGGCGGGCGAGGCGTGGCGCGCAAGCGCGCCGTTCGCGCCTTCAAGGACCGGATGCTGAATGTGCGTCGGGTCTCCGCCTACAACCTCGACGACGCCAGCCTGCAGCGGATCGCAGCGAGTCTCGAGGCCTTCCGGCCGGCCTACATCATCGCGTACGGCTCATCGCTGATGCATCTCTGCGCGCATGCCGAAGCGGCGGGGCTGTCGTTCGCCCATATCGGGACGAAGCGGGTGGTGAACACCTCCGAGAGCATCCAGCCCGAAGAGGCGCGCAGGGTCAGCACCCTCTTCGGCTGCCCCGTGGTCAACGAGTACGGCATGTCCGAGGCTGGCGTGATCGGCTACTCCTGCGACGACCTGTTCCCCATCCGCGTCCTCTGGCACGACTATATCGTCCAGACCCGAGAGCGCCGATTGCTGGTCACCACGATCGGCGAGCGGTGCTTCCCGCTGTTCCATTACGACACCGAGGATCTCTGCCCCGACAGCCACGCACGCGACGAGGCGCTCCTCAGCCTGTCCGGGCTTCTCGGAAAGGCGCGGGACGTCTTCCGGATCGTCGACCGCAACGGCAGGTCGCAGGAGGTTTCGACGTTCCTGTTCGATCACATCCTCAAGCAGATCCAAACCCTTCGCTCGCTCCATTTCGAACTCAGGGCGGACGGAGTGGTGCTGATCAAGTACACGGCGGCAGCCGACGCTCCCGATCCCGACGCCATCTTCCGCAGGCTCGAACAGGGCCTGAGGCTGGAAGGCATCGAGGTGGAGCGGAGCCGGTTCGCATTCGAGCGGATCGAGCGGCCCCTGCAGACGGTCGCCGGCAAGCGGCGGACCCTCCAGGTGCAGGCCGGAACGGACGACGAATGAGACCCCACCGTGCAGCGACAATCCGCGTCCGAGCCCTCGGACGGCAGCGGTTGTATGTGATCCTGAAGTGAGACCGATGCGCCCCAAGCTGCTCATCTTCGCCGGCAATCCGACGCAGTACCATGCGCCTCTGTTCAGGGCGCTGACCGCCGGCCTGGACCACGACATCGAGGTGATGTTTGGAGACGAGATCGGCGCCAAGCCGTTCTACAATCCCGAGCTCCGCTCCGTCATCGCCTGGGACGTGCCGGTCACCGCCGGCTATCCGCACAGGTTCTTCGACAACCTGTCGTCATCGGACCGCAAGGGCTTCTGGTCGCGGAACAATCCGCGGATGATCCCCTACGTCATGGCCAGCGACGCCACGCACGTCCTGATCCACGGCTACGACACGCTCACGTCCTGGTACGTCTATTTCGCCGCGCTGCTCTCCGGAAAGAAGATCATCTGGCGAGGCGAGACTTTCGAGCCGAAGAACGGCGGCCGGCTGCTGCCGCGCACGATCAAGAACCTGGTCCTTCCGCTGTACTTCCGGGCCTGTTCCAAGGTGCTCTATTCCTGCATCGGCAACCGCGACTACCTGGCCAAGTTCCTCGGTCGGCGGACCGACAAGATGGTGTCGTTCCCCTGCTCGGTGGATAACGCCTTCTTCGACGCCCTCAGGATCACCGACCCGGCGGCGCTCTCGGCGCTGCGGGCCGAATACGGGCTGCCGGACGACCACATGGTTGTGGTCACCTGCTGCCGGCTCACCAAGCGCAAGCGGGTCGACCTGCTCCTGCGGGCGATCGCGGGGATGAGGTCGAAGAAGACCTCCCTGCTGGTCGCCGGCGACGGTCCGGAACGCGAGGCGCTGGAAAACCTGGCGCGCGAACTGGGCGTGCAGCTCGTGGTCGCCGGCTTCGTCGGCCAGAAGGTGGTCGCCAGGCTCCTGTCGATCGCCGATGTCTTCGCCCTGATGTCCAGCTACGACGCCTCGCCCAAGGCGCTGAACGAGGCGATGAACTTCCCCGTGCCGATGCTGGTCAGCGACGGCATCGGAACCGCCCGGGACCTCGTCCACGACGGGGTGAACGGCTACATCCTGGCCGACGTGACGCCGGACGCGCTTACCGCCCACCTCGACACCTTCGCCGAGCAGCCGCAGGTGCGGCGCGCCATGGGCGGGAAGAACGCCGAGATCCTGAAGGGCTATTCCTTCGACGTGAACGTCGCCAACCTGCGCACCGCGCTCGAGGAGGCCCGCTGATGGCCGCCCTGTCGTTCCAGCGGGTCTTCGAGAGCCCCTCCGACGCCCACTACTTCTTCGGCTACTTCAACACGCCGCAGGTCTCGCACGACGGCACGAAGGTGCTGGCCGCCCGGACCGACTTCATCGACCGCGTGCCGGAACCCTCGGACACCGCGACGCTCGGCTACTTCGACCTGGCCGATCCCGCCCGGCCGTTCGTCGAGATCGGACAGACCAACGCGTTCAACTGGCAGCAGGGCTGCATGCTGCAGTTCGCGGGGCCGGACTACAACCGGACGGTGCTCTACAACCGCTTCGACGGCGCACGTTTCGTCACCGAGCTGGTGGACCTGGAAACCGGCAGCCGGCGGGTCGTGGACAGTCCCGTCTATGCGGTCTTTCCGGACGGCGGCCGCGCCCTGACCATCGACTTCGCGCGACACTACTGGTGCCGGCGCGGCTACAGCTACGGAAACATCGTCGATCCCGAGAAGAACCGGCCCGTGGTGGAGGGTGACGCCATATGGCTGGTCGATCTCGCCAGCGGGGCGAGCCGGCCGATCATCTCCCTCGAGCGCATGCTGGCCCTGAAGCCGATCAGCAACATGGCCGGCGCCGTCCACTACCTCGAGCACATGACGATCAGCCCGGACGGCTCGAAGTTCGTCTTCCTCCACCGCTGGAAGCCGCAGGCCGGCGGAATTCACGCCAGGCTCTGCGTCAGCGACGCCGAGGGCGTCGACGTCCGGATCCTGAACGACAGCGGCCGCATGAGCCACTACTGCTGGGCCGACAGCGACACCCTGCTCGGCTATGGCGGCGTGGCCAATCCGATCAACGCCCTGCGCAAGAGCCGGGCGGTGACCAAGAGCCTCTTCAAGGCGCTGCTGCCGATCTACCACGCCCTGGTGAAGGACAGCTCCGGTGTCGCCAAGGCGCTCACGGGGGACAGCTACCTCCTGATCGACACCGTCAGCGGCAAGATCAGGCCGGTCGCGGCGCCGCTGCGCAGCGACGACGGCCATCCCGCGATGCTTCGCAGCGGCCGCATCTTCATCACCGACACCTATGCCCGCGCCAAGCACGACCAGAAGCCGGCCCTCCTGGCCTACGACCTGGAGGCCGACACGGTGCATCGGCTCGACGAGTTGGGGTCGATCCCCGAACTCGACGAAACCCCGCTCCGCTGCGACCTGCATCCGCGGGTCTCGCCCAGCGGCGAGTTCGTGTCGATCGACACCATGGACCGGGGGGTACGGGGTACGTACGTCTACCGGGCGTCGGTGACGTGATGCCGGCGGCGAGGGCGCCGGAGGCGCAGACGGGCGCGACGCGGTCCCCTCGCGTCCTGGTGGTGACCGCCGGCACGAGCGGCAAGAAGAGCTTCCTGGCGGACGCCTTCCGCGAGCGGTACGGCGCTGACGTCCTGGCGGGGAAGCGGTGGAACGAGCGCCGCATCGACCGGGTGTTGCAGCCCTTCGGCCTCGGCCGGATCGTGGCCAACGCGCGCGCCCTGAACCGGGACCTGCTGGAACGGGCGGGCGGCGGCTACGACCTGATCTGCGTCATCAAGGGGCTCTCAGTGCGCCGCGAGACGCTCGAGGCCCTGCGCTCGGCCAATCCGCACGCCAAGCTGGTCTGCTGGACCTGCGACGACCAGTTCCTGCCGCACAACCAGACGCCCGCGTTTCTCAGGGCCGCGCCGGCCTACGACATGATCTTCACCTGCAAGTCGCACAATGTGCGCAACCGGGAACTCGAGGGTCTGGGGTTCCAGCGGGTGGAATTCCTCTACCAGGCCTTCTCGGAGGCGGATCACCATCCACGTCCGAACGGCGCCTCGCGGCATCGGGGCAGGGTGGTGTTCATCGGTTTCGCTGAGCGGAAGCGGTTCGACTACATGAACTTCCTCGCCGCCAACGGCGTCGAGGTGGATGTCTATGGGACCGGCTGGGACCGGGGCCCCTACCGGGCCGAGGCGCATCCGAACCTCAAGCTGCACATGAAGCCCCTGCTGGGGGACGAGTATGCCGACGCACTCAGCAACGCGGCCATATCGCTGTGCTTCCTTCGCGAGCTGAACCGGGACCTGCACACCTCCCGCACCTTCGAGATCCCGGCCTGCGGGGGCTTCATGCTGGCCGAGCGCACCGGGGAGCACGCCGAGCTCTTCCGCGAAGGCGAGGAGGCGGAGTTCTTCGAGACGAAGGAGGAACTCCTCGACAAGGTGCGCGCCTATCTCGCCGCACCGGAGCAGCGGGCCCAGGTCGCGAAGCGCGGCTATGAGCGCACGCGGAACTCGGACTATTCCTACCGCGCCATGGTGGAACGGATCGTGCAGCAGGCCTTCGCCTCCCAGGAAGGGCCGACGCCATAGGACGCTTCCTCACCATCGTGCACGCCCTCATCGAATGGGCGATCCGCGGCATCCCCGGCGGGACGGGGCAGCGCATCCGGCTCGCCTACTACCGTGGCCGGCTGGGGCGATGCGGCCGCAACGTGCGCATCGACGAGTACGTGGTGTTCCACAACCCCCGGAACATCGAGATCGGCGACCACGTCTGGATCATGAGCGGGGCGGTGCTGACGGCGCCGAGCGGCTCGGAGACGGACGTCGAGGACAACAAGACGGTCATCGCCGCCGACGCCGGCGCGGCCGCGGTCGACCGCGGCAAGCTGCGGATCGGCAGCGAGGTCCAGGTCGGCCACTTCAACATCCTCAACGGCATCGGCGGCCTGGCGATCGGCGACTGCGTAACCCTGTCGGCCAATGTCGCGATCTATTCGGCGACGCATCTCGACCGCGACCCGTCCGATCCTTCGGTGCGGGTGGGCGCGAACGGGATGGTGCGATCCCGCCCGGTCTTCTCGCGCCACAGGCCCGTGTCGATCGGGGAGGGCGCCTGGCTCGGACTGGGCGTAGCCGTGGTCTGCGCCTCCGTCGGCCGTGACGCCTTCGTGCAGAGCGCCTCGGTCGTGACCCAGGACGCGCCGGACAACGCGGTGATGGCCGGTGCGCCCGCGGCCTACAAGCGGGACCGATTCAGCGCCGCTCGGGCCGGCCGATGAGGGAGCTTTTCGGCCAGGGCGCGCGCGCGTTCCTGCTTTCCAATGGCTCCTTCGCCATCAATTTCGCGGGCAACCTGGCCCTCGTCCGCATCCTGACTCCGCAGATCTTCGGGACCTATGCGCTGGCAGTGGCGCTGGTCGGGATCGTGGAGATCTTCACGACCTTCGCGCTGCAGACCGTCTATCTCCAGCGACGGGCGTCCGAGCGGCTGCTCGCGGCGATCGTGCAGGCGATGATCGGGATCGCCGGCCTCAAGTGCCTCGTCGTGCTGCTCGTCCTCCTGGTGCTTCAGAGGCACTACGACGCCGAGGTCTGGACGATCTTCGGGTTCATCTTCGCCGCCAAGCTCCTGGTGCCCTTCAACGCGCTGCTGGTCGCCATGCTGGAGAAGCAGTTCCGGTTCACGGCCTCCTCGTTCGTCACGTCGCTGTCCAACTCCGCGAGCGTGGTCGTGGCCGTGGGCACGGGCCTGCTGGGCGGCGGGATCCTCAGCCTCGCCGTGCGCGACGTGCTGCCGATCCTGATCATGCTGGGGCTGGGCCTGTGGCTGAACCGCTCGGTGAAGATCCGGTGGCGCGCCTTCAACCTGCGCCAGTCGCGGACCCTCGTGCGCTCGGCCCTCGACATGTACGCGGTCCGGGCCTCCGAGCTCGGCTTCAGCAAGCTGCCCCCCCTCGTGGTGGAGCGCCTGTTTGGCGTGGAGATCCTGGGCTTCCTCCACCAGGCGCTCTACCTGGTGAATTCCGTCAACCGGGTGACCGTGGTGCTCAACCAGCAGATCGCCGTGGTCTATTTCAACCGCTATCGTAAGAACCGCGCCAAGACAGCCGAGGGCTTCCGGATCCTGCTGGCGATCAGCGCCGGCCTGGGGACCCTCGCGGCGCCCATACTGCTGTTCTTCCCCGAGACCCTGATCCGCATCCTCTGGGGCGAGGCTTGGCTGGGCGCGCGCGACATGCTGCGGATCATGGCGCTGCTGGTCTTCGTCATCCCGCTCTTCACGATCCTGAAGTCGCAGCTCTACGGGCGCCGGCGCACCCTCTGGCTGGCCGGGACCTACATCTTCGGCGCGCTGTCGATCCTGCCGCTCCTCCTGGCGCTGCGGCAGGCCGGCCTCGCGCCCGGCGTCGCCGTCGCGGTGGCCTATTTCTCTACCTTCTCGATTATGGCGCTGACGGCGGGGTGGGGGGTGTTCACGAAGGGCTTCGGAAGCCCCTCGACCGGTGGCGCCCCGCAGGACCTTCCGCTGATGTCGGAGGAGGGAGCGCCATGATATCCTGCGTCGACCTGCGCCAGGGCGGCCCCGGCCTCTGCGGCTGGAAGGACTGACCCATGCTGCTGCTCGCGATCGTCAATGTGCTCGTTCTCGGCCTCATCTGCGCGGCGGCGCGGCGGCTGGCGGTCTACCTGTACGCCGGCGTCAACTTCATGCTGTTCCTGCTGCCGGTCTTCCTGGGCGCGCTCCTGGGCGTGTTCCACCCTCGCTACCGGCCGGAGGACATGCAGCTCTACCCGGCGGCGCTGCTGTTCATCCTGTTCTTCAACGTGACCTTCGGCCTGGCCTTCCTAGCCTTCCAGCGAGCGTTGCCGGAGGTGCGGCCCCTGGCGCAGCTGCGCCTGAGAAATCCGTTCGACCAGGCCGCGAGTGCGACGAGCCTCGTGCTGTTCACGGCGGTCGTTCTCGTGCTCGCCGCGGGCGCGAAGCTGATGCTGAACAGCCTCGGCGCCTTCCGCATGCTCGACATCGGCGGCGCCTCGGTGCTGCTGCAGTTCTACAAGGAGATCGCCGGGTTCGACCTGCTGCTGCTCGCCTACCTCGGCGAGCTGAAGGCGAGGCGCTCGGCGCACGCGCGCACCCTGGTCCTCCTCTATGCGGTCGCCGCGGCGTTCTCACTCGGCGCGGCGCTGACCTCCGGCTCGCGTTTCCAGGTGGTGATCTGGCTGCTGCTGGTGGCGATCGCGCATCGCGATTTCCTGAAGCGCCATGTCCTGATGACCATAGCCGGGCTGGTTGTCCTCGTCCCGTGGGTGGCGGTGCTGTTCCCGCTGCTCTCCTACTATCGGCGGAACGGCTACGACTTCATGCAGGCCATCGAGCGGACCGGATCTGCGATGGGCGACAGGCCATTGGTACTGCTGGAGATCACCACCACACGGCTGAACTATGCACAGGTCCTCACGGCCGTGATGCAGCGGGTGAAGGAGGCTGGGCCGGCGGGGGGCGCGACCTACTGGAACAATTTCATCGGGGTTATCCCGCGAGCCCTGTGGCCCGGCAAGCCGGAGATCACGAACGACTCGCGCGGGCTGGGCCACCTCCTCGGCATCGTGACCCGGGACGACCGCAGCACCTCGATCGGCCTGCAGATCATCGGGGAGGCCTTCTACGAGTTCGGCTGGCTGGGCCTGTGGGTGGCGGTGTTCCAGGCGCTGATGTTCGCCTCTGCGCAGAAGCAGCTCGGGCATCGGTCGAGCCCGATGTTCTACGCGCTCTACATCACGACCATCCTCACCCTGCTCTCGGCTGACGGCTACTTCGCGATCGTCCCAGGCATGATCTGGTTGTTCATCGGCGTGACCGGCTTCCTGCTGCTGGCGAACGTCTGCATGCGGGGTGTGAGCGTCCCGCGGGCGGCGGTACGGCAGCGCGTCCGCTGAACGGGCAAGGGGGAGCGCGGCCATGAAGATCTGCCATGTGGTGCCGCACATCGATCGCGAGGCGAGCGGGCCGTCCTACAGCGTTCCCGCCCTTTGCGACGCCCTGGGCCGCCGGGGCCACGAAGTGGTCCTGCTGACCCTGGCCCGCGGGCCCGTGACGACGCCGCAGACCTTCCGCCACGAGCAGTTTCCCGTCTCCGCCCCGCCGGCGCGCCTGGGGATCTCGCGGGGACTGCGGGAGGCGCTCGTCAGGGAGTGCGCGGACGCCGACGTGGTGCACGGCCACAGCCTCTGGATGATGCCGAACGTCTATCCCGCGGTCGCCAGCCGCAGGACCGGGACCCCGCTGGTGATCTCGCCCCGGGGCACGCTTGGCGCCGCGCCGCTCACCTATTCGAAATGGACGAAGCGGCTCTTCTGGGCCGCGGCGCAGGGCGCCGCCGTGCGCCAGGCGAGCCTGTTGCACGCGACCTCAGAGCAGGAGCGCGACGAGATCCGCGCCTTCGGCCTCACCAAGCCGGTGGCGGTGATCCCGAACGGCGTCGACATCCCCGACCACGCCCCGAGGCCCGTGCGTGGGCAGGGTCCGCGACGCCTGCTCTACCTGGGCCGTCTGCACCCGAAGAAGGGGATCGAGCTGCTGCTGGCGGCTTGGCGCGGCCTGTCGACCCGTCACCCCGACTGGGAACTGCATCTCGTGGGACCGGGCCCCGAAACCTATGTGGCGGAGTTGCGCCGCCTGGCCGCGGAGCTGGACCTGCCGCGGGTCACATTCGCCGGTGGTCTCTATGGCCACATGAAGCGGCAAGCCTATGCCGAGGCGGAGCTCTACGTCCTGCCGTCGCTGAACGAGAATTTCGGGATGTCGGTCGCCGAGGCGCTGTCCCATGGCGTGCCGGTCGTGACGACGCGCGGCACGCCGTGGGGCGGCCTGGTCGACCAGGGCTGCGGGTGGTGGGCGCCCGCCGATGTCGCGGGGATCGAGGCGACCCTCGACGAGGCGCTCGGCGTCAGTGAGGACCGCCTGGCGACCATGGGGGCGGCTGGCCGCCGGTGGGTCACCGAGGCGTTCTCCTGGGCCAGGATCGCTTCAGACATGGAAGACGCCTACCTGCAGCTCTCGCACCGCCGGTCGGAGCGCAGCGTCGCCTAGGGCTGGCGAGCTTCCGAGGGAACGGCGAGCACGTTTGCGCTCGCTTCGGTCAAGGGCTCACCGAGATCGAGGGCGTTGTAGAGCGTGTAGCCCTCAGCGTGGAGCAACCTGGTAGCCGCGGGGCGGAGCGTCCGTCCAACCTCGATGAACCAGCGCGGCCTAACCTCCTTCAGCACACGAGTCGCGCCGGCGAGCACGTCGAGCTCGGCCCCCTCGACGTCAATCTTCACGACCGCCGGGCGGGAGAACTCCAGCAGGCTGTCCAAGGTCACCGTGGGTACCAGGACGCGGCCGACGGACTTGCCGAACTGGCCTCGCTTGCCCGCGTAGGTGGACAGAGAGTTGGAGGCGCGGCCGCCGCTGGCGATCTCCAAGGGGGCCACACCCGGCTTATCCGAGACCGCCGCGGCGAGGACTTCGAAGTCAAAGGGGTTGGCCGCTCGGGTGCGCAGCAGGCAGTTGGCGAGGAATGGGTCAGGCTCGACAGCCATGACGCGCCCGCCGCGGCCAGCCGCCGCCGCTCCGAAGATGCCGACGTTGGCGCCGATGTCCCAGACGACATCGTCCTTCTCTACGAACCGGGCGGCCCACTCGAGGAGGTCCGCGTCGAGCCAAGCTGTGCCAGGCTTCAGGTAATGAAGCTGGCTGTCTGGGGCGACGTACACCACGGCCGCGCCGAATTTGGCCGGAAGGCGTCGCCGAAACACCCGCCCCCGGACGGCCGAACGCAGCATCTCTCGCAACATCAGCGGTCCCTCCCTTGGCGCACGAACGCCGCGCAGGGGCCGTAGCGGTAGGTGCGCTCGAAACCCAGGTCCAGGAACATGGTCTCCACCTGGTCCGGACTGAAGCCGAGCCCGCCCATCTCGATGAGGGCGACCCTGCAGCCGGCGAGCGCTCCGGGCTCCTTGAGCAGGATCTCGACCTCGGCGCCCTCGCAGTCGGAAACCAGGGCGTAGTCGCCGAACTGGTGCTCCGCGAGCAGAGCGGTCAGCGAGGTCGCAGGCACCTCGATGCCGCTTTCGCCGAGATGGCCGCCGAGGTTGGTGGCGCCGGTCTCGAACCGGACGCTGTCCCGCCCCACGGCGATGGCCTTCCCGACGACGGTGACGTTCGAAAGGCGGTTGCGCGCGATGGTGTCGCGAAGCCGGTCGGCGAGCTTCGGATCGGCCTCGACGCTCACCACGCGGTTCGATTTGCGGGCGATCAGGCAGGTGTTCGCGCCCAGACTTCCGCCCAACTCGACGACATCCATCCCCCCGGGCAGGAGCTTGCGCGTCATGAAGATCTCGGCGCGTTCGTAGAACCCGAAGAACAGCCGCGCGGCCTGGCCGGGACGTGTCGCCGGAATGCGGCTTCCGTAGTGGGGAACGCCTCCGGGGAACAGGCCCCTGAGCACCGCGTCCACGGGCGGGGAGGCGGCGGCCTGGACGACGGCCTTCTTGAGGCTTGCCGGCGTCAGGGCGCGGAGCGGATCGAGGTTCATGGGCTCGGAGCTTTCGGCGAGCGGGTGTGCGGCGCCTAGCGCACGCCGGACCCGTGGGTGACGGTCCAGATGGTGCGCAGCGCGATCTGCAGGTCCAGGAAGAGGGACACCCGCTTCACGTAGAACAGGTCGTAGGTCAGCTTCCGGCGCGCTTCCTCGCTGTTGGCGGAGGGCGGGGCGCAGACCTGGGCCCAGCCGGTGATCCCGGGGCGGACCAGGTTGCGGTAGGCGTAGAGCGGCACGTCGCGGACGTATTCCTCGTGGAACGGCACGGCCTCGGGCCGGGGGCCGATCAGGCTCATCTCGCCGCGCAGGACGTTCCAGAGCTGCGGCAGCTCGTCGATGCGGAAGCGCCGCAGGAAGGCGCCGGTCCGGGTGATCCGGTTGTCGCCCTTCACCGCCGCGCGGTGGGCCTCGCCCGGCGCGGCCGGCCGCATGGTGCGCAGCTTCCACATCCGGAACGGCTTGCCGGCCAGCCCCACGCGCTCCTGCACGAAGAACACCGGCCATCCCATGCTGAGGAAGACGGCGAGCGCGCCCAGGAAGATGATCGTCAGCGCCAGGGGCAGCACGAAGATCACCGCCACCACGTCGATGAGCCGCTTCAGCGGCCGATAGGACACCAGGCTCACATTGGAGATCTGGTCGAGCTCGAAATGCTCCAGGGACACCGCGCCGCGGACGTCCTCGATATATTCGCCCACGTGCCGCACCTGGCACCCGGCCAGCATCGCCCGGGAGAGCGCCCGCGCCCACTCGGTGCTGACGCCCTCGGTGAAGGAGACCAGGACGATGTCGTACTTGGAGAGGTCGGCGGTGGGCGAGGTGATCACCTCGCCCAGGTGACGCGAGAGCTTGATGTCGATGGCGAGCGGCCGGACCAGCGCCACCCGCGGGCCGCTGATCCGGTGCTTCAAGAGCACGACCATCACGCCCACGATGAGCGACACCAGGAAGTTGGTCAGCAGGATCGGCCGCGAGAAGTACCAGCGGCCGCCGAGGATGAAGAAGGCGAGCAGGCCGTGGACGAGGATCGCCACGAAGACGGTCTCGGCCAGTTTCCGGTCGATCTGGCCGTGCACGCTCCAGGCGAAGTGGGTGACGGCGGCCAGGCAGATGAAGTTGAAGACCAGGTGCAGCTGATACTCGGGCGGCCAGGTCAGGACATTGGGCCGGTGCAGATAGACGCCGCCATAGAGCAGGAAGGCGATCGCCGCATAGGCGACGCCCACGCAGAGCATGACCACCAGTTGCAGGGAGCCGGACGCACGCTCCTGGCGTTGGTCACGCTCCTCCAAGCTCACCGAAACCATCATAGCCCCTCCGGCGCCCGCATGCGCCGAATTGCCCAAGCATTATAACCAGTTTTGATAACACTAACATCTCGACCCACGCGGTTTCGAAGGTCCGAACAACTATTGACGCCCGGCGCCGACTCAACGCGCAGTTTTCGTCAACCATGGAACGAAACCGCCCCTTAAGGCTTTCTGGCCTTTGCTTGGGCCCGCACGCGGGAGGCTGGCATGGCTCAGGCGAAACGGGACGAGTTTGCGTTTGCCGAGGATCGGACGCCCCCGCTTGAGCGGGCGCGCGCCCGGCTCTCGGTGGCCTGCGGAGACGAGAGCCCAGTCTCGTCCCCCGCGCTGAAGATGCAGAGGGCGCTGGACGAGATGCTGACTGCCGCCAATCCGCCGATGATCGACTACCGCCGCGGACTCGCGCGTACGGCCGCCCTGGCCGCCGCCGCAACGCTCTGCGGCGCCTTCTGGTGGGCGGCGCTGAACTGGACGGCCGCCCTGGTCGGCTGAGGCGATCCGCCGTTCCGGGCCCGCGTCCTCCCACCCCTTCAGCTGATCTCGGCATGGCCCGTCCCCCTGGGCCTCAACTCACGTAATACTTCTTGTACTCGGCGTAGTAGTAGCCGGGGTCGCCGTACCCGTAACGCGCCTGCTGCTTCATATCGACCTGGGTGAGCGCCACGCCGCCGATATGGGCGTTGGTGCCGGCGAGCAGGCGGAACGCCGCCTCGATCGCCTGCTGCGGCGTCTTCCGCCAGCGGGTGAGGAAGACCACCGTGTCGGCCTTGGGGGCCAGCACCCGGGTATCGGCCACCGGCAGGATCGGCGCGGTGTCCAGCAGCACCAAGTCGTACTTCGCGCGCAGCTCTTCCAGCAGACGGTCCATCGCGCTGGTCCCGAAGACGTCGCGCGGCGTGAAGCTGCTCTTGGCCAGCGGCAGGAAGTCGGCGCCCGTCTCCTTGTCGTGCCACAGCGCCTGCTGAAGCGTCGCCTGGCCGCCGAGGACCTCCAGCAGGCCCACGGCAGGGTCCTCACGCAGGAGGCGGTTCACGGTCCGGCGACGAAGGTCGCAGTCCACCACGATCACCTTGGCGCCCTGCAGCGCCGCCACCCGGCCGAGGCAGACCGCGGTGGTCGTCTTGCCTTCGCTCGGCAGGGCGGAGGTGATCGCGACGACGCGCACGGGCTCGCCCAGCCGGGAATAGCCGATCGAGGCGCGAAGGTTCCGGAAGGCTTCGGAGAAGCTCGATAGCGGCTTGGCGACCACATGGTCGATGGGGGAGGGATTGGCCTCCTCAGCGACGGAGCTCAGGAGCGGTACGGCGCCAAGGTAGGAAGTGTCCAGACGCCGCTCCACGTCCTCGGCCGTCGCCAGGCCGGCGTCCAGCATCTCGGCGAGCAGGACCGCGCCGACCCCCGCGCCCATGGCGAGGAGAAGGCCGAGCATCAGGTTGCGCCCGACGTCGGGCGAGCTCTGGCCGGTGGGGATCTTGGCCTTCGAGACGATGCGGGCGTCGGACTGCTCGATGCCCTGCTGGGTGCTCGTCTCCTTGTAGCGGCTGAGATAGCTCTCGTAGAGGACGCGCGAGGCTTCCGCGGTCCGCTGCAGCTCGTTCAGGCGCACCATGGCGCGGTTGTTGGCGGCGAGGGTGCCCTTCGCCCCACCCAGGCTGCCGGCCATGGCGGCGGCGCGCTGGCGGGAGACCGAGGCCCGGGCTTCGAGGTTGGAGATGATCCGCTGGATCTCCTGCTCGATCTGGGTGTCGATGTCGGAGAGCTGACGCTTGGCCTTCAGCATCTCCGGGTGGCGCTCGCCGTAGCGGCCCTGGAGATCGGCGACCTGGCCGCTGACCTGGGCGCGTTGGGCGCGCAACTGCTGGATCACGGGCGAGCTCAGGGCCTCGCCGACGTCGTCGCCGGTCGAGCCGCTGGCGAGCTGCCGGCGGGCGGTGGACAGGCGCGCCTCGTCCTCGGCGACCTGGGCGCGGGCCTGGGCCAGGGTCTGGTTGTAGTTCGAGATCTCCTGCTCGGTCAGGCTGGTGCCGGACGCGCTAAGAAGGTTGTTGGCGATCTTGAACTGCTGGACCGCGGCCTCGTCCGCGATCACCTGGCTGCGCAGTTCGCCCAGCCGGCTGTTGAGCCAGGTGGCGGCCTGCTGGGTGGCGTCGAACTTCGCCTCCAGCTGCTCCAGCAGGTAGAGCTCGGCGAACTTGTTGGCGACGGCCGCGGCCTTGGCCGGGCTCTCCGCCTCGTAGTCTATCCGGATGACGTAGGTGAAGCCGGCCCGGCGCACGCTGAGGCCGCTCAGCAGCTTGTCCACGACGGCGTCGCGCTGCCGTTGCTGCTGAACGGGCGTGAGCGCCTTCCTGGCCGGCGGCGCCGCCCCGACCATCTGCTTCACGCCGGCGACCACGGCGCCCAGACCCGTAGGCTCGCGCAGGCTGCCGTTGAACTCGGGATCCGCCTCGAGGTTGAGCGCCTTGACCACGCGCTCGGCCAGCTGGCGCGACTTCAGGACCTCCACCTCGGTGTCGACGGCTCCGGAATCGGCCGGCAGGCCCGACAGGACGGCCTCCGCGTCCATGACCTTCTCGGTGCGCGTGTCGAGCATGACGCTCGAGGTGGCGGTGTACTTCGGCGTGGCCTGCAGCGTGAGCAGGAGGGCCGCCAGGAACACCAGCAAGGCTACGGCGGCGAACAGCCGGATCCGCCGAATGAACATGGCATAGAGGCGTCGCAGGTCGAGCTGGGCGAAGGCCGGCGCGCGCCCCGCAGGCGCGCCGCGCTCATCCGCGTCCATCGAGGGAACGGGAGAATGGATGTTCATAAATGGCAGCCTCTAAGATCCAGCAGGCGTTCCCTGCAGGACTTAAGCCAAGTTTGCCTGACTGGGTCACGTCCGCGTTCTGCGGCGTAACCGCGCTATCGCGCTGGGGCGCCGGTCAGAACTGCGCCGTGAGGGTGGCGGCGATCTTGTTCGACTTGAAGTCGTTGCCGGCGCCCTTGACCGTGTCGCGGCGGTCGTAGCTGTAGCTCGCCGTCAGGCCGATGCTGCGGTTCAGCAGATAGGTGGCGCTGAGGCCCGCGGTCTGGCGCTCGTCGCGGCGGCCGATGACGTCGTACTCGTCCTCCCCGTAAGCCGCACGGGCGGTGAGGATGACGTTGCGCATCAGCTCGTGGTCGACCTGGGCCCCGACGTTCGACGACAGGTAGGCGCCGGTCCCCGGCGTGGCGCTGTCCTCGATGGTGCGCGAGGCGTTGAAGGTCACCGTGGTCAACTGGGTCGGGAACCACTCCACCTGGGCGCGGGCGCCGAAGCCGTCGATCTCGTCCAGCCGGGCGTCGTCGAACGACTGCTTCAGGTAGCCCACGGCCACTTCGCCGCGGGTGACCGCGCCGAGTTCGAAGTTGGCGCCGGCGAGGAACTGGACGCCGTCCGAGTCACGGTTGACCTGTCCGGCGCTGCCGGGGGTGTCGTACTCGCGCTTGTTGCCGATCACCTCGAAGAAGAGGGCGGTGTCCGGGCTCACGGCGTAGTCGACGCGGCCGGAGAGCATGCTCACGTTGCGGTCGCGGAAGGTCTGCTCGACGATGCCGCCGCCGATGCGCGGCGGGCTCTCGTAGTCGAACCGCTGGAAGGCGTAGCGGCCCTGGAAGCGCAGCCGGTTCACGGTGTGCTCGCCGATCAGGCGCAGCGAGGCCAGGTCGTACTGGACCGGCTCCGCCGCCGTGCCGGGGCTGTCCGGCGAGGTGCGCGGCTCCGTCAGGTTCGCCCAGTCGAACGAGCCGTTCAGGGTGGTGAACCGCAGGATGTCCAGGCGGCCGTTGACGCCGGCGCCGTAGTCCGTCGTGTTCTCGCTGTCGAAGTCCTGGTAGCGGTTCAGCACCGTCCGCGCATAGGCGCCCAGGGCGTGCCGCGACCAGTCGGAGTTCAGCGCGATCTCGGGCGTCACGCGCCAGATCAGGTCATCGACCTCGGCGCCGTCCGTGGCGAAGATGTTGTCGTTGTGCTCGGCGGTCACCGAGATCTTCGGATAGGCGAGGAAGGTCCCCATCCG
>NZ_DAISJG010000031.1:0-34622 GCF_036821595.1 Phenylobacterium sp.
GCGAAGCTGCCGGTGATGGTCTGGATCCACGGCGGCGCCTTCGTGATCGGCAACAGCATCGCGGCCTTCGGGGCAGAGCATGACGGTTCGGAGTTCGCGAAACAGGGCGTGATCACCGTGACCCTGAACTACCGCCTGGGCCGCGCCGGATGGTTCGCGCACCCGGCGCTGACCGGGGAGGGGCCGACCGGCAACTACGGCCTCATGGACCAGGTGGCGGCGCTGAAGTGGGTGCAGGCCAACATCGGGGCCTTCGGGGGCGACCCCAAGAACGTCACCATCTTCGGGGAGTCGGCCGGGGCGATCTCGGTGCTCTATCTGATGCTGGCGCCCGACGCGCGCGGGCTGTTCCACAAGGCGATCGGCGAATCGAGCTTCGCCCGCCACCAGCCGGTCGCGCTCAAGGTCGCGGAGGAGAGCGGCCTGAAGGCGGCGCAGGCGGCGGGCGTCCAGGGCGACGACGCGGCGGCCGCGGCGGCGCTGCGCAAGCTGCCGCTCAGCGCCCTTCCATACTCGGGCCCGTTCACGAGCCGCGCCCAGCCGATCGCCGACGGACGCTACATCGCCACCGGGATCGCCGAGGGCTTCGCCGCCGGCCGGCAGGCGAAGGTCCCGCTGATCCTCGGCGGCAACTCCAACGAGGCCAGCCTGTTCCGGCCGCAGCCGGCGCAGCTCGACCTAGTGCCGGAGGCGGCGCGGCCGTCGCTGATGGCCGCCTTCGATCCGGAGAACACCGGCGACCGCAACCGCATCGTCCACCGGCTGACCACCGCCCAGCTGATCACCGAGCCCGACCGCAACCTGGCGCGGATCCATGCCAAGGCCGGCGCGCCGGTCTGGCTCTACCACTTCTCCTACGTGACGCCGGCCGAACGGGCGACGTCGCTGGGCGCCGCCCACACCGCCGAGATCAAGTACGTGTTCGGCGGGCCGAAGCAGAAGTTCGCGCCGGAGGACGCGCCGCTCTCCAAGGCGATGAACGCCTACTGGGCGAGGTTCGCGAAGCGGGGCGACCCCGACAGCGCCGGCGGCCCGGCCTGGCCCCGGTTCGGCCCGCCGCGGGAGGCCTCGGTGGAGTTCGGCAACGACGGGGTGAAGGTGCGCGAGCGCCACCTGGCGGCCCAGCTCGACTGGGTCGAGGGCAGCCTCGCGAAGCGCTAGGGCAGGGCGGCCGGACCGCCCTTGGCGGGCGCAACGGCCCGTGCCACAAGGATTTTCAAAGGAAACGCATACCGGCGCTTCGAAGCCAGAAGACTGGCGGGCCGGATACGGGGGGAGAGTTCCAGCATGACCGCCGCCACAGTCGCCGGCCGGCCGAGAAGCATGGCCTACAGCTACCTGGTCGTCTTCGTCCTGGCGGTCGTCTACACCCTCAACTTCCTGGACCGGCAGATCGTCGCGATCCTGGCCGAGCCGATCCGCAAGGACCTGGACCTGACCGACACCCAGCTCGGCATGCTGGGCGGCATCGTGTTCGCGGCCTTCTACACGACCTTCGGCCTGCCGGTGGCCTGGCTCGCCGACCGGGCCAGGCGGGTCTGGATCATCTCCGCCGCCTGCGCGCTGTGGAGCCTGTTCACCGCGCTCTGCGGCACGGCGCAGAACTTCGTCCAGCTCGCCCTCTACCGGATGGGCGTCGGCATCGGCGAGGCGGGCGGCTCGCCGCCGTCCTATTCGCTGATCAGCGACTACTTCCCGCCGGAGAAGCGGGGAACGGCGCTCGCCCTCTACTCCCTGGGGGTGCCGGCCGGCTCGATGATCGGCGCCTTCGCCGCCGGGCGGATCGCCGAGGCCTACAGCTGGCGCGTGGCCTTCTACGCCATGGGCATCCCCGGCATCATCATGGCCCTGCTGCTGCTAGTGATCGTGCGCGAGCCGAAGCGCGGGGGACTGGATCCGCTGGCCGACGGCGAGGTCCATGAGGCCGCGCCGCCGCTGTTCAAGGCGATCGGCGGCTTCTTCCAGCAGCGGACCCTGATCCTGACCGCCGTCTCCAGCGCCATGTCGGCCTTCGTGGGCTACGCGGCGCTGAGCTGGAACGCGCCCTTCCTGATCCGGGTGAAGGGCATGACGCTGGTGGAGGTCGCCAACTACTACAGCCTGGTCCTGGGGATCACCGGGATGATCGGCACCTTCGCCGCGGGCTGGCTGGTGGACCGGCTGGCGCGCAAGGACCGGCGCTGGTTCGCCTGGGTGCCGGCGATCGCCTTCGCCGTGACCATCCCCTTCTGGTTCGGGATCGTCTGGGCGCCGAGCTGGCCGATCGCGCTCATGTTCATCGCCATCCCGGCCCTTCTCAACAACATGTACCTGGCCCCGGCCCTGACCGTCGTCCAGAACGCCGTATCGCCTGCCCGGCGGACGATCTCCGGGGCGGTGCTGCTGTTCATCCTCAACCTGATCGGCCTGGGGATCGGCCCGGTCTACGTCGGCCGGATCTCGGACTGGGCGAAGCCGCAGTACGGCGACCAGTCGCTGTCGGTCGGCTTCCTGGCGCTCGTTCCCATTATCGTGATCACCATCGGCTGCCACCTCGCGGCCTCGGTCTCGATCGCCCGCGACAAGCGCCTTGCCGCGGCCCTGTGACTTCGGCGCAGCAGTCAGCCCGCCGGGCTTCGGCTAAGGGTGGGCCATGGGACGCGTTTCGAGTCGGGCTACGAACTTGAGTGAACTGAGTGATGCGCCGTGGATCCGCAGCTACGCGCTGGCGCCGCGGAAACTGAGCGACGGCGGCTGGGTGTGGCTTCGTCCCTACGAATGGCGCTGGGAGCGCCCCTCGGCGCACCTTCCGGCGGCCGTGAACCCGCCGCGCGTCTTCACCCGCA
This sequence comes from Phenylobacterium sp., assembly GCF_036821595.1. Lineage (GTDB taxonomy): Bacteria > Pseudomonadota > Alphaproteobacteria > Caulobacterales > Caulobacteraceae > Phenylobacterium. The sequence continues at coordinate 2,826 of NZ_DAISJG010000031.1, forward strand.
AGGCGCCCCTCAAGCGTTGACGGACGCGGCCGCCGCGCGGGGCGGAAATCCCCCGCCCGGCAGTTGCGGAGGCTTATGACACCGGTTACCAAAGCTTCCGACAGGGAGTGAGCCGATGTTCGACAAGGTCTACCACGCGACGCATCCCGACATGATGGCCGGGGTCGACAACCAGACGCTGCGCGACCGCTACCAGGTCACCGGCCTGTTCCAGCCCGGCCGGATCAGCCTCAACTATTCGCACAACGAGCGCTTCGTGATCGGCGGCGCGGCCCCGGCGGGCGCGCCGCTGACCCTGCCCGTGCAGGGCGAGCCGGAGAGCGCCAAGGGCCATCCCTTCCTGGAGCGGCGCGAGCTGGGCGTGGTCAACGTCGGCGGGGCGGGGCGGATCACCGTCGACGGGACCGCCTACGACCTGAAGCCGCGCGACGGCCTCTATGTGCCCATGGGTTCGGAGACGGTGACCTTCGAGAGCGCCGACGCCGCCAGTCCCGCCAAGTTCTACCTGGTCTCGCTGCCATGCCACGTGCGGCTGGAGGCCCAGCACATCTCCATCGACCAGGCCAATCCGCTGGAGCGCGGTACGCCGGAGCAGTCGAACGAGCGGACCATCTACCAGTACATCATCCCGGGGGTGTGCAAGTCGGCCCAGCTGCTGCTCGGCGTGACCATCCTGAAGCCCGGCAGCGTGTGGAACACCATGCCGCCACACCTCCACGACCGCCGCTCCGAGGTCTACTTCTACTTCGGCCTGGAGGGGGACAACCGGGTCTTCCACTTCATGGGCGAGCCGGACTCCATGCGCCATCTGGTGATGAGCAACGACGAGGCGGTGATCTCGCCGCCGTGGTCGATCCACATGGGGGCGGGGACGAGCGCCTACGGGTTCATCTGGGCCATGGGCGGGGAGAACCTCGACTACACCGACATGCACGTCCTCGACATCTGCCAGCTGAAGTAGCCATGGCGGCCAATCCCTTCAGCCTCGACGGCAAGGTGGCGGTGGTCACCGGCGCCAACACCGGCCTCGGCCAGGCGATCGCCGTGGCGCTGGCGCAAGCCGGGGCGGACGTGGCCGCCGTGGGGCGCTCCGGCATGGACGAGACCGCCGCGGCGGTGGCGGCGACCGGCCGCCGCTTCCACGCCGTCTCCGCCGACCTGGGCTCCACCGAACCTGTCCCGCGCATCGTCGCCGAGACGGTGGAGGCGCTGGGCGGTCTCGACATCCTGGTCAACAACGCCGGCATCATCCGCCGCGCCGACGCTCTGGACTTCACCGAGGCCGACTGGGACGCGGTGATGGACGTGAACCTGAAGTCGGCCTTCTTCCTCAGCCAGGCCTGCGCCAGGGTGATGATCGAGCGGGGCGGCGGGAAGATCATCAACATCGCCTCGATGCTGAGTTTCCAGGGCGGCATCCGCGTGGCGTCCTACACGGCGTCCAAGAGCGGCATCGCCGGCCTGACCAAGCTGATGGCCAACGAGTGGGCGGGCCGGGGGATCAACGTCAACGCCATCGCGCCGGGCTATTTCGCCACCAACAACACCGCGGCCCTGCAGGCGGACGAGACCCGCAACCGGGACATCCTGGCCCGCATCCCCGCCGGGCGCTGGGGCCGTCCCGAGGACCTGGGCGGGGCGGCGGTGTTCCTGGCCTCGTCGGCCGCGGACTACATGCACGGCGCCGTGGTGCCGGTGGACGGCGGCTGGCTGGCGCGCTGACGCGCAGACCCTCTCCCGCAGGCGGGAGAGGGCAGGGTGAGGGCGGCGCAGGCCGCGCCGCCGCCGTTCCCGTAGGATCCGCACGATCGGGTCCCACGCCGCGCTGAGACGGTCCGCCAGCGCCGCCCTCACCCGGCCTCTCCCACGCCTGCGGCGCGGGAGAGGGGAGGCTAGAGCCGCCGGTACTCCATCCACGAGCCGTCGGGCAGCTTGCCGCGCAGCGCCCGCCAGACGCCGCCCTGGTCGTACCAGTTGTCGATCTCGGCCTCGCCGCGGATCAGCCAGCGCACGCCGCCGGGGTCGGCTTCCCGGCGGGTGGAGAGCTTCAGCGGCGCGCCGGTCTGCGGGTTGAACAGCGGACCGTCCAGGATCGCCGGGTTCCAGTGGGTCAGCGGGGCCGCCGCGCCGGCCATGCGGCGCTCGCCGCGGGGAGTGACGATGAGCACGGCCTCGCCGTCCCGGCGCGCCTCGACGCGGTCGCGCCTGCCGTTGGTGCTGGAGCTGGTCTCGAGGCTCTCGAAGCGGCCGTCGCGCCAGCGCTCGCGGGCGCGGTGGCTGTAGCGGACGAACGGGACCGGGCCGACCGAGAGGCGCATGTCGGCCTCGGTGACGATCTCCAGGAGGCCGCCCGTGCGGGTGAAGACCATGCGGTGCTCGCCGACGCGGGCCTGCTTGCGGAACACCGCGAAGGCGAGGCGGCCGCCGGCCGGCGGGGCGGCCCAGGCGGGGCCGGCCAGGAGCCCGGCGGCGAGGGCGAGCAGGCTGCGGCGGCTGAGGTCGGTGGCGTCCATCGTCCCCAACTACGGCCGCGTGGGCCGGACGGATGCGCCAGGAAAAAGGCGGCGCCGCTCGCGCGGACGCCGCCAGGTCTCGCGGGCGCGAGAGGTCAGTGGACCTTGGCCAATTCCATGCGGGGGCTGAGGATGTGCACCACGAGCAGCGCCAGCAGGTAGGCGGAGGCCGCCACCACGAAGATCGGCGTGTAGCTGCCGATCTGCTCCAGCACCCAGCCGGCGTACTTCGACATGGCCATGCCGCCGATGGCCCCGACCATGCCGCCGATGCCGATCACCGAGCCCACCGCCGCCCGCGGGAAGACGTCCGAGGGCAGGGTGTAGAGGTTGGCCGAGAAGCCCTGGTGGGCGGCGGTCGCCAGACCGATGATGCCCACCGCCAGCCAGACGTTGTCGGCATACATGGCGAAGGCGATCGGCACGACGCACAGGGCGCAGATCAGCATGGTCGTCTTGCGCGCGGCGTTGATGCTCATGCCGTTCTTCATGAACCGCGAGGAGAGCCAGCCGCCGCCGACGCTGCCCACGTCGGACAGGAGGTAGATGGCCACCAGCGGCGGCCCGAAAGTCTTCAGGTCGAGGTCGTAGCGCTTGGCCAGGAAGTCCGGCAGCCAGAACAGGTACATCCACCAGATCGGGTCGATCAGGAACTTGCCGAGCGCATAGGCCCAGGTCTCCTTGGTGCGGATCAGGCGGGTCCAGGGCACGTGGGCCACGGGGTCCGGCGGATCCTGCTCGATGTAGGCCAGCTCGGCGACCGACAGCTTCGGCTGCTCGCGCGGGCGCTTGTAGACCCACAGCCAGACGGGCAGCCACACGAGGCTGACGAGGCCGGTGATGATGAAGGCCGCCTGCCAGCCCATGGTCAGCGTGATCACCGGCACCACGATCGGGGTGACGATGGCGCCGATGTTGGTGCCGGCGTTGAACAGGCCGGTGGCGAAGGCCCGCTCCTTCTTGGGGAACCACTCGGTGACGGCCTTGATGCCCGCCGGGAAGGCCCCGCCTTCGCCGATGCCCAGCACCATGCGCGCCAGGATGAAGCCGCTGGCGGACCGGGCCGCCGCGCAGCTCATGTGGCCGATGGTCCAGATGACGAAGGCCGCCGCGAAGCCGATGCGCGCGCCGACCCGGTCGACGATCCGCCCGAAGGCCAAGTAGCTGACCGCATAGGCCGCCTGGAACCAGAAGACGATGTCGGCGTAGGTCGTCTCGCTCCAGCCCATCTCCTTCTCGAGGGTGGGCTTGAGCAGTCCCAGCATCTGCCGGTCGACGTAGTTGATCACCATGGCGGTGAACAGCAGGCCGACGATGATCCATCGGTAGTTGCCGACCTTCACTGCGATCGGTGTCGCCCCTTGCGCCTCGGCGGTCACAGGGTCCTCCCTTGTCGTTGTTCGTTACTTAGCCTTCGCGATGGTAGCGGTACAACGGACCCGGCCGAGCGGTCCGAAATCGACCACCGCCTCGTCGCCGGGGGCCACCTCGTGGATGCCGGTGAGCTGGCCGGTGGTGATCAGGCTGCCGGCCCGCAGGGGCCGGCCGCGGCGGGCGGCGTGCTCCAGCATCCAGGCGAAACAGCCCAGCGGACCGCCCTCCAGGCTGTCCGCCGAGCCCGTGCCCACGACGGCCCCGTTGACCAGGGTCGCGCAGGCCAGGCTCTCCGGCGGGCGCTCGCGCCAGCCGGGGATCACCGGGCCCAGGATCAGGCCGGCGTTGTTGCCGAAGTCGGAGACGACCACCGTGGGGCCGAGTTCGTTGATGATGGAGAGCGGGCTGCCGGCCGGCTCCATGCCGATCAGCATCTCGTCGACGTAGTGCAGCGCCTCCTCGGGCGTCCACTCGAGGCGGTCGGCCGGGGCGTCGCGGACGACGCGGACGATCACCTCGGCCTCCACCGCGGCGAAGCCGCCGGGGATGACCGGGAAGGTCCCGGCCGCGCCGGCGGGAGGCGTCTGCACCGAGGCGCGGAAGATCGGGCCGGCCAGGCGCGAGGCGCCGACCTCGGCCTGCATGGCGGACGGCACCTTGCCGATCTTCCAGCCGGCGATCTCGTCCGGCCAAAGGCCGATGGCGACCTCCTGGGTCGCATAGGCCTCCTCCAGGCTCCGCGGCAGGCGGCCGGGGAACTCGGAAAGCGCCTGGGCGGCGCGGCGGGCGTCGGTGAACCGGCGCGCGATGGCGAGCGCGTTCGCGTCGAGCGCAGGAGTGGCCGCCGGCTCCGTCAAACCCTCGTTCCTCCCGCGGTCCGACCTGCCTTCAGGTCCCTCGATAGGGGTATAGGAAACCGGTGTCATTTTGAAATCAAGGCCATGTTTCTGAGGGATGTCAGGCGCCCAGCGCCGAGGCGGGATCGGTGTCGAGTTTGACGTAGGCCGCCGCCGCCGCCGCCCGGTAGCGCGGGTCGGCGGAGAGCGCCGGCGGGAAGATGGCCGGCAGCGCCAGCATGGCCTCCACGTCCGCCGCGGGCTCCCCCGTGAGACGGCGGCCGAGGTCCAGCAGGGTGTCGGCCATGGGGTCGGTGATCGCCTCGTCCGTCCGGGCGCGGGTCCGGACGAACAGCATCCAGGCCGCGACCGGGACCGCCAGCCGCTCGAGGGGACGCCCGGCGGCCAGGGCCTCGGCGGTGGTCTCCAGGATGCGGAAGGGCAGCTTCTGCGAGCCGTCCCAGGCGATCTGCGCCAGCCGGTGGGCGATGGCCGGGTTGCGGAAGCGGGCCAGGACGGCGGCGACGTAGGCGGAGAGGTCGAGGCCCTGGGCGGCCGGCAGGCTGGCGGCGATGTCCTGTCGCATCATCCGCTCCACGAAGCCGGCGAGGCGCGCGTCCCCCATGGCCTGGGCGACGGTCTCGTGGCCCAGCCGCAGGCCGACGTAGGCGAGGGTGGAGTGGGCGCCGTTCAGGAGGCGCAGCTTGGCCTTCTCGAAGGCGGCGACGTCGTGGGTCAGGGTGACGCCGGCGGCGGCGAAGGCGGCGGCGTCGGCGTCCAGCTCGTCCTCCACCACCCACTGCACGAAGCGCTCGCGCTGCACCGGCCAGGCGTCCTCCAGGCCCAGCTCGCGCCGCACCTTCTCGCGCAGCTCGTCGTCGGTGGCCGGGGTGATGCTGTCGACCATGGTGGAGGGGAAGCGGGCCTCGGCGGCGATCCAGGCGGCGAGGCCGCGGTCGCCCTTCGCATCGGCGAGCTGGACGACGGCGCGGCGCAGGCGGCTGCCGTTGTCCGAGAGGTTGTCGCAGCTCACCGCCACGAACGGCGGGTGGCCTGCGGCGCGCCGGGCGGCGAGGCCGGCGACCAGCCAGCCCGGGAAGCTCGCCGGGTGGCCGGCGCCCTGGAGGTCGCGGCGGATGTCGGGGTGGGCGAGGTCCAGGTCGCCGGCCGGGGTCAGGCAGTAGCCCTTCTCGGTGACCGTGGAGGTGACGATGCGCACCGACGGGTCGGCGAGCCTCGCCAGCACGCGGTCGGGCGCGCGGGGCGCGGTCAGCACCTCCTTCAGGGCGCCGATCACCCTTAGGCGGGGCTCCGCCTCGCGCTCGGCCAGCGCGTAGAGGCCGTCCTGGGGCCCGAGCGCGTCCTCCACTTCCCCGGAGCGGACGGCGACCGCGCTGACGGCGAAGTCGCCGCCGGCCTTCAGCATCTCGTCGAAGTACCAGGCCTGGTGGGCGCGGTGGAAGGCGCCGGGCCCGAAGTGGACGACGCCGATCCTCGCGCCCGGCCGGTCGTAGGCGGGTGTCTCGATCGCGGTAGGGACGAGGTGGAGGGTCTCGTTCGAGAGGCGCCGAACCAAGCTCAAGCCGCCCCCCCAACCCGCTCGTCCCCGCGAAAGCGGGGATCCAGGAGTTTTGTGTTCAGGACGGCGCGCGCTCCCTGGACGCTGATCAGGGGGGCAGAAAAAGCCTGGGTCCCCGCTTTCGCGGGGATGAGCGGAACAGAGGAGATCAAAGCGTCACGCCCCGCTTCCAGAGGGCGATCTCGCGCTCGCCGTTCTCCTCGGCCCGCGTCGGGCGGCCGGAGGCGGTGGCCACGACGAGGTCCATGAGCGCCTCGGCGGCGCCCTCGATGGGCTCTCCGGCGGCTATGCGGCCGGCGTCGAAGTCGATCCAGTGCGGCTTGCGCTGGGCGAGGCCGGAGTTGGTGGCCAGCTTCAGGGTGGGGGCGGGGAAGCCCAGCGGTGTGCCGCGGCCGGTGGTGAACAGGATCACCGTCGCCCCCGCCGCGGTCAGGGCGGTGGACGAGACCGCGTCGTTGCCCGGCGCTTCAAGCAGGGCCACGCCGGCCCTCCCCCGGACGCGGCCGCCGTAGCGCACCACCTCGGTGACCGGCGCGCGGCCCGCCTTCTGGACCGCGCCGAGGGACTTCTCCTCCAGGGTCGTGATGCCGCCTTCGATGTTGCCGGGGGAGGGGTTCTCGGAGACCGGCTCGCCGTGACCCAGGAAGTAGGCCTTGAAGTCGTTCACCACCCTGGCGACGTCCTCGTGAACGGCCTCGCTCGCGGCGCGCGCCATCAGCAGGCGCTCGGCGCCGAAGATTTCCGGAATCTCCGTGAGGATCGCCGCGCCGCCCTCGGCGCAGACCCTGTCGGCGATCCGGCCGACGAGGGGGTTGGCGGTGAGGCCGGAGAGGCCGTCCGAGCCGCCGCACTTCAGACCGACCACGAGGTCCGAGACCGGGCAGGGCTCGCGCACGTCGCGCTCGGTGACGCGGACCAGCTCCTCGACCGCGGCGAGGCCGGCCTCCACCTCGTCCTCGGCCGACTGGGCGGCGAAGGCCCGCAGGCGTTCGGGATCGAGGCGGGCCTCCGCCAGCAGCGGGCCGAGCTGGTTCGATTCGCAGCCCAGCCCGATGATCAGCACGCCGCCGGCGTTCGGGTGGGCGGCGAGCGCCGCGGTCATGGTCCGGGTGGCGTCGAGGTCGCCGCCGAGCTGGGAGCAGCCGAACGGGTGGGTCAGCGCCACCACCCCGTCCACGCGGCCGGCGAACCGGCGGCTGGCGGCCTCGGCGATCTTCTGGGCGGTGCGGGCCACGCAGCCGACGGTGCAGAGCACCCAGATCTCGTTGCGGGTCCCGACCCGGCCGTCCCTGCGCCGGTAGCCCAGGAAGGTGCGGCCCTCCGGGGCGGGGAGGGGCTCCGGCGCGGCGGGCTTCCAGCTGTAGGTCTCCAGCCCGGCGAGCGCGGTGGCGAGGTTGTGGGTGTGGACGTGGTCGCCGGCGGCGATGTCGGCGGTCGCATGCCCGATCGGCCAGCCGTACTTGCGCACCGCCTCGCCCTTCGCCACCGGGCGCAGCGCCACCTTGTGGCCCGCGGGGATGTCCGTCCGCGCCGTCACCCCGTCCGCCACCGGATCGCGGGCCGCCAGGCCACGCATCGCGACGGCCACGTCGTCCCGGGGATCGATCCGCAGAAGGGAGGCTGCTAAGCTCATCGCACCTATGGTAACCGGTGTCATTGGCGCGGCAAGCCCGCGCGGCGCCGCAGTGGAAAGTCCCGGGAGGAATGTCCATGTCCAGGCCGCTCATCCTGCACGAAGACCGGCTGTTCCCGGCGGAGCCGGGGGCGCGTGAGATCGCGCGGCAGCTTTACGCCGAGGTCCAGGACCTGCCGATCATCAGCCCGCACGGGCATACCGACCCCTCCTGGTTCGCGCTGAACCAGCCGTTCCCCAACGCCACCGAGCTGCTGCTCGCGCCCGACCACTATCTCTACCGGATGCTCTATTCCCAGGGGATTCCCCTGGAGAGCCTGGGCATCCCGAGCCGGGCCGGCCTGTCCGCGGCGGACCCGCGCAAGGCCTGGCGGACCTTTGCCGAGAACCAGCACCTGTTCCGCGGCACGCCGTCGGCCATGTGGCTCGGCCATGTGTTCAGCAAGGTGTTCGGCTTCGACGTGGCGCTCTCGGGCGAGACGGCCGACCTCTACTACGACGCGATCAACGAGAAGCTGGCGAGCGACGCCTTCCGGCCCCGGGCGCTCTTCGACCGCTTCCGCATCGAGGCCCTGGCCACCACCGAGGGGCCGCAGGAGAGCCTCGACCACCACGCGGCGATCCGCAACAGCGGCTGGGGCGGCCGGGTGATCACCGCCTACCGTCCCGACCCGGTGATCGACTGCGAGCACGAGCAGTTCCGAGGCGCGCTCGCCCGGTTCGGCGAGCTCACCGGCCAGGACGTGGAGAGCTGGCAGGGCTACCTGCAGGCCCACCGGCTGCGCCGCCGGGCGTTCATGGAGGCCGGCGCCACCTCCACCGACCACGGCCACCCGACGGCCCGCACCGCCGACCTCTCCGCCGCCGAGGCCGAGCGGCTGTTCGCCACGGTCCTGTCGGGCAAGGCGACGCCGGCCGAGGCCGAGCTGTTCCGCGCCCAGATGCTGACCGAGATGGCGCGGATGAGCCTCGACGACGGCCTGGTGATGCAGATCCACCCGGGCTCGTTCCGCAACCACAACCGGCTGATCTTCGACCGCTACGGGCGCGACAAGGGCGCCGACATCCCGATGGCCACCGAGTACGTCCAGGCGCTGAAGCCGCTGCTCGACCGGTTCGGCAACGAGCGGGACCTGACGGTGATCCTCTTCACCCTCGACGAGACCAGCTACGCCCGCGAGCTGGCCCCGCTGGCCGGCCACTATCCGATCCTGCGGCTCGGCCCCGCCTGGTGGTTCCACGACAGCCCGGAGGGCATGCGCCGGTTCCGCGAGCAGACCACCGAGACGGCGGGCTTCTACAACACCGTCGGCTTCAACGACGACACCCGCGCCTTCCTGTCGATTCCCGCCCGCCACGACGTCGCCCGGCGGGTGGACTGCGCCTTCCTGGCCCGGCTCGTCGCCGAGCACCGGCTGGACGAGACGGAGGCCCGCGACGTGGCTGTCGACCTCGCCTACAATCTGCCGAGGCGCGCCTACCGGCTGGACCAGCCGGCCCCGGCGCCCTTGGCGCGGGCGGTCTGATGGCGCAGCCTGTGGCGCGGGCCGGGCCTCCGGCGCTATGACGTGGCGTGACAGGAGACCGTAACCCGCGTGACCGAAGCGAAAGCATCGCGACCGACGCTCGTCTGGGACGCCAGCCGACGGCCGACGATCAACGACATCGCCCGCCTCGCGCAGGTGTCCAAGAAGACCGTCTCGCGGGTGATCAACGAGTCGCCTTTCGTGAAGGCCGACACGCGCGAGCGGGTCAATGCGATCATCGCCGAGCTGGGCTATGCGCCGGACCCGCAGGCCCGCGGCCTGGCCTTCCGGCGCTCGTTCCTGATCGGCCTCGTCTACGACAACCCGAGCCCGCAGTACGTGATCGACATGCTGCAGGGCATCCTGGACGCGGTGCGCGGCTCGGGCTTCGAGCTGCTGGTCCACCCCTGCGACCGCTCCAGCCCCAACTTCCTGGCCGACGTGCGGGGCTTCGTGGAGCGGCAGAAGCTGTTCGGCGTGGTCATCCCGCCCTCGGTGTCCGAGGACGAGCGGGTGGCGCGCCTGCTGACCGAGCTCGACTGCCCCTATGTGCGGATCGCAGGCATCCGCCTGGACGAGCCCGATTCCAGCCTGGTGACCCACGACCGGCACGGCGGCTACCAGGCCGCGCGCCACCTGGTGGAGCTGGGTCACAAGGTGGTGGCGCACATCTCCGGGCCAGACACCTTCCGCTCCGCCCACGAGCGCCGCGGCGGCTTCCGCGAGGGGCTGGCCGAGAGCGGCCTCGCGCTGGAGGATCGCTATTCCCTGGTCGGCGCCTACACCTTCGATTCCGGCGTCGCCTGCGCCGAGAAGCTGTTCCGGCTGGAGCCGAGGCCCACCGCCATCTTCACCGGCAACGACGAGATGGCGGCAGGCGTCTACAAGGCCGCCCGCGACGCGGGGCTCTCGATCCCCGGCGACCTTTCGGTGGTCAGCTATGACGACAGCCCCACCGCGCCGCGCCTCTTCCCGCCGCTGACCAGCGTGCGCCTGCCGATCCGCGAGATCGGCCGCGTGGCGGCCCAGATGCTGCTCCGGGACCCCGAGGCGAAGCCCGCCGCGGCCCCGTCGGAGTTCGAGCCCACCCTGATCGTGCGCGAGTCCACCGCCCGGCCTGCGTGACGCCGTTGCCATCCCCGCCCGTTCGGCCGTATCGCAGGGTCACAACGACCGCGATCGCCGCGGCATGACCATCTGGGGGGAGAGCGTTGGGGTCTTCTGAGCCGTCCGAAGGGCGCGCCGCGGAGAGCCCGCTGCTGCGCGCCTTCCTGGAGCGGCGCGAGAGCCTCGTCCTGTTCCTCGCCGCGCGGACCCGCTCGATGGCGGAGGCCGAGGACCTGGTGCAGGAGCTCTATCTCAAGCTCGACGGCGCCGAGGCCCGCGGGGAGGTGCGCGCGCCCGTGGCGCTGCTCTACAAGATGGCCGCCAACCTGATGACCGATCAGATCCGCAGCACCCAGCGGGCGGCGCGGCGCGACGGCCAGTGGCGCATGGGCGCCCACGCCACGGTCGGCGGCGAGGACGTGGCGCCCGAGCCGGCCGCCGACGAGGCGCTGATCGCCCGCGAGCGCGTCCGGCTGCTGGCCGAGGCGGTGGAGACCCTGCCGCCGCAGATGCAGCGGGCGTTCCGCCTGCACAAGCTGGAGGGGCGCAGCCAGGCCGAGACGGCCGAGGCCATGGGGGTCTCGCGCAAGATGGTCGAGCAGCACATCCAGGCGGCGGTCCGCAACCTTTCGCAGAGACTGCGGTCATGATCGGCGCGGAATTTGCGGTCCGACCTAGGGTTGGCGTCCTGCGGCGCCGTCTGAATGAACGTCCAGCGCCCTTGGCGCGGTCCGGGCAGGCGAACCGATGAGCACGATGGCGACGCATGACGAGCGGGCGACGGCGGAAGCCGGCGCTTGGCTTGCGCGCCTGCAGCGCCAGGACGTCTCCGCCGACGACGGCGAGGCGTTCGCGGCCTGGCTCGCCGAGGCCCCGGCCAACGCCCCGGCCTATCGCCAGGCGCTCGCCGTCTGGCACGAATACGAAGCCCGCGCGGCGGAGGTGCTGGCCGAACTCGCCGCGCCGCGCCGGCGTCCGGCCCCGAGCCGTCGCTGGCTGGTGGGGGCGGGCGGTTTCGCGATCGCCGCCGGCCTCGCCGTCGCGGTCCTGCCGCCGATGCTGACCCAGCCCAGCTGGGACACCTACCAGACCGGCAAGGCGCAGCACCGGCGCGTGGCCCTGGCCGACGGCTCGACAGTGGACCTGAACGCCGAGACCCGCCTGCGGGTGAGCCTGGGCCGCAGCGAGCGGCAGGTCGTCCTGGAGGACGGCGAGGCGATCTTCCACGTGGCCTCGGACGCCGACCGCCCGTTCACCGTCGCGGCCGCCGAGCACGTGGTCCGCGTGGTGGGCACCCAGTTCGACGTGCGGCATCGGAACCGTGAGCTCGCCGTGACGGTCGCCGAGGGCCGGGTGCAGGTGCGCCCCGCGGCCGCCCGGGCGTCGGCCCCGCCGGTGACGCTGGTGCGCGGCCAGAAGCTGGCGATCGACCCGGCCGGGGTGACCCGGCTCAGCGCGGTCGATCCGCAGGAGGCGTTCAGCTGGCGCTCCGGCCGGCTGGTCTACCGCGACGAGCCGCTGTCGGCGGTGGTGGCCGACCTCAACCGGCAGTTCCCGCAGCAGATCGAGATCGGGGATCCGGCCCTGGCCGAGATCCGCATCACCGGCGTCATCGTCCTGGACGACCCGGGCGCCGTGACGCAGCGTCTGTCCTTGATGCTCCCCATAAGATCAGTACCTTCCGAACGGGGGCTGCGGCTTCTTCCGAAGTAGCGCCGAACGGCAGGGCGGAACGTACCATCTCCAGGCGTCGGGAATTTGCGGCCGCGTTGACGGGTGTCGGCGTGGTCCTCGGCTTGCCCGGCGCGGCGCAGGCGCAAGCCCTCGTGCGCTTCCATATCGAGCCGAAGCGCTACTCCGAGGCCCTGCTCGACCTCGCCCAGCAGGCCAACATCACCCTGGTCGGCGCGCGCGCCTGCGACGGCGGCGTCACCTCCGGCCTCACGGGGGCCTACACCGTGGGGCAGGCGCTCGACCGGCTGCTGGATGGCGCCCCCTGCGGCTGGCGGCTCGTGGCGCCGGGGACGGTGGAGATCGCGCCGCGGGTCAGGGCGGCCCCCCGGCCGCCGCCGCCGCCGGCCCTGGTCTCGGAGCTGCTGGTCACCGCCACCAAGCGGGCGCGCAATCCGCGGGAGCTGGCGGTGGCGATCTCGACCGCGCCGCGGCGCGACCTCGAGGCCACGGGGGCCACGGACATCGGCGACGCCGCCACCCAGCTGGCCGGCGTGCTGGCCACCAACCTCGGGCCGGGCCGCAACAAGCTCCTGCTGCGCGGGCTGTCGGACGGCGCCTACACCGGCCGCACGCGCTCCACGGTGGCCACCTACCTCGACGAGATCCCGCTGAACTACAACGCCCCGGACCCGGACCTGCGGCTGGTGGACGTGGAGCGGGTGGAGGTGGCGCGGGGGCCGCAGGGAGCGCTCTACGGCGCGGGCTCGCTGAGCGGCGTCTACCGGATCGTCACCCGCAAGCCCGACCTCCACGCCCTGGAGGCCGAGATCCGCGCCTCGGCGGCGACCACCAGCGGCGGCTCGCCCAGCGGCGCGGCGCAGGGCTTCGTGAACCTGCCCCTGTGGGGCGTCGCAGGTCTCAGGGCCTCCGGCTACCGGGAGGTGCAGGGCGGCCACCTCGACGACACCAACCTCGGCCGCAAGGACGTCGACCGCACCGAGCGGCGCGGCGGGCGGGTCAGCCTGCTGGTGCAGCCCAACGACACCTGGTCGCTCACGGTGACCGGGGCAGGCCAGCACCTGCGCTCCGACGACACCCATTACACGACCCCCGGCCAGGGCCTGAAGCGCGCCAACCGGATCGCCGAGCCGCACGTCAACGACATCACGCTGGCGACCGCCACGCTGCGGGGCCACTGGAACTGGGGAGACTTCACGTCCTCGACGGGCTTCGTGCGGCACGCCTACGGCAGCTTCTACGACGCCACCAAGGTGCAGAACCGCTACACCAACTTCGCCCAGACCTCGGCCTATTCCGAGCGCAGCCGGACGAAGATGCTGGTGCACGACATGTTCGTCAGCGGCGAAGAGGGCCCCGTGGAGTGGCTGGTCGGCCTCTACGGCTCGCGGACCTCGGCGCACTCGCCCAACGAGCTCCTGGCGCAGAATACCGTCGGCACGGTGCGGGTGGACGTTCCCGTCTACAGCGACGACCGGCGCGACCGCTTCCAGGAGCTGGCCGCCTACGGCGAGGCGTCCTACGAATTCGCGCCCGGCTGGACGGCGGCGCTGGGCGGGCGCGTGTTCAAGCACCGGACGCGCACCAGCTCGCGGGTGATCTCCGAACTCTTCGCCCCCCGCAGCTTCGACCGCGAGGTGGAGTTCGAGGGGTTCTCGCCGAAGCTGTCGGTGCAGCGGGAGCTGGCGTCCGGGGACCTGCTCTATGCGGTGGTCTCCGAAGGCCACCGGGCCGGCGGCATCAACTCCGGCGGCGCCCAGCCCCTGCCGGTGGAACGGGAGCTGTTCCGTCCCGACCGCCTGCGGCACTTCGAGGTGGGCGCCAAGCTCGAGACGATGGACCGCCGCCTGGCGGTGAACTCGGCGGTCTTCTACGACATCTGGCGCGACATCCAGACCGACCAGTTCCGGCCCTCCGGCATCCCCTATACGACCAACGCCGGCGACGCCCGGGTGCTCGGGCTCGAGACCGAGCTGGCGTTCCGCTGGACCGACAACCTGCAGGCGCAGGTCAACGGCCGCCTCTCGCATGTGAAGACCAGCCATCCCAACCCGAATTTCGCGCCGCGGCTGGTGGACGAGCTGCCCGGCGCGCCTCCGTTCTCGGGCGGGATGGTGGTGAGCTACGAGCGCCCGGTCTCCGGGGACTGGCTGCTCCGGCTGACCGGCGAGGCGGCCTATGTCGGGCGCTCCCGCCTGACCTGGGAGCCGTCCGACGGGCCGAAGATGGGCGGTTACCTCCGCACGCGCCTGCTGGCGGAGGTCAGCGCCCGGAACGTCGGCCTGCAGGTGTTCGTCGCCAATCCCACCGACGCGTTCGGCGACACCTTCGCCTTCGGCAATCCGTTCAATCCGGACCAGACCCAGCAGATCACGCCGCAGCGGCCGCGGACGTTCGGCGTCACCGTCTACGCCAGCTACTGAAGATTTTTTCGGGGCCCGACCTAGGGAGGGGCGGGGGCGGCGTCGTCTAAGCCGCGACCTGGCTTTCTGGAGAAGTTCGGTCGACCGGGCGCCGCAGACCACGGCGTCCTATCGAGGCGGCGCGCGATCCGAGCCCAACATCGCGCCGCACCGAGACGAGCGCGGCCCTGACGAAGGAGAGCGTCAGGGGCCGCGCCTTGTCGCATGCTGCGGCGCCACGGCCGAGTTGGCCTATCCTTGCGAGAGTGTTACGGTGGCTGCGTTGATCGCGGCTGGCTCGGGCCGCACGAGGCGTTCGCGCCCTGAAAATCAATGCGCGCCGGTTCTCCAGTCGCCGGCGTGGGATCTTGCCCCGGCCCGAGACGTCACACCTCGGCCGGGGCCTCTCCCCTCCCATTTCCAGCCGCTTTCGGTCCATTCCACGCGGCCGGGCTTGACCCGTGTCATGGTGGCGTCGGCGACAACGGGGGGACCGTGGCGGCCATGCGCGCGCTCGAAATCCTGCTCCTGCTGACCGGACTGGCGGCCCTGCTGGGGCTGGCCGCGCCGCGCCTTCGGCGCTTCGGCCGGCCCGCGGCCCTCGCGACGGCCGTCGTGGCGGCGGCCCATGTCCTCGTCGAGGGGGGACGCTGGCAGATGGCGCCGGCCTATGCGCTCGCGGCGTGCCTGCTGGCGGCCGCCCTGTGGCGGGGGAGGGCCGTGGGCCGCCGGACCCGCCGCGCGGGTCTGGCCCTCGGCGGCGTGGGGCTCGTCCTGGCGCTGGCCGCGTCGCTGGCCTTTCCGGTCTTCCGCTTCCCGGCGCCGGAGGGCCCCTACGCCATCGGCACGGTCACCTACCACTGGACGGATCCCGCCCGGCCGGACCCGTTCACCCCTGATCCCGCCGACCGCCGGGAGGTGATGGTCCAGGTCTGGTACCCCGCGCGTCCGGCGGACGGGCCCCGCGCCCGCTATGTGCAGGACGGCGCGGCGCTCGCGCCCATAGCCCGCGTCCTCGGCCTGCCGCCCTTCGTGACCTCGCATCTCAGCCTGGTGCGGACCCATGCCGCGGAGGGCGCGGCGGCGGCCGCGCTCGGGCCGCGGCCGGTGCTGGTCTTCTCCCACGGCCGCGGCGGGTACCGGCAGCACAACACCTACATGACCGAGGCCCTGGTCTCGCGCGGCTATGTTGTGGCCGCGATCGAGCATCCGTCGGCCGCCGCCGGCGTCGTCTTCCCGGACGGGCGGGTGACGACCATGGACCCGCGGATGATGGACGAGGGCTTCGTCGACCGGAGTGTCGCCGTGCTGGCGCAGGACGTCCGCTTCGTGGCCGACCGACTGGCGGCGCTGGACGCCGGGGACCCGAAGGGCCTGCTGACCGGCCGGCTCGACCTGCGCCGGCTCGGCCTGTTCGGCGTCTCCCTCGGCGGAATGACGACCGCCGCCGCCTGCCAGCAGGATCCGCGCTTCCGCGCCTGCCTGATCCTGGACGCAGTCGTTCCCCCGGAGGTCGTGGAGGCCGGACTGCGCCAGCCGGTGATGTGGATCAGCCGCGACGTAGCCACGATGCGCGCGGAGGGCTGGCGGGAGGCGGACGTCCTGGAGACCGACGGCAGCATGCGTGCGGCCTTCGCCGGCCTCTCCGGCGACGGCTACCTGGTCCTGATCCCGGGCGTCTTCCACCCCGGGTTCGCCGACGCGCCGTTCCTGGCGGCGACGCCGGTGGCGCGTAGCCTGGGGCTGGTCGGGCCGGCCGAACCGCGCAGGGCGGGACGCATTATGAACGCCTATGCGCTGGCCTTCTTCGACCGCCATCTGAACGGCGCGCCGGCGCCGCTGCTCGACGGTCCGCCGGCAGCCTGGCCCGAGGTGATCTTCGAATCCCGCCGGAGCCGCTGAACCCTTGCTTGTGCTGACACCGGTGTCATTATGCCGCTCATGAGTGGTCCCCCAACTCGCCGCGCCGCGCTCGTCGCCGGCGCGGCCGCCTTTGTCGGCGCCGCGGCGGGGCAGGCCGGCGCCCAGGCGGCGCCGTCCCGCGAGGCCGTGCTGCAGGCCATGCGCCGCGCCACCCGCTTCATGACCGACCGGGTCGCCTACAACGGCGGCTATGTGTGGAGCTACCTGCCGGACTTCTCGCGCCGCTGGGGCGAGCTGGAGGCGAGGCCCACCATGGTCTGGGTCCAGCCGCCGGGGACGGCGACCATGGGCCACCTCTATCTCGACGCCTTCCACGCCACCGGCGAGGACCAGTACTACGCCGCCGCCGAGCAGGCAGCCGCGGCCCTGATCTACGGCCAGCACCCGTCCGGCGGCTGGAACTACCTGATCGACTTCGGCGGGGAAGGCTCGATCCGCGACTGGTACGGGACCTATGGCCAGAACGCCTGGCGTATGGAGGAATTCCACCACTACCTGGGCAACGCCACCTTCGACGACGCCGGCACGTCCGAGGTCATGCAGTTCCTGCTGCGGCTCTACCTCGAGAAGCGCGACCCGAAGTACCGGCCGGCCCTGGAGCGGGCGATCGGCTATGTGCTGGAGAGCCAGTACCCCGTGGGCGGCTGGCCGCAGAGGCATCCGCACGCCGACCACGGGCCGGAATACGCCCGCTACATCACCTTCAACGACGACGTGGCCGGGGAGAACATCAAGTTCCTGGTCATGGTCTACCAGACGCTCGGCGACGCCCGCGTGCTGGACGCGATCACCCGGGCGATGACCAGCTTCCTGGTGACCCAGCAGGGCCAGCCGCAGCCGGGCTGGGCCCTGCAGCACGACCTGGACCTGAAGCCGGCCGCGGCCCGCAGCTACGAGCCGCTGGCGCTTGCCACCCACACCACCGCCACCAACCTGGCCCAGCTGATGAGCTTCTACGAGCTGACCGGCGACGCCAAGTTCCTGGCCCGGGTGGGCGAGGGGCTGGACTGGCTGGACAAGGTCAGGCTGGTCAGGCCCCGGCCCGACGGGCGCACCCATCCCACCTTCATCGAGATCGGCACGGACCGGCCGCTCTATGTCCACCGGACGGGCTCGAACGCCGTCAACGGCCGTTACTTCGCCGACCACAGCGACCAGAAGACGCTCGGCCACTACTCCGCCTACCGGAAGATCGACGTGGCCGCGATGCGCCACCGGCTCGAGCGGCTGAAGGCGACCCCGCCGGCCGAGGCGTCGCGCAATTCGCCGCTGCTCTCGAAGACGCCCATCGTCCTGCCGCGGTTCTTCGCCAACCAGGACATCTCCACCTCCGACCTCAACGCCGTGCGCGCGCCGCCGGCGGGGGACAAGGGCGAGGCGGTGGGCCGGATCCTCTCCGAGCTGAACACCGAGGGCTGGTGGCCCTCGCGGCTGGCGGCGATGAGCAACCCCTACCGCGGTCCGGGTCCGAAGACCCCGACTCCCGGCGACTACGCCTCCACCCACGTGGGCGACGCCTGGGACACCTCGCCGTACCCGGTCAAGGACGGTCCGGTGGGCATCTCCATCGCCCACTACATCGGCAACATGAGCACCCTCATCGGGTGGCTGGAGCAGGAGAACACGGGACGCAATCGGACCTAGGCGAGGCTCCGCGCCGCACGGCCGTTGACGGTGACGCCCTGCAGCTTCAGGCCCCGCACGTTCTTCACGATCGACGGCTCGGCCACGCCGTCGAAGCGGCAGTCCTTCAGGCTCAGGTCGTAGATCGGGGCGTTCGGGAAGCCCTGCAGGTCGGCGACGCGCGCGGACCTGCCGCTGGTGACGCGCTCCACCACCACGTTGCGCAGCACCGGGGTGAAGCGGCCCCTGGCGCCTTCCTCGTAGTTGAAGTCGACGGTGACCACGGCCTTGCGCACCTGGCCCACGGTCAGGTCGCGGAAGTAGCAGTTCTCCACGACCCCGCCGCGCAGGGCGTTGTTCTTGAAGCGGATGGCGTGGTCGAGGTCCGGGCTGTCCAGCCGGCACGTCTCGGCGAAGATGTTGCGGGCGTGGCCGCTGATCTGGCTGCCCACCGTCAGCCCGCCGTGGCCGTCGGCCATGCGGCAGTTCCTGATGACGATATTCTCGGACGGGGTGGCGAGCCGCCGGCCGTCCTCGTTGCGGCCCGAGTTGACCGCGATGCAGTCGTCGCCCGTGGAGAGGAAGCAGTCCTCGATCAGCAGGTCGCGGCAGCTCTCCGGGTCGATGCCGTCGTTGTTGGGGCCGTGGCTGTTGATGTCGAGGCCGCGGATGGTGACGTTCCGGCAGAGCACCGGATGCACCTGCCAGAAGGGCGAGCGGCGCAGGGAGACGCCCTCGATCAACACGTTGGTGCACCGGTAGGGCTGGATGAAGGGCGGGCGCAGGTAGCCGCCCTCGCCGAACACCCGCTCGGGGACCGGGACGCGGTCCTCGGCCATCTGGAACAGCTTCGCCCGGGCCGGGCGCTGGTTCGGCATGCCCTCCGCCCAGCCGTGCTGGTTCTGCTTCCAGGGGCCCTTCCAGGTCCACCAGTGCTCGCGGCTGCACTGGCCGTCGAGCACGCCCTTGCCGGTGATGGCGATGTTCTCGCACTCGAAGGCGTAGATGAACGGGGAGTAGTTCATCAGCTCGACGCCCTCCCAGCGGGTGAACACCACCGGCAGATAGGCCTTGGGATCGGTCTTGAACCGCAGCGTCGCGCCTTCCGAGACGTGCAGGTTGACGTTGCTCTTCAGGTGGATGGGCCCGGTCACCCAGTCGCCCGGCGGCACGACGACCCGGCCCCCGCCAGCCGCGTGGCACTCGGCGATCGCCTGGGCGATGGCGGCGCTGGAATCGGCGACGGCCTCGCGGTCGGCGCCGTAGCGGTCGATGGGGAAGTCGCGGTCGGGAAAGGCCGGCGGCCGGATGCGCGCGACGATGGCCGCGGCCTCCGCCCACGGGTCGGGCGTGGCGGCCCGGGCCGGGCCGGCGAGAAGGGCGGCCGCGGAAGTGACCAGGAGGTCGCGGCGGTGGAGCATCTGGAACTCCCGGAAAAAGAAAAGGCGGGCGCACAGGGGAGGGGGCGCCCGCCTTCGCGTCAGCTCGTCAGAAGCTGTAGCGCAGACCGATGTAGTACTGGCGGCCGTAGTGGTGGTTGGTCCACACGCGCTGGGCCACGGTGTCGTTGAACTGCTTGAACGGCTCGTCGGTGAGGTTCAGGCCCTCCAGGCTGACCCGCAGCTGCTCGGTGAGCTGGTAGGACACCGAGGCGTCGACGGTGGTCGTGCCCGGCGTCAGGTCGGCGTCCTGGTACTCGGTCCGGTCGGCGCTCAGGAGGTTGCCCGAGTTCCCCGACGGCGCGGCGAAGATGTACTTGCTGCGGTGCGCGAGCGAGGCGCGGGCGCTGAGCTTCTGGTCCTCGTAGTAGACCGTGACGTTGTAGGCGTTCTTGGAGACGTTCGTCCGGGTGGTCTCCACCGGGATCGAGCAGACGCCGTTGACGATGGTCGTGCCGCAGGAGAGCTGGGTGCCCTTCACGCGGGTGTAGTTGAACAGCGCCCCGAAGTTGCCCGTCCACTCCGGCAGGCCGAACTGCTCCGGCAGGAAGGTGAAGGGCTGCTGGATGTTGATCTCGAAGCCCTGCAGCGGCTTGCCGCCCGGCACGTTGATCGTGGTGGTGAAGGTTGCCTCGTCGGTCGGCTGGCGGCCGGTGCCGGCCAGCAGGGATTCCGGCAGGCCGAAGGTGTTGAACGGCGCCGTCAGCCGCTGGGTCGCGAAGTCGGTCTTGAACTCCTTGCGGAAGTAGCCGATCGCAACCAGCGAATTGCCGCCCGGATACCACTCCAGCGAGGCGTCGAAGGTGTCGGCCTTCTGCGGCTTCAGGGTGGGGTTGCCGGCGGTGATGGTCAGGTTGCCGGTGGTGTTCAGCGTGCCGCCGGGGTTCAGGGCGCCCAGGCCAGGACGCACCATCACCTTGGCGGCGGCGACGCGGACCAGCAGGTCGGGCGTGACCTCGGCCACCACGTTCGCGGACGGCAGCCAGTTGTCGTAGGAGCTCTCCACCGTCAGCTGGACCGGCGCGCCGCCGGCGAAGGTGTAGCCCTCGGCGGTGATGTCGGTGGAGACGTAGCGGACGCCCGCGTCGCCGCGCAGCCGCCAGGGCAGTACGTCGGTGTCGAAGTCCACCTGCAGGTAGCCGGCCTGGCTCTCCTCGGTGATCGTCCGGAAGCTGCCGCGGGCGTTGGTGTTCTGGATGCCCTGCAGGGCGAACACGCCGCTTTCGGAGTAGATGCCGTAGGCGTCGGCCACCGCCTGGAAGTTCGGCACCACCCAGGCCGTGGGGCCGCCATAGCCGTCCAGTCCCTTGCCGAAGCCGGTGAGCTGTTCCGACAGTGAGGTCATGGTCGCGCTGGACGGCATGGCCGGCAGGGCGAACTCCGAGGCGCGGCGGTATTCCTGGCCGTCGTTGACGTACTTCTTCCAGACGCCGCCGGCGCGGACCTTGAAGGTCTCGTTCAGATCCCACTCGACGTCGCCGGCGGCGATGTCGAAGGCGTTCTGCACGAACTGCGGGCGCAGGCGGACTTCGCTGGGCCGCACCGTGCCGTTGGCGTTGGCGTTCGTGAAGGTGAAGGCGTTCGGATCGGTGATGTCGAAGCCCCAGGTGATGTCCGGGGTCTCGGGATTGTTGCGGGCGTCGTAGGTCCAGCCGTCCTGGTTGGCGCGGTCGAAGGTGATGGTGGTCTGGATCGGGTTCTTGAAGCTCGACTTCGAGGTCCCGATGAAGCCCGAGACCTTCAGATAGTCAGTGAACTCGTGGCTGCCGCTCAGGGTGTACTGGCTGAAGATGGTCTCCAGCTCGTCCTCGCGGCTCTCGATGCGGATGTCGACGTTGTCGAACACGCCGTAGGTGAGGGTGCCGTTCTCGTCGGTCTCGAAGACCCGGGGGATCATGAACGCCTTGCCGAACTCGGGCGAACCCGCGCCGCGGCTGAAGGAGATGCCCTCCAGGTAGTTCTCCCGGCGGTGGGATTTGTAGTCCGAATAGAGGTAGTCGAAGCTGACGGTCGTGCGGTCGGTGGGCTTCCACTGCAGGGCGCCGGTGACGCCCAGGCGCTTCTGGTCGTAGTCCAGGCGCGCGTAGCGCGGGATCCGCGGATGCCAGCTGCCGGGGTCGGCGGCGCGCTGGTAGGCGGCGATGGCTTCCGGCGTGCCGGCGATGCGCGGGTCGCCCGCGAAGCAGTTGGTGGCCGAGGCGCCGGTGGCGGCGTTGGCCCCCGGGTTGAACTGCTGGCCGGCGGTGGTGGCGTTGGTGTCGTAGCCGAGCGGGCTGCACCAGCCGCCGTTCGAGGTCCCTTCGCCCCAGCGGACGGTGTTGAAGCCCTCTTCGCGGACCTCGCGCTCGGAGTAGGCCACCGACAGCAGGACGCCGAAGGTGTCGTCCATGAACTTCCTGGAGACCAGGCCCGCGAAACGCGGGTCCCAGCTCTTGGAGAGGTCGTTGTAGCCGTACTGGGCCGACAGAGAGAGCACCTGGTCGTCGCCGAAGTCGAACGGCCGCGAGGTGCGCAGGTCGACGGTGGCGCCGAGCGAGCCTTCCTCGACATTGGCCGAGGGGGTCTTGCGGACTTCCAGGCTGTTGAAGAGCTCGGAGGCGAAGACGTTGAAGTCGAACTGGCGGTTGCGGTTCGCGCCGCCGTCGGCGTCCGAGCCGCCGGTGGTGGTCAGGGCCTCCATGCCGTTGATCCGCACCCGGGTGGAGCCGGGACCCAGGCCGCGCACCGTGATGTTGCGCCCTTCGCCGGCCGAGCGGGTGATGGCGACGCCCGGGATCCGCTGCAGCGACTCGGCCAGGTTGTTGTCCGGGAACTTGGCGATGTCCTCGGCCTTGATGGCGTCGACCACGGCCGTCTCGTTGCGCTTGACGTTGATCGCGCTCTCGATGGCGGCCCGGAAGCCGGTGACCACGACCTCCTCGACCTCGCTCGCCGGCTGGGCCCGGGCGACGCCTCCGAGCGTCATGGCCAGGGCTGCGAGCGAGGCGCCGCAGGCGAGCGTGCGCAGGCGAGATCCGGCAGTGAGCTTCATGTCTGTTCCCTCCGTGGCCGGGGCTGACCCCGATCCCGCGCGTCGCCGCGCTTGTGACACCGGTATCATTTCCGCCCCTGAGGGCGCTGACACCGGTGTCAAAGGAGCTTAGAGGCGTCTTTCGGAAAATCAAGCGCACGGTAGAGCCCCGGGCTGGGGCGGCGTTGCGAACGGTGTTCGGCTGCGGCGTGGCGGCCACACCCGAGCCGCCGGCCTTGGGTCCGCCGCCGCGGATACCTAGGTACGGCTCCCAACGAAGGAGCAGTTCCATGGCCGGCGAGCGTCCCGTCTTCCAGACCGTGAACCCCGCCACCGGCCAGCCCGGGCGCCGGTACGAGGGCCTGACCGGGGCGGAGGCCCTGGCGGTCGCCCGCCAGGCGCGCGCGGCGTTCGACGGCTGGCGCCGGACCTCCTTCGGCGAGCGGGCCAGGCTGATGCGCCAAGCCGCTGCGGTGCTTCGCCGCCGGACGGACGAGTTCGCCGGCCTGATGTGCGACGAGATGGGCAAGACCCTGGCCGACGGCCGCGCCGAGGTGGAGAAATGCGCGGTCGGCTGCGAATTCTTCGCCGAACACGCCGAGCGCTTCCTGGCCGACGAGCCGGTGGACATGGGCGGACCCCGGGCGAAGGTCGTCTATCGGCCGCTCGGGACCATCCTGGCGGTGATGCCCTGGAACTACCCCTTCTGGCAGGCCTTCCGCTTCGCCGCCCCGACCCTGATGGCCGGCAACACCGCGGTCCTGAAGCACGCCTCCAACGTTCCGGGCTCGGCGCTCGCCATCGAGGACGTGTTCCGCGAGGCCGGCTTCCCGGCCGATGTCTTCCGTACGGTGCTCGTCCCCAGCCGCGACGTGAAGGCCCTGATCGAGGACGACGCCATCGCCGCGGTGAGCCTCACCGGCAGCGTCGAGGCGGGGAAGACGGTGGCGGCCCAGGCCGGCGCGGTGCTGAAGAAGTGCGTCCTCGAGCTCGGCGGCAGCGACGCCTACCTCGTGCTCGACGACGTGGACCCGGAGAAGGCCGCCAAGGTCGCCGCCGCGGCGCGGCTGGTGAACGCCGGCCAGAGCTGCATCGCCGGCAAGCGGTTCATCGTGCTGGCCCCTGTGCGCGAGGCCTTCGAACGGGCGCTGACGGCCGAGATGGAAGGCTACGCCCTGGGAGACCCTCGCGCCGAGGGGACGAAGCTCGGCCCGCTGCAGGCCGTGAAGGCCCGCGACGACGTCCACGACCAGGTCACCCGGGCGGTGGCCGCCGGGGCGCGGCTGCTCACCGGCGGCGAGGTCCCCGACCGGCCCGGCGCCTGGTACCCCGCCACGGTGCTGACGGGCGTGAAGCCCGGCAATCCCGCCTTCGACGAGGAGGTGTTCGGTCCCGTGGCCGCCATCGTCGAGGCGAAGGACGAGGCCGAGGCCATCGCGCTCGCCAACAATTCCGCCTTCGGCCTGGGCTCCGGGGTGCTGACCGGCGACCCGGCGCGCGGGGAGCGGATCGCGGCCGACGCGCTGGAGGCGGGCATGAGCTTCGTGAACCAGAACGTCCGCTCCGACGTGCGCCTGCCGTTCGGCGGGGTGAAGCACTCCGGCTACGGACGCGAGCTGGCGGCCTTCGGGATCCGGGAGTTCGTCAACATCAAGAGCGTGCTTGTGTCGGAGACGACGCTGGCGGCCGGCGGGCCGGAGTAGCTCAGGCGTTCGGGCGGGTGACCACGTAGCCCGCCACCGCGACCAGCAGCACGCCGACGCCGGTCACGACCAGCACGCTGTGGGCGGTGAAGACGATCACCGTCCAGCTCCCGGCCATCATGCCCACGGCCAGCACCTTGGCCCGGCGGGGGATGGCGCGGCGCTCCTCCCAGTCGCGGATGATCGGACCGAAGCGCGGGTGGGCGCGCAGCCGGTCGGCCAGCTCGGGCGAGCCGCGGGCGAAGGCCCAGACGGCGACGATCAGGAAGATGGTCGTGGGCAGCAGCGGCAGGAACACGCCGAGCGTCGCCAGCCCTACGGCCAGGACCCCCAGCACGCGATAGGCCAGCACCGTCGCCCGGCCGGGGCGGCGGCGCCCGTCGGGCCCGGCGGGGTCGGAGGCGGGTTCCATCACGCGCCGCATGTGCTCAGATCGACCGGCGGCGGGCAAGGCGCGGCCGACCGGCCGGGACGTCAGGCCGCGCGGACGGCCTCCAGGATGCGCGCCCGCTGGGCGGCGTCGGGCAGGGGGCCGGTGGCCGCGCCCAGGTTGTCGGCGATGTGGCGCGGGTTGCGGGTGCCGGGGATGGCGCAGGTCACCGCCGGATGGGCCAGCACGTACTTGAGCAGGATCTGCGCCCAGCTCGTGCAGCCCAACTCGCCGGCCCAGGCGGGGAGCGGCAGGCGGCGCACGCGGGCGAAGAGGTCGCCCCCCGCGAAGGGCCGGTTCACGATCACACCCATGCCCAGCTCCTGCGCCAGCGGCAGGATGCGGGCCTCGGCCCCGCGCTCGGCCACCGAGGCGTTGATCTGGATGACGTCGAACGGATGTCGGCGCATGGCCGCCTCCAGGGCCGGATAGGCGCTCTCGGTGTAGTGGGTGGCGCCGATGTAGCGGAGCCGGCCCGCCGCCTTCCAGTCGCGCAGGGTCGCCATGTGGGTGTCGAGGTCGAGGAGGTTGTGGACCTGCATCAGGTCGATCGTCTCGGTGCGCAGCTTGGCGAACGAGGCCTCCATCTGGGCGATGCCGGCGTCGCGGCCGGTGGTCCAGACCTTGGTGGCGAGGAACAGCTTCGGCCGCACGCCGAGCTCGGCGGCGATCTCCCCCACCGCCGCTTCCGCCCGGCCGTACATGGGCGAGGAATCCACCACCTTTCCGCCGCCCTCGACGAAGGCGGAGACGCCCTCGCGCGCCTGGTCCCAGTCGTCGCCGCGGCCGATGTCGAACGCCTGCCAGGTCCCGAGCCCCACGGCCGGCAGGGCCTCGCCGGTGGCGGGGATCTTGCGGGTCAGCAGCGGGCCGGTCGGCGGCATGGCGGTTCCTTGCGGCTGGGCCGGCGCGGCGTCGGGCGAACAGCCGGCCAGGGCGAGGCCCGCCACGAGCACTTCCCGGCGGTTCAGCGGCATGGCCCTTCGTCCCCTGTGCGGCTCGCCCTCAGGGCGCCACGTTTCCATCGGCATCTCAACGCTCATTTCCGCAGGAGGCCGCACTTGAGACTTCTTCTGGCGGGCGCGCTCGCCCTTGCCGCCGCGACCGCAACGCCCGCGGCGGCCGAGCCGGCGCAGGAGGCCGCCTCCGCCATGCGCGCCTGCCTGGACGCGGTGATCGACGGCGCCCCTGTGGCGAGCATGAAGGGCCAGGACGTGGAGGTGGTCCGCGAGACCGAGCCCAACGCCTGCACCGTCCAGGTGAACGCCGGCGAGCCGCCCATGGTCCGCGAGGCGGTGCTGAAGGCGGTCTCCGAGCGCAGGGAGCGGTTCACCCCGGCGCGTACGAAATGGGACGCCGGCGCCTTCGCCACCCGGGAGACCTTCTGCAACCTGCCGTCCCGGCGGCACCTGAACGTGGTGATCTCCACCGGCATGCCCGGGCGGCCGCTGACCCTCATCGCCACGGCGCTTGAGGCGCGCGAGCGCGACACCCGCTGCGATCGCGACGAAGGCGTGCAGAGGCCGGTGCTGCGCTAGGCTATCCTCCCGCGAAAGGGGAGGGACGCATGGATCGGCTGTTCGAAGAGGCCTGGCGGCGCATCCGCGTAACGCGGCAGGGCGAGATCGTCGAGGTGGCGCTGGCCCGCACCGAGGCGCGCAACGCGCTCAACGGCGAGCTCATGGAGGATCTGACCGAGGCGGCCCGCCTGCTGCGCCTGCGGACCGACGTGCGCGCGGTTATCCTGACCGGGGCGGAGACCTATTTCTCGGCCGGGGCGGACCTGTCGGCCAGCGAGGCCCGCGTCGCCCAGACGCTGATGGAGTCCCGCCGCGCGGTCATGGCCGGGCCCGACATGTGCCGCGCCTGGGAGGAGATCGAGGCGGTCACCATCGTCGCCATCGAGGGCTACTGCATCGGCGGGGCCGCGGCCCTGGCGGTGGCCTGCGACTTCCGGGTGATGGGCGAGGGCGCCTACCTGCGCCTGCCGGAGGTTCCGCTCGGGATGAACATGAGCTGGCGGACGCTGCCCCGGCTTGTGGCGCTGGCCGGGCCGGCGAGGGCCAAGCGGTTCGTGATGTTCGGCGAGCCCGCCGACGCGGCGACCTGCCTCGACTGGGGCCTCGCCGACGAGGTGGCGGAGACCGGCGGGGCCCTGGCCGCCGCCCGGGCATGGGCCGACAAGGTCGCGGCGCTGCCGCCCCTGCCGGTGCGGATGACCAAGGAGGCGGTGAACGCGGTCGCCCAGGCCACCGCCCAGGCCTCCATCTACATGGACCGCGACCAGTACCTGCTGGCCACCAAGAGCGCCGACTTCCGTGAGGGCGTCGCGGCCTTCCGCGAGAAGCGGCCGGGCAAGTTCACCGGGGAGTAGGGCTCAGGCGTTGCGGGCCATCAGGCCGCCGTCGACCGGGATCACCGCGCCGGTGATGTAGGAGGCCGCCGGCAGGCAGAGGCTGAGCGTCATGTGCGCCACTTCCTCGGGTTCGCCGTAGCGGCGCAGCGCCGTGCGGCGGTTGGCGAAGGTCTGGCGGTCCTCCTCCGAGAGCCCCTGGGTCATGCCGGTCAGGATCGGGCCCGGGCAGATGCAGTTGACCGTGATCCCCTCCTTGCCGAGCTCCACGGCCAGCGCGCGGGTGAGGCCGGTGACGCCCGCCTTGGCCGCCGCATAGGGGCTGTCGCGGGCCGTGGCGCCGAGCGCCTCGGTGGAGGCGATGTTGACGATCCGCGGATGCTTCGAGGCCCGCAGGTGGGGCAGGGCCGCGCGCACCAGCCTCTGGTGGGCGGTGAGCAGGACGGTGAAGGCCCGCTCCCAGACGATGTCGTAGGCCGGGGCGTCGATGGCCGCGAAGGCGGAGATGCCGGCGTTGTTGACCAGGATGTCCAGGCCGCCGAAGCGGGCCACCGTGGCCTGTGTCACCTCGACGATGGCGTCGCCGTCGGAGACGTCCAGCGCCCAGGCCTCGGCGGAGAGTCCTTCGGACTTCAGGGCGTCGGCGGCCTCCCAGGCGGCGTCGGCGGAGAGGTCGGTGACGGCGACGTTGGCGCCCTCGCGGGCGAACACCTCGGCGGTGGCGCGGCCCATGCCGGAGCCGGCGCCGGTGATCAGGGCGGTGAGGCCCTGGACGGAGCGGGAGAGGGCCATGGTCAGCGTCCCTGGAAATGGGGCTCGCGCTTCTCGAGGAAGCTCGCGACGCCCTCGCGGTGGTCCTGCGTCTGCATGAGCAGGCGGATCTTCTCGATGGCCCAGGCGCCGATCTCGCGCGGGTCGCCGTAGCTGAAGCGCGAGAGCCCGGCCTTCAGGTGGCGGACGGCGAGCGGCGGGTTGGCGGCGATCTTGCCCGCCATCGCCTGGGCGCGGGCCATCAGCTCGCCGTGCGGCAGGACCTCGGTGACCAGGCCGATGCGCAGGGCCTCGGCGGCGTCGATCACCTCGCCGGTGAACAGCAGCTCGGCGGCCTTGGCCGGGCCCACCACGGCCGGCAGGCGGTAGAAGCCGCCGACGTCGCAGACCAGGCCGCGCTTGACGAACAGCTCGCCGAACTTCGCCTTCTCCGAGGCCAGCCGGATGTCGGCGAACAGGGCCAGCTCCATGCCCCAGCCCACGGCGGCGCCGTTCACCGCGGCGATCACCGGCCGGTCGCACTCCAGCGCGGCCATGGCGGCCGGCGTCGGCGCGTAGGTGACCGGCAGGGGCGTCTTCGAGACCGGCTTGGGCCCCGCCATGATCTCGCCCACGTCGTCGCCGGAGCAGAAGGCCGGGTCGGCGCCGGTGACGACCACGCAGCGCACCTCGGGATCGGCCGAGCAGGCGCGGAAGGCCGCCTCCAGCTCCTCGTAGGCGCGCCAGCTCAGGGCGTTGCGCCGCTCCGGCCGGTTGAGCGTGATCGTCGCCACGTGGTCCCGCAGGTCCACCAGCACCGCCTCGAAGCCGGCCGTCCGTTCCACGATGGAGACCATGCGCCTCCTCCCTTTTCCGCAAACGATGCGCCCCCGGGGGCCGCGGTCAACGGTGACGCCGGGTCAGTCTTGCCACCGCCGGGCGGGCGGAGAAGCATGGGCCCGGGAGGCCGCCCATGCCCGAGTTCCGCACCATCGACGCCGGCGAGGTCCGGATCCGCTGCGCCATAGAAGGCGAGGGGCCGCTGGTGGTGCTGGTCCACGGCTTCCCGGAGAGCTGGTTCTCCTGGCGCCACCAGATGGGGCCGATCGCGGAGGCCGGCTTCACCGCCTGCGCCATCGACGTGCGCGGCTACGGCGGCTCGGACAAGCCGCATCCCATAGAGGCCTATGCCATGGAGCACCTCACCGCCGACGTGGCGGGGGTGGCCAGGGCCCTGCAACCCGACGCGCCGGCCATACTCGTGGGCCACGACTGGGGCGCGCCGATCGTCTGGAACACCGCGCTCAGCCGGCCCGAGGCGATCGCCGCGGCGGCCGGGCTGTCGGTGCCCTTCACCGGCGTGCCGGCCCGGCCGTTCACCGAGGTCTTCGACGCCCTGTTCACGCAGAGGAACCGCTTCTTCTACCAGGCCTGGTTCCAGAAGGTGGGGCCGCCGGAGGCCGAGGCGGAGGCCGACGTGCGCGGCTTCCTGCGCAAGTTCTACTACGGCATCTGCGGCGACGCGCCGGACGGCGCCTGGCCGCAGAAGGCCGCCGACGCGACCCTGCTGGAGGGGATGATCGACCCCGACCCGTTCCCGGCCTGGCTGACGGAGAACGAGCTGGACTACTACGTCGCCGAGTTCCGCGAGTCCGGCTTCCGCGGCCCGATCAACCGCTACCGCAACCACGAGCGGGACTTCGAATGGCTGCAGGCCTTCAAGGACCGCAAGCTGGAGATGCCTACCCTGCTGATCGGCGGGGACCGGGACCCGGCCTTCAACGGCTTCGGCCGCATCGCCGACCCCGCCGCCCTGATGCGCGAGCACGCCACCGACCTGCGCGGCGCTCACGTGCTGGCCGGCTGCGGCCACTGGACCCAGCAGGAACGGCCGGAGGAGGTGAACGCGATCCTCATCCCCTGGCTGAAGAGCCTCTGAAGGAGATCACCATGGCGGACCTGGAGCTTCGGCAGGACGGCGAGGTCGTCTGGGCGACCATGAACCGGCCCGAGCGGCTGAATGCGCTCAGCCGCAACCTGGTGGACGAGCTGCGCGACTTCTTCACCGGCCTCTACTGGCGGCGCGACGTGCGCGTGGTGGTGCTGCAGGGGGCCGGCGCCAACTTCTGCGCCGGGCTGGACCTGAAGGAGCGGGCCGAGCCGCAGGGCGCGCGCTCCATCGGGGCGGGGCTGACCGCCCAGCGGAAGATCAGCGAGATCGTCATCGCCATGCGCCGCTGCCCGCAGCCGATCGTGGCCTGCGTGGACGGCGCGGCCGCGGGCGGCGGCTTCGCCCTGGCCCTGGCCTCTGACGTGCGGATCGCCACGCCCTCGGCGCGGATGAACGCCGCCTTCATCCGCATCGGGCTGTCGGCCTGCGACATCGGAGTGAGCTACTTCCTGCCCAGGATGGTGGGGAGCTCGGTGGCCGCCGAATACATGCTGACCGGCCGGTTCATCACCGCCGAGCGGGCGCGCGAGCTGGGCCTGGTAAGCCAGATCGTGCCCGCCGAGGAGCTGGCGGCGACCGCCCAGGGGTTCGTCGACGACATGCTGCACGCCACGCCGCTCGGCCTGCGGCTGACCAAGGAGGCGCTGAACCACGCCATCGACGCGGGCGGCCTGGAGGCGGTGATCGCGCTGGAGGACCGCAACCAGATCCTCGCCTCCTCCGACGGCGACTTCGGCGAGGGGGTGAAGGCCTTCCTGGAAAAGCGCCGCCCGGCCTACGCGCCGCGCGAGGGGTGAGCTAGGCTCCGGGAAACTCCTGGGGAGACGACACCATGCGCAGGTTCCTGCTGATCGCCCTCCTGGCCGCCGGCGCCGCGGCGTGCGGTCCCTCGGCGGCCCAGACCGTCCGCTACTACGAGGTGCCGAAGGGCGGCCACCCGCACGACGTGGCCGCCGCGCCGGACGGGACCGTCTGGTACACCGCCCAGCGGACGGGAAAGCTCGGCGTGCTGGACCCCAAGACCGGCAAGACCGAGGAAATTCCGTTGGGCGAAGGCTCGGCCCCGCACGGCGTCATTGTCGGGCCGGACAGCGCGGCCTGGATCACCGACGGCGGCCAGAACGCCATCGTCCGGGTGGACCCGAAGTCGAAGGCCGTCCGCGTCTGGAAGCTGCCGGAGGACACCGGCTACACCAACCTCAACACCGCCGCCTTCGACGGCCGCGGCCGCATCTGGTTCACCGGCCAGACCGGGATCTACGGCCGGCTGGATCCCGCCACCGGCGACATGAAGGTGTGGCCGGCGCCGAAGGGGCGGGGACCCTACGGCATCACCGCCACGCCGAAGGGCGAGATCTACTATGTCTCGCTGGCCGGCAGCCACCTGGCGAAGGTGGACCTGGACACCGGCGCCGCCACCGTCATCGAACCGCCGACGCCCGGGCAGGGCGCGCGCCGGGTGTGGTCGGACAGCACCGGCAAGCTGTGGATCAGCGAGTGGAACTCCGGCCAGCTCACCCGCTACGACCCGGCGACGGGCGCCTGGAAGAGCTGGATGCCGCCGGGGGATAAGCCGCGCACCTATTCGGTCTGGGTGGACGAGGCCGACAAGGTCTGGATCACCGACTTCGCCGCCAACGCCATCCTGCGGTTCGATCCTGCGACGGAGAAATTCCAGAGCTTCCCCAGCGACCGGCCCGGCGCCAGCGTGCGCCAGATGCTCGGCCGCAAGGGCGAGGCCTGGGGCGCGGAATCCGCGACCGACCGGCTGGTGGTCGTGGACCACGGGGCCTCGTGAGGGGCGCGGCCGTCCTCGTGCTGGCGCTGGCCTGGGGGGCGGCTGCGGAAGCGGCGCCGGACGGGCGGCGGGCGTTCCAGAAGTGCTTCTCCTGCCATTCCGTCGATCCGGCGGAGACCGGGCTGCCGGGGCCGAATCTCGCGGGGATCGTCGGG
>NZ_DAISJG010000032.1:0-33733 GCF_036821595.1 Phenylobacterium sp.
ACGGCGCGGAGAGATGTCGACCGGACAGCAGGCTCGACAGGCGCGAGGATGCGCCTGTCCCAGACTCGCGTCAAGGTTGTCTTTGGGTTTCGATCGCCTGTCGGAGGAGCAGCCGGCCTACTGCGGCTTGTAGCCGGTCTCCACCATCAGGTAGCCGATCAGGTCGCGGCGGTCCTCCGCCGCCTTGAGGCCGGCGAAGGTCATCTTGTTGCCGGGCAGGTAGCCCCTCGGGTCGGCCAGCCACTTGTCGAGGTGCTCCGCGTCCCAGACGAAGTTCGCCTGCTTCAGGGCGTCGGAGTAGTTGTAGCCCTCCACGGACGCGGACTTGCGGCCGAACACGCCGTGCAGGTTCGGGCCGGTCATGTTGGCCCCGCCCGGCGTGATGGTGTGGCAGGAGCGGCAGAGCGCGAACTTCGCCTCGCCGTCGTCGAGGTCGGCTTTGTTGTAGGGGGCGGGATAGCTGGCCAGGAGGGCCTGCTTGTCGGCGTCGCTGACCTCGGCGGGCGCGGTGGCGGCGGAGGTCCCGGGCTGGCTCGGGGCGCTCGCCTGGCTGCTCTCGGCCTCCTGCGGGGTCTGCGACTGCCCACAGGCGGCGAGCGCGGCCGCAAGGGCCGCAACGGCGAACATCGAACCCGGTTTGCGCATGAACATCTCCTCGGAGCGAAAGGCGCGGCAAGCTAGCGCACCGAAGGCCCGATGCAAGCCGCGCCCGCTCAACGCCGCCTGCGCCGTTCCCGGTTCACCGCCTCGTCCAGCGCCTGCAGGAATCGCGAGCGGGCCTGGCGGTCGAACGGCTTCGGCCCGCCGGTGATCTCCCCCAGGCTGCGCAGGTGCTCGCCGATGGTGCGCTGGGCCAGCGCCTGGCCGATGGAATCGGGCGTGAACACCCGTCCGTTCGGCGCGATGGCCGCGCCGCCGGCCTTCAGCACCCGGTCGGCCAGGGGGATGTCGTTGGTGACCACGATGTCGCCCGGCTCGGTGCGCTCGGCGATCCAGTCGTCGGCCACGTCGGGCCCGGCGTCGACGATCATCCGCTCGATGCGCGGCGAGGCCGGGATCTGGATGAAGCTGTTGGAGACCACGGTGGTCGTCAGGCCGTAGCGGGCCGCCACCTTGTAGACCTCGTCCTTCACCGGACAGGCGTCGGCGTCGATGAAGATGCGCATGGCCCGCGGGTTAGCGGGCGGTGTAGCCCCCGTCCACCACCAGCTCGGTCCCCGTGACGAACTTCGACTCGTCCGAGCCCAGGTAGACGCAGGCCCAGGCGATGTCGTCCGGCTCGCCCATGTGGCCCAACGGGTGGAGGGCGGCGGTGGCCTCGCGGGCGGCCGCCTCGTCCGGCTGGCTCTCCAGGAAGCCCTCGACCATCGGCGTCCAGATGAAGCCGGGATGGATGGAGTTCACCCGGATCCTGTCGGGGGCATAGATCAGGGCGTCGGTCTTCGACATCAGCCGCACGGCGCCCTTGGAGGCGTGGTAGGGCGGCACGTCGGCGGCGCTGATCAGGCCGTAGATCGACGACAGGTTGATGATCGAGCCTGCGCCGGCCCGCTTCAGGTGCGGGATGGCGTGCTTGGTGCAGAAGAACACGCCCTTGACGTTGATCGCCTGGACGAAGTCCCACTCGGCCTCGGTGAGCTCGTGGGTCGGCTTGTTGGCGCCGGCCACCCCGGCGTTGTTCACCAGGATGTCCAGCCGCCCGAAGTGGGCCGCGGCGGCGTCGATGGCGGCCTTCACCTCCGCCTCGCGGCTGACGTCGCAGCGCCAGAAGCGCACCTCGAGCCCCCGCGCCGTCAGCTCCTCCACGAGCGCCTGCCCGTGCGCCTCGTCGAGGTCGAAGGCGGCGACCGCCGCGCCTTCCTCGGCCATCCGGATCACCGTGGCGCGGCCGATGCCGACGGCGCCGCCGGTGACCACCGCGACCTTGCCCTGCAGACGGTTCATCTGGCGTCCTCCCTGCGATGTCTTCCCCGACCCTGGCCCCGGGAGTCTGCGCCCGCCTTGTCGAGGATCAAGGGACGCGGCGGCGAAAGGCGCTGTAGGGTCTCCCGACCCATGGCTTCCGCGACGCCCAGACCCACTTCCGCCTCGAGCGGCCTGACGGAGGCGGAGGCCGCCCGACGGCTCGCCGCGGTGGGGCCCAACGAGCTGCCGCGGCCGAGGGGCCGGGGCCTGGCGCGCATCCTCGCCGAGACCCTTCGCGAGCCGATGTTCTTCCTGCTTCTGGGCGCGGCCGTGCTCTACCTGGCGATCGGCGACCTGGGGGAGGGGCTGTTCCTGCTGGCCGGGGCGACGGTGGCCATCGGTCTCGTCATCCTGCAGGAGGCCCGCAGCGAGCGCGCCCTGGCGGCGCTCCGGGAGCTGGCCCAGCCCCAGGCCCGCGTCCTGCGCGACGGGGCGGAGCGGCGCATTCCCGCCCGCGAGCTCGTGCCGGACGACATCCTGCTGGTCGGCGAGGGCGAGCGCCTGCCGGTCGACGGCCTGCTGGTCGGCGGCGAGGTGCTCAGCGTCGACGAATCCACCCTGACGGGGGAATCCGCGCCGGTCTCCAAGCGGCTGGCCGGGCCGGGGGAGGCGTTCGGCGACCCGGAGCCGGGCGCGGAGGCCTCGCCGCACCTGTTCGCCGCGACCCTGGTTGTGGGCGGGCAGGGCGTCGTGCGGGTCGCGCGGACGGGGCCGGCTTCGGCCATCGGCCGCATCGGCCGCTCGCTCGCCGACATTCCGCACGAGGCGACGCCGCTGCAGAAGACCGCCGGGCGGCTGGCCGCCGTTCTCGGCGCCTTCGCGCTCGCCTTCTGCGCCGTCGTCGCCGTGGCCTACGGCCTGCTGCGCGGCGACTGGGTGGAGGGCGTGCTCGCCGGGATCACCGTGGCCATCGCGCTGATCCCCGAGGAATTCCCCATGGTGCTCGCCGTCTTCATGGCTTTGGGCGCCTGGCGGCTCGCCACCCACAAGGTGCTGGTCCGGCGCAGCGCCGTGATCGAGACCCTGGGGGGGGCGACCCTGCTTTGCGTCGACAAGACCGGCACCCTCACCGAGAACCGGATGCAGGTGGCCCGCCTGTGGACCCACGAGGGCGAGCGGGCGGTGGAGGGCGACCAAGCCCCGGACGGCGCGTCCGGCGACCTCCTCACCCTCGCCGCGCTCGCCTCCGCCGTCCGTCCGGTGGATCCCATGGACCGCGCGGTCCGCCGCCTGGCCGAGGGGCTGCCGGGCGAGCCCGAGCGCACCTGGCCGCTGCGCCCGGAGCTGATGGCTGTCACCCAGGTGTGGCGCGGCGAGGGCGAGGAGCGGCTGGCCGCGGCCAAGGGCGCGCCGGAGGCGGTGTTCCACCTCTGCCGGCTGCCGCCCGAGGAGGTCGCCCGCCTGCACGCCGTCATCCACGGCTTCGCCGACGCCGGGTTGCGGGTGCTGGGCGTCGCCTCGGCGCGGACCGACGGGCCCTTCCCCGACGACCCGCGGCAGGCGTCCTTCGCCTTCGCGGGCCTCGTGGGCTTCCTCGACCCGCTCAGGCCGGAGGTCCCGGCGGCCCTGCGCGAGGCGACCGGGGCCGGGATCAAGGTGGTGATGATCACCGGCGACCATCCCGCCACGGCGCTGGCCATCGCCCGCTCGGCCGGCCTCGACGTGGCGGCCGGCGTGCTGCTCGGCGCCGAGCTGGCCGCCCTGCCGTTCGACGAGCTCTGCGAACGGCTGCGCCGGGTCCGCGTCTTCGCCCGGGTCGCGCCGGAACAGAAGCTGCGCATCGTCGAGGCGCTGAAGGCCGACGGCGAGGTCGTGGCCATGACCGGCGACGGGGTCAACGACGCGCCGGCGCTCGAGGCCGCCCACATCGGCATCGCCATGGGCCGCAAGGGGACCGACGTGGCGCGGGAGGCCGCCGACCTCGTCCTGCTGGACGACAGCTTCGCCGCCATCGTCGGCGGCGTGCGGCTCGGCCGGCGGATCTTCGCCAACCTGCGCCGGGCGCTGACCTACATCACCGCCATCCACGTGCCGATCGCCGGGCTGGCCCTGGCCCCGATCCTCATGGGCCTGCCGCCGATCCTCTTCCCCATGCACGTGGTGCTGCTCGAGCTGGCCATCGATCCCACCTGCGCCCTGGTGTTCGAGGCCGAGCGCAGCGAGGAGGGGGCCATGAAGCGCCCGCCGCGCCGGCGCGGCGAGGCCCTGTTCGGGCCGGCCCAGATCGGGCTGGCGCTGATCCAGGGGCTGACGGTGCTGGCCGGCGTCCTCGCCCTCTACGTCCTGGCGCTGCGCGGACATGCCGAGGCCGACGCGCGGGGGGCCGCCTTTCTGGCCCTGGTGGTCGGCAACCTGGCGCTGGCGCTCGCCGACTCCAGCGGCGGAGGAAGGCTCTTCGCCCGCCACCGGGTGGCCTACTGGACCATCGCCGTCGCCGTGTCGGCGATCATCGCCCTGATCCTGGCCGCGCCGCCGCTCGCCGCCGTGTTCCGCATCGCGCCGCCGCCTCCGGACCTGCTCGCCGTCGCCCTGGCCGTGGCCCTGGCCTGCGGCGGCTGGCCGGCGGTGCTGTCCAGGCTGCGCCGCCGGATGCGGCGGTGAGCCGCGCCTTGCGCTGGGTCAAGGCGGATCCGTCCCGGCCCGGCTAGGTCCGGCGTCGGGGGCCGCAGGGAGATCGCGATGACGGCGCGGCGCAAGATTTCCGAAATCCTCCTGGCCAGCGACCTGGGCGGCCGCTGCGACCGGGCCACCGAGCGCGCGGCCCAGCTCGCCCGCGCCTGGGGCGCGAGGCTGACGGTCGTCGTGGCGGTGGAACAGGACGATCCGCGGACGCCGTCCTGGCGCTCCGCCCCGGCCGCCCGGCTGGCCCGCGCGGAGGCCGAACTGGCCGAGGTGCTTGGCGGGCGGGGGATCGACTGGCGGGTGGTCGTGGCCTCCGGCCGGCCGCACGATGTGCTCCTGGACGTGGCGGACCAGGTGGGCGCCCAGTTCATCGTCACGGGGACCGCCCGGAACGAGCTCCTCGGCCGCTCAAGCCCGGGGCGCACGGTGGAGGCCCTGATGCGGCGCGCGCCTGCGCCCGTGCTCGTGGTCCGCCGCCGGCCCCTGAAGCCGTATCGGGACCTGCTGGTCCCCACGGACTGCTCCAGAGCCGCCGAGCTGGCGCTCGTCGGGGCCATCGAGCTCTTACCGCGGACCGACGTGGCGCTCCTCCACGGGTACCGGGTGCCCTTCGCCGGACTGGTGGACGAGGCGGCCAACGCCCCGGAGTTCGAGACCTGGGCCCAGGATCATCTGGACGACTTCCTGGCGCGCGTGGAGGCCCGAACGGGCGCTGCGGCGCGCGTGCGCCCGCTCGTCGAGTACGGCTCGCCGGCGTCCCTGGTGGCGGGCTACGCGCGGGACCGCGACCCGGACCTCGTGGTCCTGGGGGCGCACGACCGGCACGGCGCGCTGGGCGCGCTCACGCCCGACCTTGCCGGACGGCTGCTGATGGCCTGCGACTGCGACGTCCTGCTGGTCCCCGAGGCGAGCGCCCCCGCCGACCCGCCCGCACGCTCAGAGCTCCCCACCGCCTAGGCTCCGCCCTGGCGGAGGCGTGGTGCCGGATGCAGGACTCGAACCCGCGACCTTCGGTTTACAAAACCGCTGCTCTACCAGCTGAGCTAATCCGGCATTCCAAGTGATTACAGCGCCTTGGCCATCTCCGATCTATTGGCCGAAGCCGCGCGGCGCACATATGGGGCGCCGCTGAGCGACCGAAGCAGACGGATTGCACGACGAGCCGGAGTGGGCAAGCGGCTCGGTGGGCCGTTGAGGGCCGGCCGCTACTTGGCTCAGATAGCCCGCGCGCGGCCTTCCCAGTAGGGCGCGCGGACCTTGTTTCGCAGGATCTTGCCGGCCTCGCTGCGGGGTAGGGCGTCGACGAAATCGACGCCGCGGGGGACCTTGTACTTGGCCATCGTCCGCGCGGCGTATTCGAGGATCTCGCGCTTGAGCTCCTCGGAGGGGGCGTGGCCGGGTCTCAGCTGGATGACGGCGCGGACCTCCTCGCCCCATTCCTCGTGCGGGATGCCGACGGTGCAGCTGTCCTCGACGGCTGCGTGCTTTATCAGCTCGTTGTCGATCTCCTGCGGGTAGATGTTCACCCCGCCCGCGATGATGGTCTCGGCGCTGCGGCCGGTGAGAAACAGCCAGTCGTCCTCGTCCAGATAGCCGATGTCGCCCATCGTGAAGTAGTCGCCCCGCCGGTTGGCGTAGGTCTTGGTGTCGTCCTTGTAGTAGCTGAAGCCGCCCTGGTCCTTCAGGCTCAGGTAGATGTGGCCGGGCACGCCGGGCGGGCATTCATTCCCCTCGTCGTCGAGGATCTTGGCCGCGTCCTTGTGCGGCCGGCGCCCGACCGTTCCGGGCCGCGCCAGCCACTGCTCGGACGTGACGGTGAAGCCGACGCCGCCTTCCGACCCGGCGTAGTATTCGTAGAGGATCGGGCCCAGCCAATCGATGATCGCCCGCTTCACCTCGGGCGGGCAGGGCGCCGCGCCGTGGGTGATCCGCCTCAGCGAGCTCAGGTCGTACTTCGCCCGCACCTCCTCAGGCAGCGCGAGCATGCGCTGGAACATGATCGGCACGAAATGGCCGCGGGTGATCTTCTGGTCCTGGATGGTCTTGAGCAGGAGCTCGGTGTCCCACCGGTCCATCAGCACGGTGGGGACGCCGTTGTTGAGCGCGCGGCGGATGTCCCCGGCCAGCGGCGAGGCGTGATAGGCCGGCCCGGTGCAGATGTGCTTGTCGACTGCGCGGTCGTAGATCGGATCGAAACCGCCGACCGCCTGGGCGTTGGGCTTGTAGACGCCCTTAGGCCGCCCGGTGGTCCCGGAGCTGTAGAGCATCGTCGTGCCGCGCACGGGGTCATCGATATCGCTCGCGGGATAGTCGTCGATGGTCTCGAAGGGAACGAAGCCCGGCAGATCCCCGCCGATGGACACCTTCAGCACCAGTTGCGGGCACTGTTCGGCGGCCTCGGCGACGCCCTCGACCCGGGTGTCGGCGAACACCGCCCGGGCCTCGCAGTTGTCGACGACGTAGGCGATCTCGTCGGGCTTGAGGTGCCAGTTCACCGGCGTCAGGCGGAATCCGCCGCGGAGGCAGGCGAACAGCACGTCCGGGAACTCGACCCGGTTGGAGCAGACGATGGCCACCGCATCGCCGGCCGCGAGGCCGTGATCGCGCATCAGCCGGACCAGCCGGTTGGCGTTGGCGTTCAGCTCGGCGAAGGTGCGGGTGCGGCCGGTGGCGGCTTCCAGCACCGCCGTCTTCTGCGGCCAGACCTGCGCCCAGACTGCGGTGCACATGCCGGAGTCCACGGCAGCGTCGACCTGCGCCTTGATGTCGGTGTGGTCCAACGTGGCCGCATCGGTCATTCGGCATCCTCCCGGTATCGCACCGCCGCTCAGCTCCAGAGCGGCGACGAGGCCTTCATGGCGCGGATCATGAAGGTGACGCTGGCCACGTCCCTGCCTGTGGCGGCGTCGGCGATGTCGACGTCGTACCAGGCGTTCTCGGTCTTCGGGCTCTCCGTCAGCTTGCGCATGATGGTGCGACCCACGTAGTCGCGCTCGGCGAAGAGCGGCCCGGCCAGGTGCCGCACCTCCAGAGCGCCGAACAGGCCGACGTAGGGCTGCTTCGACTTCGCCAGCACGAACGGGCGGCTCATGTGAGCCAGGCGCACGACGTGGGCGGGCGAGAGGACGCCCTTCTCGTCGTAGATCGGCAGCCGCTCGGTGATCCGCCCCAGGGCGGCGTCGTAGCTCTCGCGGCTGACCTTCATCGGAATGTCGGAGGTCACGTCGCCGGCCCTGATGTCAGCGTAGACGCGCAGGCGGCCAGGGTCGGCTTCGGCCTGGTCGGCCAGCCGCCTGGCCACCTCGGAGGCCTCGTCGCGCGCGCGGGGCGAGGCGGTGCCGATGCAGACCTGCTGGCCGGCCTGGTTGAACATCTGCAGGCGGGCGCGCGGCTCGCCGGGGTCGACGACGGCCCGCACCTCCTCCCTGTCGACGGTCGCCTGGGTGAAGTGCAGCGAGATGTCGCCGGTCTCGAACCAGGCCGGGCCGTAGAGCTGGAGCAGCATGGGCACGAACTGGTCCATGTGCACGGAGCCGGGGACCGTGCCCCCCTTGAAGCCGAGCTTGGATGCGACTTCGTCGTTATGGATCGAGCCGGGGGCCTGCTGGAACCCGTTGTGCGGGGCGCGGAGCGGGCCGGTCAGGCGTTGCGGGGCGAGGGCGGGGGTCATCAGGCGTCCTCTCGGGGGCGCGCCGCCAGGGCGCCGCCCATCATCTCCTCGAAGTTGGCGCGATAGAAGCGGTCCTTGTCGTCGTCGGTCAGGCCCTCGAACGTGCGCTCGAACCGCGCAATGGGATCGTTCGTGCCCTCCGGGTGCGGGTAGTCGCTGGAGAACATGTAGAGGTCCGCGCCGCTGTCGCGGATCAGGTAGCCCGCGTCCTCGCCGGGGAAGGGGGTGAATTTCACCTGCCGGCGGATGATCTCAGAGGGTTTGGCCGAGAGCTTCTGCAGATAGGGATCGGTGCGGCCGAACGAGCGGGCGCCCATGTCCATCTGGCGAAGGAAGCCGGGCACCCAGTAGGCGCCGTATTCGATGATCCCGCCGCGGAGCTCCGGCTGCCGGTCGAGCAGCCCGTCGTAGATCAGGGCGCTGAGGAACATCTCGGCGGAATGGGGCAGCGCGACATAGTCCTTGAACCGCAGGTTCTCGCCGCCGCCGTGCAGGTCGGGCGACTTGGGCTTGCCGTTGTCGACGTACTCCTGCGGCAAGGTGCGGGAGCCGGCGCCGATGTGCAGGACGAAGGGGATGTTCTTGGCGGCGAGCAAGGCCCAGAAGGAATCCAGGTCCGGGTGGCCGGGCGACTTGTCGCCGGCCGGCGTCGACGGGACCCAGATCGCCCTGCAGCCAAGACGGATGGCCTCCTGGGCTTCTTCGAGGGCGCGGCCGGGATCGTCGAGCGGAACGTAGGCTACGCCCAGCAGCCGCGGGTCGCCGCAGAAGGCGGCCATGGCGCGGTTGGCCGCCCGGGCTCCGGCGTAGAGGACGTCGCGGTCCTTGCTGGTGCGAAACGGCCGCAGCGCCGAGGTCGGGAAGACCAGCTGGCTCGCGAAGCCCAGTTCGTTGAGGGCGTGCACGCGCTCGGCCGGGTCATGCGCGCCGTAGGCCAGCCTGCCCTTGGGCCCGGCGATCAGCCCCTCGATCACCTTCTCCCTGACGGGCTCCGGCGGGCGGGTGGAGGGCGGATCCTTCCGCAGCAGCCGGTCCTTCCAGGCGTCGTCGGCGAACGGCACGAGCCAGTCGGCCGGCTCCATCACGTGGCTGTCCGCGTCGTGGAACACGCGCCCTGCAGCGTACGGCATCTCGGCTCCTCCCTATTTATTGACGTTAACACTATTACAGCGGGTTCGGTGACTCAAGGAAACCCGCGCGGCGAAAGCCGAGGGGTGACGCCTCGCGCCACCCCCCGGCCGGCTCAGAACCGCTTGCGCAGGGTGAGCCGGTAGACGCGGCCCAGGGGGTCGGCCGTGTAGGTGTTGTAAGCGAAGTCGAGCCGGGCGGCCGGCGGGTCGCGGTCGAACAGGTTGATCACGCCGAGCGTTGCGGTGGTGTCCCCGGGCAGCTCGACCCGATAGATCAGGTCCACCGGCACATAGGCGTCGATCTTCTCGGCGAAGCGGTTCGTGGAGGTCGGCGGGAAGATCGACGGGCGGTTGTCGATCATGCCGTCGAGATAGCGCACCGTGAGCCGCAGGTTGTGCCCACCGCGTGTGTACTGGACGTAGGCGTTGGCCTTCCAG
The DNA here is from genome assembly GCF_036821595.1 of Phenylobacterium sp. Lineage (GTDB taxonomy): Bacteria > Pseudomonadota > Alphaproteobacteria > Caulobacterales > Caulobacteraceae > Phenylobacterium. The sequence continues at coordinate 9,826 of NZ_DAISJG010000032.1, forward strand.
CGGGGGATGGCGGGGCCCGCGTTCATCGTGCCCGCCACGTCTTCCGCCGGCTCCAGCTCGATCCCCTCCGAGAAGAAGGCCGAAGCCTCGTACTTGATGATGTAGTTGAGGTCGCCGCCGACCTGCACCTGGCCGTCCAGGATCTCCGGCAGGTCGAGGCTCCAGGTCGCATCGACACCGCGGACCTTGTAGTCGCGGGCGTTGGTGAAGAGGTTCTTCGTCCTGAGCAGGTTGGCCAGGCCGCAGGTCGCCGGATCGCCGACGCCGCCGGTGAAGGTGAACCGCTGCTGCAGGTTCCACCACGGGTCCTGCGGGTTGGACGTGCAGCGGTTCGGGCTCGACAGCGACGGTCCGAAGAAGGCGGTGATCATCGAGGCCGCCGTGTCGCGCTCGATCGCGCCCTCGAAGTCGATGGCGTAGTAGTCGAGCGTCGCCCGGAACGAGCCGATGTCGACGATCGTGCCCACGTTGTAGGTCGTGGCCGTCTCCGGCTGCAGGTCGGGATTGTTGTAGATGTCGATCGGACGGAAGGCGCCCAGCTGGGTCACCACCCCGCCGCTCGTCAGGAAGTCGTCGCCCAGGTTGGTCAGGTCGGGCGACTTGAAGGTGGTGCCGATCGAGCCGCGCAGGGTCAGGAAGTCGGTGGCGTCCCAGCGCACCGCCAGCTTGGGGTTGGTGGTCGTGCCGATGTCGCCCAGGTCTTCGTGGCGGATCGCGACCTGCGCCTCCAGCCGGTCGGTGACAGGGATCTTGAGCTCACCGAAGAAGGCGAAGACCTCGCCCTCCAGGTCCCACGGCTTCTGCGCGCCGAAGAAGGTGAGCACGCCGGTCGGTGTCGTGCAGCTGGTCACCCCGAACATGGGGCAGGGGTTCTTCAGGATGTTGGTGGCGTCGGGCAGGTCCTTCTTGTCCTGCTGCCAGCGGTACTGCGCGCCCGCCGCCCAGGAGATCGGCGCCTCCGACCACAGCCGCCAGGGCAGATCGCCGTCCAGCACCACGTTGGCCTCGAAGATCCGCGACCATTCGTAGAAGGCGTAGGGGTTGGCTTCCAGGTAGCGGATGACCTCCTCGCTGTTGGCGACCTGCGGGTTCAGCGCCAGGGCTTGGGCGTACTGCGGGTTCTGCACAAGCGTATGGGCGTTGCCCGGCATGCCGGTGGAGAAGGGGTTGAACCACAGGCAGGGCCCCTGGCCGGGGGTGCTGGTGGCCGGGTTGGAGCCGCCCGGCGTGCAGCCGAAGCCGCCCAGACCCAGCAGCGCGTACTGCAGGTTGGGAGCCGTGATCTCCGACGTGATCCGCTCGTTGGTCTGTTCGGCCCAGGTGGCGTTGACCTCGTAGCTTATGCCGCGCCCCAGGGACCCCGACAGGCCACCGGAAAAGCGCTTCAGGTGCATCTCGCGTCGGGAGTGGAAGCCCTCTCCGGTCAGCGGGTTGCCGCTGTAGCCATAGGGCCGCCACCCGGCGTTGGAGGTGAGCACCCCGTTGGCGGCGATGTTGGTCAGCTGCGCCGCCGAGAAGGCGCCCGGGTTGAGGGCGATCAGCGTCTGCAGGCCGGGGTGGTTGCCGGGGATGTAGTATCCGCGCGCGCCTTCGGTCCCGGCGGGGGCCGGGAAGGGGTTGTTGCCGCCGGCGGTGGTGGCCAGGGGGTAGTTGCTGGGAGCGTAGCTCGGGTTCTGGACCTCCCGCGGGACCACGTGGCCCGAGGCCAGCGCCTCCAGGTGCAGGCGGTGTTCGTCGGCGACCTGGAAATTGACCTCGCCATAGACCTGGTAGCCGTCGATCTCGTCGACGAGATTGTTGAACGGCCCCTGGTAGAACTGGCAGCGGGCGGCGTTGCCTGACCCCGTCAGCACGCCGCCGAGGGCCAGGCAGCCGGGATCGACGAAGCCCTGGTTGAAGCCCGCAACGCTCCGGGTCGCGCCCGTCAGATAGGCGCCCGGGCTGCCGTTGGCGGACCAGCCGGACTGCGGATTGACGGTCTGGGGGTAGAGGCCCCAGTCGCGCTCGTCCTGCTGCAGCACCGAGCGGTGCTTGTAACCGGCCGTCAGCAGCACATTGCCCCAGTCGCCGACCGTGCCCCAGGCGACGTTGGCGCTCCAGTCGCCGGCCGACTTCCGGATGGCGTTGTAGGTGGCGTCGATCTCAAGGCCGTCGAAGTTGGACTTGGTGATGTAGTTCACGACGCCGGCGATGGCGTCGGAGCCGTAGGTGGCCGCCGCGCCGTCGGTGAGCACCTCCACCCGTCCGATGGCCGCGGTGGGAATCATCGCCACATCGACGCCGCTGCCGGCGGACTGGACGATCGGCAGCCGGTGGCCGTTCAGCAGCACCAGGGTGCGCGACGCGCCAAGGCCGCGCAGGTTGACCGTCACCGCTCCGGAGTTCTGCCCGTTGATGCGGTTGGACTCGCCCACCGTGTTGGAGACCGCCGGCAGGTTCTTGACGAACTCGAGCGGTGTCGGATCGCCGCGCTTCTGCAACTCGCCGCTGGAGAAGACCTGCACGGGAATGGCCCCGGTCGGCGCGCCGCCGATAAGAGTCCCGGTGACCACGATCTCCTCGACTTCGCCGTCCTGCGCCCAGGCCGGCCCGACGGACAGCGCGGCGGTCAGCGCCAGCGCGGAAGCGCCGGCAGCAAGGTGTGAGCATCCCATCTGTTTCACCCTCCCGAGCGCCTCTCGGCGCGAATTCTCCCAAGCCGGCGGCCTTGAGCGGACCGCCGGTTCGCCACGTCTCGGTCGACGCTGGCGTTGTAATTGATAAAACGACTAGTACGCTGTTTATGCCGAAACGCAAAGCCGAAGCTCGTGCAATGCGTCGGTTGCTGACAAACGCTCTAATTGTGAACGGCGGCCGGTTCGGCGCAGTGGGAGGGAAGAGGATGGCGGAAGCGACAGCGGAGGGCGGCCGCGGGGGCGGGTCGGTCGGATTGCGGCTGAGGACGTCGGACAAGCTGCTCTACGGCCTGGGCGCCACGGCCAGCGGCGTGAAGGCGCGGGGGCTGAGCGCGTTCCTGATGCTGTTCTACAACCAGGTGATCGGCCTGCCGGCGGCCTGGGTCGGGGCGGCGATCATGGTCGCCCTGGTGTTCGACGCGATCGTCGATCCGCTCGTCGGCCAGATCTCGGACAACCTGCGCACGCCGTGGGGGCGGCGCCATCCGTTCATGTACGCCTCGGCGGTTCCGCTGGCGCTGACCCTGTTCCTTCTCTGGACCCCGCCGGACATGTGGTCGAAGGAGGCGGTGTTCGCCTACATGCTCGTCGTCGCCCTGGCGGTCCGCTTCCTCGACACCTTCTTCGAGCTGCCACACACCGCGCTTCTGGCCGAGCTCACCCGCGACTACGACCAGCGCACGACGCTCGTCGCCTTCCGCGCCTTCTTCCGGATCGCGGGCGGCCACCTGATGACCCTGATCACCTACAAGTTCTTCCTGCAGCCGAATGCCGAGTATCCGGTCGGCATCCTCAACCGCGACGGCTATGCCCTGTACGGACTGTGCGCCGCTCTGCTGGTGCTGTTCACGATCCTGGTGTCGAGCGCCGGGACCCACCGCTTCATCCCGCACCTGCACCGGCCGGCCAAGCGCACCGCCAAGCTGGGCGAGATGGCGCGGGAGGTCACGCACACTCTGCAGAACCGCTCGTTCGCCATCCTGCTGGCCTCGGGGACCCTGCTCGCCATCGCCACCGGCCTGAAGGGGGCGCTGGAGCTCTATTTCGAGGCCTATTTCTGGGAGTTCACCCCCGACCAGCTGGCCCTGATCACCGGCGGGGGGATCGTCGCCTCCGCGCTGGGGGTCACCCTGGCGCCCATCGTCTCGCGGACGCTGGGCAAGAAGCGCGGCGCGCTGATCGTCTGGACGATCTCGCTGACGCTGGCCTCGGCCCCGATCGCCCTGCGGCTGGCCGGGCTCATGCCGCCGAACGGCTCCGACGCGCTGCTCTACATCATGATCGGCGAAAGCGTGTTCCAGGGGACAGCGGCGCTGACCACCGGCATCCTGCTCTCCGCGATGCTTGCCGACGTCGTGGAGGACAGCGAGGTGCGCACCGGCCGCCGCTCCGAGGGCCTGCTGTTCTCGGCCGACAGCCTGCTGAAGAAGATGGTCTCCGGGCTCGGCGTCTTCACCTCCGGCCTCCTGCTGACCTCGGTGGGCTTCCCCCAGGACGCCAAGCCGGGCCAGGTCGACCCGGAGGTGATCCGCAACATGGCGGCCGTCTACCTGCCGATCGTCGTCGGCCTCTACCTGGCGGCCATCGGGACGCTGTTCGCGTTCCGGCTCGACAAGAGCGCCCACGAGGAGAACCTGCGCAAGCTCGCCTCAAGTCCGGGGGCGGTCTAGGTTGAGGTTCGAACATGACGGACACCCGGGACGCCGATGAGCATCAGCCGGACCGCCCAGAGGCCGGCGCGCCTGTGAGCGCGGTCCGCAAGCGGCTGCGCCGGGGCCGCCGCCTCGCGCCGGAGACCCGGCGGGAGACCCTCTTGGAGGTGGCGGCCGAGCTCGTGCTGGGGCAGGGCTTCCTGCCGATCGGCGTGCAGGACCTGGCGGATGCGGCCAAGGTGAGCAAGGCGCTGGTCTACCGCTACTTCCCGGGGCCGCAGGACCTCTACAACGCCCTGGTCGAGCGCGGCTTCGACGAGTTGACTGCGGCCGGCCTCGAGGCGGCGGCCCGGCGGGCGGACCTTGCGGACGCGGCCACGGCGGCGGCCGAGCTCTACTTCCGGAGCGTCGTGCAGACGGGGCCGGTGATCCACATCATCCTGCGCGACCGGTTCATGGCCGGGCGGCTCTCGCCGCGGGCCGCGGCCGTGCAGGGCCGTGTGGCCCGCCGCTTCGCAAGGGGACTGCGGTCCGAGTTCAAGCTTCCGCTGCGCGAGTGCGTCGCCTGCGTGAGCCTCGGCATGACCCTGCCGGAGGAGTGCGGGCGGCTGGTCTACCAGGGCGAGCTGGACGAGGAGCGGGGGGCCGAGGCCTGCCGCGAACTCGTGCTAGGCGTCATCGACGTCGCCCGGCGGCGCGGGGCGGAAGCGCGCCGCGAGCCGCCGGTTGCCGGTCTCGACGATGTCGGCGGCAAGCGCTTCGGCGACCGGCAGGTCTAGCCGCCCCCGCGCCAGCAGCCGGCCGGCGCGCAACACCAGGCTGGTCAGCACCGTGGTCGCCGCGCGGGCGACATCGTCGGGCACGCGCTGGCTGCGGCTGAAGCGGTCGGCGACGATCTCGGTGTTGGCGGCCCGCAGGGCCCGCTGCTCCCGTCGCAGGCCGCGCCGGACGGCGGGAGCGCCCTGCAGGGTCTGCAGCAGCACGCCGCGTTCGGCCACCTGGCGCAGGTAGGTGACGGTGGACAGGCGCAGCCGGTCGGCGGGCCGGGTGGCGGTCTCGACCTCGGCGACCTGCGCCGCGCGCACGGCCTGCAGCTCCCGGCGGGCCAGCTCGACCAGCAGGTCGTCGACGGTCGGGAAGAAGTGGTAGGCGCGCGGCGCCGTCAGCCCGGCTTCCCGGGCCAGACGCTTGATGCTGAGCGCGTGCAGGCCCTCGCGCACGATGATCTCCGCGGCGACGTCCAGAAGGTGGGCGCGCCGGTCTTCAGAGGCGAGGCGGGCGCGCGGGCGGCGGGCGACCGAGCGGCCCGGGAGGATCGGGATCGTCTCACTGACGCCCACCGGCGCAGGCGGCAGGACAGGCGCCGGCGGGGCCCGCCCGGCCTTCGCTTTGGCCCAGTGGCCGCGTGTGGGGTAGGGGATCTCGGTCCGGTCGCAGATCTTCGCCAGGCCGCTGGCGCTGACGCCCAGCTCCCCGGCGACCTTGGACAAGGGTTCACGCCAGACACGCTCGAAGAGCTCGGCGCGGGTGAGTGCCGTCGGCGGCGAGACGCGCATGGAGCCCTCCTTTGGCGGCCAGCATAGCCGCGTCGCGGCGAGGCTCAATGAGCGCCTGCGGCGACATCATCCCCTCCGGCTTGATGACATTCGCACTAATTACTATAGGAAGATGCCCTAGCGGAACAGGATGCACGGAATGCAGGCGCCCCTATCGACCGGCGACGCACTTGAGGCCTTCCGCCTCGAGGCGAGGGCCTGGCTGCAGGACAACTTCCCCAGCGCCCTGGCCGGACGCGGGCCGCAATCCGGCGAGGCCGAGCCCGACCAGCCGGCGTCCGGCCTGTGGCGCTCACGCCTGTGCGCCCAGGGGTGGGGGACGCCGACCTGGCCCAAGGCCTACGGCGGCGGCGGGCTTTCGCGCCAGGAGGCGCGGACCTTGCGCGAGGAGATGCGCAAGGTCGGCGCCTGGAATCCGATCGGCTGGAGCATGGGCGTGCGCATGCTCGGCCCCACCTTGCTGGAGTACGGGACCGAGGCCCAGAAGCTGCGGCACATCCCTCCGATCGCTCGGGGCGAGACGCGCTGGTGCCAGGGCTATTCCGAGCCCAACGCAGGTTCCGACCTGGCCAGCCTGCAGACCCGCGCGGAGGACCGGGGCGACCACTTCCTGGTCAACGGCCAGAAGATCTGGACCTCGGGCGCCCAGTACGCCGACTGGTGCTTCTGCCTGGTGCGGACCGACCCGACACGGAAGCACGACGGCATCTCCTTCCTGCTGATCGACATGCGCTCGCCAGGCGTGGAGGTGCGGCCGATCCTGCTGATCGCCGGGCGCTCGCCGTTCTGCGAGACCTTCTTCACCGACGTGAAGGTGCCCAAGGAGAACCTGGTCGGCGCGCTGAACGGCGGCTGGACCGTCGGCAAGCGGCTGCTGCAGTACGAGCGCCAGCGCAACGAGGACGCCCCGCGGCGGGCCACCGAGCAGCGGCCGATCGAGGAGGTGGTCGCCGAGTATGTCGGGCGGGACGCCGAGGGCCGGCTGGCCGACTCGGATCTGCGCATGCGGCTCGTGCGGCACGCCATGGAGCGCCAGGCCTTCGACCTCACCCTGCAGCGGACCACGGCGGAGGCGTCCGGCGGCGGACCCACGGCGGCGACCTCGATCCTGAAGAACGTCTCGTCGCTGCTGGTTCAGGAGCGGGCGGAGCTGCTGATGGAGGCGATGGGCCTGCAGGGGCTGGGCTGGGACGGCGAGGGCTTCACCGCCGAGGAGCTGGCGTGTGTGCGCGAATGGCTGTCCGGAAAGGCGAACACCATCTTCGCCGGCTCCTACGAGATCCAGAACAACATCATAGCCAAGCGCATACTGGGGTTGCCGCAGGCGCTCTGAAGGCCGTGAGAGCTCCCTCTTCGCTCGTTCTGTCGGAGAACGCCGCGGTCGGCGCCCCTCCGAGCGGCAGCCCTGCCGTTGGGCTGCAGGGCCGTTTTGGCGACTGAACCGTCACGCCGCACAGGATCGGCCGTCCGGAATACATGCATCCGGATGTTCACCATCTGGAGCGCGGAGGCAAACTTCATGGAAAAGGACCGCGGAAGCATCTAGGTGGGCAAGCTCGCCGACTTCGCGGTGCTCGCCGAGGTCCGCGGTGACTCACGGTCACCATCGGGGCTGTGGTTCACACCTTGGCGGCGCCGCGGCCTTGGGCTGGAATCCGGGCTGAAACGGGAGAGTTCGGGCATGCTGATGACGAAGCGTAGTCTGGTGGCCATGGCGGGGGCCGCGGCGCTCGCCTGGGCAGGTTCCGTCGCGGCGGCCGAGAGCCACGCCGACCTGGTCTTCGTCAACGGCAAGGTGATCACGGTCGACCCCGACGCCACCATCGCCAGCGCCGTGGCGGTGAAGGGCAACCGGATCGTGGCGGTGGGCGACATCTCCGCCTGGCGGGGACCGCAGACCCAGGTTGTCGATCTGAAGGGCCGGCCGCTGCTGCCCGGCTTCATCGACGCCCACTCGCACGTCGAGGGCATGGCGGGCGTGGAGGCCCACCACATCAAGGTCCAGGCGCCGCCGCTCAAGGACGGCAAGGCCATCATCGCCGAACTCAAGAAGGCGCAGGCCAGGCTGCCGGCTGGCGCGTGGCTGGTCGGGCAGGGGACCTACAACCAGGTGATGCCCACCCGCGCCGAGCTCGACAAGGCGTTTCCGGACAATCCGGTGCGGCTGATCTGGAGCGCGCACGACTCCCTGATCAACCACAAGGCCGCCGAGGTCATGGGGATGACGCGGGACTTCCCCGACCCTGCGCCGGGACACTCGGGTCACTACGAGCGCCTGCCGAACGGCGAGGTGTTCATCGTCCGCGATGCGCCGGCCCCGTGGCCCGCCCAGGCGAAGTTCACCTATCCGGAGCTCAAGGACGCCCTGCGTGGCGTCCTCGACGACTTCTACCTGAAGAAGGGGGTGACCACGGTCTCGGACATGTCGAGCCCGCTCGCCTACCGCGCCCTGCAGGACCTCCGGAAGGAGGGCCGGCTGCCGACCCGTGTGCGGATGAACTACTTCGCCCGCGACCCCAAGCTGCTCGACGTGCTGGAGGCCTCCGGGGTGGTCACCGGCCTGGGCGACGACTGGCTGCGGATCGGCGGACTGAAGCTCGCCGTCGACGGCGTCTGGGGCACCACGGCGGCGGTCTACAAGCCGTTCTGGAAGGGCTCCGGCACCACCTGGCTGCCGAACAACACCGGCGGCACGGCCTATGAGCAGGACGCCCTCGACAGGATCGTGCTGCGCGCCCACCAGGCTGGCTGGCAGGTGCTGTCCCACGCGAACGGCGACCGAGCCCAGGACATGGTGCTGAACGCCCTCGAGGCCGCCCAGCAGGCGGCCCCGCGCAGGGACACCCGTCACCGGATCGAGCACTTCGGCCACTTCCTGGTGCAGGATCCCGAGCGCACCGAGGCGCGGCTGCAGCGCATGGCGCGGGCGGGGGTCATCGCGTCGCCGCAGGTGGCCTTCCTGTGGCGCCTGACCGACGTCAACGTGCGGGAGCCGGACGTGAAGTTCTTCCCGATGAAGACCCTGATCGAGCGCGGCCTTTATCCCGCGGGGGGCGTCGACACGATCGGCACCCAGAACTTCGCGACCTACCCGATGTTCTCCATCGCCCGCGCCGTGAACCGCGACACCAAGTACGGGACGGTGACCCAGCCCGAGGAGGCGATCAGCGTCATGGACGGCATCCGGATGTTCACCATCTGGAGCGCGCAGGCCAACTTCCTGGAGAAGGACTTCGGTTCGATCGAGGTGGGCAAGGTGGCCGACCTGGTGGTCCTCGCCGAAGACCCGCTGACCGCGTCCAAGGCCAGGCTCGCCGACATTCCCGTCGACATGACCATCCTCGACGGCAAGGTCGCCTACGCCCGCTAGGCGGCTCCATTCCCGATCCATCCAGCCTGAAGCGGCTCGCGCCGCCCCGTGCCCGGGGCGGCCGGCGGCGCCGCGCGGAGAGTTTTGAGTGCGCACAATCCTGCATCACATCGGCGGTGTCCCCGTCGACGCCGGCGACCGTCGCCTGCCCGTGTTCGATCCCAACCTGGGCCGCCCGCAGGCGGAGGTGGTGCTCGGCGACGCCGCGCTCGTGGACCAGGCGGTGGCCGCCGCCAGCGCGGCGCAGCCCGCCTGGGCGGCCCTCAACCCGCAGCGGCGCGCCCGGGTGATGTTCGAGTTCAAGCGGCTGATCGAGTCCGAGATGGACAGCCTCGCCGAGCTGCTCGCCTCCGAGCACGGCAAGGTGGTCTCCGACGCCCGCGGCGATATCCAGCGCGGCCTCGACGTGGTCGAGTTCGTCTGCGGCGTCCCGCACCTCCTGAAGGGCGAGCACACCAGCGGCGCCGGCCCCGGCATCGATGTCTATTCCCTGCGCCAGCCGCTCGGCGTGGTCGCCGGGATCACCCCGTTCAACTTCCCGGCGATGATCCCGCTGTGGATGCTCGCCCCCGCGATCGCGGTGGGCAACGCCTTCATCCTGAAGCCCTCCGAGCGCGACCCGTCCGTACCCGTTCGGCTGGCTGAGCTGCTGCTGGAGGCCGGCGCCCCCAAGGGCGTGCTGAACGTCGTGCACGGCGACAAGACGGTGGTGGACGCCATCGTCGATCACCCGGAGATCAAGGCCGTCAGCTTCGTCGGCTCCTCCGACATCGCCCAGTACGTCTATGGCCGCGGCGCGGCCGCCGGGAAGCGCATGCAGTGCATGGGCGGGGCCAAGAACCACGGCGTGGTGATGCCTGACGCCGACCTCGACCAGGCGGTCAACGACATCCTGGGCGCCGCCTACGGCTCGGCGGGCGAGCGCTGCATGGCCCTGCCGGTGGTGGTGCCGGTGGGCGAGGCGACCGCAGAGGCCCTGCGCGGCAAGCTGGTGGACGCCATCGCCGGCCTCCGCGTCGGCGTCTCCACCGACCCCGAGGCGCACTACGGCCCGGTGGTCAGCGCCGCCCACAAGGCGCGCATCGAGGGCTATATCCAGATGGGGATCGACGAGGGCGCCGAGCTGGTGGTCGATGGGCGCGGCTTCACCCTGCAGGGGCATGAGGAGGGCTATTTCCTCGGCCCGACGCTGTTCGACCGCGTGACGCCCGCCATGCAGAGCTACCAGGACGAGATCTTCGGGCCGGTCCTGCAGATCGTGCGGGCCGGATCGCTCGGCGACGCTATCGGCCTGGCCTCCCGCCACCCCTACGGCAACGGCGTGACCATCTTCACCCGCAACGGCGAGGCCGCCCGCGACTTCGCCTACGAGGTGGAGGTGGGGATGGTGGGCGTCAACGTGCCCATTCCGGTGCCGGTCTCTTACCACACCTTCGGTGGCTGGAAGCGCTCCGGCTTCGGCGATCTCAACCAGTACGGGATGGACGGAATCCGCTTCTACACCCGCACCAAGACCGTCACCCAGCGCTGGCCGAAGGGGGGAGGCGTCACTCCCGATCAGAGCTTCGTGATCCCGACGATGGCCTGAGGGCCGGGGCCAGCGGCCATGCCTGAGGACGGGGCCCGGGACGTCAGCCCGCAGCCAGCGACAACCGGCGCTTTGACAAGCGCGCCCGATCTCCCGAGTTTGGCTCCGGTCGAATCGTTAGAGATCGTCATGGCGCGTGACAGCCAAAGGCCGGGATCTGGAGAGCGGCCCTCTCCGGCGCGCCGGCTGATGCCGCCGTATGCCGCCCTGCGCGCCTTCGAGGCGGTGGGACAGCTTGGCGGGATCCGCCGCGCCGCCCAGGAGCTCGGCATCGACCACGCCGCGGTCAGCCGGCATCTGCGCGCGCTTGAGGACTGGGCCGGCGTCAAGCTCATCGACCGCACGCAGGGGGGGCGGCTCACGCCGGAGGGCGCGAAATACCTGGCGCGCATCTCTGCCGCGCTGGAGGAGATCAGCCGCGCCACCCTGGACCTCACCCGCCGTGGCGACGACAGCCGCCTGGTGATCTGGAGCGTGCCGGGCTTCGCCTACCGCTGGCTGATCCGCCGGCTGCCCGACTTCTACGCCGCCCATCCCGGCTTCGACCTGGAGGTCCGGCCCACCGACCACACGCCGGACTTCGGCCGGCACGAGGCCGACGCCGACATCCGCTACATCCGGGACATGTCGGCGCCCGGCGACACCGACGTCCAGGCCATGGAGATCGCCCGCCCGGTGGTCTTTCCGGCCGCCAGCCCCGAGGTGGCCGCGCGGATCGGGCAGGGGGCGCCCGCCGAGGCCCTGCTGGCCGAGACCCTGCTCCACGAGGACGACGACAGCGAGTGGCGGACCTGGCTCGCCGCGCGGCAGGTCGAGGTTCCCGAACGGCTCGGGGGCCCGCGCCTGTGGCACGCCCACCTGACGCTTGACGCCGCCAGGCGCGGCCAGGGGGTGGTCCTGACCAACGCGCTCCTGGCGGGCGACGAGCTGGCGGCGGGCCAACTGGTCGACCTGTCGCTGCAGCCGGCCGAGCCGGAGATCCGGTTCGGCGGCTACGCCTTCCGCGCGCGGAAGGACCGCTGGCGGGACCCGGCCATCACCAAGTTCCGCCGCTGGCTCGAACGCGAGGCGGCCCGCGACGCCGGCGTCGCCTGAACCGGTTGAAGGTGCTGAACGAGCCGAACCCCGTGCTGCTGTTCGCCTGCGAGGGCGTGGACACGGCCGCCTGGACGGCGGCGCTGAGGACGGCGGCGCCCGGGGTGGATCTGTACGTCTGGCCCGACGCGCCCGACCCCGCCGGGGTGACCTACGGCCTCGCCTGGGCCAATCCGCACGGTTTCTGGCGGCAGTTCCCCAACCTGCGGGCGATCTTCTCGCTGGGCGCGGGCGTCGACGCCCTGCTTGGCGACCAGTCGCTCCCGGACGTGCCGATCGTGCGGATGGTCGACCCAAGCCTGGCCGACGGCATGGTCGAGTTCGTGGTGATGCGAACGCTGCATCACCACCGTCTCGTCCACCTGTACGAACAGCAGCAGGCCGACGCGGTCTGGCGGCCCCAGCGCCCCCCGCTGACGGGCCGCCGCATCGTGGGCGTGATGGGCCTCGGTGAACTCGGCGGACGCTGCGCTCAGGCGCTCGCGGCGCTCGGATTCCAGGTCCGCGGCTGGTCGCGGGGCCCGAAGGCCATCGAAGGCGTCGCCACCTTCCACGGCGACGCGGGGCTGGAGGGCTTCGCCGACGGTTGCGAGATCCTGGTCTGCGTGCTGCCGCTGACGCCGCAGACGGAGGGCGTCCTGAATGCGTCGCTCTTCGAGCGCCTGGCGCCGGGCGCCTGCCTGATCCAGGTGGGCCGCGGCGCGCACCTGGTGGAAGCCGACCTGCTCGCGGCCCTGGACAGCGGGCGGATCGCCGCGGCCACCCTGGACGTCTTCCGGACCGAGCCCCTCCCGGCGGGGCACCCCTTCTGGCGCCATCCCGCCGTCCGGGTCATTCCGCACGCGGCGGCCTTCACCTATCCGGAGACGGCGGCGCGGGTCGTGGCGGGGAACATCGGGCGTCTGTCGCGGGGCGAGCCGGTGCCCGACCGAGTGGACCTGCGGGCCGGCTACTGACCCTCGTGGTCGTGACCGTGGTCGTGGCCTTCCCAGCGTTCGGCCTCCTCGTGCGCCCGCTCGAGCACGCTCCTGAGCCGGCCTTCGAGGTCGGCGCCGCGCGGATTCAGCGCATACAGGAACGTCGGCGACTGCCAGTCGTCGAGAGCGCCGCTCCGACGGCCGACCAGGTCGCCCCCGGGGCTGAGCGAGTAGGTGACGGTCTGCCCGCGGTAGGTCCGCGACCAGCTGTCGGCCTGAAACGCGGCCTGCGAGACGAGCCCGGGCGCGTCGGGATGGATGTGCTTGCCGGCGCCGTCGGCGCCGATCACGTAGCGCTCGATCGCGGCGCCGCCGACCCGCACCTCCACCACGTCTCGGGCCGGGGCGGCGAACTCCAGTTCGACGGGGGCGGCGCGGGCGTCAGGTATCACGAACCGCTGGCCGACCAGGCGCGAGAGGAGCCCGCCGTCGGCGGCGTGCGCCGGGGCGACGACGAACAGGCTGGCAAGGGCGATGAACCGAAGGACCATGCCGGAGGCTGTCGGTCCGATCGCCGGCGCCGTCAATCCTGAAGGACCGAGGGGGTCGGCCGCCGCCCAGTGCGCGGTGACCGGAAGACACCACTTGCGCCGCGTTTTACACCTCCCGAGCGACGGGAAAGGCGAGGATTCTTCGAGCCAGCAACGGTGCGGCGAGCGCTGCAGGCCGAGACCTCAAAGGCGCCGGCTGTTCGAGAAGGGGAATAGACGATGGGGATGAACGTTACGCGACGCTGCCGGCTGCTGGCCGGCGCCGCCGTGGCAGGTGTGGCCTGCGCCGCCGCCGGCGCCGCCGTCTCGCAAGAGGCGCCGAACCAGGTGGAGGAGATCGTCATCACCGCCACCAAGCAGCCGGTGCAACTGACCAAGGCGCCGATCAGCGTCAGCGCCTATTCGCAGGAGGCCATGGAGGAGCGCGGCATCCGCGACGTCCGTGACGTGGCGCTGCAGACCCCGGGCGTCGACATCCCGCAGGACCGCACGCAGCGCATCGCGATCCGCGGCATCGAATCCACCGCCGGCGCGGCGACCGCCGCCGTGTACATCGATGACACCCCGATCCAGGCGCGGAACGCTTCGATCAACTACTCGGGCAGCACCGTGCCCTACATCTTCGACCTGGAGCGGATCGAAGTCCTCCGCGGCCCGCAGGGCACGTTGTTCGGCTCCAGCTCCCAGGGCGGCGCCATCCGCTTCATCACGCCGACGCCGAGCCTGACCACCTACAGCACCTACGCCCGCGCCCGCGTCAGCATCGTCGACGATGGCGACCCGAGCTACGAAGGCGGCGTGGCGGTCGGCGGTCCGATCATCGAGGACCGCCTGGGCTTCCGCGTCAGCTTCATGCAGCGCGAGGAAGGCGGCTGGATCGACCGCCAGAGCTGGCAGGATCCCGCCGACCGGGAGAACAACAGCAACTCCAGCCACGCCTCGATCTTCCGTGGCGCGCTGAACTTCGCGCCCACCGACTGGCTGTCGATCCAGCCCAGCCTCTACTACCAGAACGTCAAGCAGGACGATCGCGCGGCGCTCTACGCCGCGTGCCCGGCGACCATCGCGCGCGCGCCCTCGATCAACCCGTGCCCGGCGGGCGTCGCCGATCCCGACTCGGGGGACTTCATCAGCTACGCGCCGTTCGCCCAGCCGATGAGCGACCGCTTCATCCTGCCGGCCATGAAGGTGGTCGCGGAGTTCGAGCCGGTCACCGTGACGGCGGTCAGCTCCTACCTCTACCGCAAGTCCAACGCCTTCAACGACGCCACCCACGTCAACGACCGGACGTCGCTGGGCGCGGCCTGGCTGTTCCCGATCATCCCGGGTCAGAAGCCGCAGACCTTCCAGAACCCGGTGGCGGAACAGCGCCTGGCGACCCACGAGCTGCGCTTCAACAGCGCCGATCCGGGCGCGCGCATCCGCTGGACGGCCGGTCTCTACCACTCGCGTTCGTCGCTGAAGTCGGACGTGCCGATCACCTCGGCTCACTACCCGACCGCCTATCAGCTCCAGTTCGGCCGCCCGCTCGCCGCGGCGCCGTTCATGGTCGACGGCCTGCACCGCTACTACGGCAACGAGAACACCATCGAGAAGACCACGGCCGTCTTCGGCAACGTCGACTTCGAGGTGATCGAGGACCTGACGCTGAGCGTCGGTGGCCGTTACTCCAAGGACACCCTGGACTTCGACATCATCGAGCGCGGCGTCTCCTACAGCGGCGGCATCGCCAGGGCGGCGGGCAAGCTCAGCGAGAAGCCGTTCACGCCCCGCGTCGCCCTCTCCTGGCAGCAGAGCGACGACACCCTGATCTACGGTTCCTACGCCAAGGGCTACCGCACCGGGGGTGTGAACAAGGCCGTTCCCGACATCTGCGCCGCTGACCTGGCGGTGCTGGGGATCGAGGGCGGAAACACCTACGCTTCGGACAAGACCCGCACCTACGAGGTCGGCGTAAAGAGCGCCTTCCTGGACCGTCGCATCTCGTTCCAGGCGTCGCTGTTCCACACCAAGTGGACCGACATCCAGCAGCAGATCCGCCTGCCCTGCGCCTTCAGCCTGGTGGCCAACACCGCCACGGCGATCAGCAAGGGCGGCGACCTCAACGTCACCGCCCGTCCGGTCGAGGGCCTGACGCTCAGCGCCGCGGTCGGCTACACCGACGCCTATTACGACAGCACGATCATCGTCGGCACCTCGCCGCTGGTGTTCAAGGGCCAGACCCTGGGCGCCACGCCCTGGACCTTCAACCTGGCCGCCCAGTACGAGTTCATGCTCGCCGACCGGGACGCCTTCGTTCGCGGCCAGTGGAGTTCGAAGAGCGCCAACGACGGCCCGTTCCCCTTCCAGAACCGCACCTCGTCAGTCTACGACCCGAGCCGCACGGAAGGCCTCTACGCGGTCAGCCAGCTCGACCTGCGCGCCGGCGTCGACCTGACCTCTGACGTCACGGTCGAGGCCTATGTGGAGAACGCGCTGAACAACGTCTCCTGGACGACCAAGGCGCCGATCTACCAGAACGGTCCGCTGTGGACGGGCTCGACGATCAAGCCGCGGGTGATCGGCCTCCAGGCCACCGTCCGCTACTGACGAGCCCAGGAGGCGGCGCGCCCTCCCTCGCCGCCTTCGAAGGAAAGGCGCCCCTCGCGGGCGCCTTTCCGATTCCTGCGCCCCGTATCGTCCCAGGTGACTTCCAGTCACCGCCCAGGTCTCCGTTGTCGCCTGTGAGGGGGCGGCGGAATTCGCGAACGTCAGGCTAGGTCCTGCAACCACGAGTGCTCTTCTTGTCCAACGCCGAACTCCATGCCCGCCGCTTCGCCGCCGTCCCGCGCGGTGTCGCCAACGCCACCGGCATCTATGCCGCCCGCGCCGAGAACGCGGAGCTCTGGGACGAGGAGGGTCGCCGTTACGTCGACTTTGCCGGCGGCATCGCCGTGCTCAACGTCGGCCATCGCCACCCGAAGGTGATCGCCGCCGTCCAGCAGCAGCTGGAACGCTACACCCATACCGCCTTCCAGATCGTCCCCTATGCGCCCTACGTCGAGCTGGCCGAGCGGCTCAACGCGCTCGCCCCCATCGAGGGCAAGGCGAAGACCATCCTGTTCACCACGGGCGCCGAGGCGGTCGAGAATGCGGTGAAGGTCGCCCGCGCGGCCACGGGCCGGTCGGCGGTAATCGCCTTCGTCAACGGCTTCCACGGCCGGACGATGATGACCATGGGACTTACGGGCAAGGTCCTGCCCTACAAGCGCAACTTCGGCCCGGCGCCGGCGGAGGTGTACCACCTCCCGTTCCCGAACCCGCGCTATGGCGTCAGCCTGGACGACACCCTTCGCGCGCTGCAGTTCCTGTTCGCCGCGGACGTCGGCCCGGACCGGGTGGCCGCGATCATCGTGGAGCCGGTGCAGGGGGAGGGCGGTTTCAATCCCGTGTCCGCCGAGCTGATGACGGCGCTCCGCGAGGTCTGCGATGAGCACGGCATCATGCTGGTGGCCGACGAGGTGCAGACCGGCTTCGCCCGCACGGGGAAGCTGTTCGCCATGGAGCACTATGCGGCGAAGGCCGACCTGATCACCGTCGCAAAGTCGATGGGCGGCGGCTTCCCGCTGTCGGGCGTGATCGGCCGCGCCGAGCTGATGGACGCGGTGGATCCGGGCGGCCTTGGCGGCACCTACGGAGGCTCGCCGGTGGCCTGCGCGGCGGCGCTCGCCGTGCTCGATGTGATCGCGGAGGAGGGGCTGGTGCAGCGGGCCAACGCCATCGGCGCCGCCCTGCACGCTCGGATCGAGGGCTTCGCGCGGCGCAACGACCTGATCCCCATCTCGGCCCCGCGCGGCCCGGGCGCCATGGTGGCGTTCGACGTGCTGAGGTCCCGCGGCGGCCACGAGCCCGACGGCCCGGCCGCCAAGGCGCTGACCGTGCGCGCCCTGGAGAACGGCCTGGTGCTGCTCTCCTGCGGCCAGTTCGGCGAGACCATCCGGATCCTCGTGCCGCTCACCGCCTCCGACGCGGTGATCGAGGAGGGCATGGACATCCTCGAGGCGGCGCTGGGCGCGGCGGAACTGGCATGAGCCCGCCCGCGAGCGAGCGTGAGCGCCTGGCCCTCGCCAGGCCCGACCTGCTGCGCGAGCGCGCCTACATCAACGGCGCCTGGATCGACGCGGCGGACCGGGTGGAGGTGCTCAACCCGGCGACCGGCCGCGTCCTGGCCAGCGCACCGCGGCTGGGCGCCGAGGCGGCCAAGGCCGCCGTTGCGGCCGCGCACGCGGCCTTCCCGGCCTGGAGCGCCCGCTCGGCCCGGGAGCGGGCCGTCATCCTCAAGGCCTGGCACCGGCTGATGCTCGACCACACCGAGGACCTGGCGCGGCTGATGACGGCCGAGCAGGGCAAGCCGCTGGCGGAGGCGCGC
The DNA here is from genome assembly GCF_036821595.1 of Phenylobacterium sp. Lineage (GTDB taxonomy): Bacteria > Pseudomonadota > Alphaproteobacteria > Caulobacterales > Caulobacteraceae > Phenylobacterium. Next base: position 27,638 of record NZ_DAISJG010000032.1, read on the forward strand.
GGCGAGGTGGCCTACGCCGCCTCGTTCCTGGAGTGGTTTGCCGAGGAGGCGCGGCGTCTCTACGGCGTCACCATCCCCGGGCACCTGCCGGACAAGCGCCTGATGGTCACCTACGGGCCGGTCGGCGTCGTGGGCGCCATCACGCCGTGGAACTTTCCGGCGGCGATGATCACCCGCAAGGTCGGGCCGGCGTTGGCCGCCGGCTGCACCGTCGTTCTCAAGCCTTCGGAACTCACGCCGTTCTCGGCATTGGCGCTGGCCGTGCTGGCCGAGGAGGCCGGCGTCCCGCCCGGCGTCTTCAACGTGGTGATGGGCGACGCGCCGGCCATCGGCGAGGTGCTGACCACCGACCCGCGGGTGCGGAAGTTCACCTTCACCGGCTCCACGCCGGTGGGCAAGCTGCTGGCGGCCCGCTGCGCGGCCACCGTGAAGCGGGTCAGCCTCGAGCTCGGCGGCAACGCGCCCTTCCTGGTGTTCGACGACGCCGACCTGGACAAGGCGGTGGCGGGCGCGATCGCCTCGAAGTTCCGCAACACCGGCCAGACCTGCGTCTGCGCCAACCGGTTCTATGTGCAGAGCGGCATCTACGACGCCTTCGCCGCGCGCCTCGCCGAGGCTGCGGGGCGGCTGCGGGCGGGCGACGGGCTCGCGGGGGCCACCGACCAGGGTCCGCTGATCGAGGAGCGGGCGCGCGACAAGGTCGCCGCCCACGTGGCCGATGCGCTGGCCGGCGGGGCCCGCGCGCTGACCGGCGGCGCGCCGATCGCCGGTGAGGGGGCCTTTTTCCAGCCGACCGTGCTCGCCGACGTGGCCGCCGACGCATTGCTCTGCCGCGAGGAGACCTTCGGACCCGTTGCGGGCCTGGTGAGGTTCGAGACCGAGGCCGAGGCCATCGCCCGCGCCAACGACACGCCCGCCGGGCTCGCGGCCTATGTCTTCACCCGCGATAACGCCCGGGTCTGGCGCGTGGGCGGCGCCCTGCAGTACGGGATGGTGGGGGTCAACACGGGGCTCATCTCGACGGAGGTCGCCCCCTTCGGCGGCGTGAAGGAGTCAGGCTTGGGGCGTGAGGGTTCGCTGCTCGGGATCCGCGACTACGTCGACGCCAAGACCCTGTGCGTCGAGGTCGAGCCGGCGTGACCTGGGCATGAGAGGCAGGCTTCAGCAGTCGGCCGCGTCGCGGCGCGCGGTGATGGCGGGCCTGGGCGCGAGCCTGGCCGGCGCCTGCGCCGCGCCGCCGGACGTGCGCGCCCGCGGAGGCCTCGTGGTGGGGTCCACCGCGACCGGCGTGCCGTTCAGCTTCCTCGACGTCCGCACCAACAGCCTGACGGGCGCGATGGTCGACATCGTCGAGGCGGTGGCCGCCCAGGCCGGCTTCCCGGTGGACCTCCAGGTGACCGCGTTCTCGGCCCTCATCCCGTCCCTGACGGCGCGCAAGATCGACCTGATCGCCGCAGCCATGCTGCGCACGCCGGCCCGCGAGGCGGTGGTCGACTTCAGCGATCCGGTCTACGCCTACGGCGGCGGCGTGGTCGTGCGCCGCGAGGATCGTCGCGCCTACCCCGACCTCGGGCGGCTGGCCGGCCTGCGCGTGGGAGCGCAGGTGGGCTCACGCTTCGTCGAGCAGCTCGCCACCGCCGGGGTCCGCGATGTCCGGACCTACGACAGCCTGGCCGACATCCTGCGCGACCTGCGGCTCGGCCGGCTCGACGCGGCCTATGGCGACGAGCCGATCATCCGCTACTACCTGCGGGTGACGCGGACCGAGGCGCTGCGGCTGGCGACGGAGTTCCGGCCAGGCGAGCTGGAGCAGGTCTGCCTGGTCATGCGCAAGGGCGAGACGGCGCTCGCGGCCCGGCTCAACCGCGCCATCGCAGAGATCAAGGCGACGCGGATCGCCGCCATCGTCCAGCATTGGGGACTGTAATGCCCGAGGACTTCTGGGGGCGGGCGCTCGAATTCCTGCCGATCCTGATGCGGGGCGTGCTGGTGACCATCCAGGTCACGGCCGGGGCGCTCGTGCTCAGCATCGTGCTGGGGCTGCTGTGGGCGCTCATGGGCCGTTCGCGGGTCGGGATCGTGCGGACGACGAGCCGGGTGGTCATCAATGTGATCCGCGGCATCCCGATCATCGTCCAGCTCTTCTACGTCTATTTCGTGCTGCCGGAGATGGGGCTCAGCCTCAGCGCCATGGCCGCCGGGATCATCGGGCTGGGCGTGGCCTATTCGGTCTACCAGGCCGAGAATTTCCGGGCGGGCTTCGAGTCCGTCGACCCCGCGCTGATCGAGGCGGCGCAGTCGCTCGGCCTCAGCGAGCGGAAGATCATGCAGCGGCTGATGCTGCCGCTGGCGCTCCGGACGGCGATGCCGCCGTTCGGCAACACCTCCGTCATGCTGCTCAAGGACTCGTCCATCGCCTCGACGATCACCGTCGCGGAGTTGACCCGGGCCGGCCAGCTGCTGGCGGTCTCCACGTTCCAGAACATGACGGTCTACACCCTGATCGCGCTCCTCTACCTGGCCATGAGCCTGCCGCTGACCCTTGCCGTGCGCCACCTCGAGCGGCGGATGGCGCGCCGATGATCGAGGTCCGCAACGTCAGCAAGGCCTTCGGGGCCAACCAGGTCCTGCGGGACGTCAGCTTCGAGGTGCAGCGCGGCGAGGTCGTCTGCCTGATCGGGCCGTCGGGCTCCGGCAAGTCGACGGTGCTCCGCTGCATCAACGGCCTGGAGACCCACGACGGCGGGACCATCTCGGTGGACGGGACCGCTGTCCTGCCTGCGAACCTGCGGTCCATCCGCGGCAAGCTTGCCATGGTCTTCCAGCGCTTCAACCTGTTCCCGCACCGGACGGTGCTGGAGAACGTCGTCGAGGGCCCGGTGCACGCCCAGGGGCGTCCGCCCGCCGAGGCCGCGGCGGAGGCCCGGGCGCTGCTGGCCAAGGTGGGGGTCGCCGACAAGGCCGACGCCATGCCCGCCCAGCTCTCGGGCGGACAGCAGCAGCGCGTCGGCATCGCCCGGGCCCTGGCCATGCGGCCGCAGGCGATCCTCTTCGACGAGCCGACCTCGGCCCTCGATCCCGAGCGGGTCGGCGACGTGCTGCGGATCATGCGCGACCTGGCCGCCGAGGGCATGACCATGGTGATCGTCACGCACGAGATGGGCTTCGCGCGCGAGGTGGCCGATCGGGTGCTCTTCATGGACGGCGGCGAGATCGTCGAGTCTGGGCCCGCCCGCGACCTGCTCACCCAGCCCCGCCACCCGCGCACCCGCGAATTCCTCGACCGCGTGCTGCGGCCGCTCTGACCTTCGACCGGAGACCCCGATGTCCATCGTCCGCTTCCGTCCCGAGACCCTGTTTCAAGAGCTTCCTGAGGCTGTGCCGGTCAAGGAGCCGATCGGCGAGCCTGTGGCCGCGACCCGGGCCAGAAGCTTCAACGGCGCGGCCACGACCCGGGCGGGCGTCTGGGAATGCTCGCCCGGCGTCTGGCGCCGGCAGGTGCTGCAGGCCGAGTACTGCACCTTCCTGGACGGCGAGGCGGTCTTCGAGCCCGACCACGGCGAGCCCGTGGCCGTCCGCGCCGGCGACGCGGTGTACTTCCCCGCGAACACCGGCGGGATCTGGCGGGTTTCCAGGACCTTGCGGAAGACGTTCGTCGTCTTCGACGAGGGCGCCTGAGGTGGGCGCGGAGTATGCTGGCCTCAGCTACTGGCTCGAAACTTCGGGAGAGCCGCTGACGCCGCGGGGGGGCCTCGGGGGTGACATCACCGTGGACGTGGCGATCCTCGGCGGCGGTTATTCCGGGCTCTGGACAGCCTACTACCTGCTGCAGGCCGACCCTTCGCTGGAGGTGGCGATCGTCGAGGCCGAGATCTGCGGCTACGGCGCTTCGGGACGCAATGGGGGATGGTGCTCCACCCGTTATCCGCTGCATCCCCACGTGCTCGAGGCGCGATACGGGGCCGAGACGGCGCGAGAGACGATCCTGGCCATGTACCAGACGGTCGACGAGGTCGGCCGGGTCTGCGCCGAGGAGGGGATCGACGCGGATTTCCGGATGAATGGCATCCTGAGCCTCGCCCGGGGTGAGGCGCAGGTCGCGGCGGTGCGCGCCGCGCACGCCGCCTATGATCGGCTCGGCTTCGGGGCGGGAAACCTGCTGCTTGGCGAGGCTGAAGCGCGCGAACGCGTCAACGTCGTCGGGATCAAGGCTGCGCTTCACACGCCGAGAAGCGCCGCCGTCCAGCCCGCCAGACTCGCTCGCGGACTGGCGCGCGCGGTCGAGCGCCGGGGCGCCGCCATCTACGAGCGCACCAAGGTCACCCGTATTCGGACGGGTGAGGATGCGGCCCTGGAGACCGATCGCGGCGTCGTCCGGGCGCGGCGCGCCGTCGTGGCGGCGGGAGAAGCCTATCTTCCAGAAGTGCCGGGCTTCGGGCGCGCCCTCGTCCCCATGTCCTCGAGCATCGTTCTCACCGCGCCGCTCAGTGAGCGACAGTGGGCCGAGATCGGCTGGCAGGGCGGCGAGGGGCTGGGATCCCAGGCCCACACCGTCGATTACCTGACGCGAACCCCCGACGGCCGGATCCTCTATGGCAGCCGGGGCGCGCCATACCTCTTCGGCTCGGCGACGACCGGCGGGGACGCTGCGTTCGAACGCACCTCAGAGGACATGCGGCGCCAGCTCTGCGGGTGGTTCCCGGTCCTGCAGGACGTGGGATTCACCCACGCATGGCACGGCTTCCTCGGTGTGTCGCGGGACTGGAACGCCAATGTCGTCTTCGACCGCGGACGCCGTCTGGCGGCGCTCTACGGCTACACCGGCCGAGGCGTCTCGACGACGAACCTCGCCGGGCGCCTGTTGTCCAGCATGTTGCTTGACCGCGAGACGCCGCTGTCGCGCCTGCCCCTTGCCCGTGGGCCATCCCCTCGCTGGGAGCCCGAGCCGCTGCGGTGGCTCGGAATCCGCTACGTGCAGCACGCCATGAAGCGTATGGACGACGCCCGCGACAGCGGCCGGGCGCCGCCGGCGGACGCCGGGCTCGCGCGGCGGCTGGGGGACCAGTAGGGCCCCGGGCGCGGCGACCGGAATCCCTCTCAAGCCCGCCGCCCGGCGTTCGCCGAACCGGTGTTGCCAAGCGTGGCCGGGCGGTGGAAGCTCCGGGCTCGGAACATCGCGGGAGGGGCGGATGCGTCCTTTGGCGTTTGCGGCCGCGGCCGGACTGGCGCTCGCCGTCGGCGCCTGCGCGCCCGCGGCTCGGAACATGGTCGCGAGCGGCGACCCGCAGCCGATCGTCCGCCTGGAGGTCGATCCCTTCCCGGAGTTCCCCGACGCCCGCTGCCTCAGCCCCATGCGCCTGCGCAACGAGACCGCCGGCTTCCGGCGCGTCTCGGTGACCTGGCGGATGGACTACAAGGGCGTGGGTCCCGGCTGCGACGTCCAATGGAGCGCACCGCCCGAGACCGCCGTGCTGGCCGGCGCGGGCTCGCCCGGGCACTGGCGGCGGCTGGGCTGCTCGGTCTACACGCCCACCGGGTCGTTCTGCCGCGAGGAGCGGAAGTGGACGGTGCTGTCCGCCACGACCCTGTCACCGCCCTAATCCCTTGGCGTCGCCGCGGCGCCTGTGGTTGCCTGCTCCCCAACCAGAAGAGACGGGAGGATGGCGATGGACTTCGAGGACTACCGCAAGCGCGACGCCGTGGGGCTGGCGGACCTGGTGGCCCGGCGCGAGGTGAGCGCCGGCGAGCTGCTGGAGGCCGCCGTCGCCCGCGCGGCCGAGGTCGATCCGAGGATCAACGCCGTCACCACCGACCTGTCGGACTGGGCGCGGGCCCAGCCCCCGGCCGCGGGCCCGCTGGCCGGCGTTCCCTTCCTGCTCAAGGACCTCGGCGCGACGCTCGCGGGAACCGTCACCAGCGGCGGCTCGCGGCTGTTCGCGGGCGAGACGGCCGCCGCCGACAGCGCCCTCGTGCGCCTCTACCGCGAGGCCGGCCTCACCATCGTCGGCAAGACCAACACCCCGGAGTTCGGCCTCTGGCCGTTCACCGAGGGCGAGCACCTGGGCGTCTGCCGCAATCCCTGGGACCTCGGCCGCA
>NZ_DAISJG010000033.1:0-31188 GCF_036821595.1 Phenylobacterium sp.
CGACCATAGGCGTGCTGCTGGGGGTGCAGGTGAACCTGCTGCACACCTTCGACTATATCTCGGTGATCATGCTGGGGACCGGCGTGGTGGCGCTGTTCGGCGTCGTCGTCGGCCACAACATCGTGCTGGTGGACACCTTCTACCAGCTCCGAAGGCAGGGCTACCTGCCCGACGACGCGGCCGTGCGGGCCGCGATCCAGCGGTTCCGGCCCGTGCTGCTGACCACGACGGTGACGGTCGTGGGCCTCCTGCCGCTGATGTTCCAGATCCACCCCAACTTCCGCTCGGGGCACGTGGAGTACCAGGCGCCCGGCTCGGAATGGTGGGTGCAGCTCTCCGCCGCCGTGGTCTGGGGCCTGTCGTTCGCGACCCTGCTGACGCTCGTGCTGACGCCGGTGATGCTGGCCGCACCGAAGATCTACTCGGAGCGCTTCCACTGGCTGTGGCGCTGGGCCCACCAGCGGTTCGGGCGCACGCCGCCGGCCAGGCGTCCGCGCCCGGCGGACCTGCCGAGGGCCGCCGAGTAGCCGCTCAGGCCTGGCGGGTCTGGCGCCGCCAGAGGGCGGCGTACTCGCCCTGCCCGGCCAGCAGGTCCGCGTGGGTCCCGCGCTCGACGATGCGGCCGCGCCGCAGCACCAGGATCTGGTCGGCGTCGACGATGGTCGACAGCCGGTGGGCGATCACGAGCGTCGTTCGCCCGCTGCGCACCTTGCGCAGGGTCTCCTGGATGGCCGCCTCGGTGGGGCCGTCCAGCGCGCTGGTGGCTTCGTCGAGGATCAGCATCCGCGGGTCGGCCAGCAGGGCGCGGGCGATGCCGACGCGCTGGCGCTCGCCGCCCGACAGCTTCAGCCCGCGCTCGCCCACGAGGGTCGCCATGCCGTCGGGCAGGCTGTCGATGAAGGCGCCGAGCTCGGCCGCGTCGGCGGCCGCCCTCACCTCCTCGCCCGTGGCCTCGGGCCGGGCGAAGGCGATGTTGGCCTGCAGGGTGTCGTTGAACAGGGCCACGTCCTGAGGGACGAGGGCCACGGCCCGGCGGAGCGAGGCCTGCCGCACCCGGCGCATGTCGAGGCCGTCGAGAGTCACCCGGCCTTCCTGCGGGTCGAGGAGCCGCATGGCCAGGCGCACGGCGGTGGTCTTGCCCGCACCGGACGGGCCGACAAGGGCCACCGTCTGCCCTGGCTCGGCGCGGAAGCTAACGTCCAGCAGCCCTTGCGAGCGGGCGTCGTGGCGGAAGGTGACGCCTTCGAAGGCGAGCGCGGCGCCGCGGCCGCTTGCGGGCGGCAGGTCCCGGGCGTCGGGGGCGTCGACGATGTCCGGCGTGCGTCCCTTCAGGGCCACCATCTGCTCCATGTCGATCAGCGCCTGGCGGATCTCTCGGTACTGGAAGCCCAGCATGCCGAGCGGCGCGTACAGGCTGGAGAGCAGCAGGATGGCCATGGTGACGTCGCCGATCTGCAGCCGGCCGCCCGAGACCTCGTAGCCGGCCATCACGGTCAGGGCCGCGAGGCCGACGTTCAGCACCAGGGCCTGGGCGGCGTTCAGCAGGTTCAGCGAGCCGTTGGCCCGGGAGCTGGCGTCCACATAGGCGGCCATGGCCCGGTCGTAAGCGGCCTCCACGCGCCGCTCGGCCCCGAAGGTCTTGACCGTCTCGTAGTTGATCAGGGCGTCGGACGAGAGGCCGGCCACCCGGTTCTCCGCATCGTTCAGCTCGCGCCGGTGCGACAGGCGCCAGTCGGTGATCCGGAAGGTGACGGTGGCGTAGATCACCAGGGTCACGAAGGCGGTGAGCGCGAAGCGCCAGTCCAGGCGCACGGTCATCACCACCATGGCCAGCACCAGCTCCACGAAGGTGGGCCCGAGGCTGAAGACCACGCTGCGGATCAGGAAGTCGGTGGAGCGCGCGCCCCGGTCGATGATCCGCGCGAGCGTCCCGATCTGTTTGGTCTGATGGAAGTCGAGCGAGAGCGCGAGCGCGTGGCCGAAGGTCTCCACCGCCGCCCGGGCCATGGTGGACTGGGAGACGCGCGTGAAGATGGCGTCGCGGGCATACGGCGCGCAGGCGGCGAGCAGGCGCAGGGCCGCGAACCCCACGGCCAGCAGGATGAAGCTCGTCCCCACCACCACGGCGCCGTTGGCCATGGGCGTGAGCGTGTTGATGCCGTCGCCGAGCAGCACCGGGGCCATGACCGCTGCGGCCTTGCCGACCAGGACGAGGCCGAGCGCCGCGGCGATGCGCAGCCGCAGCTGCGGCGCGCCGGAACGCAGCACCAGCCGGCCGAGATCGGCCATGGAGCTCCAGAAGTCGAACCTTGCGCCGGCCGGGGCCACTGCGCCCGGCCCGCCGAACCGCCCCCCAGCGGGGGCGTGGATGTGCGCCAACCCTATTCGCCTTTCAGTCGATGAGCACCGTCGACTGGACCCCGCCCCCCGGCGTCATCCAGTCGGCCCGCAGGCCGCTGTCGGACAACTGGCTACGCAGGGGCCCTCCGGCAAGGGGCGCGGCCGCGGCGGTCTGCACCCGCGCCTCGTCCTGGAAGCCGTCGCCATAGACCTGCAGGCGGTGCACGCCGCCGCCGATCGGCGGCAGCGGGACCTCGAAGCGACCCGCGTCGTCTGCCCGTCCCTCCGCGGCCTGGTCGCCGTCCAGTCGAACCAGCACCACGGCGCGGGCCGGCGCCCAGCCGGAGATCACCGCCCCGCCGCCCCGGTCGAAGTCGAAGGCGCCGATGCCATAGCCGCCCGGCCGGTCGAGCCGGACCGCGCCGGCCCCGGCCCGCAGCATCGCCGCCCGGCCGGCGGGCGTCACCAGCAGGTAGCCCTGCGACTGCACCTGCCGCGCGCCAAGCGTCATGGAGAGGCCGTAGATCCGTGCGGCCTGGGCGGGCGGCAGGGTGAGCTCCCAACGCCCCTCGCGGTCAGCGGCGACCACGCGTTCCTCCCCCGCCGGCGTGGCCAGCCGCACGCGCGCGCCGGGCGAGGCCTGTCCGCTCAGGGCCACCCCCGCGGCGCCGGCCGTGGCGGCCAGGATGACCGGCGGCGTCAGATACCCCGCCTCCGCCGGGGCCTCCGGCGCCGAGGAGGCGCCCGTCTCGGACCCGGGCGCGCAGGCGGTCGCTGCAGCGAGGGCGACGAACAGGACGAGGCGAAGCGGAGCTGGGAACACGGTCGGCTTGAAACTCCTTAACCCGGGCCATAGCTAACCGGGTTTGGCCGCGCGCAGAAGCACAACACCGCGGCCCTGTCTTGGAGCCGTCGCCCATGGGGCCTCACAGCCTGGATTCCGTCTGCGTCTTCTGCGGCTCGTCCGACGCCGCCGACCCGCAGTTCCTCGCCGCCGCCGCGGCGCTGGGCCGTGCGCTGGCGCAGGCGGACCTGAAACTCGTCTACGGCGGCGGGGGCGTGGGGCTGATGGGCGCGACCGCCCGGGCGGCTCATGACGCCGGCGGACGGGTGCTGGGCATCATCCCGGACTTCCTGGTCGGCAAGGAGCGCGCGCTGGAAACCGTCGAGCACATCGTGGTCGCCTCGATGCACGAGCGGAAGATCATGATGTTCGAGCGCTCCGACAGCTTCGTCGTGCTGCCGGGCGGCATCGGCACCCTCGAGGAGATCGTCGAACTGCTGTCGTGGCGCCGGCTCGACCTGCACGCCAAGCCGGTGGTGTTCTACAACCCGCGCGGCTTCTGGGACCCGCTGTTCGCGCTCTTCCAGCACACCGTCGACGAGAAGCTGACGCCGCCCGAGTTCATGCAGGCCTGGCTCGCCGTGGACGCGATCGAGGAGGTGATCCCGGCGCTGCTGGGCGAAGGCGCCTCCGACGACGCGGAGGACGAGCGGCGGGTGGCCGGGCTCAGCTAGCCGCCGCGTACCGGCGCACCGCCGGATCCTCGGCGACGCTGGCGACGAGCCAGTCGCGGAAGGCGGCGATCTTGCGCGCGCGGCGTCGGTCCCGCGGATAGACCAGCCAATAGCCCTGCCCCATGGGGATGGTGACGTCGAACGGCTGCACCAGCCGCCCGGACGCGATCTCGGCCGCGTAGAGGATCGGCGAGGCCAGGGCGAACCCCTGGCCGGCCATGGCCGCGGCCACTTCAAGGATCTGGGCGTCGCCGGCGAGCCTTGGCGTGACGTCCAGGGCGCCCGGGGGCGGCGTCACCCCGGCGGCCCGGAACCACAGGTCCCACTCCCAGCCCGCGCCGATGCGCGGCGCCGCCAGCATGTCCTCCGGCCGTTCGATCGGCGGCAGGCGTGACAGCAGGTCCGGAGTCGCCACCGGCGTCTCGATGGCCGAGAAGAGCGGCAGGGCCTCCAAGTCGGGCCACTGGCCGTTGCCGGCGCGGATCGCGAGATCCACCTCCTCCCGCAGCAGGTCCACGAGCCGGTTGGACGTCTCCACCCGCACTGCGATCTGGGGATGGGCCACCTGGAAGGCGCCGAGGCGGGGCGCGAGCCACTGCATGGCGAGGGTCTGGAGCGTGCTGATCGCCAGCACCCCGTCGGACCGGTCGAGGATGTCGGCGAGCGCGCCGCGCAGGGCCGTGGTCGCCTCGGTCGCCGCGCGGGCCAGGCGCTCGCCGGCGGGGGTCAGGGCCACCTCCCGGGGCAGGCGGCGGAACAGCGGCTGGTCCAGACGCCGCTCAAGAGCCTTCACCTGCCAGCTGACAGCCGCCTGGGTCATGCCCAACTCCTCCGCGGCGCGGGTGAAGCTGCCCAGACGGGCGGCGGCTTCAAACACGCGGATCGCACTCAGAGGGATGCCCGCGAGAACGTCTGACATAAGTTCACCTTATGAATGCAGCAGGAGAACCCGTTTGTGGTCACGCTGCATCAGGCGCAATTTTCCCTTGCTGAAACAGCCAAGGCAAGGACAGACAGATGGACGAGCTCTTCAAGACCCACAAGGACGTTCCTTATGGCTGGCTGCAGGCGCTGCAGGAGGGCCTGGCCGCCCTCGCGCGCCGCCGCGCACGGAAGGCCATGGCTCGGGCGGCCGGCTTCACCGCCCTGCCCTGCGGCCTGAACCAGTTGTCCGGACCGCACTAGGCGGTCAGGGGACGTTGGCTTCCAGTTCCTCAAGCCAGACCGTGGCCGTGCCGTCGGAGGGCGCGCGCCAGTCCCCGCGGGGGGAGAGGTTGCCGCCTGAGATCACCTTGGGACCGTTCGGCATGGCCGAGCGCTTGAACTGGCTGATCTCGAAGAAGCGGAACAGGAAGAGGCCCAGCCAGTGCTTGATGGCCGCCAGGTCGTACTGGTGGCGGGCCTCCTCCGGGAAGTTGGGCGGCCACTGGCCGGCGTTCACGTCGCGCCAGGCGTGCCAGGCCAGGAACGCCACCTTCGAAGGCGCCAGGCCGTAGCGGGTGATGTAGTAGAGGTTGAAGTCCTGCAGCTCGTAGGGGCCGATCTTGGCCTGGGTGCTCTGGATCGCCCCGGAGGCGTCGGGCGGCACCAGCTCGGGCGAAATCTCCGTGCCGAGGATCGAAAGCAGGGTCTCGGAGGCCTCCGGCTCCAGCTGGCCGGTCTTCACCACCCACCGGATCAGGTGCTGGATCGAGGTCTTCGCCACCGAGCCGTTGACGTTGTAGTGGCTCATCTGGTCGCCGACGCCATAGGTGCACCAGCCGAGGGCGAGCTCCGACAGGTCGCCCGTGCCGAGCACGAAGCCCTGGCGCTGGTTGGCGAGCCGGAACAGGTAGTCGGTGCGCAGGCCGGCCTGCACGTTCTCGAAGGTGACGTCGTAGACCGGCTGTCCCTCGGCGAACGGGTGGCCCATGTCGGTCAGGAGCTGGATCGCCGCCGGCCGGATGTCGATCTCCTCGCCGGTGACGCCCAGCGCGTTCATCAGCTTCCAGGCATTGGACTTGGTGCCCTCGCTGGTGGCGAAGCCCGGCATGGTGAAACCCAGGATCTCCGAGCGCGGCTTGCCGAGCGCGTCGAAGGCCTTGGCGGCGACCAGCAGGGCGTGGGTGGAATCGAGCCCGCCGGAGACGCCGATGGTGATGTGCTTCGACTTCGTGGCCTGCAGCCGGCGGACCAGGCCCTGCACCTGGATGTTGAAAGCCTCGTAGCAGTCCTTGTCGAGCCGGGCGGGATCGTCCGGCACGAAGGGGAAACGGTCGACGTGGCGCAGCAGGCCCACGTCTTCGAAGGCCGGCTTATGCGCGAAGCGGACCCGCCGAAAGACCCGCTCCGGGTGGCCGGCGGCGACAGCGGCGTCATTGAAGGTCGGCGAGCGCATCCGCTCCAGCCGCAGGCGCTGCACGTCGATGTCGGCCAGGGCCATCTGGGCCTTGGCCGGGAAGCGGTCGGTGCAGGCGAGCTGGCGGCCGAGCTCGTGGATGGTGGCCTGGCCGTCCCAGGCGAGGTCGGTGGTGCTCTCCCCCGGCCCCGCGGCGGAATAGAGGTAGGCGGCCTGGCAGCGGGCGGACTGGGAGGCGCAGAGCAGCTCGCGCTCGTCCGCCTTTCCGACGACGATGTTCGACGCCGACAGGTTGCAGAGGATCAGCGCGCCGGCCATGGCGGCCTGGGTGGACGGCGGAGCAGGAGCCCAGAAGTCCTCGCAGATCTCCGCGGCGAAGACGAAGTCGGCGAGGTCCTCGGCCTCGAAGACCAGGTCTACGCCGAACGGGACGTCCTGACCGGCCAGGCGCATGGTGAGGCCCGCGACGCCGGCGCCGGCGGCGAACCAGCGCTTCTCGTAGTACTCGCGATAGTTGGGCAGGAAGCTCTTCGGGACGACCCCGAGGATCCGGCCGCGGTGGATCGCGACCGCGCAGTTGTAGAGCCGGCCGGTGTGGGCGAGCGGGGCGCCCACCAGGAGCACGGGGGCGAGGTCCTTCGAGGCCTCGGCGAGTCTGGCGATCTCCGTCTCCACGCGCTTCAGCAGGGCGTCCTGCAGCAGGAGGTCGTCGATGGCGTAGGCGCTGATCCCCAGCTCCGGGAACAGCATCAGGTCGCAGCCCTGGGCGTGCCCCTGCTTCGCCAGCGCCAGGGTCTCGGCGGCATTGAAGCCCGGATCGCCGGGCAGGACGCGGGGCGTGCAGGCGGCGACGCGCACGAAACCGTGACTGTGGATCGAGTAGAAGGCCTTGGTCACGCCCTGGCTCCGCTGCAATTGCGCCGCTCGACAAACGCGCGCCGACAAGCCCCGGCGCCAGCGCGGCTATAGCAGACCGCCGCCCGCGCAGGGGAAATGCTCATTCTGAGCATATATAGCGTGACCGCGGGGCGCGCGCAAAGCGCGGGCCGGACGTGAAAACGGCCCCTTGCGGGGCCGCCTCAAGTCAGTCGTCGCGGTGGACCCGTTCGCGGCGCTCGTGCCGCTCCTGGGCCTCCAGGCTGAGTGTCGCAATCGGCCGGGCTTCGAGCCGGGCGATCCCGATCGGCTCGCCGGTCTCCTCGCAGAAGCCGTAGGAGCCATCCTCGATCCGCCGCAGGGCCTCGTCGATCTTGGAGATCAGCTTGCGCTGACGGTCCCGGGTCCGAAGCTCAAGAGCCCGGTCGGTCTCCGAGGAGGCGCGGTCGGCAAGATCAGGATGGTTTTCAGTCTCGCTCTGGAGATGGGTGAGGGTCTCGCGAGATTCGCGAAGGATATCCTCTTTCCAGTTCAAGAGCTTCTGCTTGAAGTACTCAAGCTGACGCTCGTTCATGAACTCCTCGTCCTCGGAAGGACGATACTCGGGCTTGTCAGCCAGAACTGCGGCTGCCTTCATGAAAACCTCACGCCCCCCTAGGATACCGAGACACGCGACGGGCTTATAGCAAAGAGAACGCCGGTTTCAACGTGCCACATTCCGCAGGGTAATTACGCCGCACGTCGCGCCTGCTCAAGCTTCGCCATCTCGACCGCGGCGCGGACCTCGATCTCCTCCAGCACCGCTTCGAGCTTGGGATCGTCCGTCTGGGCCCTCTCGTCGCGCACCGCACGGCGCAGGCGGTCAAGGTCGTGGCCCGACAGGCGGCCGTCCAGCAGGGCGACCTTCATGTCGTCGAGCACGTCGAGGATGCGGCCGGCCCGGCTCACCGCCCGGCGCTTGCGCTCCAGCGGCCCGCCGACGTCCTGCAGGGCGAGCAGCGCGTCCATGCCCATGATGCTGGAGGTGGCGGACACCCCCGCCGACGAGGCCGGACCCTCGACGGCCCCCGCTCCCGGCAGCCGGAATCCCGAGCCGCCCGAGGGCCTGGCCTTCGGCCCGCCGGCCGGTCCGATCGCACCTGGTCCCGTGACCTTCATGTGGAAAGACGCCCGCCCTAACCCAAACTCGCAGGCAATCTCGGGGCGCCTTGCTTGCGGTATGGTTAATGCCGGGCAATTTCTGCCCAGCGCGCCCGGCGCCGGGCCCTCGCCGCCGGCGTCCCACTGACTCCATTGGATTTTTCGGACCGCCGCCGGTTGGCACGGCTGTCGCATGGCGACGCCGGAAGCAGCTTCACGGTTAACCATGATCCGCGCCTTCCGCCTCCTCTCCGCCGTCCTCGTGTCGCTGGCGCTCTGCGTGCAGCCGGCCGCCGCCAAGTCCCGCATCAAGGACATCGTCGAGTTCGAGGGCGTCCGCGAGAACATGCTCGTGGGCTACGGCATCGTGGTCGGCCTGAACGGCACGGGCGACGCCCTGCGCAACGCGCCCTTCACCAAGCAGAGCCTGGAGGCGATGCTGGAGCGGCTGGGGGTCAACACCCGCGACGCCAACCTCAACACCAAGAACGTGGCCGCGGTGATGGTCACCGCCAAGCTGCCGGCCTTCGCGGCCGCGGGCGCCAAGATCGACGCCACGGTCTCGGCGATGGGCGACGCCAAGAGCCTGCTTGGCGGAACCCTGCTGGTCACCCCGCTGCTCGGCGCCGACGGCCAGGCTTATGCGGTCGCCCAGGGCACGATCCAGACGGGCTCGATCAGCGCCTCGGGCGCCTCGGGCTCGACGGTGTCGAAGGGCGTGCCCACCGCCGGCCGGATCGCCGGCGGGGCGATCGTGGAAAAGGAGATCGGCTTCCAGCTGGCGGCCATGGACAGCCTGCGCATGACGCTCCGCAACCCGGACTTCACGACGGCCCGGCGCATCGCCGAGGCGGTGAACAAGAGCTACCCAGGCTCGGCCATGGCGGAGAACCCGACGATCGTGGCCATCCGGCCGCCGGCCGGGCGAGACATGATGACCTTCGTCTCCATGGTGGAGAACCTGACCGTCGATCCGGACGCGCCGGCCAAGGTGGTCATCGACGAGGTCGCCGGCGTGATCGTCATGGGCGAGAACGTGCGGGTCTCCACCGTGGCGATCCAGCAGGGCAACCTGACGATCACGGTCCGCGAGACCCCCGCCGTCAGCCAGCCGCCGCCCTTTGCCCGGACCGGGGAGACCGCGGTGGTGCCGCAGAGCGACGTGCAGGTGGACGAGGAGACCGGCCGCCAGTTCGTGACGCTCCGGGAAGGCGCTTCTCTCTCCAGCCTGGTCTCGGGCCTGAACGCGCTCGGGGTCACGCCGCGGGACATGATCTCCATCCTGCAGACCATCAAGGCCGCCGGGGCCCTGCAGGCCGACATCGAGGTGATGTGATGAGCGGACCCGTCGCCGTCCCGCCGACCCTGTTGCAGCCGACCTCCGGCCCGGCGAACACCGCCGAGCTCGCGAAGCGCGGGGAGATCAGGGCCACCGCCCAGAAGTTCGAGGAACAGTTCCTCTCGATCATGCTGCAGCAGATGTTCGAGGGCGTGAACACTTCCGCCCCGTTCGGCGGCGGGGCCGGCGAGCAGATGTTCAAGTCGTTCATGACCGAGGCCATGGCCAGGCAGATGACCCGCGCCGGCGGCGTCGGCCTCACCGACACCATCTCGCGCGAAATGCTGAAACTCCAGGGGCTCAAGTAGGAGGACCCGACATGGCGCTCGCCGCCGACAATGCTTCCGACCGCGTCGACCAACTGATCATCCTGACCGAGCGCCTGACCGAACTGATCGCGCTCGAGTGCCAGGCCTTCGAGGCCCGCCGGCCGCAGGACGCCGCCCAGCACATGGACGAAACCGCCCGCCTGGCGAACCTGTACCGCCACGAGAGCGCCCGGGTGCGGGCGGAGCCGCGGCTTGTCTCCGGCGCGCCTACCGACCAGCGCCTGCGCCTGATCCGCGCCACCGAGGCCTTCGACGCCGTGCTCGCCCGCCAGGGCCGGGCCATCGAGGCCGCCAAGACGGTGACCGAAGGGCTTGTGCGCGCCATCGCCGAGGAGGTCGCCGGCCAGCGCCAGCAGGCCTCCGGCTACGGACCGGGCGCGACTCTCGCCGGCCAGACGGCCTCCACGGCTACGGCGATCACGCTCAACCGCACCGCCTAGCCACGCCGCGACGGCGATTCAAACGCTTGTTTGCCCTTGCGGAAGGGGCGTAGGCTCCCTCCTGCCGCCGAGTCCCGGCGGCCTGCGTTCTCAGGGCGGGGTGGAACTCCCCACCGGCGGTAATGCCCTCCGAAGCCTCGGCGACGGAGGGACGAGCCCGCGGGCGCCTGGCGGCTTCGGCCGGCAGGGACGAGCAGACCCGGTGCGATCCCGGGGCCGACGGTCATAGTCCGGTTATGAGAACCGCCGCGTGTCGCGTGGGCGAGATTGCGCCTGCGCGCGCCGGCGTCTCCCTGAGTCGTGGTCCCTCGAACCCGGTCAGGGAGAGAACCATGACCCAAGTCGCTTACGAACTACCCACCGCCAACGGCGCCTTCCGCGCCGCGCGCATCGCCTTCGTCCATTCCCTCTGGCACGCCGACATCGTGCGCGAGGCCCACACGGGCTTCGTGGAGGAGATCACCGCGCTGGGCTTCCCGTCCGACGCGGTGGAGCGCTTCGAGACCCCGGGCGCCTTCGAGATCCCGCTGCACGCCCAGACCCTCGCCCGCACCGGCAAGTACGCCGGCATCGTGGCCGCGGGGTTCGTGGTGGACGGGGGCATCTACCGCCACGAGTTCGTCGCCGAGACGGTGATCCGGGCGCTGATGCAGGTGCAGCTCGCCACCGAGACGCCGGTGTTCTCCGTGGTGCTGACGCCCCACCACTTCCACGAACATGACGTCCACCAGCGGTTCTTCCACGAGCACTTCCGGCTGAAGGGCCAGGAGGCGGCCCGCGCCTGTGCCGGGACGCTGGAGAGCCTGGCCCGACTGGCGGCCGCGTGATGGACCCGGTTCTCGACATCCCCGCGGGCTTCGCGCGCCACGACCGCAAGAGCCCGCTCACCGAGCCCTGGGAGCCGCTCTACAGCCGGCTCTCGGGCGACACCGTGGTGCTGGGCCTGCGGGCCGGCGACGCCCACACCAACAGCCGCGGCTTCGTCCACGGCGGCCTGATCTCGGCCCTCGCCGACAACGCCATGGGGCTTTCCTGCGCCCGCCGGCTGGGGCTCGAGACGGGGCTGGTGACGGTGAACCTAACCGTCGACTTCCTGGGGCTCGCCCACAAGGGCGAGTGGCTGGAGTTCGACACGGTGTTCGTGAAGCCGGGATCCACCCTGTGCTTCGCCCAGGCCTTCGTCACCGCCGACGGCCAGCCGTGCGCCCGGGCCAACGCGGTGTTCCGGGTGATCAGCCGGAGGGCGGCGGCATGAGCTGCTACCTCGTGGGCCGGATCGCCATCCACGATCCGGAGCGCTACGGCCGCTACGCTGCGGCCTTCATGCCGGTGCTGAGGCAGTACGGCGGACGCCTGCTTGTCTCCGAAGAGAGGCCGGAAGCGATGGAAGGCGAATGGGACGGCCGAAAGCTGGTCGTGCTCGCCTTCCCCGACCGAGAGGCCGCGATCCGATGGGCGGAATCCCCCGAGTACCGGGAGATCGCCCGGGACCGCCTCGCCGGCTCCGACGCCATCGTGCTGCTGGCGGAGGGCATCGGATAGCGCCCTGCCCGCCATCCCCGGCGCCGGGCCGGGGGTGGCGGGCGGGTCAGAGCGCAAGCTCCCGGTCCACGCCGACGGCCTCCAGGAAGTCGCGGTCGTGGCTGACCACCAGGAGGGCTCCGTCGTAGCCGGCGAGCGCGGCCTCGACGGCGGCGATGGAGTCCAGGTCGAGGTGGTTCGTGGGCTCGTCGAGGATCAGGAGCTGCGGAGGCGCCTGCGCCATCAGCAGGCAGGCCAGCGCCGCCCGCAGCCGCTCCCCGCCCGAGAGCGCCGAGACCGGCTTCTCCGCGGCGGTGTTGCGGAACAGGAAGCGGGCCAGCGCCGCGCGGGCGGCGTTGTCCGAGGCGTCCGGGTTCAGCCGGCGGAAGGCGTCGACAAGGGTCTCGTCGGGCCGCAGCACGGCCGTCCGCTGGTCGAGGAAGGCCGCGCGCGCGCCCCGCCGGATACGGCCGGAGGTGGGCTGCAGTTCGCCCGCCGCGAGCCGGATCAGGGTCGTCTTGCCCGCGCCGTTGGGGCCGGTGACGGCGATGCGTTCAGGCCCAGCGATCCGGAGGTCCACGTCCTCGAGCGGCGGCGGCCGTCCGGGCCAGGCGAAGCCGACGGCCTCCAGGTCCAGCACCACCCTGCCCTCGGGCAGGTTCGCGGACGGCAGGTCGAAGGCCAGGGTGCGGACGCGCTCCACCCGCGCCTGCGCCTTCGTCAGGTCTTCGGCCGCGCCGGCGCGCAGACGGTCGGCCAGCACCTGCCCCTTGCCGGCGCTCTCCTCGGCGCGCCGCTTCAGGCCGCCTAGCAGGATGCGGGGCGCCGAGCCGGACCGGGCATACCTTCGCCCGGCCGCGTCGCGCCGGGCCTTGCGCTCGGCCACGGCCTGGGTCTCGCGGGCCACGCGGTCGATGGCGCGCTCAGCCTGGTCGAGCTCCCGCTCGGCCGCGGCGGCCTCCGCCGCCTTGCGCTCCGTGTAGAGGTCGTAGCCGCCGCCGTAGACCTTCGCGCCGAGGCCGGAGAGTTCGAGGATGCGGTCCATGCGCCGGAGCAGGGCGCGGTCATGGCTGACCACGATCGCGCCGCCCTTCCAGCGGCCCAGCACGCCCGCCACCAGCTCCCGGGCCTCCGCGTCGAGGTTGTTCGTGGGCTCGTCCAGCACCAGCACGTCCGGTTCGGCGGCGACGAGGCCGGCGAGGCTGGCGCGGGTCACCTGCCCGCCGCTGAGGGTCGCGGCGGGACGGCCGAGGTCGAGGCCCGGAAGGCCGACGTCGGCGAGGGCCGCGGTCAGCCGCGCCTCCAGGCTCCAGTCGGCCTCGGCAAGGTCGTCGGCGGTCCCCTCCCCGGCTTCGATGCGCGCCAGGCGGGCGAGCGCCCCGGAGACGCCCAGCAGGTCGGCGACGGTCGCACCGGCCGGCGGCTCCAGCGCCTGGCGCAGGACGCCCAGCCGGCCGCGCACGGTGACCGTCCCGGCGGCGGGCGGAAGCTCGCCCAGCATCAAACGCAGCAGGGTTGTCTTGCCGACCCCGTTGCGGCCGACGAGCCCGGTGCGCTCGGCGCCGAACGAGAGGGTCAGGTTGTCGAGGAGCGTGCGCCCGTCAGGCGCGCGGAAGCTCAGGGAATCGAGGGTGACGAAGGCCGGCATGGGAGACCCGGGAGGCGTGGACGTTCGGGACGAGGCGGGTGTCCGTCGCGCGGCGCATGGCGGTCTCCTTCGTGCGGAAGCCGGTATCTAGGGCCGGCGCGCGCCCGGCGCAACGCAGGGCGGCCGGTTGTGGCCGGGCGGGAACTCCGCCACTCTCTCCGCCGGAGGGGGAGCGATGGCGAGCTACCGCAGCCGGCTGGAACGCGATCTGGACGGCTGGATCGGCGCGGGCCTCGTGCCCGCCGACAGCCGCGAGCCGATCCTGGCCACCGTACCGGAGGACCGCCGGCTGGACGCCGCCACGGCGCTGGCGGCCATCGGCGCCTTCCTGGCCGGCGCGGCGGTGATCGCCTTCGTCGCCGCCAACTGGGCGGAGATCCCGCGTCTCGTCCGCTTCGCCCTGATCCTCGCGGCCTTCCTGGCGACGGCGGGCGGCGCGGCCTGGGCGGCCGGACGCGGACGGGAGGTGACCAAGAACGTCCTGCTCAGCGTCGCGGCCCTGGTGTTCGCCGCTGCGATCGGGCTGACGGGCCAGATCTTCGACATCGCCGGCGATCCCGTCGCCGCCTTGCACGGCGCGGGCCTCGCCGCCGGCCTGCTGGCGCTGGCGGGACGGTCGTCCTGGGCGGCGACGGCGGCGGTGCTGTTCATCGTGGCGGGCGACATCGCCGGGATCGGCGCCCGCCTGCCGGCGGGCGACCAGCCCGCGCGGGACTGGGCGCTGTTCGCCGCCCCGCTGGCCGCGGCGGTCGCCCTCGCCTGGCGATCCGCCCCCCTCGCCCACGCGACCGGTCTGGCGGCCCTGTGGGGCGCCCAGTCGATCTTCCCCTCGCTGCCCGGTCCGGCGCAGGGCTACGCGCTGGCGGCCTCGGTCCTGTTCTCCGTCGCCGCGGCGGCGGCCCGGGCCGTCCGCGAGCGCTTCGACGCCGCGACGGTGCTCTACGGCTGGCTGGCCGCCGGCATGCTGATCTACTTCGGCGCATCCTCGTTCGGCCCGTACCGGTTCAGCATCGTCCATCCGATGGCCTGGCTCGTGCTGGCGGGGGCCGTGGTGGCGCTCGGCCGCCACGACCGCCACGGCGCGGTGACGGCGGTCGGCGTGCTCGGGCTGTTCGCGGCCGCCGCGCGGCTGCTCTTCGACCTGGGCTTCGGTCTGCTGGCGTCGGCGGGCGTGTTCGCCGTCTGCGCGGTCGCTGCGCTCGCCATCGCCCTGGTGCTGCGGCGCAGGCGTGCGGCATGAAGATCGGCCTGCCCCCGCGCATCCTGCTCGCCGCCGTGTTGCTGACGGCCGCGCTCGTCGGCGTCGTCGTCCGCGAGAGCCTCGCCCGCGCCCGGGGCGCGGAGGTCGTGCTCCCGATCAACGCCTACGATCCGCGCAGCCCGCTGTCGGGCCACTTCGTCCGATTCGCGATCACCTATCCGATCCCGAAAGGCGCGGCCTGCCCGCCCGGCGCGGACGCGGCCGTGCCGGATTGGCGTTGGGTGATCCTGCGGCGCGACGGCGCCTTCCATCGCGTGGCCTCCGTCGGCGGGACGCGACAAGGCGATCGGCCGGGCGACGTGCCGGTGTGGGGCTGGGTCACCTGCCACCCCGCCGGGGACGGCGACCCGCGGGCGCAAGGCGCCCTGACCCTCGACCTCCGGGTGGACCGGTTCCACGCGGACCAGCGGCAGGCGGAGGCGATCGAACGCTCGCTCCGCCTGGACCCCGGCCAGTCGCCGAGCGCCTTTGCGGTGTTGTCGATCGACGACAGGGGCAAGGCGCGGCTGAAGGGTATCATCGTCAACGGGCGCCGCACGGACCTCACCTGGCTGTAGGGAAGCCTCTGGCGGCTTTCGGACCTGTGTTGCGTTTGCCCGATTGAGGCGAGGCGTGCGGGACGCGATCTCTCGCGCATGGACGCCACCCTCGCCCCGCCCCGCCTGGAGCGCATCGACTGGACCGCCGCTGAGGCGGAGCTCGACGCTCACGGCTGCGGCCTGATCCCCCGCCTGCTGGATCCCGAGACCTGCTGCGCCGTCGCGGCCTGGTACGACCGCGCCGCGCTGTTCCGCTCGACCGTCGTCATGGCCCGGCACGGCTTCGGCCGCGGCGAGTACCGGTATCTCACCTATCCCCTGCCCGAACTCGTCGCCGGCCTGCGCGCGGCGCTCTATCCGCCGCTCGCCGCGATCGCCAACCGCTGGAACGCCACGCTCGGCGTCGAGGCGCGGTTCCCCGCCGAGCACGCCGACTTCCTCGCGCGCTGCCACGCCGCCGGCCAGACGCGGCCGACGCCGCTCCTGCTGCGCTACGGGCCCGGGGACTACAACTGCCTGCACCAGGACCTCTACGGCGAGCACGTCTTCCCGCTGCAGGTCGCCGTCCTCCTCTCCGAACCCGGCCACGACTTCGAGGGCGGCGAGTTCGTGCTGACCGAGCAGCGGCCGCGGATGCAGAGCCGCGCCGAGGTCGTCCCCCTGCGCCAGGGCGACGCCGTCGTCTTTCCCGTGCGCGAGCGGCCCGTCCGGGGCGGCCGCGGCCCCTATCGCGTCAACCTGCGCCACGGCGTCAGCCGTCTGCGTGCGGGCCAGCGCCACACCCTCGGCGTCATCTTCCACGACGCCGCCTGAAGGAGACCTGCCATGAGCTTCGTCGTGTCCGCCCTGCCGCTCGCGCCGTTTGCGCCGCTGTTCGGCCTCTCCGACGGCGAGCTCGCCGAGCGCGGGGTGCTGCGCCGGGTCGTGGACGGACCCGGGGCGCCGTGCCGGGTGACCCTGGAGGACGCCCCGGTCGGCGAACGGGTGCTGTTGCTCAACTGGGAGCACCAGCCGGCCGACACCCCCTTCCGGTCGCGCCATGCCATCTTCGTGCGCGAGGCGGCGCGGGACACCAGCTTCGCGCCCGGCGAGATCCCGCCGGTGTTCGCGGCGCGGAAGTTCCTCTCGCTGCGGGCCTTCGACGAGGCGGGCATGATGGTCGACGCCGACCTGACGCCCACGGCCGACCTGCCCGAAGCCATCGACCGCCTGCTGGCGAACCCCGACGCCGCCTACCTCCACGCCCACTACGCCGGAGCCGGCTGCTACGCCGCGCGGATCGACCGCGCCTGAGGCGTTCGGCTTGCGCCGCGTCAAGGCGGCGAGGCGGCGGGCGCGGTTCCCTCGGGCCATGCGCCGCCCCCTCCTCCGCCTCGCCGCCCTGGCCGCCGTCGCGGGCGGCGTGTTCGTGGCCTGGGCGTTCCACGCGGACATGGAGCGGGCGCGCGGGCGGCTCGCCGGCCGCAGCCAGGTGATCGACAGCCCCTGGGGGCCGATCGAATACGCCGACGTGGGCCAGGGGCCGGCGGTGCTGATGATCCACGGCTCGGGCGGCGGCTTCGACCAGGGGCTCGACTTCGCCGATCCGTTGACGCGCAGCGGCTTCCGGGTGATCGCCCCGTCGCGCTTCGGCTATCTGCGCAGCGCCTTTCCGGAGGGGGCCTCGCCCGAGATGCAGGCCGACGCCCTGGCCTATCTGCTGGAGCGGCTCGAGATCGAGCGGGCCGTGGTGATCGGCGGCTCGGCCGGCGCGCTCTCCGCAACGCAGGTCGCACTGCGCCACCCGGCGCTCTGCCGCGGCCTCGTGCTGATGGTCCCGGCGAGTTACGCCCCCGACCGGCCGAAGAACGCCAGCGCCGCCCAGACGCCGGCGGTGGCCGCGGCGGTGCAGGGCCTGCTGCGCTCGGACTTCCTGTTCTGGGCCGCCAGCCGGCTCGCGCCCGAGCGGATGACCCGGCTGGTGCTGGCCACCGAGCCCGCCGTGGTGAAGGCCGCCGCGCCGGAGGAGCAGCGCCGGGTGGCGGACGTGCTGGCGCACATCCTGCCGGTCAGCGCGCGGGCCCACGGCCTGCTGCTGGACTCGGCCACGGCCGGGTCGCCGCCCCCGTACCCGCTGGAGCGGCTCGCCTGCCCGGTGCTGGCGCTCAGCGTCCGCGACGACCTATACGGGACGGCCGCGGCGGCGGTCCATGTGGCGGCCAGGGCGCCCGACGCGCGCCTGGTGCTCTACGACCGCGGCGGCCACCTGTGGGTCGGCCACCAGGAGGAGGCCTGGCGCGAGGTGTCCGACTTCCTGCACGGCCTGCCGCCGAACTGAGCAGCGGCCCGGTTCGCAGCGCCCGGGGCGCCGGCGGATCGACCGGAGGCCGGCGGCGCAGCTATACCGGACGGACCCTTCCGCCGGAGTCCGCCCGCCCGTGTCCCTTCGCCCCCTGATCCTCGCCGCCCTGGTGGCCGGCGCCGCCACTTCGCCCGCCCTGGCCCAGAGCCGCGCCGACCGCGCCCTGCACGAGAGCGTCGTGGTCCTCGACACCCACTTCGACACCCCGGCCCTGTTCGGGGTCGAGGGCTGGAGCATCATGGACCGCCACGAGGTGGCCCAGGACGGCAGCCAGGTGGATTATCCCCGGATGGTCGAGGGCGGCGTCGACGGCGGCGTCTTTGTGGTCTTCACCGCCCAGGGGCCCCGGACCCCGGAGGGCCACGCCCGCGCCCGCGACTTCGCCCTCGTCCGGATCAACGAGATCCGCGAGATGGCCGCGCGTCACCACGACCGCTTCGGCCTGGTGACCACCGCCGCCGAGGCCCGCGCCCTGGCCAACACGAAGAAGAAGTTCGTCTTCATCAGCCTGGAGAACAGCTATCCGCTGGGCCGCGACCTGACGCTGATGAAGACCTTCCACGACCTGGGCGCGCGGATGATGAGCCCGGTCCACACGGCCAACAACGACCTGGCCGATTCCGCCACTGCTCCGCCCGAGCACGGCGGCCTGTCGCCGCTCGGCCGCCGGTGGGTGGCCGAGGCCAACCGGCTGGGAATCCTGATCGACGCGTCGCACGCCTCGGACGCGGCCACCGAACAGATGATCGAGCTCTCCAAGGCGCCGATCATCCTCTCCCACACCGGGGCGAAGGCCGTCTTCGACCACCCGCGCAACATCGGCGACGAGCTGATGCGCAAGCTGGCCGGCAAGGGGGGCGTGATCCAGCTGAACGCGCTCTCCAACTACATGATCACCGTGCCGCCGAACCCCGAGCGCGAGGCGGCGCTGGCGGAGCTTGGCCGCAAGTACGGCCGCGGCCGGCCGGCCACCCTGGCGGAGCTGAGGGCGCTGACCGCCGAGCGCAACGCCATCCTCGCCCGCTACCCGGCGCCCCGGGCGACCTTCGAAGACTTCATGAAGCACCTGCTGCACGCCATCGAGGTGGCCGGAATCGACCATGTGGGGATCAGCGGCGACTTCGACGGCGGCGGCGGCCTGACTGGCTTCGAGGACCTCACCGACTTCCCGAAGGTGAGCGCCGCCCTGCGCGCCGCCGGCTACTCGAAGGACGACATCGCCAAGGTCTGGGGCGGCAACGCGCTGCGGGTCTTCGAACAGGCCCAGGCCGCGGCCAGTCGCTGATTGTTCTCCCTGCTGCCAGCGTCGTGGCAGCAGGCTAGCTAGCGAGGCCGCGGCGCGCCGTAGAGCACCGTCTCCTCGGCGTGCACGGTGTAGTGGTCGAGGTGGAAGTCGTACCCCGGCAGGGTGGCGGCCAGGTACTGTGGGATGGCGAAGAAATCCTCGGGCCGGTGGTAGAGCGAGATCGCCAGCTTGGGGCGATGGCGCTGAAGGGTGGCGCGCGCGCCGGTCAGCGCGCCGAGCTCGGCGCCCTCGATGTCCATCTTGATGAAGTCGACCCTGGGAAGGCCCTCCGCTGCGACGAAGTCGTCGATGGAGGTGAGCGGAAGCTGGCCCTCCTGGCCGGCGATGCGGAAGCCGGGATTGGCGCCGCGCGCCGCGATGGGGGCGATGTCGTTGCTCTTGTCGCTAACCGCCCGAGGCACGACCACCACGCGATCCTGGAAGCCGTTCTGCCGGGCGTTGAACCGCGTCGCCTCCACGTGATCCGGCAGGGGATCGAATGCATAGACGCGGCCCTGGGCCCCGACCCGGGCGGCGAAGGCCAGGGCCGTGTCGCCGAGGCAGGCGCCGAGGTCTAGGACCGTCTCCCCACGCTCGGGCTGGATGCGGACCGGGCCGCGCTCCAGGAAGTACTGGCGCTTCAGGAAGGTGTAGACGATGCCGCCCGGCCAGCCGTCGATCTCCAAGGTCTCACCCTCGAAATCGAGGCCGCGGAAGTGTCTCAGTCCGCCGAACATGCCGCTGATCGGCAGGGAGGACTCGCCCGCCGCCAGCGCCTCGGCCGCCTGGTAGAGGCGGCTGTCGAAGCTGTAGCCGACGTCGTCCTTGATCCGCATGTGCCGGTGGCCGAGGAGCCGGTACAGGATCAGTCGCGCGAACAGCCGCCGCGACTCGTCGTCGGCCAGCAGCATCCAGGTGGCGTGGAACTCGCGGTACCGCTGGGCGAACAGGGACAGGTAGGCGGCGTGCATCTGCGCCTGGAACGCCCCCGACCGGTCGACCCCGTCGTGCGAGAAGCGGGCGGTGTCGTAGTTGTCCGGCGCCTGGACGTGAATCCGCCCATAGAACTCGCGAAGGATGCTGTTGAGGAACTGCTCGGGGGTCATGGCTCGTCGGGCTGAGGCGCGGGACGGTCCGAAGCGCCGGCCGCGGCCGATACTAGGCGACCGCGCGCGACGCAACCAGCACTCCCCTTGCTGCCAGCGTTGTGTCAGCAGCCGGGGCGGCAGGGCGCCGCAGGACGTTTGTTCCGGTTGCGTTCCGATGTTATCTACGAGTCGGCGAACTACATTAGGCAGCTTGCCCGGGGGACCTTCTGCGGGCGCTTTCACGTTTCCGGAAACATGGCCGACCAGACGAACATGATCCGCGTCCGCGGGGCGCGTGAGCACAACCTCAAGGACGTGAGCGTCGACATACCGCGCGGCGAGCTCGTCGTGCTGACCGGCCTGTCGGGGTCCGGCAAGAGCTCGCTGGCCTTCGACACCATCTATGCGGAGGGCCAGCGCCGCTACGTGGAGAGCCTGTCGGCCTATGCGCGCCAGTTCCTGGAGCTGATGAGCAAGCCCGACGTGGACCTCATCGAGGGCCTGTCGCCGGCCATCTCCATCGAGCAGAAGACCACCAGCCGCAATCCGCGCTCCACCGTCGGCACGGTGACCGAGATCCACGACTACATGCGCCTGCTGTGGGCGCGGGTGGGCGTCCCCTATTCGCCCGCCACCGGCCTGCCGATCGAAAGCCAGACCATCAGCCAGATGGTCG
Source organism: Phenylobacterium sp. (assembly GCF_036821595.1). Taxonomy (GTDB): domain Bacteria; phylum Pseudomonadota; class Alphaproteobacteria; order Caulobacterales; family Caulobacteraceae; genus Phenylobacterium. The sequence goes on from NZ_DAISJG010000033.1 coordinate 20,680, forward strand.
ACAAGCTCACCGCGCTTCCCGAAGGCACCCGCCTCTACCTGCTGGCCCCCGTGGTGCGCGGCCGCAAGGGCGAGTACCGCAAGGAGATCGCCGAGTGGCAAAAGGCCGGCTTCCAGCGGCTGAAGATCAACGGCGAGTTCTATCCGATCGAGGACGCGCCGACCCTCGACAAGAAGTTCAAGCACGACATCGACGTGGTCGTGGACCGGCTGGTCACCAAGCCCGGCCTGGAGAGCCGCTACGCCGACAGCCTGGAGACGGCGCTGAAGCTGGCCGATGGCATCGCCGTGGCAGAGTGGGCCGACACCGAGCCCGGCGAGGCCGAACCCCGCCGGCTGCTGTTCTCCGAGAAGTTCGCCTGCCCGGTCTCCGGCTTCACGATCAGCGAGATCGAGCCGCGGCTGTTCTCGTTCAACAATCCCTACGGCGCCTGCCCGGTTTGCGACGGCCTGGGCGCGAAGCTCGCCTTCGACGCCGACATGGTGGTGCCGGACAAGGACAAGACCCTGCACAAGGGCGCCATCTCGCCCTGGGCCAAGGGCCCCTCGCCGCTTTACACCCAGACCCTCCAGGCGCTGGCGCGCCACTACGACTTCTCCATGGACACCCCGTGGTGGAAGCTGTCCGAGGCCGCCCGCCAGGTGATCCTGCACGGCTCCGGCGGGGAGAAGATCCGCTTCATCTACGACGACAACGCCCGCAAGTACGAGGTCAACAAGACCTTCGAGGGCGTGCTGCCGAACCTCGAGCGCCGCTGGCGCGAGACGGACTCCTCCTGGGTCCGCGAGGAGCTCGGCCGCTACCAGTCGGAGACGCCCTGCGAGGCCTGTTCCGGCTACCGGCTGAAGCCCGAGGCGCTCGCCGTGAAGATCGACGGCAGGCACATCGGCGAGGTCTCCACCCTCTCCATCAGGCATGCCGGGGAGTGGTTCGAGGCGCTGGGCGGGCGGCTGACCGACAAACAGATGGAGATCGCGCGGCGGATCCTCAAGGAGATCAACGACCGCCTGCGGTTCCTGGTGAACGTCGGCCTGGACTACCTGAACCTCTCACGCGGCTCGGGGACGCTCTCCGGCGGCGAGAGCCAGCGCATCCGGCTGGCCAGCCAGATCGGCTCGGGCCTGACCGGCGTGCTCTACGTGCTGGACGAGCCGTCCATCGGCCTGCACCAGCGCGACAATACCCGCCTGCTCACCTCGCTGAAGGGCCTGCGCGACCTCGGCAACTCGGTGCTGGTGGTGGAGCATGACGAGGAGGCGATCCTCACCGCCGACTACGTCATCGACATGGGCCCGGCGGCCGGCGTCCACGGCGGCGAGATCATCGCCCAGGGCTCGCCCGACGACATCATGGCCAATCCCCGCAGCCTGACCGGCCAGTACCTGTCCGGCGCGCGCGAGATCGAGGTGCCGGAGGACCGCCGGCCGATCTCCAAGAAGAAGGTGCTGCGGGTCATCGGGGCCACCGGCAACAACCTGAAGAACGTCACCGCCGAGATCCCGGTGGGGACCTTCACCTGCATCACCGGCGTCTCCGGGGGCGGCAAGTCCACCTTCACCATCGAGACGCTGTACAAGGCGGCCGCCCGGCGGCTGCACAACGCCTCGGACGCGCCGGCCCCGCACGAGCGGATCGAGGGGCTGGAGAACTTCGACAAGGTCATCGACATCGACCAGTCGCCGATCGGCCGCACGCCGCGCTCCAACCCGGCCACCTACACCGGCGCCTTCCAGCCGATCCGCGACTGGTTCGCGGGCCTCCCGGAGTCCAAGGCGCGCGGCTACGGCCCGGGGCGGTTCTCGTTCAACGTCAAGGGGGGCCGGTGCGAGGCCTGCCAGGGCGACGGCCTGATCAAGATCGAGATGCACTTCCTGCCAGACGTCTACGTGACCTGCGACGTCTGCCACGGCCACCGGTACAACCGGGAGACCCTGGAGATCATGTTCAAGGGCAAGAATATCGCCGATGTCCTTGATATGACGGTGGAAGAAGCAGCCGACTTCTTCAAGGCCGTGCCGCCGATCCGCGAGAAGATGGAGACGCTGAAGCGGGTCGGCCTGGGCTACATCAAGGTCGGCCAGCAGGCGACGACGCTGTCGGGCGGCGAGGCCCAGCGGGTGAAGCTGTCGAAGGAGCTGTCCAGGCGGGCGACCGGCAAGACGCTCTACATCCTCGACGAGCCGACCACGGGCCTGCACTTCGAGGACGTGAAGAAACTGCTGGAGGTGCTCCACGAACTGGCCGACCAGGGCAACACCGTGGTGGTCATCGAGCACAACCTCGACGTCGTGAAGACCGCCGACTGGCTGGTGGACTTCGGCCCCGAGGGCGGCGACGGCGGCGGCGAGATCGTCGCCCAGGGCTCGCCCGAGCAGGTGGCCGCCAACCCGCGCAGCTGGACCGGCCGCTACCTGCACGAACTCCTGGAGCGCCACCGCCATCGGCGCGGCGAACGGAAGAAGAAGCTGGTCAGCGCGTGACCGATCGCTAGGCTCGCGCCCGGACACAGTTCGGGAGCGAGACCTTGATCCTCTATGGCGCGCCGATGCCGGCGCCGAACCCTCGACGGGTGCGTATCTTCCTGGCCGAGAAGGGGATCGACCTGCCCGAAACGGCGGTGAGCCTGATGCAGCGGGAGCACAAGAGTCCCGAGCACCGGGCGCGCAACTCGCTGGGCCAGGTGCCGACCCTGGTGCTCGACGACGGGACGGCGATCTCCGAGACGGTGGCGATCTGCCGCTACTTCGAGGAGACCCAGCCCGATCCGCCGCTGTTCGGGACGACGCCGGTGGAGAAGGCGCTCGTGGACATGTGGGTGCGCCGCATCGAGTTCATCCTGATGACCCCGGTCGGCAACTTCTGGCGCCACGCCCATCCGCGCACCGCGGCCCTGCTGACCCAGTACAAGGACTTCGGCGAGTCCAACCGCGAAGCCTACGAAGGCGCCCTGCGCTGGCTGGACCAGGAACTGGCCGAGCGGCCGTTCGTGGCGGGGGAGACCTACACCATCGCCGACATCTGCGCCCTGACGACGGTGGACTTCGCCGACTGGATCGGCCTGCCGGTGGGCGAGGAGCACGGCCGGGTGCGGGCCTGGCATGGGCGGGTCTCGGCCCGCCCCAGCGCTCAGGCCTGAGCCTCGCCCCTCAGCGCGCGGTAGGCGGCCACCAGCGGGGCCTGACTGATCACCCACAGAACCGGGGCGAACAGGAACTGGGCGAGGAGCTGGGCCACGTAGAAGCCGGGTCGCTCGCCGAGCGCGCCGGCGTCGGTGCGCAGCAGGAGGCCGAGGTCGCGCCAGCCGGTGGCGGCGCCGGAGATCAGCGCCAGGCCGATCCAGGCCACCGCCATGATCATCGCCAGCAGACAGAAGGTCAGCACCGCCATGCCCAGGAGGGCGGCCGTGTGGCCGCGGGTCAGCCGCCAGGAGGCGGCGAAGCCGATCCGGCGCTCCGCCACGGCGATCGGCGCGGCCAGGGACAGCCGCAGGGCCAGCCAGGCGAGCGCCCCGAACAGGACCAGGATGGCGGGTATGCCGATCCGCCACCCGCCGGCGCGGCCGGCCAGGCTCGAGAGGTAGAGGGCGAGCAGCCCGCCGGCCACGAAGGCGCTCAGCATCACCAGCCAGACAACCGCCACCCTGAGTTCGTCCGGCCCGAACCGCAGGTGCAGGAAGCCCGGCGGCCCCTCGCGCAGCAGCATCCGGAAGAGCGCGGCCACGATCATCACCTCGACGGCGAAGGCGGCGAAGGCCAGCACCAGCCCGCCGAGCGCCCCGCCCACCGTCCCGGCCGTGGCGCTCGTCGTCGAGGCCACGGCGGCGATGCCGATCAGCACGGCGGCCAGGATGGTGGCGGCGATCAGGCCCAGCACGTTGAACAGCGCCCAGCCCACCACCAGCCGCCAGTGGGAGCGGATGACGCGGAAGCCCTCGACCGCCGCGTCACTGGCGGAGAAGCGGCTCAACGGTGCGTCGCCGTCTGGCCGGTGATCTGCTGGTAGGCGACCGCGAAGGGCGCATAGATCATCACGATCTGCAGGACCGACAGCAGGAACTGCATGACGAGGGTGAGCAGCCCGCCGATCACGGCCCCCGCGGTGAGCTGGCCGCCCTCGATGGCCTCGCCGCCGCCGGCGATCGTCACGATGGCGACGGCGATCACGTTCAGCAGCAGCCAGATCATCAGATAGAAGATCGCCGCCAGGACCATCATGCCCAGCAGCGGCCACATGCGGCCGCGGGTGAGCTTCCAGGCGGGACCGAAGGCGATCCTGCGGGTGGCGAAGGTCATGGGCGTCACCATGGAGAGGCGCGCGCCCAGCCAGGCGGTCAGGGCCACCACGGCCACCAGCAGGACGATCCCCACCGGCGAGCCGGTCTCCCGCAGGTAGGTCACCGCGATGATCGCGGCGAACAGGCAGATGAAGCCGATCGGGAACAGCGCCAGGTTCACGGCGGTCAGGCGGAACTCGTCCGCGCCGAGGCGCAGGTGGGCAAGGCCCGGCTCCTCGGGCCGCAGCACCAGCCGGTAGATGCCGGCCATCAGCACCGACATCAGCGTCGCCACCACCAGCAGCACCAGCAGGAAGGCGGGCCAGGACTCCGCCAGCATGCCCGCCACCAGGTCGGCGTCCTCAGGCGTGAGCGGCCCCCGCTGCATCACTTCCGCAAACCGCGGCCCCAGCGCCATCACCATCAGCAGGGCGATAGCCATGATCCCCAGGAAATAGACTCCGGCCCAGGCCAGGATCGTGCCCGGTCGCTCCCGGGTCAGGCGGAAGCCCTCCAAGGCGGCTTCGCTCGCCGAAAACTGGTTCATTCTCGTCCCTTGGCCCGACACGTTGAGGTAACGAGTCGCAGGCCCTTCGGCTGCAACCTGTTACCGCGGGAACCCGCGCGCAAGGCCCCGCTCGCGAACGGGGGCGATCGTTGCTAGTTAGCCACGCATGACGACAGCTCCCGTACACGTGGTCGGCGGCGGCCTGGCCGGATCCGAGGCCGCCTGGCAGATCGCCCAGGCCGGCGTCCCCGTGGTTCTGCACGAGATGCGCCCGGTGCGCGGCACCGACGCCCACCAGACCGACAGGCTGGCCGAGCTGGTCTGCTCCAACTCGTTCCGGGCCGACGACTGGGCCGGCAACGCCGTCGGCCTGCTGCATGCCGAGATGCGCAAGCTGGGCTCGGTGATCATGGCTGCGGGAGACGCCCACCAGGTGCCGGCCGGCGGCGCGCTGGCCGTGGATCGCGAGGGCTTCGCCGAGGCGGTCACCCAACGGCTGGAGGGCCATCCGCTGGTCACCATCGCCCGCGAGGAGGTGGCCGGCCTGCCGCCCGCCGATTGGGACAGCGTGATCGTGGCCACCGGCCCCCTCACCTCGCCCGCGCTCGCCGACGCTATCCTGGAGCTGACGGGCGAGGGCCAGCTCTCCTTCTTCGACGCCATCGCGCCGATCGTGACCTTCGAGTCCATCGACATGACGGTCGCCTGGCGCCAGTCGCGTTACGACAAGGAAGGCCCGGGCGGGGACGCCGCCGCCTACATCAACTGCCCCATGGACAAGGCGCAGTACGACGCCTTCATCGACGCCCTGCTGGCGGGGCCGAAGTCGGAGTTCAAGGACTGGGAGCACGTGCCCTATTTCGACGGCTGCCTGCCCATCGAGGTGATGGCCGAGCGGGGCCGCGAGACCCTGCGGCACGGGCCGATGAAGCCGGTGGGCCTGACCAACGAGCACGACCCGCAGACCAAGCCCTGGGCGGTGGTGCAACTGCGCCAGGACAATGCGCTCGGCACGCTCTGGAACATGGTCGGCTTCCAGACCAAGCTGAAGCACGGCGCCCAGACAGAGATCTTCCGGACCATTCCCGGCCTCGAGAAGGCGGTGTTCGCCCGGCTCGGCGGCCTGCATCGCAACACCTTCCTGAACTCGCCGCGCCTGCTCGACCGGCAGCTTCGGCTGAAGGCCCAGCCCCGGCTGCGGTTCGCCGGCCAGGTGACGGGCGTCGAGGGCTATGTGGAGAGCGCCGCGGTGGGACTGCTGGCGGGGCGCCTGGCCGCCGCCGAGCGCCTCGGCCGGCCGATCGAGGCGCCGCCTGCGACCACGGCGCTCGGAGCGCTGGTGAACCACATCACCGGCGGGCACCTGGAGGGCGGCGCGGGCTCGTTCCAGCCGATGAACATCAACTACGGCCTGCTCCCGCCGCTCGAGGCGCCGAAGAAGGACGCCGAGGGCAAGCGCCTGCCCAACAAGGAGCGCGGCCGGGCCAAGAAGCGGCTGATGGGCGAGCGCGCCCTGGCCGACCTCGACGCCTGGGCGGCCGGCGCGCCGGCGCTGCAAGCCGCCGAATAGCTAGAGGCGGCCGCGCGCGACGGCCCAGATCAGCCGCAGCCGGCGGGCGACCTCGGAGTCCGCGCGCCCGACGAGGGCGGCGTGCGCCACCGCCGGGAAGGCGGCGACGCTGAGCGTCTTCGCGCCCGTGCGGGCACCGCCCAGCAGCTTCTCCACGGTGGACGCGAACACCGGCTGTTCCCGCGCGCGGCGTGACAGCGCCCAGGCCGAGCCCGCGCCGCGGGCCTTGGCGGTGTCGCCCGCGGGATCGAGGATCCGTGCGGCCAGTTCGGCGGCCAGGCCGCCCGTGTCGCGGGCCCATTCCAGCGCCTCGGCCACCGACAGCGGCGTGGCGTCCAGCTCCCGGTAGCGGGCGTCGATCATCGCCTCCAGCGGCTCGCGCGGCAGGCTGCGGCGGCGGATGGCCCGGGCCAGGGCCTGGGCGGTCGGGTGGCGGCGCACAGGCCGTCCCTCGTAGACCTCGTCCAGCACCTCCCGCCACCAGGTCAGGCGGATCTCGCCCAGCAGCGGATTGGAGGCCACCTTCGGCGCGCGGGCGAGTTCGTGGTCGAAGGCGTAGACCGCCACCACGTCGGCGCGCTTGTCCCGGTCGCTCACGAACCGGCTGGAAAGCCAGCGGTCCGGGTCCACGCGTCGCAGGAGGGCGTCGAGGTCGCCGGTGTCGCGGACTGCGTCGTCGCTCATGCTCTCGCCCGGAAAAAAGAAGGCCCGCCGGTTGGGCGGGCCTTCTAGCAGCCTTGGCCGCCGGGCGTCAGCCGAACAGCGTCTGCGTCATCGTCATGGAGGTGAGCATCGGGATCGAAAGCAGCAGGTTGGTGCGCGAGAACAGCATGGCCACCCGGCCGGCCTTGGCCTTGGCGTCCGCGTCGGCCTCGACGATGCCCAGCGCGATCTTCTGGTTCGGCCAGATGAACGCCCAGACGTTGATGAACATGATGATGCCGAGCCAGGCGCCCAGGCCCATCAGGGTGTAGCCGCGGTCGCCGGCGCCGTAGCCGTTGAACAGTCCGAGCGTCAGGGTCTCGTGCGCGTAGTCGACGCCGCGGGCGTAGGCGAGGATCAGGCCCATGACCACGGTGGCGAGCGCCGCCCAGCGGAACCAGAACAGCGCCTCGGGCGCGATGTACTTGGACACCGCCGGCTTAAGCTCGGCCGGGATCTCGGGCATTTTGCGGATCTGGACGAAGTTGAAATAGTAGAGCAGCCCGATCCAGAGCACGCCGAAGAAGGTATGCAGCCACCGGAAGACGGCCTGCCAGAAGGCGGCGTCGACGCCCTGCGGGCTCTGCGAGTAGGCGAAGATCATGATCAGCGCCAGGACGACGCTGAGAATTACCGTGTTGCGGAAATTGGAAAGCAGACCAGCCATCTTGGAGCCCCTCGAATCCTACCTGGGCTGTCAGGTATAGGGTCGTTTTGACGCAGGCGCAAAGCGCCATGCGGGGGCTTCAGACGGCGATCAGGGCCGCGGCGAGCCGGCGGCCTTCGGCGGTGAGCACGTTGTAGAGCCGGGCGGCCGCCGGCGTGTCCATGAACTCCAGGCCGATGCCCGCGCGCTGCAGGGCGTCGCGCACCGGCCGCGGCGGCTGGGCGTTGCGGGCGCCCACGCCCAGCAGCAGGAACTCCACCTCGGCGCGGCCGGCGGCCAGCACCGGCTCCAGGCTCTCGGGCGTCAACTCGGCGAGCGAGGTCACGGACCAGGACCGCGCCTCGTCGGCCAGGATCAGCAGCGAGCCCTCGCGCCGCTCTCCGGAGAGCCGGAAGCCGCCGCCGCCATAGGCGTCGATGGAGGGCGCGTCGCGGGCCACGGCCGGCGAGCCTTACGGCCTGACGCCGGCCGGCTTCAGGGGCTCGGCTTCCTCGTCGCCGCGTTTGACGCCCCACAGCAGGATGACCGGCGCCGCCACGTAGATCGAGGAATAGGTGCCGATCACGATCCCGAACATGAGCACGAGCGACATGGCGAACAGGGTCGGGCCGCCGAAGATCGCGAGGCCCGCAAGCGCCAGAATGGCCGTGACGCCGGTGATGATGGTCCGCGACAGGGTCTCGTTGATCGACAGGTCGATCACCTCGCGCAGCGGCATGCGCTTGTACTTGCGCAGGTTCTCCCGCAGGCGGTCGAACACGACGACGGTGTCGTTCATCGAATAGCCGATGACGGTGAGGATGGCGGCGACCGTGGTCAGGCTGAACTCGAGCCCGAGGAGGCCGATGACGCCGAAGGTGAGGATCACGTCGTGGAACAGGGCCACGACCGCGCCGATCCCGAACTGCAGCTCGAAGCGGAACCAGATGTAGACCATCATCAGCAGGATCGCGAGGCCGAGCGCCATCAGGCCGCTGGAGAACAGCTCCCCCGAAACCTTGGCGCCGACCACATCCGGCTGCTCGAAGGTCACCTGCCCGAGCGCCTGGGTCAGGGCCGCCCGGACCTGCTCGGCGGTCTGGCCGGTGTCCGCGCCGGCGGGGGCCTGGTAGCGCACCATGGCGGCGCTGGCCTCGCCGAAGCCCTGCACCTGCGGGTCGCCGAGTTCCAGCCGCGAGAGCGCCTCGCGCGCAGCGGCGAGGTCCACCGCCTTGGGGGCGGTGGAGAACTCGATCAGCGTGCCGCCCGTGAAGTCGATGCCGCAGTTGAGGCCGCCGCAGGGGGGCTCGAACGGAAGGAATGCGCGGGCCAGGGAGGCGACCACGGCGAGGGCCGACAGGACCGCGGCGAACTTGGCGAACGCCACGAACCGGAAGTTGGTCTTCTGCGGCAGGAGTTTGATCAGGGGCCACATGGGTCAGGCCCTCCTTACGCGATCGGCAGGGTCTTCGGACGGGTGGCGCGGAACCACACGGCCAGAAGCACCTGGGTGATGAGGACGGCGGTGAACACCGAGGTGATCACGCCGATCGAGAGGGTCCAGGCGAAGCCCTTCACCGGCCCCGCGCCGAACTGGAACATCAGCAGCGCCGCCAGCAGGGTCGTCAGGTTGGCGTCGATGATGGTGCTCATGGCGCGCGAGAAGCCTGCGTCCATCGCCGAGATCACCGAACGCCCCGCCCGGATCTCGTCGCGCATGCGCTCGTAGATCAGCACGTTGGCGTCGACCGCCACGGCCAGGGTCAGGATCAGGCCGGCTATGCCGGGAAGGGTCAGGGTGGCCTGGGTCAGGCTCATGGCCGCGATGATCAGCAGGCCGTTCACCAGCAGGGCGAGGATCGAGATGCCGCCGAAAAGCAGGCCGTAGGCCATGATCATGAACACGATGACCGAGACGAAGGCGATGGCCGTGGAGATCTTGCCCGCCTGGATCGAGTCCGCGCCGAGTTCGGCGCTCACGGTCCGTTGCTCCTCGACGTTGAGCGGGGCCGGCAAGGCGCCGGCGCGCAGCAGGAGGGCGAGGTCGTTCGCGCTGTCGGGCGTGAAGTTGCCCTCGATGTAGCCGGAGCCGCCGGTGATCGCGGAGTTTATCCGCGGCGCGGAGATCACCTTGCGGTCGAGCACGATGGCGAAGCGCTTGCCGATGTTCTGGCTGGTCACCTCACCGAAGCGCCGCGCGCCCTGGCCATTGAAGCGGAATTCGACGATCGGCTGGCCGTTCTCCGGGTGGAAGGCCTGGTTGGCGTGCACCAGCATCTCGCCGGTGACCACCGACCGCTTCTTCACCACGACGAAGGGCTCGGCCGGATCGTCCTGCGGCAGCAGCTCGGAACCCGGCGGGATCCGGCCCGCGGCGGCCTCGGCAGGGCCGACGCTGTCGTCGACCATCTGGAAGGTCAGCTTGGCGGTCTGGCCGATGACGTCCTTCAGCCGCTCCGGATCGCTCTCGCCCGGGGCCTGGACGACGACGCGGTTGGTCCCCTGGCGGGTGATGCTGGGTTCGCGGGTGCCGAGCTCGTCCACCCGGCGGCGGATGATCTCGATGGACTGGTCGACGGCGCGCGAGGCCTCGGCGTCCAGCGCCTCGGGCACGAAGGCGATGCGGATCCGCTGGTCAGGGCCGGTCGAGACGGTGACGTCGCGGCCGGCGACCGTGCCGGCCAGCGGCACGCCCAGGGTGTTGCGCAGCACGCGCAGTGCAGGCTGCACCTGGGCCGGATCGGTGATCCGGACGGCCACCTCGCCGCCCGCGACGCCCAGGTCGGTGAAGGCGACCTGCTCGTTGCGCA
>NZ_DAISJG010000034.1:0-29751 GCF_036821595.1 Phenylobacterium sp.
CCCCCATCGCCCGGCCCCCCGCCGACACGCTATCGCTCCGCTGTCCGACGTATGGCCGGCGCCTGCCGCCGGCTCCCCCGCCGACGCCCGCGAAACGATGCTATGCATAGGCGACCGCCCGGCGTCTGTCATCGGACACCGCGCCGCCACGCAACTGGAGGTCCGCCTTGGGCGAGACGATCACCCTGAAGAGCCGCCACGACGGGTTCGGGCTGTCGGCCTACCATGTGAAGCCTGCCGACGCCCGGCGCGGCGGGCTGCTGCTGATCCAGGAGATCTTCGGCGTCACCGACCACATCCGCGAGCTCGCCGACGGCTTCGCGCAGGACGGCTACGAGGTGATCGCGCCGGCCTTCTACGACCGCCTGGAGCCGGGTTTCGAGGCCGACTACGGCCAGGACGCCATCCAGAAGGGGATCCGCTACGCCACGGCCACGCCCTGGGACCAGGTGGCCGGCGACGCCCAGGCGGCGATCGACGCCCTGCAGCCGCCGGTGTTCGTGGTCGGCTACTGCTGGGGCGGGGCGGCGACCTGGCTCGTCGCCTGCCGCTGCGAGGGCGTGGCCGCGGCCTCGGCCTTCTACGGCCGGCGGATCAGCGAACTGGTCGACGAGACGCCCAGGGCCCCGACCATCCTGCACTTCGGCAAGACCGACGCGTCCATTCCCATGGAGAAGGTGGACGAGATCCGCGCGAAGCACCCGGAACTGCCGGTCTATGTCTACGACGCCGGCCACGGCTTCAACTCCGACCGCCGGACCGACTATCACGAGGACAGCGCCCGCCTCGCCCGCCTGCGCACGCTCGCCCTGTTCTCCCGCAGCGGCGGCGGCAAGGGCGAAGCCTGAGCGGCGCCGCGGCTAGTCCTTCACCTCGATCGCCCGCCTGACCTCGGGATGGCGCTCCAGGACCCGCACCAGCAGGGCCTGGGCGGCCAGGATGCCGATGCCGGCGGCGTAGCCCGAGAACACCCCGGCCGGATAGCGGCCGCCGTTCGCCGCGCTGCCGATTTGCCAGTACATGAACAGCGCCGCCCCGGCCAAAAGCCCGATGCCGATCACCACCGAGCCCGCGGTCTGGCCGAAGCCGGCGTTGAAGCTCATCCAGACATAGCGGGCGAGCCCGCGTCGGAGCCGGCCCACCGCCAGCGGAATGGCGAGCGACAGGAACAGGAAGCCGGCCGGCCAGACCAGGGTCCGCTCGGCGATCAGGGACAGGCTGCCCGGCAGGCGCTGGAAGGCGTCCAGCACGGCGCCCGCGTAGATCAGGCACGCGGCGGCCACCGTGATGTCCTGCATCCGGCGGAAGTTGGTCCAGGCGCGCGTATAGGCCATCGCCCTCCATAATGCCCCGCCTTGCGGCGGGCGTAAGGCGCCGTGTGCGGAGCGCGCGCCGGCGGCTCGCCGCCGGCTTCCGGCTTGGCTATGGTCGAGGCGCCCGTGAAGACCGCCCTCCCCCTCGCCCTGGCGCTCGCCGCCCTCGCGGCCCCCGCGTCCGCGGACGAGGCGGCGTGCTGGTACGAGAACGGCGTGCTCGTGGTCACCGCCGAGGTGGCGGGCTACGTCGGCGACTACATCCTCGACACCGGCCAGGCCGCCACCCAGCTCGCCGAGACCCAGGCGCTGGAGATGGGCTACGTCCAGCCGGCCGTGACCGGCGAGGTCCGGCTGGCGGGCCTGCGCCTGCCCGCCCGGCCCGTGCAGGTGGCGGACCTCGACGTGCGCACCGGCCTCTTCCCCACGCCGATCGCGGGCGTGATCGGCGCCGACGTGCTGAGGGACCATGTTCTGGACGTGAGCTTCGCCCCGTGCCGGGTGCGCCTCTCCGCGCCCGGTCGCGCCCCGCGCTTCTCCGGCGCCCGCCTGCCGCTGGCCTGGGCGGAGGGGCGTCCGGTGACGCTGGCGGGGGCCGCCGACGGCCCCACGGCGCTCAGGGGGCCGTTCGTCGTCTCCACCGGCCTGGACGCCCCGGCGCGGCTCTCCGAGGCCCTGGCGGCCGCGCCCGGCGCGGAGAAGCCCACCGAACTCCTGCCCTACGGCGTCCTGCGGCCCCGGCTCGCGGCGCTGTCGTTCGGCGACGTGCTGATCGCGGACGTCCCCGCCGGGCTCATGAAGCCCGAGCCCGACGCGATCGCCGGCGCCGTGGGCGCCCCGGTCCTGGCGCGCTTCCGGCTGCGCTTCGACTTCCCGGCCGGCGTCCTGGGCCTCGCCGCGGCCCCCTGACCCCGATGTGAAAAGGGCCCCGGTTTCCCGGGGCCCTTTCCTTGTCGCCTGTATCCGCCGCCTAGTGGGCGACGTTGCGCCAGATGCGGCGGTAGCTGAACCACAGCAGCACGGTGAAGATCAGCAGGTAGATCATCGCCGCGAAGCCGAACTGCTTGCGCTCCTGCATCTTGGGCTCGGCGGCCCAGGTCAGGAAGGCGGTCACGTCCTTGGCCTGCTGCGCCACCGTCGACTTGGTGCCGTCGTCGAACGACACCTGGTCGGGTTGGATCGGCGGGGCCATGGCCAGGAAGCCGCCCGACGGCACGTGCCCGTGGTCGCCCGCCCAGTAGGCGGTCAGGTCGCCCGGGAAGTACTCGTTGTAGTAGGAGCCGGCCGGCACCGTCAGGCCCGCGGGCGGCGCCACATAGCCGGTCAGCAGCGAATAGATGTACCGCGGCCCGCCGGAGCGCGCCTTGGCGATCACCGAGAGATCCGGCGGCATGGCGCCGCCGTTCGACGCCCGCGCCGCCGCCTCGTTGGCGAAGGGCGAGGGGAAGCGGTCGGCCGAGGTGGCCGGGCGCTGGATGACGTCGCCGGTCTCGGAATCGATGTCGTTGACCTGGATGTCCTTGGCCAGCGCCTTCACATAGGGGTTGTCGTTCGGGTTCGGGTACTTCGGGTCATAGAACGGCCCGCCCTCCTGACCGAGGTTGCGGAACGACAGCAGGTTCATCGCGTGACAGGCCGAGCAGACCTCGCGATAGACCTTGTAGCCCCGCTGGAGCTGGGCCTGGTCGAACTTGCCGAACGGGCCTTCGAAGCCCCAGGAGACGGCCTTCGGCTCCTTCGGGTGCGGGGCCGAAAGCGCCGGGCCTGCGATCAGGGCGAGCCCAAGCGCCGCGAGCGCGGAAACTTTGCGCAGCATCTGAGGCTCAACCCCTCTTTTCAGGCGAAGCCACGGCGCCCGCGGGCGTGGTGGCCGGATGTGACAGGACAGGCGCCGAGATCGAGTCCGGAACCGGCAGCGGGGTCTCGGTGAGGCCCAGGATCGGCAGGATCACGACGAAGTAGGCGAAGTAGTAGGCGGTGGCGATGCGGCTCAGCCAGACGAAGCTGTTCAGGTCGGCGTCGAACAGCTGGAAGGTCGACAGGCCCGGGATCACCGGATCGTCCGGCAGCTTGGCGCCGCAGTAGCCGAGCACCAGGCAGGCCACCACGAAGATCAGGAAGTAGAGCCGGGCCGTCGGCCGGTAGCGCATGGAGCGCACCTTGGAGGTGTCCAGCCACGGCAGGACGAACAGCACGCCGATGGCGCCGAACATCAGCAGCACGCCGCCGAGCTTGTCCGGGACCGCCCGCAGGATCGCGTAGAACGGCAGGAAGTACCATTCGGGCACGATGTGCGTCGGGGTCACCAGCGGGTTGGCCGGGATGTAGTTGTCGGCGTGGCCCAGGATGTTCGGGTTGTAGAACACGAAGCTCGCGAACATCAGGAAGAACACCGCGATCGCGAAGCCGTCCTTCACCGTGTAGTACGGGTGGAACGGCACCGTGTCCTCGGCGGACTTCACGTTCACGCCGGTCGGGTTGTTGTTCCCCGGCACGTGCAGCGCCCAGATGTGCAGTCCGACGACGCCGGCGATCATGAACGGCAGCAGGTAGTGCAGCGAGAAGAAGCGGTTGAGGGTGGGATTGTCCACCGCGAAGCCGCCCCACAGCCAGGTGGTGATGGCCTCGCCCACGATCGGCAGGGCGCCCAGCAGGTTGGTGATCACCACCGCGCCGTGGAACGACATCTGGCCCCAGGGGAGCACGTAGCCCATGAAGGCCGTGGCCATCATCAGGAGGTAGATGACGCAGCCCAGGATCCAGAGGATCTCCCGCGGCGCCTTGTAGGAGCCGTAGTAGAGGTTGCGCAGGATGTGGATGTAGACGGCCACGAAGAACATCGAGGCGCCGTTGGCGTGCATGTAGCGGATCAGCCAGCCGTAGTTCACGTCGCGCATGATCCGCTCGACGGAGGCGAAGGCGTGGTCCACGTGCGGCACGTAGTGCATGGCCAGCACGATGCCGGTGACCAGCTGGACCACCAGCATGACCGCCAGGATGCCGCCGAAGGTCCACCAGTAGTTCAGGTTCTTCGGGGTCGGGAAGGCCAGCGCCGTGTCATGCGCCATGCGCACGATGGGCAGGCGCATGTCGAGCCAGCGTTCGAAGCCGGTCTTCGGCTCGTAGGTGGAATGTCCGCTCATCTTGTGATCAGCCGATCTTGACCGTGGTGTCGGTGAGGAAGTCCCAGGTCGGCACTTCCAGGTTCCGCGGCGCCGGGCCCTTACGGATCCGTCCGGAGGTGTCGTAGTGCGAGCCGTGGCAGGGGCAGAACCAGCCGCCGTAGTCGCCGCCCTGGAAGGTCGGCACGCAGCCCAGGTGGGTGCAGGTGCCGATCAGGACCAGCCACTGGGCCTTGCCCGGCTTGTGGCGCGCCTCGTCCGGCTGCGGGTCCGGCATGGAGGCGTTGTCGTCCTTGATGGCCGCGGCGATCTCGGCCGGCGTGCGGTTGCGCACGAACAGCGGCTTGCCGCGCCACTTCAGCACCACCTGCTGGCCTTCGGGGACCTTGCTCAGGTCGAACTCGACGGAGGCGAGCGCGAGGGTGTCGCCCGACGGGTTCATCTGGTCGATGAACGGCCAGGCCAGGGCGCCGACGGCGCCGACCGCGGCCGCGCCTGCGGCGATATGGATGAAGTCGCGACGGCTCGGGTCCCCATCAACGGGGCCCGGAGCGTGCGGATCGGGATTTGCGCCCACGACGGTGTCGGCCACCTAAAGCTACCCTTCGAGTTCGGGGCCCTCGAAACAGGAAGAGGGCGCCCAGCGTTTTGGGCCCTGCCAGAGGTTCTGGTAAGGCCGCAATTGCGGGGCAGGTGTCGGGGCAGGACTTGGTCCCAGGAAGCGTTTGCGAAACCTCGCAAAGGTCTTCCGTGATTCGTCTATCAAGCCCCGGCCTATCCCGTGGCGGTTCGCTTAGAATGCGTTTGGCCCTTTTTCAACCGGACATTCCGCAAAACCTGGGCGCCGCCCTCAGACTGGGCGCCTGTCTCGGCGTGCCGGTGGATGTCATCGAGCCCTGCGGATTCCCGCTTTCCGACCGCGCCGTCGCCCGCGCGGCCATGGACTATGCGGCGCAGGCGGAGGTGAAGCGGCACGCGAGCTGGGCCGCATTCCGCGCAGATCCGCTCCGCGCCGAGGGGCGCATCGTCCTCTTCACCACCCGCGCCGCGGCGCCGCACCACAGCTTCGCCTTCCGCCCCGGCGACGTGATCCTGATGGGCCGCGAGAGCGCCGGCGTCCCCGACGAGGTCCACGAGGCCGCCGACGCCCGCCTCTACATTCCGCTGGTCGCGGGCGCCCGTTCGCTGAACGTCGTCACCGCCGCCGCCATGGCCCTCGCCGAGGCCCTGCGCCAGATGGAGGGCTTCCCGGCGGCCGCGCCGCACTAGCCGCCGGCGATCCTCGCCGGTTTGCGCCGGGGAGGACTTGAGGCTAAGCCGCGCTCATGTCCGCGCCATCCACCCTGCCTGCCGAGATCCTCGACCGCCGCGACCGCGCCAAGGCCTGGTTCGAGAGCCTCCAGACCCGCATCTTCGCCGCCCTCGAGCAGCTCGAGGACGAGGCGCCGGCCGACCTCTATCCCGGCGAGGCCGGGCGCTTCGAGACCCGCCCCTGGACGCGGGAGACGGGCGTCGGCGGCGGCATCGGCGGCCACTTCGCCGGCCGGCTGTTCGAGAAGGCCGGCATCCACACCTCCGCCGCCACCGCCCGCTTCTCGCCCGAGATGGCCGCCCAGATGCCCGGCGCCGACAAGGACCCGTCCTATGTCTCGGCGAGCATCAGCCTGATCGTCCACCCGGTCAGCCCGCGCGTGCCGACGGTGCACATGAACACCCGCTTCCTGTCGACGGCCGAGAGCTGGTTCGGCGGCGGCGCGGACCTGACCCCCATGCTGGACGAGCAGCGCAGCCAGGAGGCCGACGACGCGAAGCTGTTCCACGCCGCCATGCAGGCCGCCTGCGATCCCTTCGATGCCGAGTGGTACCCCCGCTACAAGGCCTGGTGCGACGAGTACTTCTTCCTGCCGCACCGGAACGAGACCCGCGGCGTCGGCGGCATCTTCTACGACCGCCACAACACCGGCGACTTCGAGCGCGACTTCGCCTTCACCCGCGCGGTCGGCGAGGCCTTCCTGGACGTCTATCCGAAGATCGTCCGCCACCGCATGAGCGAGCCCTGGACGGAAGCCGACCGCCAGGAACAGCTCGTCCGCCGCGGCCGCTACGTGGAGTTCAACCTGCTCTACGACCGCGGCACCATGTTCGGCCTCAAGGCCGGCGGCAACGTCGACACCATCCTGTCGTCCATGCCGCCCCTGGTCGCCTGGCCGTAAGGGCGCCTACCGCGCCGCCAGCACCGCCGCCGGCGGTGCGTCCACGCCGCCCGCCTGGGCGCCGAGGCCTATCGCCAGCGCCGCCGCGGCGCTCGCCACGACGATCAGGGTCTGCCAGGTGCGGGTCATGTCCGGTCTCCGACGCCGGCGCCTGCTGCGCCTCGGAGCCCTAAACCCGGAAGTCGGCTAGGCCGTTGCCGTCGCTAGGAAATTTCGGATCCAGCCGGCCACCCGCGCCCGGTCGTCGGGCCGGCCGTAGGTGTGGATCGCGGCGTCCGCCTGCTCCTGGGTGTAGAGGCCGCCGCGGCGGTGCTCGATCAGCGCCACCGCGTACGCCGGCTCGAACTCCGGGTGGAGCTGGATGGAGATCGCCCCGTCGCCGTAGTCCAGCGCCCCCATCGGCGTGAACTCGCTGGCCGCGAAGATCTCCGCGCCCGGCGGCGCCTCCACCACCTGGTCCTGGTGCGAGGCCGGCAGGCGGATCGACTGGGTGTGGTCCATCCACGGCCGCGGCCTCAGCACCTCGTACTCGTGCTCGCCCACGCCCCAGCCCTTCGGCGACTTGACCACCCGGCCGCCGAACGCCTCGGCCATCAGCTGGTGGCCGAAGCAGACCCCGACCAGCGCCGCCTTCCCCCGCGCGGCCCGCAGCCAGGCCTTGGCGTCGGCGATCCACGGCTCGGGATCGTACACGCCGCTGGCCGAGCCGGTGACGATGTAGGCGTCGCACTGGGCGGGATCGGCCGGCAGCACGCCCTCGTCGGCCGCGAAGGTGCGGTACTCGTAGTCCGGCCCCAGCAGCCGGGCGAACATGTCCGGATAGGTCCCGAACCGCTCGATCGCCGGCTTCGGCGGCCGTCCGGTCTTCAGGACGCCGATCCTCAATAGACCATCCCCTGGACGACGGACTTCAGCTTCTCCACCGCGCTCATCGGGTCGTCGATGAAGTCGTGGTCGATCCACCACTCCTCCACCTCGCGCAGCACCTGGCCGACCACCGGGCCCTTGGGCGCGCCGGCCTTGATCACGTCCTCGCCGGTCAGCGGAAACGCCGGCGGGGCCCAGCCCTCGCCCAGCGCGATCATGCCCCGCCACTGCGGCGTCACCGCCGTGCGGTCGGACGCCGCCCAGGCGAGCTTGGCCCGGTCGCGGAACGCCTGGGCGCCCAGGCGGTAGACCGCCCGGCGGATCTCCCTGGGGCTCATCCAGCTCTTGAAGACCGGAGTCGGCGCCAGGGCCGCGACGATCCGGTCGCGGTCGGCGTTGGAGAGCCGCAGCCGCTCGGCGAGCTTGCCGGCCGCCAGCTGGTCGTCGGGCAGCAGCGCCGCCAGCCGCAGCACCGCATCGGTCTCGAACAGCTGCTCCGTCTCGATGGCCACGAGGCCGTCCAGGCGCGCGAGGTTCACGTCGCCGGGGATCACCACGCCCAGAACGCCGGTCTCAGCCATCAGCCGCACGGCCGCGCGCGGGTCGTCGGCGGCCAGCAGCTTCAGGAGCTCGGCGGAGATCCGTTCCGCCGCCAGCCTGGCCACCTGGTCCTTCAGCGCCGTGATCGCCGACAGCGCCTCAGCGTCCGGCTCGCCCTTGCCGTACCAGGCCAGGAACCGGAAGAAGCGCAGCGAGCGCAGGTGGTCCTCGCGCAGCCGCTGCTCGGCCTCGCCCACGAAGACGACGCGGCCGGCCTTGGCGTCCGCGACCCCGTGGCCCGTCGGGTCGAAGATCGTCCCGTCGCGCCGGGCGTAGAGCGAGTTCAGGGTGAAGTCGCGGCGCATCGCGTCCTCCATCCAGTCGGTGGTGAAGGCCACCACCGCCCGGCGGCCGTCGGTCTCCACGTCGCGGCGGAGCGTCGTCACCTCGAAGGGGTGGTGGTCCGCTACCGCCGTCACCGTGCCGTGCTCCACCCCGGTGGGGACCGCGCGGATGCCCGCCGCCTCCAGCGCCTTGGTCACCTGGTCGGGTGTCAGGGTCGTGGCGATGTCCACGTCGTTGATCGGCTTGCCGATCACCGCGTTGCGCACGCAGCCGCCCACGAAGCGGGCGCAGTCGGGGCCGCCGGCGGCCTCCAGCGCGTCCAGCACCACCGTGGTCTCGGGCCTGGCCATCCAGGGACGCTGTCCGATCGTCTCGCTCATCGGGGGGCCGGGACCTGTTTCTGGTAGTGACCTTCGCTGACGCGGCCGTCCGCGGTGACCTCGCCGGGGACATAGACCTCGCCGCGGTTGTCCCTATGGAACAGCGGGGTGGCGAGCAAGCTGAGGCCGAACAGGATCGCGCCTGCGGCCGCCAGCCAGGCCCAGGGCGTCGCCCCCATCTCCCGGCCGTTGCGCCGCGCCCAGGCGGCCCAGACGAACCAGATCACGAAGGGAAGCGCCACCAGGACGGCCCGGATGAGCACGATCCTAAGCAACGGCGGCCCCATAGAGCCGGTCGTAGAGGGCCCGCAGCATGCCGGCCGTGGCGCCCCAGATGAACCGGTTCTCGTGGGTCATGGCGTAGAACCGCCGCCGCTCGCCGGTCGGCAGTTCGCGCTCGTGCTCCTCGTGGTTGCCGGGATCCATCAGGAAACCGAACGGCGTCTCGAAGATGTCGGCCACCTCGTGCGGGTTCGGGGTCAGCGAGAAGCCGTGGGCCACGAAGCCCACCACCGGGGTGACCAGGAAGCCCGTCCCGGTCCGGTACGGCGTCGACAGCCCGGCCACGGAGACGAAGCTCGGATGGAGGCCGATCTCCTCCTCCGCCTCCCGCAGCGCCGTCTGCCACGGCGTCTCGCCCGGATCCTGCCGGCCCCCGGGCAGGGCGATCTGGCCGGTGTGGCGGCGAAGGGTGTCGGAGCGCCGGGTGAGCAGCACCGAAAGCCCATGCTCGCGCTCCACCAGGCCCACCAGCACCGCGGCCGGGGTCAGCGCCTGGTCCGGATGCGGCCGCTCCGGGTTGAGGTCGAAGTCCGAGCGCATGACGCCGTTGGCCGGCGCGTGCGCCTCCAGCGGGTCCAGGTGCCGGGCGATCCAGGCGCGCAGGTCGTGCGAGGGGGACATGGCGTTCACTGGGCCGGCCCGATCGGAAACCAGGCGCCGTTCGACGCCACGCCGAGCGCTCCGTCCCGGGCCTCCGCCATCTCGGCCAGCTCGTAGAACACCGGCCGGGCGATCAGCGCCTCCAGCCCGCGCCGCACGTGCACATAGGGCCGTGGCTCGCCGTCTGGGCCGGTCTCCACGCGGATCGGGTTCTCCGGCCCGGCCTCCACGGTGTCGCCGACGTTGGTGGTGAACCGTAGCGCCCCGTCCTCACGGTCCACGGCCACCGCCACGAACGGCGCGTCATCGACGGTGATCTTCAGCTTCTCCACGGGCGTCACCAGGAAGATCCCGTCCGGGTCCTTCCGCAGGATGGTGGAGAACAGCCGCACCAGCGCCTCGCGCCCGATCACCCCGCCCTCGTGGACCCAGGCGCCGTCCTTCCTGATGACGATGTCGATCTCACCGGTGTGCGCCGGGTTCCACAGGTGCACTGGCGGCAGGCCGCGCCCGGGCGCCTGCGCCGCTTCCGCCACGCGATCCAACGCCTTGCCGTCCCGAACATCCGCCATGGTGTGAAGGTAGGGCTCCGGCTGCGTCGTCTCAACGCCCTTCCTTTCCCGCCGGAGGCGCGAGAGGGCTGCGTGAGGGCAGATCAACATTCAATCCTCGCGCCGCGGGTTCGCGCCCCTTCCTCCTCGTTGGAGGAAGGGCTGTTTCAGAGAGTCCCTCGGCGCAGCTCAGAGCGGCGAGAACGTCCCCGCGGGCGCCGGGGCCTGTCCGTTCAGCCGCCGGGCGAGCACCCGGCGCTGGTCGACCGGGCCCGGCAGGCGGACGTCCGCGGCCAGCCCGGCGGAGAACCCGAACCGCTCGAAGTAGGGCTCGTCCCCCACCAGCACGACGAAGGCCTCGCCGGCGGCTTCCGCCGCCTGGCAGGCGCGCGCCACCAGCCGGCCGCCGAGCCCGGCGCTCCGCTGGTCCTGCTCCACGGCCAGCGGGCCCAGGAACACCACCGGCCGCCCGCCGACGCGGACCCGCCACATGCGCACCACGCCCAGCAGCTCGCCGTCGTCCCAGGCGCAGAACGACAGCTCGGGTGCGAACTCGGCGATCTCGCGCACCCGCTCCGACGACTTCACGAACCGGCCGGGCCCGAAGGCGCGGTCCAGCAGGGCTTCGATGCGGTCGGAATCGGCCAGTTGCTCGGGTTTCAGGGTGAGCGACGGCGGCGGCGGGCAGAACTCGACGGACATGGGGGCTGCGACCTTCGGAAAGAGCGACGACGCCGCGGGTGCGCTGCAACGCGCGGCCCGCGGGGGAGTTCAGAGCGCCTCAGGCGCCGAGCGTTCGTCGCAGTCGCATGGGTCCGGACTTTCCTGGCCCTTGTCGGAGCCGCGCACATAGGGCCGCCGTCCCCCTGCGTCAACGGCATTGCGGGTGGCCGCGGCGCAAGGCAGGGTCCCGGGCCCATGCCCTCCGAGACGCCGCAGGACTCCGTCCCCTCCGCCCGCGCCCTGCTGCGGGAGCGGGACTATCTCTTCTTCTGGGGCTCCCGCTGGACCGGCAGCTTCGCCGCCCAGATCCAGAGCGTGGCCATGGGCTGGCACATGTATGCGCTCGCCCGCCACACCCGCTCCGTGGAGGAGAGCGCCCTGCTTGTGGGCATGATCGGCCTCGCCGCCTTCATCCCCGTCCTGCTGCTCACCCTGCCGGCCGGCGAGACCGCCGACCGCTACGACCGCAAGAAGGTGCTGCTGCTCTGCCTGACCGGCGAGGCGGCCAGCGTGCTGACCCTGGCGATCGCCACCTTCCACGGCCAGGCGTCCGTGCCCCTGCTCCTGGGCGTCGCGGCCGTGTTCGGCGCGAGCCGGGCCTTCTTCGCCCCGGCCAACACGGCGCTCGGGCCCATGCTGGTGCCCCGCGCGCTTCTGCCCCGCGCCATCGCCTGGAACTCCCTGGCCTGGCAGACGGCCTCCATCGCCGGCCCCGCGGCCGGCGGCCTGCTGGTCTACGCCTCGCCGGCCCACGCCTACTTCACCACCTTCTGCCTCTACCTGCTGACCGCGCTCTCGGTAGTCCTCATCCGCAAGGACGCGCGGCCGAACGTGCAGCCCGGCTCCCGCTGGCGGCTGATGAAGGAGGGCCTGGCCTATGTCTGGCGCCAGAAGATCGTCTTCGGCGCCATCTCGCTGGACCTGTTCGCCGTCCTTCTGGGCGGGGCGACGGCCCTTCTGCCGGTCTTCGCCCGGGACGTCCTGCACGTGGGCGCCCAGGGCTTCGGCATCCTGCGCGCGGCGCCGGCGGTGGGCGCCACCTGCGTCGCCCTCTGGCTCGCCGCCAACCCGATCCGCGCCAAGGCCGGGGCCTTCATGTTCGCCGGCGTCTTCGTGTTCGGCGCCGCGACCGTGGTGTTCGGGGTGTCCAAGCT
The DNA here is from genome assembly GCF_036821595.1 of Phenylobacterium sp. GTDB lineage: Bacteria > Pseudomonadota > Alphaproteobacteria > Caulobacterales > Caulobacteraceae > Phenylobacterium. The sequence continues at coordinate 12,091 of NZ_DAISJG010000034.1, forward strand.
GCTCTGGCTGTCGGTCGCCGCGCTGGCGGTCCTCGGCGGGGCCGACATGCTCAGCGTCTACGTCCGCCAGACGCTGGTCCAGCTCGTCACCCCCGACCCGATGCGCGGCCGGGTCGCCGCCGTCTCCTCCGTCTTCATCGGGGCGTCCAACGAGCTGGGGGAGTTCGAGAGCGGCGTGGTCGCCCGCCTGCTGGGCCCGGTCGGCGCGGCCATCTTCGGCGGGGTCGGCGCCATGGGCGTCACCGTCCTCTGGGCCTGGCTGTTTCCCGCCTTGCGGAAGGCCGATCGCCTCGAATAGCGTCTCTCCCCATTCATTAGGGAGATTGCACTCATGGGTGTTTTGGATGGGAAGGTCGTCCTCGTCACCGGCGGCGGGAACGGCATCGGGCGCGATTGCGCGCTCATCGCGGCGCGCGAAGGCGCCAAGGTGGTGGTCAACGACCTGGGCGGCGGTCTGAAGGGCGAGGACGAGGGCTCCGCGGGCCCGGCCGAGCAGGTGGCCCAGGAAATCCGCGCCATGGGCGGCGAGGCGGTCTCCAACTCCGACAGCGTCACCAGCTACAAGGCCGTGCAGGGCATGGTCGAACAGGCGCGCGACACCTTCGGCGGCCTGCACGCGGTCATCAACCCGGCCGGCATCCTGCGCGACGTGATGTTCCACAAGATGAGCGAGGACGACTGGGACCGCGTCATCGACGTCCACATGCGCGGCTCGTTCAACGTCTGCCGCGCCACCATCGAGCTGTTCCGCGAGCAGCAGGACGGCGCCTACATGCTGTTCACCTCCACCTCGGGCCTGTTCGGCAACATCGGCCAGGCCAATTACGGCGCGGCCAAGATGGGCATCGCCGGCCTCTCCCGGATCATCGCCATGGAGGGCGCGCGCAACAACGTCCGCTCCAACTGCATCGCCCCGGTCGCCTGGACCCGCATGACCCAGTCCGTGCCGATCAAGGACGAGGCCCAGGCCGAGCGCCGCAAGGTGATGGCCGAGAAGATCCGCCCCGACCAGCCCGCCCGCTTCTCGGTGGCCATGGTCTCCGACGCGGCGAAGCACGTCTCCGGCCAGATCTTCGGCGTCTCCGGCGAGAACATCATCCTCTATTCCCAGCCCCGGCCCATCGAGACCTGCTCGAAGACCGACGGCCAGGAATGGACGGTGCAGAGCATCCTCAGCGAGGCGGTGCCGCAGATGGCGCCCAAGTTCTACGACCTGAACCGCGCCCCCGTCTCCGCCCAGCCCCCGCAGAAGCAGCCGGCGTAGCCGAACCCGCTCCTCCCCCCGCTCACGGGGGGAGGAGCTTTGACACTAGAGCCTGTGCAGCCGCTCCCACTCGTCCCGCGTCAGCTCCCAGTAGACGCTGCGCCGGACGGTCCCGTCGGGGCGCGTCACGTCGCGCTCGCCCATCCGGCGGAAGCCCGCCGCGTCGATGCCCTTCTGCGAGCGGATATTGTCCAGCGCCGCGGTCAGGCACATCAGCCGCACGCCCAGGTGCTCGAAGATCCAGCCGAAGCTGCGCGCCATGCCCGTCCCGCCCTGGCCGCGGTTCTGCAGGTCCGCGCGGATCGCCCCGGCCAGCTCCGCCGACGACCGCTCCGGCCAGACCGCGATGTGGGAATAGCCCGAGACCTCTCCGGCCTCGTCCAGGGTGACCAGCAGCAGCGCCTCGCCCGCCAGCCGCCGGGCCTGGTTCTCCGTCACCCAGCGGGTGACGCTCTCCGGCGTGATCGGCCGGGGCAGGTCGTAGATCCAGTCGGACACGGCCGGGTCGGCGAGCAGGGCCACCAGCCCCGGCACGTGCTTCAGCTCCGCCACCGCCCTTCCCGGCCCGAGCCCCGACAGGTCCGCCTCGCGCACCGCCCGGCGGATCGCCTCGGCCTCGGCGTCCGGGGCGTGCAGCACCGTCTTCGGCGGAAAGCTCACGCCACCGCTTCGCCCTCCGCCGCCAGGCGGAAGAGCGCCTCCCCGTCGAGCCTCCGGACCGTCCACTCGGTCATCGCCCCGGCCCCCAGGCTGTCGTAGAAGGCGATCGAGGGGGCGTTCCAGTTCAGCACCGCCCACTCCAGCCGGCCCAGGTCCGCCTCGACGCACCGCTGGGCGAGCCTGCGGAGCAGCGCCTTGCCGGCTCCCAGGCCGCGCGCCTCTGGCTCCACGAACAGGTCCTCGAGGTAGATGCCCGCCCGGCCGCGGAAGGTGGAGTAGTTGTAGAACCACAGCGCGAAGCCCACCGGCTGGCCCTGGTGCTCGGCGATCTCGCAGAACGCCCGGGGGTTCTCGCCGAACAGGTCGCGGCGGATGTCGGCCTCGGTGGCCTCCACCTCGTGCAGCAGCCGCTCGTACTCCGCCAGGTCGCGGATGAACTGCAGGATCAGCGGGGCGTCGGCCGGGGTGGCCACGCGGACGTTCACGCTCATGCCTTACGCGTCCACGCCGATCTTCACGCCGGGCGGCAGCACGCTGTCCTCGGGGACGAAGAAGTCGGGCATCAGGGGCTGGCTCGGGTCCACGCGGTACTTGTCGAAGTCCCGCTCACCCTCCGCGTAGAGGAAGGTGTCGTCGATCAGGAAGTTGCCGGTGAAGCTCCGGGACGGCTTGCTGAACACCGCATGGGCCGCGTCCGCCATGATCTCCGGCGTCCGGCAGCGGCGCATCCCCTCGTCGCCGGCGAGCGCGAACCTGATCGCCGCCGTGGCGATGCCGGTGCGCGGCCACAGCGCGTTGAACGCGATGCCGTCGCCCCGGAACTCCTCGGCCATGCCCAGCACGCACATGCTCATGCCGAACTTGGCCATGGTGTAGGCCACGTGCGGCGCGAACCACCGGGGGCTCATGTCCAGCGGCGGCGACAGCATCAGCACGTGCGGATTGGCGCTGCGCTTCAGGTGCGGGATGCAGGCCTTGGAGGTCAGGTAGGTGCCGCGCGCATTGATCTGGTGCATCAGGTCGTAGCGCTTCATCTCCGTGCCCAGGGTGCCGGTGAGCTGGATCGCCGAGGCGTTGTTGACGCAGATGTCGATGCCGCCGAACCGGTCCACCGTGGCGTCCACCGCCGCCTGCACGCTCGCCTCGTCGCGCACGTCCACCACCAGCGGCAGGGCCTGGCCGCCGGCCGCCTCGATCTCCTCGGCGGCGGTGTAGATGGTGCCGGGCAGGTGCTTGTGCGGCTCGGCGGTCTTGGCCGCCACCGTGACGTTGGCGCCGTCACGCGCCGCGCGCAGCGCAATGGCCAGGCCGATCCCGCGGCTCGCCCCGGTGACGAAGAGGGTCTTGCCCTGCAGCGACATCACGCGGGCTCCCGGGTCTTCGTGAAGTCCGGCGGCCGCTTCTCGGCGAAGGCGGCGAAGGCCTCGGCGGCCTCCGGGGACTTCAGTTGGGCGGCGAACAGCCGGCCCTCCTCCTGGTAGCGGGCCTTGATCGGCTCCGGCTCGCGGCGCATCAGCGCCTTGGTCGCCGCCACCGAGGCCGGCGCCCGGGCCGCCACGGCCTCCGCCGCCGCCCGCGCCCTGGCCCGGAGCTCGCCGGCCGGGACCACCGCATTGGCGATCCCCCAGTCGACGGCCTTCCTCGCGTCCACCGCCTCGCCCAGCACGAACATCGCGAACGCCCGGGCGTGGCCGATGCGGGCCGGCAGCAGCATCGACGACGCCGCCTCGGGCACCAGGGCCAGGTTCACGAACGGCGTGGTCAGCAGCGCGTCCTCAGCCACATAGACCAGGTCGCAGTGCAGCAGCATGGTCGTCCCCACGCCCACGGCGCGGCCGTTCACCGCCGCCACGATCGGCGTCTTCGCCCGCTCCAGGGCGTTCAGCAGCGGATTGCCGCCCTCGCGGGCCTGGTTGGCCGAGGCGTCGCCGCGGTTCACCGCCGCGAAGTCGCCGAGGTCGTTGCCGGCGGTGAACATGTCGCCCTCGGCCTGGATCAGCACGCAGCGCACGGCCGGGTCCGCGTCCGCCGCGTCGATCCCGTCGGCCAGCGCCTGGTACATGGCCCGCGTCAGGGCGTTCTTCTTCTCCGGCCGGTTGAGAGTCAGGGTCAGCACCCCGCCCGACGTCTCCGAAACCACATGCCCGGTCATCGCCGACCTCCTCCATGAACTTACGCCGTCAAGCTTAGCGCCTCCCCGCCGCGAAGAGCCAGCCGCCCGCAGGGCAAAAAGATCGAACCACGGAAGACACGGACCACACGGACGGCCCGCCAACTCCAGCCCCGTCCGTGTATTCCGTGGTTCCTTTCCCTACGCCGCCCGGTACCAGTCCACGCCCTGGGCGTCGCGCTCGCGGACGGCCTGCCCGCGGGCCAGCAGCCAGTTGAGGTGCGCCAGGCTCTCGCCGGTGGCCAGGCCCAGCAGGCCCCCGTCGATCCGGCGCCGGAACAGCACATGGAAGACGTCCACCGCCCGCTTCGGCTCGGCCAACGTCTGGCGCAGCCGGGTCAGCCCCCGCTCGTGGCCGCCCACCAGGTGGTCGATCCGCGCGTGCAGGCCGTGGAACGGGTCGTTGTGGGCCGGCAGCACCAGCACGTCGTCGGGCACCCGCGCCTTGATCCGCTTCAGGGACTCCATCCAGTCGGAGAGCGGATCGCCCTCCGGCTCGGTCGGGAACACCGCCACATTGGACGAGATCTTCGGCAGCACCTGGTCGCCGGAGATCATCAGCTTCAGCTCGGGGCACCACAGGCAGGCGTGCTCGGGGCTGTGGCCGGAGCCCACCACCACCTGCCAGACATGCGCGCCGATCCGCACCTCGTCGCCGTCGGTCAGTCGCTGGAAGCTGTCCGGCAGGGCGTGCAGCCCGCGTCCGAAGCCGCCGAACCTCGCCCGGTAGGTCTCGATGGCGTCGTCGTCCCAGCCGGCCGCGCGGTAGAAGCTCAGCGCGTCGGCCGGCGCCTCGCGCCCGGTGTCGGCGGCCAGCGAGCGGCACATCAGGAATTCGAGCCGGCTGATCCACAGCCGGCACTGGAACTTGCGCGTGATCCAGCCGGCCATGCCGATGTGGTCGGGGTGCATGTGGGTGACGAACACCCGCGTCACCTTCCGTCCGCCCAGGGCGCCGGCGAACGCCGTCCGCCAAGCCTGCGCCGTCTCGGGCGTCGAGATGCCGGTGTCGACGATGGCCCAGCCGTCGCCGTCCTCGATCGCCCAGACGTTGATGAAGGCCAGCGCCCCGCCCAGCGGCATGCGCAGCCACTTGACCCCCGGCGCCACGTCGATCGCCTCGCCGGGCCTGGGCCCGTGCTCGAACGGATAGGTCAGCTTCGGCCGCGGATGCTCGGGAATCGCCGCCGTGTCTTCAAGTCCGTCCCGCAACGCCTCACTCCCCTGGCCACGCCCGCCATTGTCCGACGGCGCCCGCGGGGAAGGCAACGGCCCGGATGCGCGCCCTTACGCCGCCAGCCGCGGCGCGAAGCGGTCGACCCAGCCCTGCAGCTGCTCGACCTTGGCCATGCCCGACTGCCGCGCAGCCACCTTGCCGCCCTGGAAGGCGAACAGCGCCGGGATGCCCTGGATGCCGAAGCGGCGGGCGAGGTCGGGGTTGGCGTCCACGTCGATCTTGATGAACCGCGCCCGAGGCTCCAGCGCCTGGGCCGCCCGCTCGAACACCGGCGCCATGGCCCGGCACGGGCCGCACCACTCGGCCCAGAAGTCGACGATCAGCGGCAGGTCGCTCCTGGCCAGGTGCTTGTCGAACCGCGCGGCGTCCAGCGCCACCGGCTGGCCGGTGAACAGGGCCTGCTTGCAGCGTCCGCACTTGGCCGCCTGTCCCAGCCGGTCGGCGGGCAGGCGGTTCGTCCCATCGCAATGGGGGCAGACCACGTGTAGGACTTCGGTCATTGGGGACCTCCGGAACTAGCGCCACATCTGGGGAACCCGACCGGAGTTTCCAAGCCGCCGCGCCGGATGCTAGGCGCAGGCGCCATGTCAGCCCCCCACCGCCTCTGGCTCGCCGCCAGCCACCACAAGGCCTTCCTGAACGGCGGCTGGGCCTTCGTCCGCGCGGTTGGCGCCGAGGTCTCCGGCGCGGCCGGCGGCGACCGCCGCACCACCCCGGCGAAGACGGCGCTGGCGGGCCTCCTCGAGGCGCTGAAGGATCTCCCCGCGGGCGAGGCCGTGCTGCACGTCGGCGCCGACGACGCGGCCCTGCTCGCCCCCCTGTTCGGCGGCGAACCGCCCGCGGAGGCCGACGTCGCCGGCTACGCCCCCGCCGTCGCCGCCCTGGCGGCCCGCGCCGTGCGCCTCGCGAAGCTCGCCGACCCCGCCGGCACGCCGCTAGCCTTCGCCCGCGCCTGGGCGGACCTCGCCTCCGACAAGGCGAAATCCACCGGCCCCTTCCGCGCCACAATCCCGAAGACCAACCTCGCCAGGGTCCAGGGGCTGTAGCCGCGCGAGGAGCAGGGCTCCGGATCCGCCACCTACGCCGGCAGCGGATCCTTGTCCGCCAGCCAGGCCCGCAGCGCGCGCAGGAACGGCAGGGCGTCGCGGAACTCCTTCTCGGTGAACCCCTCGCGCAGCCGCTCGATCTTCGGCTGCAGGCCGGCCATGGCCTGGGCGTAGGCCTCCCGGCCCGCCGGCGTCAGCCAGACGCGCCGGCGGCCGCGCTCGGCCGGGCCGTGCTCTACCTCCACGAGCTTGCGCGCCCACAGCCGCTGCAGGGTGCTGGTCAGCCCGCCGCCCTGCGCCTGCAGCGCCTGGGCGATCTCGCCGGGCGACGCCCCGTCCGCCCTCCGCGCCAGCAGGTTCAGCACCTCCCACTGCGGATAGGTCAGCCCGACCGGCAGCAGGCGCGAGATGGTGGCCCGCGCCAGATGCTCGATGGAGCGGATCTCGTCGAAGACCTGCACGTCCAGGCGCTCGTCCCGTTCCGGCGGCATGCAGTCCCTCCTCACGCTCCAGCTTCCCACCGCAGGTGGGAAGTCGCGTAACGCCGGTCAAGGTTCGCCCCGCGCGGAATGCGCCGGCCGCCGGCTCAACCCGCGCGGGTGAAGTCCAGCGGCTCCGCCACCGGCGTCCACGGCCGCGGAGCGCCCGGCCGCTGCCAGCGGGGGCGCTCCGGATCGCGGACATGCAGCCAAGCGCGGCTCGCGTCCTCGAAGCGCATCGCGCCGAGCACGCCGGTTTCGTAGGCGCCGGTGTCGAGGCCGATGCGCGCGGGCGTCACCACCGGCCGGTCGTCCTCCCAGGTGTGGCCGTGGACGATCACCTTCTCGAACGGGCCCCGGGCGTCGAGGAACTCGCGGCGGATCCACAGGAGGTCGCGCGCGCTCTGCCGGCGCAGCGGCTCTCCGGGCGCCACTCCGGCATGGACGAAGGCGTAGTCCCCGACCAGCGCCATCAGGTCGAGGGTCTGGAGCAGGCGCAGGTGCGAGGCCGGCATCCGCCGCAGCAGCTCGTCGCGGGCGGCCACATAGGCCTGCGCCGGGCTCGCCGGCGTGGGCGGCTCCACCCCGTAGGAGAGAAGCGTCGCGGCTCCGCCGAACGCGATCCACGGCGCGCCGTCGGCCGGCGCGTCCAGGAACGTCAGCAGCGCCTCCTCGTGGTTGCCCTTCAGGATGCAGACCCCGAAGGGCGCGCGGGCCTTGAGCAGGCAGAGCGCCTCCAGAACCCGGGCGCTGTCCGGCCCGCGGTCCACATAGTCGCCCAGCAGGATCAGGGTCGGCGCCGCGCCGTCGGCGGCGTCCTCGCCCAGCCGGGCAAGCAGGCCGATCAGCAGGTCGTAGCAGCCGTGGACGTCGCCCACCGCATAGATCCGCCGCCCCTCGGACCGTCCCGCCGCGGCGCCCGTCCAGCTCCGCTTCGGCGCCCGGCCGGACACCTGGACCAGCTTGCCGCCGGGTCCGGCTCCGAAGCGGGCGATCGGCGCCCCGCGATCCCCGGCCGAGGCTCCCGGCCAGCGGGAGAGGGCCTGGGCGATCTGGGCCTCCACCTCCTCGAGGACGGCGGCGAGGTCCCGCCGGGCGGCCGCCCGCAGGGTTTCGGTGTCGACACGCTGGAGCATGCCCCACCTCTGCGCCTCGCCCCTTGAACCGCGCCTGAACGGAGCCTTGGCGGCGCCTTCGCCGGCGCCTTGCCAATATTCGAATATCCGGTACGAATCCTTCCCATAACCAAGCAAGGCGCGCCACCCGAGCGACGCCGGGGAGCGGGGAATGCTGGACTGGGGAATATCGCGTCGCGGCCTGATCGGCGGGGGCGCCGGCCTGCTGGCGGCGGGCGCCGCCGGGGCCCAGGGGGCGGACGGCGCGGTCGTGGAGACCACCGAGGGTCGCTACCGCGGCCGGCTCGAGAACGGCGTCCAGGTCTTCAGGGGGATGCGCTACGGCGCCGACACCTCCGGCGCCGGCCGCTTCATGCCCCCCAGGCCCGCCGGGAAGTTCGCCGGGATCCGCAACGCCTTCGAATTCGGTGACCAGGCGCCCCAGCCGCGCACCATCCTGACCGTCCCGGGCCCGATCAGCGAGGACTGCCTGCGGGTCAATGTGTGGACGCCGGAGACCGGCGGCGCGCGGCGGCGGCCGGTCATGCTGTGGTTCCACGGCGGCGGGTTCGAGGCCGGCACCGGGTCCAGCGGGCTCTACGACGGGGCCAACATGGCCAGGCGCGGCGACGTGGTGGTCGTGACGATCAACCATCGCCTGAACGTGTTCGGCTTCTGCGACCTCTCCGACCTTCTGGGACCGGAATTCACCCAGTCCGGCAACGTCGGCTACCTCGACCTCGTGGCGGCCATGGCCTGGGTGCGGGCGAACATCGCCCAGTTCGGCGGCGACCCGGGCAATGTGACCATCTACGGCCAGTCGGGCGGCGGCCGGAAGGTCAGCGTCTGCTTCGCCGGGGCGGAGGCCGACGGCCTGTTCCACAAGGGGATCGTGCAGTCGGGCTCGCACCTGCGGGTCCACACGCCCGAGCAGGCCCGGGCCCTGACCGACGCCCTGCTGAAGCGGCTGGAGATCGCGCCCGGGGACGCGCGCCGGCTGCAGGCGGTCCCGCAGGAGCTGCTGGGCCAGAAGCAGCGCGAGGTGATCGCCGCCGCCGGCTACCGGTTCGAGCCGGTGATCGACGGCGTCTCCTTCAAGGCCGATCCCTGGCTGCCCAATGCGCCGAAGCACACCGCGAAGGTCCCGCTGATGCTGGGTACGACCCAGACGGAGCTCTCGAACCAGCTGGGCCGGGATCCGTCGATCTTCGCCATGGACGAGACGGCGCTTAAGGCGCGGCTGGCGAAGACCATTCCGCCCGAGGCGGTCGACGAGGCGGTGCGGGTGTTCAAGGCCTCGACGCCGTCCGGCTCGACGGCGGAGATGTATTTCAAGATCGCCTCGTGGCGGGCCTACATCACCAACGCCACGACGATGGCCGAGCGGCGCCACGCGCTGAACGGGCGGGCCAATCCGACCTGGGTCTACCAGGTCACCTGGCGCTCGCCGGTGCAGGGGGGGCGGCGCTTCTCGGAGCACACCATCGACCTGCCCTTCATGTTCGACAACGTCGCCCGTGCGCCGCACCTCACCGGGCCGGAGAGCGCCGGGACGAGGGCCATGACCGACGCCATGGCCAACGCCTGGCTGGCCTTCGCCCACAAGGGCGATCCGAACCATGCCGGCCTTCCGAAGTGGCCCACCTACGACACGGCCACCCGGCCGGTGATGCTGTTCGACGCGCCGCCGAAGCTGGCGAACGATCCCTTCCGCGAAGAACGCCTCCTCATGGCGCGCTTCCCCGCCGTGCGCGGCGGCAGCTAGGAGCCCGAAGATGACGACGTCAAACGCCAGCCGGCGCGCCGTGCTGGGCGCCGCGGGCGCCTCGCTGTTCATGGCCGGGGTCGCCCGCGCGGCGACCACCGACATCTTCCCGATCGTCGAGACGACGGACGGCCGGCTGCGCGGCCTGGTCTCCGGCGGGGTCAAGGTCTTCAAGGGCGTGCCCTACGGCGCCGACACCTCCGGCCGGAACCGCTTTCTGCCGCCGCAGCCGGTGAAGAAGTGGGCCGGCGTCCGCGACGCGCTGGACTACGGGAACGTCTGTCCGCAGATGCCCGGCGACCGGCGGTCGGACTACGCCAACCTGATCTTCCTCGACTACCAGCCGGGCGGAATGGGAGAGGACTGCCTCAACCTGAACATCTGGACGCCCGAACTTTCGCGCTCGGCGAGGAAGCCGGTGATCGTCCGCTTCCACGGCGGCGGCTTCTACGGCGGGTCCAGCAACTCCCCCGGCATGGACGGCGAGATGCAGGCGCGGCACGGCGACTGCGTGGTGGTGAGCGTGAACCACCGCCTGTCCGCCTTCGGCTTCCTTCACGTGGCCGACAGCGGGGCGCCGGCCGAGTTCGCGCAGAGCGGCATGGCCGGGATGCTGGACCTGTCCGCCGCGCTGCGCTGGGTGAACCGCAACATCGAGGCCTTCGGCGGCGATCCCGGGCGGGTGCTGATCATCGGCCAGTCCGGCGGCGGAGCCAAGGTCAGCGGGCTGATGGCGATGCCCTCGGCGAAAGGGCTGTTCCACCGGGCGGTGCAGATGAGCGGCGCCATGCTGCGGGTCGCGCCCCGCGAACGGGCCAAGGCGACGGCGGACGCCCTCCTGAAGGGCGTGAACCTGTCCGGCGGCGACATCCGCAAGCTGCAGGCCATGCCGTTCTACGACCTCCTGTCCGCCCAGGCCGACCTGGAGGCGGCGCAGCGGGCGCGCGGCGAGGCTCCCAACGCCTTCACCCCGGTGCTGGACGGCGTGGCCATGCCCCGGCATCCCTTCGACCCCGACGCCCCGGCGATCAGCGCCGACGTGCCGATGATCATCTCCACGACCCTGGACGAGCGGACCTACCGGCAGCGGAACTTCGACGAGACCTGGGAAGCCGTCACGAAGATGCTCGCCGGCCGTGTCGGGGACCGGGCGGCCGAGGTGCTCGACCTCTACCGCCAGGAGGATCCGAAGGCGTCGCCCTACCTGATCCAGTCGCGGATCATCAGCGACCAGGGCCGCGGCGCGAGTTTCGCCATGGCCGAGCGGAAGGCGGCGCTCGGCGCCGCGCCGGCCTATGTCTACCTCTGGAAGGCGCCGAGCCCGGCCTGGGGCGGCCGCTACGGCGCGACGCACGGCGTCGACGTCGGGCCCAGTTCGCGCGAGGTGCGTGGCGCGCTCCAGGGTCCGAACCCCACCAGCGCGCGGCTTGCCGACGAGCTGTCGTCGGCGATCGTGGCCCTCGCCGCGACGGGCGACCCGAACACCGCAAGGCTGCCGCGATGGACCCCATACGACGCCGCGACCCGCGCCACCATGGTCTTCGATGAGCCGGCCAGCCACCTGGAGCCGGACTATCGCGGCGTCTTCCGCAGGCTGTGGTCCGCCGCGCCGGTGAAGCCGGAGGGTGCGGTGCTGGGCGGGAGCGACTAGGGCCGTTTATGTCTTCGGGGTCACGCCCATGCTCGCGCGGCGACGGGGTCTGGAACCGCGACACAAGCCTGACGCGGCTGCACGACTGGCACGCGAGGACCGCGGCGCCGGGAAAAAAGAGACCGACCGTGCGCTTAACGGATACACATCCTGGCGGAGTGTTGTTATGCGAGGGCGCCCTAGGGGGACAACATGATCGCCAGCACACCCAAGCCGCCGTACTACGCGGTGATATTCACGGCTGTTCGCGCCGGAGATGACCCGGACTATGCCCAAACCGCAGCTCGTATGGTTGGGCTTGCAGTCCAACAGCCAGGTTTTCTTGGCGTGGAGCATGCCGGCGATACGTCCGGCATAACAGTCTCGTACTGGAAGGACCTGGACTCGATCCGGGCCTGGAAGCAGCACGCCGAGCACATCGAAGCTCAGCGCCGCGGTGCGAGGGCTGGTACCAGAGCTTCAAGACGCGCATCGCCCTGGTGGAACGCGACTACGCGCTCTCGGACTGAGCGCGCGAGCCCTACCCCTCCCCCAACCGTTCCTTCAGCCCGGCCCGCGCGAGCGCGTCCGCGCGCTCGTTGAGCTCGTGGCCGTTGTGGCCCTTCACCCAGCGCCAGTCGACGTCGTGGCGCTGGCGGGCGGCGTCGAGACGCTTCCAGAGGTCGTCGTTCTTCACCGGCTTCCTGTCGGCGGTCAGCCAGCCGCGCTTCTTCCAGCCGTGGATCCACTCGTGGATGCCCTTCTGGACGTACTGGCTGTCGGTGTGCAGCTCCACCTTGCAGGGCTTCTTCAAGGCCTCCAGCGCCTGGATCGCCGCCATCAGCTCCATACGGTTGTTGGTGGTGGAGAGCTCGCCGCCCTTCAGCTCCCGCTCGGTGTCGCCGTACTGCAGGATGGCGCCCCAGCCGCCCGGGCCGGGATTGCCCGAGCAGGCCCCGTCGGTGTGGATGATCACCTTCGGCGTCATGGCGCGGCCGGCGCCCCGAACAGCACGAGGTCCGGCGACGATCGGTGGACCGCCAGCTTGCGCTCGTACTCCATGGGGTCCTTGGGCTTGACCAGGGCGCCCGCGGGCGTCGCGTGCCAGTCGTGCAGCCGCGTCAGGAAGAAGCGCATGGCCGCCCCGTGGGCCAGCACCGGCAGGGCGTCGCGCTCGGCGCCGGTGAGCGGCCGGCGGCTCTCGTAGCCCGCCACCATCGCCCGGGCCGCGGTGATGTTGAAGCTGCCGTCCGGCTCGAAGCACCAGGCGTTCAGCGCGATGGCCACGTCGTAGGCGAAGGCGTCGTTGGCCGCGAAGTAGAAGTCGATGGCCCCGGCGAACTCGCCCGCCTTGAAGAACACGTTGTCGGGGAAGAAGTCGGCGTGGATCACGCCCTCCGGCAGCCCGTTCGGCCAGCGCTCGGCCAACATGGCGAGGTCCGCCTCGATGGTGCGGGCGAGCCCCGGCTTGAAGCCCTCGGCCTCGGCGTGCAGGCCCTGGAACATGGGCCCCCACGCCGCCTGGCCCAGGTCGTTGGTCCGGCGCATCGGGAAGCCCGCCACCGCCAGGTGCAGCTCGGCCAGGCCCCGGCCGGCCTCGCGGCAGTGGGCGACGGTCGGCCGTCGCACCGACAGGCCCGACAGGAAGGAGACGATGGCGCAGGGCTTGCCGCGCACGGTCTTCAGCATCTCGCCGCGGCGGTCGGCGATCGGGGTGGCGCTCGGATAGCCGTGCTCGGCCAGCCAGCGCATCAGGCCCAGGAAGAACGGCAGCTCGTCGGCCTTCACCCGCTTCTCGTAGATGGTCAGGAAATAGCGGCCGGCCTCGGTCTCCAGCAGGAAGTTGGAGTTCTCCACGCCCTCGGCCACGCCCTTGAGGCTCAGCGGGGCGCCGAGGTCGAAATCGGCGAGAAGCTTGGCCAGCTCCTCGTCCGTTATGTCCGTGTAGACCGCCATGATCCGTGCGGAGTGCGGGAGCGCGCGGAGTCGGTCAAGACGCCAGATCGTGCTAGGTTTCCAACTCTCTCCTGCGGAGGAGTCCCATGATTGCGCTGAAGGTCGAGAAGATCGGCGACCAGGTCGCCGTGGTCCTCACGGAAGAAGCCCGCCAGGTGCTCGGCGTCGAGGTCGGCGGGACCCTGCACCTGGAGCCGTCCCCGGACGGGGTGCTGTGCGCCACCACCCAGGAGGTCTGGCTTGAGGATCCCCACGCCCGCGGCCGCGCCTTCCTGAAGCGCTACACCAAGAGCCTGCAGCGGCTCGAGCCCGCCGCCGAGGCCTGAAACCGGCCCGCCCGCCCTTGCCTCCCCGGCCGGGGCGCCCATCTCCGGTGGACCGGCGGCGCCCGCCCTGACGGCCGCCGCGCCGCCGGCCGCCAGACAGCACCCTAGCCTCGCGAGGAGACTTCGCCATGGACGCTATCCGTCTGCATGTGCGCCCGGCCGGCGACGGCTGGCTCGTCGACGCCGCCGGCGCGGTGGAGCCGCTGGTGTTCGCCTCCGGCGGCCGGGCCGAGGCCCAGGCCCACGCGCTCGCCCGCACCCTGGCCCGCTCCGGCCAGGCCGCCCGCGTGCTCGTCCACGACCGCGCCCACCGGGTGGTCGGGACCACGGCCTACCCGCCGGATTAGGTCGGGTTCGCCAGCACCCTGGGCAGCTTGAAGGTCACCGTCTCCCGGGCGGCCTCGACCTCCTCGAGGGTGACCTCGAACACCTCCGCCAGCCGGTCGATCAGGCCCTGCACCAGCACCTCCGGCGCGCTGGCGCCGGCGGTGACGCCCACGGTCCGCGCGCCCTCCAGCCAGCCGGGCTCCAGCCCCGCGGCGTCGTCGATCAGATAGGCCGCCGCGCCCGCCCTGCGCCCCACCTCGGCCAGCCGGACGGAGTTCGAGGAATTGCGGCTGCCCAGCACCAGCAGCACGTCGGACTTCGCCGCGATCGCCTTCACCGCCTCCTGGCGGTTGGTCGTGGCGTAGCAGATGTCCTCCTTGTGCGGCGCGGCGATCCCGGGGAACCGCGCCCTCAGCGCCGCCACGATCTCGGCGGTGTCGTCCACCGAGAGCGTCGTCTGGGTGACGAAGGCGACGTTGGCCGGGTCCCTCGGCGTGAACACCTCCGCGTCCGCCACCGTCTCGATCAGCGCCACCGCGCCCTCGGGAAGCTGGCCCATGGTGCCGACCACCTCCGGGTGGCCGGCGTGACCGATCAGCACGATCTCGCGGCCCGCGTCATGGTGCCGCTGCGCCTCCACGTGCACCTTCGAGACCAGCGGACAGGTGGCGTCGAGGTAGAGCATCTTGCGCGCCTTGGCCTCGGCCGGCACGGCCTTGGGGACGCCATGGGCGGAGAACACCACCGGCCGGTCGGGCGGGCATTCCTCCAGCTCCTCGACGAACACCGCGCCCAGCGCCTTCAACCGCTCCACGACGTGGCGGTTGTGGACGATCTCGTGGCGGACATAGACCGGCGCGCCGTACTTCTCGATCGCCCGCTCGACGATCTGGATCGCCCGGTCGACGCCGGCGCAGAAGCCGCGCGGCGTGGCGAGCAGCACGGTCAGGGCGGGCTTGGGGACGACGGCGTTCATGGGCGCGGAACTTAAGGGCTCGCGCGCCCCGCCGCCAGCCGCGTTGCCGCCGCATTCCTGAGGCTGTACTTAGGCCCCGAACGCGGGCCGCCCTCGCGCCCGCCAAGAGTCCTGGACGCCCTATCGCCATGCGCCGCCTGTTCCTCGTCGCCGCCGCCGTCGCCGCGGCCGCCACCGCCGTCCCCCCTGCCGCCGACGCCCAGGGCCGCCGCCAGGATCCCGAGCAGCAGCAGCGCGACGACGCGGCCAAGAAGCGCAAGCGCGACTCGGAGTGGGGCGACCGCCAGTCCCCCCTGCCCGCCCTGCGCAACGCCGGCCCCTGCCCGTTCGTGAAGACCCTCTACGACGCCGCCCGCTACGTGGAGTTCAAGGACGACCGCGAGGCCTCCGCCAACGTCGGCTTCTCCGGCGAGATCCAGGGCATCTCGGCCGGCTGCCAGTACAAGGACGACGAGCCGATCCAGGTGGCCATGGAGGTGCTGTTCGAGCTCGGCCGCGGCCCGCAGGCCGTCGGCGCCCAAAAGACCTACCGCTACTGGGTCGCCGTCACCGACCGCAACCGCTCGGTGCTGGCGAAGGAAACCTTCGACCTGCCGGTCAACTTCCCGTCCGGCAAGGACCGGGTCTACGTCACCGAGAAGATCAACGAGATCACCATCCCGCGCGCGGCGCTGACCACCTCGGGCTCCAACTTCGAGATCCTGGTGGGCTTCGAGGTCACGCCGCAGATGGCCGCCTTCAACCGTGACGGCAAGCGCTTCCGCCTGAACGCCGGCGCCGCCCAGGCTTCGGCCGGGACCACCACGCCGCCGCAATGACCGACCTCAAGACGGGGCTCAGCGGGGCGGTGGAAGCCGCCTTCGCCGCGCTCGGCCTGCCCCCCGAACTCGGCCGCGTCACCCCCTCCGACCGGCCCGACCTCGCCGACTTCCAGTCGAACGGCGCGCTCGCCGCCGCCAAGCGCGTGGGCCGCAATCCGCGCGAGATCGCAGGCGAGGTCGCCGAGCGCCTCGCCGCCGACCCGCGCGTCGCCGCCGTCGAGGTGGCGGGCCCCGGTTTCGTCAACCTGAAGGTCGCGGCAGACGCGCTGTCGGGCCGCGCCGACGAGATCGCCGCCGATCCCCGCGCCGGCGGCGAGCTGGTCCCCGAGCCCCGCAGGGTGCTGGTCGACTACGGCGGCCCCAACGTCGCCAAGCCCATGCACGTGGGCCACCTGCGCGCCTCGATCATCGGCGAGGCGATCAAGCGCATCTACCGCTTCCGCGGGGACGTGGTGGTGGGCGACGCCCACTTCGGCGACTGGGGCTACCAGATGGGCCTGCTGATCGGCGCCGTCATGGACGAGCACCCCGACATCGCCGCGAAGATCGCCGAACTGAACGCGGCCGCCGCGGACCCGCAGGCCGCCATCCCGCCCGACTTCGAGCGCATCACCCTGGCCGACCTCGACCGGCTCTATCCGCTGGCCGCGGCCAAGGGGAAGGAAGACCCCGCCTACCGCGACCGCGCCCGCAAGCTCACCGCCGAGCTGCAGGCCCACGCGCCGGGCCACTACCTCCTGTGGCGCCGGTTCCGGGACGTGACCCAGGTGGCCCTGGAGCGCGACTTCCATGCGCTCGGCGTCGACTTCGACCTGTGGAAGGGCGAGAGCGACGTCGACCACCTGATCGAGCCCATGGTCCGCGAGCTCGACGAGAAGGGCCTGCTGGTCGACGACCAGGGCGCACGCATTGTCCGCGTCGCCCGCGAGGGCGACAAACGCGAGCTGCCCCCGCTCCTGGTGGTCTCCTCCGAGGGCTCGGCGATGTACGGCACCACCGACCTCGCCACCATCCTCGACCGCAAGCGGACCTTCGACCCGGACCTGGTCATCTACTGCGTCGACCAGCGCCAGGCCGACCACTTCGAGATCGTCTTCCGCGCCGCCTATCTGGCCGGCTACGCGCAGGAGGGCCAGCTCGAGCACATCGGCTTCGGCACCATGAACGGCGCCGACGGCAAGCCCTTCAAGACCCGCGAGGGCGGCGTCCTGAAGCTCAACGACCTGATCGAGATGGCCCGGTCCAAGGCCCGCGAGCGCCTGCACGAGGCCGGCCTGGGCGAGGACCTGCCGGAAGCCGAGTTCGAGGACATCGCCGGCAAGGTGGCCGTCGCCGCCCTGAAGTTCGCCGACCTCTCCAACTTCCGCGGCACCTCCTACGTCTTCGATCTCGACCGCTTCACCAGCTTCGAGGGCAAGACCGGCCCCTACCTCCTCTACCAGGCGGTCCGGGTGAAGAGCCTGCTCGCCAAGGCCGCCGACCAGCAGGCCGAGCCGGGCCCGGTCCAGGTCGCCGAGCCCGCCGAGCGC
Source organism: Phenylobacterium sp. (assembly GCF_036821595.1). GTDB lineage: Bacteria > Pseudomonadota > Alphaproteobacteria > Caulobacterales > Caulobacteraceae > Phenylobacterium. Next base: position 29,392 of record NZ_DAISJG010000034.1, read on the forward strand.
GACCTCGTCCTCACGCTGGACGCCTTCAACGCCGCCCTGGCCGAGGCCTACGACAAGAAGGCGCCCAACGCCGTCGCCGAGCACGCCTACCGCCTGGCCCAGAGCTTCTCGAAGTTCTACGCCGCCTGCCCGATCCTGACCGCGCCCGAGGATGTCCGCGCCAGCCGCCTGACGCTGGCCAGGGCCACCCTGCGCCAGCTCGAACAGGCCCTCGACGTCCTCGGCATCTCCGTCCCCGACCGGATGTGACCTGATCGGCCACGGGGAAGAGGGAAGGAACCACGGAATACACGGACCACACGGATGGGCGCGGCGCTGAACGTGCCAGCCGGGCGGCGTGGGGAACGTGAATCGCGCGCC
>NZ_DAISJG010000035.1:0-29738 GCF_036821595.1 Phenylobacterium sp.
CCCACCCCGGGTCGCGCGCCCCAGCACGCCGCCGAACGGCCGCACGACGAGGTGCGCTGGGACCGGCCCATGGCCCAGCTCGCCGTCCTCTTCGCCTGCGCCTGGTTCGTCTCCACCTGCATGAGCGCCCACCTGCCCAGGCTGCTCACCCACTTCGGCCTGCCGATGAGCCAGGCCGCAGCGGTGGCCGGCCTGGTGGGGATCGCCGCAGTCGCGGTCCGCTTCCTGGAGTTCACCGTCCTGCGCCGCCTGCCGCCGCTCGCCACCACCCGGGCGGCGACCCTCATGCACCCGGCCGGCGCCGTCGCCCTGGTCACCGCCGGCGGGGCCGGCGCGCCGCTCTTCGCACTCGGCCAGGGCGCCGGCAACGGCATGCTCACCGTGGCCAAGGGCGTGCTGCCGCTCAGCCTCTACGGCCCGCGGAGCTACGCCTATCGGTCGGCGCTGATCGGCCGCCCGGCGATGGTCGCCCAGGTGGCCGGTCCGACGGTGTTCGCCGTCGTCCTCGACGCCTCCGCCGGCCTCGCCCTCTTCCTCACCAGCGCGCTCTGCCTGGTGATGTTCGCCATGACCTTCGGCCTCGTCTCGGCGGTCGACCGGCAGAGGAGGCCTGCTTTCTCGTGAACCCACCCGTCACAGGCCTTGCCCCCACCGGCCCCGACCGCCTATACCCGCGCCGCAAAACGGAGAGTCTCATGGAGATTCGCGAAGGGCTCACCTTCGACGATGTTTTGCTCGAACCCGGCGCATCCGAAGTGATGCCAACCCAGGTGGATGTCGCCACCAGGTTCACGCGAGAGATCAAGCTCAATATCCCGCTGGTGTCCGCCGCCATGGACACCGTCACCGAGAGCCGGCTGGCCATCGCCATGGCCCAGGCCGGCGGCATGGGCGTCCTGCACCGCAACCTCACGATCGAGGAGCAGGCCGACCAGGTCCGGGAGGTGAAGCGGTACGAGAGCGGCATGGTCATCAATCCGCTGACCATCCACCCCGACACCCCGCTGTCCGAGATCCGCGAGATCAAGGCGCGCCGGAAGATCTCCGGCTTCCCGGTGGTGGACGAGGCCGGTAAGCTCTGCGGCATCCTCACCAACCGCGACATGCGCTTTGAGGGCAGCGGCGACGTGCCCGCCAAGGCGCTGATGACCACGGAGAACCTGGTCACGGTGAAGGAGGGAGTCGGCCAGGCCGAGGCCCGCGAGCTCCTGCGCCGCCACAAGATCGAGCGGCTGATCGTGGTCGACGACGACTACCACGCCGTGGGCCTCATCACGGTCAAGGACATGGAGAAGTCCGAGGCCTATCCGAACGCCGCCAAGGACCTCCAGGGCCGGCTGCTGGTCGGCGCCGCCTCGACGGTGGGCGACGCCGGCTACGAGCGCTCCATGGCGCTGGTGGACGCCGGCGTGGATGTGGTGGTGATCGACACCGCCCACGGCCACAACGCCGACGTGGCCCGCGCGGTCGACCGGGTGAAGCGTGAGAGCAACCGGGTCCAGGTGGTCGCCGGCAATGTCGCCACCTACGACGGGGCCCGCGCCCTGATCGACGCCGGCGCCGACGCGGTGAAGGTCGGCATCGGCCCGGGCTCGATCTGCACCACCCGCATCGTGGCCGGCGTGGGCGTGCCCCAGCTGACGGCCATCGCCGACGCGGTCCGCGCGGCCCGCGACAGCGACGTGCCGATCGTCGCCGACGGCGGCATCAAGTATTCCGGCGACCTCGCCAAGGCGCTCGCCATGGGCGCCTCGGTGGCCATGATGGGCTCCGTGTTCGCCGGCGTGGACGAGGCTCCCGGCGAGGTGTTCCTCTACCAGGGCCGCTCCTACAAGGCCTACCGCGGCATGGGCTCGCTGGGCGCCATGTCCCAGGGCTCGGCGGACCGCTACTTCCAGAAGGAGGTCTCGGCCCTGAAGCTGGTGCCCGAAGGGATCGAGGGGCAGGTGCCGTACAAGGGCCCGATCTCGCCGATCCTGCACCAGATGGTGGGCGGGCTGCGCGCGGCCATGGGCTACGTCGGCGCCGCCGACATGGTCCAGTTCCGCGAGCGGGCGCGGTTCATCCGGATCACCGGCGCGGGCCTGCGCGAGAGCCACGTCCATGACGTGATGATCACGCGCGAGGCGCCCAACTATCCGAGCCCCGGCTAGGAAGCTCCCGGCCCGGGAACGGGCCGGGCCGAGACGTGGAACTGAAACGCCCGGGCGCTGCGGCGGCCGCGGTCCTTTGCTGGTGAACTGAATGCGCGACGGCGGACGCCTGGCGGCGGCCATTGAGGTCCTGGAGGAGATCGAGACGCGGCACAGGCCCGTGCGGCTCGCGCTCAAGGCCTGGGGCGATGCGTCCCGCTACGCCGGCGCCAAGGACCGGGCCTTCGTCTCCGGCCTGGTGCTCGACGTCCTGCGCCGCCGCCGCTCGCTCGCCTGGCGGATGGGGGAGGAGACGGTGCGCGCCGCCGCGCTCGGCGCGCTGCGGTTCCTGTGGGACTGGCCGCTGGAGCGGGTCGCCGGGGCCGCCGGCGAGGAGCCTCACGGCCCCGGCCCGCTGAACGAGGCCGAGCGCACGGCGCTGACCCATCCCCGCGACCTCGCCGACGCCCCGCCCGCCGTCCAGGGCGACTATCCGGACTGGCTGGACGCCTCCTTCGCCCGCGCCTTCGGCGACGACCGCGCTGCGGAAGGGGAGGCGCTGTCGCACCGCGCGCCGGTGGACCTGCGCGTCAACCTGCTGAAGACCGACCCTCACCGGGCCCTCAAGGCGCTGCAGCCCCTCCACGCCGAGCCGGTGGAGGTGCTGGAGACGGCCCTGCGGATGCCGGCGCTCGATCCCACCGCCCGTTCCGGCGCCGTGGAGGCCATCCCGCAGTTCTCCAAGGGCTGGTTCGAGGTCCAGGACCTCGGCTCCCAACTCGCCGCGTCCGCCGCCGGCGAGGTGAAGGGCAAGCAGGTCCTCGACCTCTGCGCGGGCGGCGGCGGCAAGACCCTCGCGCTCGCCGGCGCCATGGGCAACACCGGCCAGATCTACGCCTACGACGCCGACGCCCGCCGCCTGGCCGACACCATCCGCCGCGGCGAACGCGCCGGCGTGCGCAACCTGCAGGTCCGCTCGCCGGTGAACCCCGAGCCTCTGAAGGGGCTGGAAGGGAAGATGGACGTCGTCTTCCTCGACGCGCCCTGCAGCGGCACGGGCTCCTGGCGCCGCCACCCCGACACCAAGTGGCGCCTGACGCCCGAGACCCTGGCCCGGCGGATCGCCGACCAGGACCAGGTGCTCGACGACGGCGCGGCCTTCGTGAAGCCCGGCGGCCGGCTGGTCTATGTCACCTGCTCGATCCTGCCCGAGGAGGACGAGGACCGGGTCGCCGCCTTCCGCGAGCGCCATCCTGAGTTCCAGGTCCGCCCGGCCACCGACGACCCGAAGCTCGCCGACCGGCTGACCCCCGACGGCTTCCTGCGCCTCACGCCCCGCACCTCCGGAACGGACGGCTTTTTCGTCGCCGTGCTGGAGAAACCTCGCTAACGGAGCCCCATGACCGACACCGCCCCCCTCGCCACCCAGCACGAGAAGGTCCTGATCGTCGACTTCGGCAGTCAGGTGACCCAGCTGATCGCCCGGCGGCTGCGCGAGAGTGGCGTGTTCTGCGAGATCCACCCGTACGACAAGGTCGATGCGGCGATGCTGGACGCCTACGGGCCGAAGGCGATCATCCTCTCCGGCGGCCCCGCCAGCGTGCACCATGACGAAAGCCCGCGGGCCCCGCAGCGGGTGTTCGAGATGGGCGTGCCGGTGCTCGGCATCTGCTACGGCGAGATGACAATGTGCGCCCAGCTCGGCGGCGCCGTGGAGGGCGGCCACGACCGGGAGTTCGGCCGCGCCGAGATCCAGATCCAGCAGGACAGCCCGCTGCTCGAGGGCCTGGGCGAGCTCGGCCACACCGAGACCGTCTGGATGAGCCATGGCGACAAGATCACCGCCATCCCCCAGGGCTTCGAAGTGGTCGCCACCTCGCCCGGCAGCCCCTATGCCGTGATCGCCGACGAAGGCCGCCGTTTCTACGGCATCCAGTTCCACCCGGAGGTGGCGCACACGCCGCGCGGCGCCCTGATCCTGCGCAACTTCACCCACCGGATCGCCGGCCTGAAGGGCGACTGGACCATGGCCTCCTACCGCCAGGAGCAGATCGCCAGGATCCGCGCCCAGGTCGGCGACGCGAAGGTGATCTGCGGCCTCTCCGGCGGCGTGGACTCCTCGGTGGCCGCGGTGCTGATCCACGAGGCGATCGGCGACCAGCTCACCTGTGTCTTCGTGGACACCGGCCTGCTCCGCAAGGACGAGGGCCAGCAGGTCGTCACCATGTTCCGGGACCACTACAACATCCCGCTCGTACACGTTGACGCGTCTGATCTTTTCCTGGGCGAGCTGGCCGGCGTCACCGACCCCGAGACCAAGCGCAAGACCATCGGCCGCCTGTTCATCGAGGTGTTCGACCGCGAGAGCGCGAAGATCGAGGGCGCCGAGTTCCTGGCCCAGGGGACGCTCTACCCGGACGTGATCGAGAGCGTCTCGGCGAGCGGCGGCCCGTCGGTGGTCATCAAGAGCCACCACAACGTCGGCGGCCTGCCCGACTACATGAAGCTCAAGCTCGTCGAGCCCCTGCGCGAGCTGTTCAAGGACGAGGTCCGCGCGCTCGGCGTCGAGCTTGGCCTGCCGCCGCAGTTCGTCGGCCGCCACCCGTTCCCCGGCCCCGGCCTCGCCATCCGCATTCCCGGCGAGATCACCCGGGAGAAGGTCGCGGTCCTGCAGCAGGCCGACGCCATCTACCTTGAGGAGATCCGCAAGGCGGGCCTCTACGACTCCATCTGGCAGGCCTTCGCCGTCCTTCTCCCCGTGAAGACGGTGGGCGTCATGGGCGACGCGCGCACCTACGAGGACGTGCTGGCCCTGCGCGCCGTCACCTCCACCGACGGCATGACCGCCGACTTCTTCGAGTTCCCCTGGGAGGTCCTGGGCCGCTGCGCGACCCGGATCATCAACGAGGTCCGCGGCGTGAACCGCGTCGTCTATGACGTCACCTCCAAGCCCCCCGGCACCATCGAGTGGGAGTGAGGGGATAGTCGCCCTGCGGACGGCCGCGTCGGCTGCCGGCCCTGGCGCTATCCCTGACCGGCGACCTCGCGAGCAAGGCTGATGAAGGCCCTGAAGGCAGCCGAGGGATTTCTCCGGTTCGGATAGTACAGGCACAGGGGTGGGAGCGGTGGCGTCCAGTCTTCCAGGACGCGGACGAGACGACCCGCCGCGATGTCCTCGCGGACGTCATGCTCCATGAAGAAGCCGATGCCGAAGTCCTGCAGCACGGCGATCCGCGAGAGGCTGGCCTCATCGAGCGTGATGGGGCCGTGAACGTCGATCTGGACCGGTTGCCCGTCCTTCTCGAAATGCCACCGGTAGAGCGCGCCATTCGGTAACCGGACGCGGATGCAGCTATGGCCGAGGAGGTCGGGCGGAACGCGCGGCCTGTCATGGTTGCGGAAGTACGCGGGCGAGGCGACCACCGCATGGCGCCGAGGCCCACCCAGCGGGATGGCGATCATGTCGCTCGGGACGAGATCCGCGTTCCGGACGCCGATGTCGAACCCGTCGGCGACGATGTCCACGAGCCGACCCTCGGTGACGAGATCGACGTGCGTCTGCGGGTGCCGTCGAAGGAATTGCAGAACGAGCGGCGAGAGGATCTCGCGCGCGGCGGTGGCGTACGCATTTATCCGCAGCGTTCCCGACGGCGTCGCCTGCCGCGATCGCACGGCCTCCATCGCATCGTGGATGTCGCGAAGCGCGGGCCCGATCTTGTCGACGAAGTCATGGCCGGCGTCGGTCAGCGAGACGCTCCGCGTCGTGCGGTTGAACAGGCGAACGCCAAGTCGGCGTTCCAGCTTGCCGATGGCGTTGCTGAGCGCCGTGGTCGACATGCCCAGATCCAGCGCCGCCGCCCGGAACGAACCCCGGCGCGCGATGGCGAGAACGGAATCCAGTTCCGTCAGGCTGTGTCCGGCCATTGTCCTGTTTTTCGCAACGTCTCATCGCGATCTGTCCCGATTATCGGGGTCAATGTCCATCTCTAGGTTTGCGGGAAAGTCGCGGGCAGTCGTCGCTGACGATGCGCCGGGCGACCTGACCTCACGACGGAGATGAACCATGGCTGTCCACCTTCCCAAGGCGATCGCCGAGTATTTCGAGGCCGACAAGGAGCGAACCGCCGAGGCTGTCACCGGATGCTTCACGGAGGACGCCGTGGTGCGGGATGAAGGCGACACCTACGCCGGCCGGGATGCGATCGGGCAGTGGAAGGCGGACGTCTCTCGAAAGTTCACCTACGCCGTCGAGCCCCTCTCGATCGCGAGCGAGGGCGGCCGGACGGTCGTCACGAGCCGCCTCGTCGGAGACTTCCCCGGCAGCCCCGTCGACCTGCGCTACTTCTTCGTCCTGAAGGGCGGGAAGATCGCGGCTTTGGAGATCATTCCATGAGCCTGGACGCCCAAGCCCCCGGTCGGCAGGCGAGTGCGCTCCCGTTTCTGTCCCTGCAGGGGAAGAGGGCGCTGATCACCTCGGGTACGCGCGGCGCGGGCGCCGCGACGGTCGCCCTCTTCCGCGAGCTCGGCGCGCAGGTGCTGACGACCGCCCGTGCTCCGCCTGCCGGCGCCCCTGACCCACTGTTCGTCGCTGCTGACCTCACCAGCAGCCACGGCTGCGCGGCTCTGGCCGCCGCCGCGCGGGAGCGGCTGGGAGGCGTGGACATCATCGTCCACATGCTGGGGGGCTCCTCGGCGCCGGCCGGCGGCTTCGAGGCCTTGAGTGACGGGATCTGGGCTCAGGAGCTCGATCTGAATCTCATGCCGGCGGTGCGTCTGGATCGCGAACTCGTTCCGGAGATGGCGTCACGCGGCAACGGCGTCGTGGTGCACGTGACCTCCATTCAGCGTCAACTGCCCCTGCCCGAGGCGACGACGGCCTACGCGGCGGCCAAGGCGGCTCTGTCGACCTACAGCAAGAGCCTCTCTAAGCAGGTGGCGCCTCAGGGCGTCCGGGTCGTCCGGGTTTCCCCCGGCTGGATCGAGACCGAGGCCTCCATCCAACTGGCCACGCGGCTGGCCGCGGAACACGGCGGCGACCTCGAACACGGCAGGAGGCTGATCATGGAGTCGCTCGGCGGGATACCGATCGGCCGCCCCGCGAGGCCTGAGGAAGTGGCGAGCCTGATCGCCTTCCTGGCGTCCGACCGTGCGGGCGCCATCACCGGGACCGAATATGTGATCGACGGCGGAACCGTGCCGACCGTCTGAGCCGCCCGAATTCCGCGCACGTCGGGACGTGGCTTCGACAGCTAGCGAAGGCGGACGGGGGCTTCCCAGACGCCGGCGTTGGGCGTCGTGCGGTCCGTGGCCGTGAGGCGCAGGCGGTAGCGGCCGGGCTTCGCGGGCGGCAGGCGGACGGCGAACTGGCTGGCCGTCCCGGCGTAGGCCAGCGGCGTCCGGCTCACCGTTCGGCCGCCCTGGAGCAGCTCGGCGGTGACGGCGTAGTTCTCCGCCGCCCAGAGGCCGCCGGGCTCGATCGGGCAGCCGCACATGAGCGACACCTTCGCCTTCAGCATCGCGCCGTCCGCCCGCAGTCCCGTCACCTCCGGCTCGATCACCAGGCCAGGGAAGGTCAGAACCCAGCCGTCGGAGGCCAGATGGCGGCCGGGCAGGACCCACATCTGGGAGGTGACCCGCACCGCCGAGGCGGGCTTTCCGGCCGGCCCGATCCCCTCCGCCTCGACCAGCGTCGGCCTGTCGATGTCGAGGACCGCCTCGAAGCCCGCCGTGGCCGCGTCGGTGATCGCCTGGCCGCGAACCTGCGGCGTCTTCATGATGCGCTGGGTGTCGCCGGTGCCGCCTTGGGTCACGCCCCGCGCCAGCACCTTGCCCGTCCTCGCGTCGCGGAGGGTCACCGCCACGCCGCCCATCTGGTCGCCGATGAACTTGGCGTCGAGCGAGTGCGCGCGGACCGTCACGCGGGTGGGCTCAGCGCTCGCCGCACCGGCCGCCAGCGCGAGGCAGGCCGCGATCCCAAGCATCCTCATGTCGAATCTCCCTGGCTGTGGCGGCCATCCTCGCACCGCGGGTCCGGACACCCTACAGCTTGGCGGGCTTCTCGATCTCGGAGATGGCCTCGCTGATCTGTTCGAGCCTCGCCTGCAGGATCGCCTGGGCGTCGGCGAGGCCCTGGTTGTAGAAGTGCGGTCCCATCGTCTCGCTGATGAAGTCGAGGAACAGCAGGGCGTCCATGCGGCCGACCTCGACGTCCAGCTCGTCCTTGAGGTAGCGGGAGAGCGCCCGGACCAGCGCCTCGCGCACCGGCTTCTCCAGTTCGATCCTCGCCATCGTCCAACCCTCCCGGAGCCCGCCTTGACCGCCACCCTCTACGGCATCCGCAACTGCGACACGATGAAGAAGGCCTGGACCTGGCTCGACCAGAACGGGATCGCCTACGCCTTCCACGACTACCGGAAGGACGGCATCGACCGGGCCACCCTCGAGGGCTGGATCCGGCAGGTGGGCTGGGAGCCGCTGCTGAACCGGGCCGGAACGACCTTCCGCAAGCTGCCCGAGGCCGACCGGCAGGACCTCGACGAGGCCAGGGCGGTACGCCTGATGCTGGACCAGCCGTCGATGATCAAGCGGCCGGTGCTGGACACCGGCGGCCGCCTCATCGTGGGTTTCCGGCCGGCGGAATACGAGACCCTCAAGGCCTGACTGTCCGGCCCCTGCATCCAGGCGTAGCCTCGGCGGCGACTAGGGGCGAGAAGGGCGGGGGAACTGGTCTCCGGCCCTTCCGAGGAGAGGGGTCATGGAAGACATCTTCCGCAGCTACTGGTGGCTGCTGTTTCCGATCGGGTTCTTCATCTTCGGGGCCTGGGACCGGTGGCTGCTCTACAGGCGCAGCCGCGACCACCTGGAGCTGCTGAAGACCTACACCGCCCAGGGGAAGGAGCCGCCGCCTGAGCTCCTGCGCACCGTGCGCGAGGCCGCGCTCGACGACGACCTCGGCGAGGACGACGACTATCGCTACGGCCGCCGCTACCGGCGCTATCGCCGCATGCGCCACTGGGGCCGCTACGGCGCCTACTGGCAGTGGCGGAGCTTCGTGGTCACCGGCGCGGTGGCCCTCGGCTTCTGGCTCGCCGCCGAGTACTCCGACATCCCCGGTACGGACGCGTTCCAGTTCGCGGCCATCATCCTGACCTGCGTGGCGGGGGCCCAGTTGGTGATCGCGATCCTGGGCTCCAGCTTCCGCCGATGAACCCGGCCGGCCTCGACGAGGCCCTGGTCGCCGCGGCCAAGGACGGTTCGACGGACGCCTTCTCGCGCCTGGTCGAGCGCCACCAGCAGGCGGTCCGGGCCTTCCTGCGCCGCACCTGCGGGGACTGGGCGCAGGCCGACGACCTGGCCCAGGAGACCTTCCTGGCGGCCTGGTCGAGGATCGGCCGCCTGCAGGCCGGCGCCAGCGTCCGCGCGTGGCTCTGCGGGATCGGCTACAACAAGCACCTGACGGCGCTGCGCGGCGCCGCCCGCAGCCGGGTCCGGGAGGCGTCCTGGGAGGCGGAGAGACCGCCCGCGCCCGCGGGGATGGCCGAGGACCGGCTGGCGCTGGAGGCCGCCATGGCCGACCTGCCGCCGGACCAGCGGGCCTGTGTCGCCCTGTGCCTGGCGGCGGATTTCAGCCACGCGGAGGCCGCCGAGGCGCTTGGCCTGCCGCTCGGCACGGTGAAGAGTCATGTGAGCCGGGGCCGCGCGCGGCTCCTGCAGGCGTTGGGAGGCGGTGATGCGTGAAGCGGACGAGAAGCTGGCGGCGTTGTTCGCCCTGGACGAGCCGCCGCCCCGGGACGCCGCCTTCTCCGCGGAGGTGATGGAGGCGGTGATCCGGGGCGAGTTCCAGAAGGACGTGCTCCTGCTCAGCGGCGCATCCCTGGTGGGCGCCGCGGCGCTGTGGGCCGCCTGGCCGGTCCTGCAGCCCGCGATCGTGGCCGTCTCCCAGGGACTGGCCCCGGCGGCGGCGGGCCTAGCGCTGGCCGCTTGTGCGGTCTGGATCCTCTCGGGACGGGCGCGAGCGCCTGTCGAGGTGGAATCATGACCAAGATTTCATAGGTCTGGCTGCATCTGTGGGCGTCCCGCCGCGCCTCTTCCCAAGCAGAGACCGGCCATTCCGCCGGCCAACTGGAGAATTCGAACTATGGAAGTCCTGGTCCCCATCGCGCTCTTCGCGATGATCGCGGCGATCGTCGTCATCCCGCGGTACTTCAAGAGCCTCGAGCGCCAGAAGCTCGCGGACACCCTGCGCGTGGCCATGGAGAAGGGCCAGCCGCTGCCGACGGAGATCGTCGACGCCATGTCCCGCGACGTCCGCACGCCCACCGCGCTGCCGTCCGCCTCCCGCGACCTGCGCACCGGCATCATCTGGCTGGGCGTCGCCGTGGGCATCGCCGCCTTCGGGATCGCCATGGGCTTTGCGGAGCCGGACGTGACCTATCCGATGATCGCCATCTCGGCCTTCCCCGGCTTCATCGGCCTGGCGTTCATCGTCCTCAGCTTCCTGAACAAGCCGAAGGCCTAGGATCGGATCCGGGGGATCAGGCCCATGCCGGGCTCAACAACATTGGCGCTGGCCAGCCTGCACGACGTGGAGCTCTGCGCCCGCGCCGCGGCCGGCGAGCGCAAGGCCTTCGGGGAGCTGGTGCGACGGCACGGCTCGGCCGTCCGCGGACTGCTCCGGCGGATGGGCGCGCAGGCCGCCGAAGCCGACGACGTGGCCCAGGACGCCTTCCTGGCCGGCTTCGAGCGCATCGCGGAATTCCGGGGCGAGGGGACGTTCGCCGGGTGGGTCAAGCGCATCGCCGCGCGGCTCTACCTTCGCCGCCTGCAGCGGGAGCGCAGGCTGGGCGTCTTCGCGGACGGGGGCGACGAGGAGATGGAGGTTCGAGACGGCGATGCCGACGGGCGCATCGACCTGGACGGGGCGCTGAAGCGCCTGGCGCCGGGGGAGCGCATGTGCGTGTCGCTCTGCTTCGGAGCGGGGCTTTCCCACGCCGAGGCCGCAGAAGCCTTGAACCTGCCGCTTGGAACGGTCAAATCCCATGTCAAACGTGGTCTGGATAAGCTCAGAGCGCGGCTGGCGCCGGCCGACGGCGCCGTTCTGGAAGGGAGGCGCGGCAATGGCTGAGGTCGATTTCGAACGCCGCCTCGAACGCCTCTTCTCCGAGGCGCCGGAACTCCCCGACAGCAGGGGCTTCGCCGAGCGCGTCGAGCGCCGGCTCGACCGCGGCTGGACCGCGCGCCGCTGGCTCATCGGCGGGGCCGGCGTGGTCGGCGGCGTCGTGGGGGCGAGCCAGCTCATGCTCTCCAACTTCTTCCAGCGGGTGGAGACGGCGGAGGATTCCGCGCGCCTGCTCTCCTCCGGCCTCAGCCAGGTGGCGCCGCGCGCCGAATGGATGACCATGCTGGGCGGCGGCGGCGGCGTGGTATGGATCGCCTCGGGTCTGGCGGTGCTCGCCATGGGCTTCGTGCTCACCCGGGTGATCGAGGAGATCTGAGTGTCGTCGCATCGTCAGGAGACCGTCCGCCGGCTCGCCGCGCCGGACATCGCCGCGCGCAAGGGCAGGGAGCCGATCGTCTGCCTCACGGCCTACACCGCGCCGGTGGCTGAGCTGCTCGACGACCACTGCGACCTGCTGCTGGTGGGCGATTCCGTGGGCATGGTCGTCCACGGCCTGCCCAACACCGTCGGCGTCACCCTGGAGATGATGATCCTGCACGGCCAGGCGGTGATGCGCGGCGCGCGCAAGGCCATGGTCGTCGTGGACCTGCCGTTCGGCTCCTACGAGGGCGCGCCGGAGGAGGCCTACGCCAATGCCGCGCGGGTGATGAAGGAGACCGGCGCGGGGGCCGTGAAGGTCGAGGCCGGCCCCGCAGTGGTCGGCACGATCCAGTACTTGGTCGACCGCGGCATCCCGGTGATGGGCCACGTCGGCCTGCGGCCCCAGGCCGTTCTGGTGGACGGCGGCTTCAAGGCCAAGGGCAAGGCCGGCGAGGAGCGCCGCCGCATCCTGGAGGAGGCCCGCGCCACGGCCGAGGCGGGCGCCTTCGCCGTCGTGGTCGAGGGGGTGGCCGAGGGCCTGGCTCGCGAGATCACCGAGGCGATCGCCGTCCCGACCATCGGCATCGGCGCCTCGGCCGGCTGCGACGGCCAGATCCTGGTCACCGACGACATGCTGGGCCTGTTCGACTGGACCCCGAAGTTCGTCCGCCGCTACGCCGACCTGCGTGGCGAGATCAGCCGGGCGGCCGCCGCCTATTCCGAGGACGTGCGCGCCCGCCGCTTCCCCGGCCCGGCCGAGATCTACTTCGCCAAGGCGGGCTGAGCCACACGTTGCGGCGCGGGGCGGCGCGCTATAGGTTCCCCGCCTCTGGCTGACAGCCCTATTCCACGAGAGTCCGGAGTCCCCGTTCGTGACCGATCTGTTCGAAGAGGTCGAGGAGCAGCTGCGCTCCGACCGGTACCGGACGCTTGCGCGCAAGGTGCTGCCCTGGGTGCTGGCGGCGCTCGCCGCCGCCCTGATCGCGGCCCTGGCCTGGTGGGGCTGGACCGCTTGGCGCGACGGTGAGGCGGCCAAGGCCTCTGAACAGTACGCCGCCGCCCTCGACGCCTTCTCGCAAGGGGACGAGGCCAAGGCGACCCAGCTGTGGACCGAGGTCTCCAAGTCGCCGTCGGGCGGCTTCAAGTCGCTGGCCCTCATGCAGCTCGGCGGGCTGCAGATCGCCGACGACAAGGCCCCCGCCGCCGTCAAGCTGTTCGACGAGGCCGCCAGGGCCGCGCCGGACGAGGTCCTGGGCGACGCGGCGCGCCTCAAATCCGCCTTGGCCTTGCTCGACACCGCTCCCTACGCCGAGCTGGAGAGCCGCTTGAAACCCCTCACCGAGGAAGGCCGCCCGTACCGCGTGCAGGCGCGCGAGGCCCTGGCCTTCGCCAAGCTGATGAAGGGCGACACCGCCGGGGCGCGCGGCGACTTCCTGGTCATCTCCAGCATGCTGGACGCCCCCGAGGGCGCCCGCGCCCGGGCCAGGGCCGGCATGGACCTGATCGATTCCGGCTCAGCCAAGGGCCTGCCGGCCGCGGTGAAGGCCGCCGCGGCCCTGCCGCGCCCGCAGGCCCCGGCCGGCCTCCTGCCGCCGGGCCTCCCGCCCGGCGTCGTGGCGCCCCAGCAAGCCCAACCGCAAGCCCCCGGACCTCAATGACGTCTCGCCGTAATTCCCTCCTGGCCCTGGCCCTCATCGCCGCGCTCGGCGCGAGCGGCTGCTCGACGCTGGGCCGCCTGAACCCGTTCGACCGGGACGAGGGGCCGCAGGAGACCGCGGGCGAGGGCGAGCGCATCTCCATCGTGCCCGCCGACCAGGTCCTGGAGCCCGCCGAGGCGCTGAAGGGCGTGGAGTTCTCCCTGCCCACGCCGGAGGCGGTCACCGCCTGGCCGCTGCCCGGCGGCACGACCGAGCAGTGGGTCGGCCACGTCGACGCCGCGCCGAACCTGTCGGTCGCCTGGCGCCGGGGCTTCGGCGAGGGCTCCGGCGGCGGCCGCCACGTCACCGCCCCGCCGATCGCCGCCGACGGCCGCATCTATGTGATGGACGCCGAGGCCCACGTGTCGGCCTTCGACGCCCGCACCGGCCAGCAGGTCTGGCGCCGCGACGTCCGCCCGTCCGACCGCCGCGACCGCGAGGCGTTCGGCGGCGGCCTGGCCTACGGCGACGGCAAGATCTACGTCTCCTCCGGCTACCGGCTCGTGACACAGCTCGACGCGGCCACCGGCCAGCAGGGCTGGGTGACCCGCACCGAGCAGCCGATCCACGGCGCCCCGACCCTGGCCGCCGGCCGCGTCGCCGTGGTTGCCATCGACAACACCCTCCTGACCTTCGACACCGCCACCGGCGCGCCGGCCTGGACCTACCAGGCGCTCACCGAGTCCGCGCGGATCCTGGCGGCGTCCAGCCCGGCCGTCTCCGGCGACACCCTCGTGGCCGCCTTCGGCTCGGGCGAGCTCGTGGCGCTCCGCTCCACCAACGGCAACGACCTGTGGAACGAGGCCCTCTCGCGGGCCAGCCGCACCAGCGCGCTCTCCGAGATCCGCGATATCCCCGGCCGCCCGGTGATCTACCAGGGCGACGTCTATGCGGTCAGCCACTCCGGCGTCTTCGCCGCCATCGACCTGCGCACCGGCCAGGCCCGCTGGAGCCTGCCGGTCGTCGGCATCGGCACGCCGCTGCCGGCCGGCGACGTGGTCTATGTGGTCGGCCGCGACGGCCGGGTGATTTGCGCCTCGCGCGAGAGCGGCCAGATCTACTGGATCCGCGACCTCAACGAGGGCTTCCAGGCCAAGCGCCGCGGCGGCTTCTTCGGCATCGGCGGCCGCCGGGCGGTTCGTCCGGTGTGGTCGAGCCCGATCCTCGCCAACGACCGCCTGATCCTCGGCGGCTCCTCCGGCGACGTGGCCGTGCTGAACGCCAAGACCGGCGAGGTGCAGCGCCGCTTCGACGTGGGCGGCTCCGTCCTGCTGGCTCCGATCGCCGTGGGCGACACGATCTATGTGGCGACGGACCGGGCCCAGCTGATCGCGCTTCGGTAAGCGGACGTATAGGCTGACGCCATGGCGCTGAAACTCGCGATCGTCGGGCGTCCCAACGTCGGCAAGTCCACCCTGTTCAACCGGCTGGCGGGCAAGAAGCTCGCCATCGTCGACGACCGGCCGGGCGTGACCCGCGACCGCCGCTTCGCCATGGGCCGGCTGGGCGACATCGACCTGGAGCTGATCGACACCGCCGGCTTCGAGGACGTCTCCGACGAGAGCCTCGAATCGCGCATGCGCCAGCAGACCCTGCGGGCGATCGAGGAGGCGGACGTCTCCCTCTTCGTGGTCGACTCCCGCGAGGGCGTGACCCCGCTCGACGAGGTGTTCGGCGAGATCCTGCGCCGGCACGACAAGCCGGTGATCCTGGCCGCCAACAAGGCCGAGGGCCGGCAGGGCGACCAGGGCATCCTGGAGGCCTTCGGCCTGGGCCTCGGCGAGCCGATCCCGATCTCCGCCGAGCATGGCGAGGGGATGGCCGACCTCTACGCCGCCATCGCCGCGGTCGCGTCCGACGAGGACGAGGCGGCCGAGGACGAGGGCGACAAGCCGATCCGCATCGCCATTGTGGGCCGTCCGAACGCCGGCAAGTCGACCCTGGTCAACAAGCTGATCGGCGAGGACCGCCTGCTCACCGGCCCCGAGGCCGGCATCACCCGCGACGCCATTCCCGTGGACTGGGACTGGGACGGCCGCGCCGTCCGCCTCGTCGACACCGCCGGCCTGCGCCGCAAGGCCAAGGTCCAGGAGAAGCTCGAGAAGCTCTCCACCCAGGACACCATCCGCGCCATCACCTTCGCCGAGGTGGTGATCCTGGTGATGGACGCGACCCATCCGTTCGAGATCCAGGACCTGCAGATCGCCGACCTCGTGGAGCGCGAGGGCCGGGCGCTGGTCTTCGTGCTGGCCAAGTGGGACCTCGTCGAGGACCCGCAGGCGACGCTCGCCGAGATCATCGACGAGGCCCAGCGCCAGCTGCCGCAGGTCAAGGGCGCGCCCATCGTCGCCCTCTCCGCCGAGACCGGCCGCGGCCTCGACCGGCTGATGCCGGCGGTGTTCAAGACCCACGCCGACTGGTCCACCAAGGTGAAGACCCGCGACCTGAACGACTGGCTGCAGATGGCCATGCAGCGCCATCCGCCGCCCTCCGTGGGCGGTCGGCGGATCAAGCCGAAGTACATGGCCCAGACCAAGGCCCGGCCGCCGACCTTCGTGCTGTTCTCCAGCCGCGCCGACCAGCTGCCGGAGAGCTACCGCCGCTACCTGATCAATTCGCTGCGCGAGAGCTTCGACCTGCCGGGCGTGCCGCTGCGGGTCAGCATCCGCTCCAACAAGAACCCCTACGCCGAGGGCGAGGAGAAGAGCGGCGCCGCGCCCCAGCGTCGCGAGCCCGGGGCCAGCAAGGGCCTCGCCGCCAAGACCCGCAGCGCGGCCGCCGCCAAGGCCAAGGCCGGGGCGGTGGCGGCGGGCGGCAAGCCCAAGTCCGCCGGGAAGCCGAAGCCCAAGGCGGGCAGCCCGCGGGGCCGGACCCAGAAGCTCGCCCGGCCGGGGGTCAAGCCGAAGCGGGCGTCCCGGCCGTCTTCCACGCGTCGAACGCCACGGTGACGTGCGGCAGGCCGAGGTCGGCCTGCGCCAGCTCCAGGATCAGCGGCCCGATCTCCGACGGGTCGGGCAGGGTCTCGCGGTCCTCGCCCGGCATGGCCTCCGCCCGCATCCGCGTGCGCATCGGGCCGGGGTTCAGCAGCACGGCGCGGATGCTGGTCTTCTCCAGTTCGTCGGCCCAGGTGCGCACCAGGTTCTCCATCGCCGCCTTGCTGGCGCCGTAGGGACCCCAGAAGGCCGCCGGATGCGCCGCCTTGCCGCTGGTCAGGAAGATGGCGCGGGCCTGCGGCGCGGCGCGCAGCAGGGGCTCGGTCGTGCGGATCAGCCGCCAGGTCCCGGTCAGGTTCACCGCCATCACCCGGTCCCAGTGCTTGGGCTCGATGTGGGCCACGGGCGTGATGGGGCCGAGCACGCCGGCCGCGTGCACCAGGATGTCCAGCCGGCCGTAGCGCTGGTGCAGGGCGTAGCCGAGCTGGTCCAGCGCGTCCCCGTCGCCGATGTCCAGGGGCACGAGGGTCGCGGACTTGCCGGTGGCGGCCCGGATCTCGTCGTCGAGATCCTCGAGCCCGCCGGCGTTCAGCGCCACGGCCACGACGTGCGCCCCGGCCTTGGCGAGCGCGACCGCGGCGGCGCGGCCGATCCCGCGGCTGGCGCCGGTCACCAGCGCGATCCTGTCGGCGAGGAGAAGCTGTTCGGAGGTCGGTTCGGACATGGGGCCGCTCTCTAGCCGGACTCCGCGCCCAAGTCGCGTGCGGCGTAGCGCTGGGCGATCACCGCGCAGGCCATCAGCTGGATCTGGTGGAACAGCATCAGCGGCAGGATGGCCACCCCGGCCGTGGCCGCCGGGAACAGCAGCCCGGCCATTGGCGCGCCGCTCGCCAGGCTCTTCTTGGAGCCGCAGAAGACGATGGCGATCTCGTCCTCGCGGGAGAAGCGCAGCGCCCGCGCCGCCCCCCAGGTCGCCCCCAGCACGATGGCCAGCAGGATTGCGCAGAGGACCGTCAGCCGCACCAGGTCCAGCGCCCCGATCCGGCTCCAGACGCCCTCGACCACCGCCCCCGAGAAGGCGGTGTAGACCACCAGCAGGATCGCGCCCCGGTCGACCAGCGACAGCAGCTTGGCCTGCTTCGTCACCCAGCCGCCGATCCACCGCCGGAGCGCCTGGCCGGCCACGAAGGGCGCGAGGAGTTGCAGCACGATCGCCTGGATGGCGTCCGGCGAGGCCGCGCCCTGGGCGTGCAGGGTCAGGCCGACCAGCAGGGGCGTCAGCGCCACGCCCAGGAGGTTCGACGCGGAGGCCGCGGCCACGGCGGCGGCGACATTGCCCCGGGCGATGGCGGTGAAGCCGATCGAGCTCTGGATCGTGGACGGCAGGCAGCCCAGGAAGACGATCCCGCCGGCCAGCGCCGGCGGCGTGATCCAGGCGGGCAGGGCTGCCAATCCCAGGCAGGCGAGCGGGAACAGCAGGTAGGTGGTCGACAGCACCACCAGGTGCAGCCGCCAGTGCACCAGGCCGCCGATCACCGCCTGCCGCGACAGCCGCGCGCCGTGCAGGAAGAAGACGAAGCCGATGGCGATCCGGGTCGTCCACTCGAACGCCGGAGCGGCCGCGCCGCGCGCCGGGACGAGCGTCGCCACGAGCATCATCCCGAAGATCAGGACGACGTACCAGTCGGGGCGGAGCCGGCCCAGCCAGCTCGCCCGCGCGGGCGCTTGGCTCACGCGTCGACCAGGAAGGAGAGCTGGCGCTCCACCGCCTCGTTGCGCCCCTCGGCGATCTCGCGGTCGAGCAGGCGGGTGGGATAGTCGCCGGTGAAATAGTGGTCTGTGAACTGCGGCTGCTCGGCGTTGCGCGAGCCCGCCTCCATCGCCCAGTAGAGGCCGTCGACCGACAGGTAGCCCATGGAATCGACGTTCAGGATCTTGGCGATCTCCTCCACCGAATGGTTGGCGGCGAGCAGCTTCTCCCGGTCCGGCATGTCGATGCCGTAGTAGTCGGGCCACTGGATCGGCGGCGAGGCGGAGCGCAGGTGCACCTCCGCGGCCCCGGCCTCGCGGACCATCCGCACCACGCGCACCGAATTGGTGCCGCGCACGATGGAGTCGTCGATCAGCATCACCCGCTTGCCGGCCAGCACGGCGCGGTTGGGCGAAAGCTTCATGCGCACGCCCATCTCCCGCTGGCCCTGGGTCGGCTGGATGAAGGTGCGGCCCACATAGTGGTTGCGGATGATGCCCATCTCGAAGGGCACGCCGGCTTCCTGGGCGAAGCCGAGGGCCGCGGGCACGCCGGAGTCCGGCACCGGCACCACCACGTCGATGTCGGCGGGGCTTTCCTGGGCCAGCCGGCGGCCCATCCGCTTGCGGACCTCGTAGACGGACTTGCCGTTCACCACCGAGTCCGGGCGGGCGAAGTAGACGTATTCGAAGATGCAGGGCCGCGCCTGGCGGGCTGGGAAGGGCCTGACGCTCTGCACGCCGTCTTGGTCGATGATCACCATCTCGCCGTGCTCGATGTCGCGCACGAACCGCGCGCCGACCATGTCGAGGGCGCAGGTCTCGGACGCCAGCACCGCCTTGCCCTCGAGGTCGCCCAGCACCAGCGGACGGATGCCCAGCGGGTCGCGGACCCCGATCATCTTCTTGTTGGTCAGGGCGACGAGGGCGTAGCCGCCCTCGATCTGGGTCAGGGCGTCGATGAACCGGTCGACGAGCCGAACCTTCCGGGACCGCGCGATCAGGTGGAGGATCACCTCGGAGTCCGAGGTGGACTGGAAGATCGCGCCCTCGGCGACGAGCTGTTCGCGGAGCGTCAGGAAGTTGGTCAGGTTGCCGTTGTGGGCCAGCGCCACGCCGCCGGCCTCCAGGTCGGCGAACATCGGCTGGACGTTGCGGATGAAGGAGCCGCCGGCCGTGGAGTATCGGGTGTGTCCGATCGCCGAGTGGCCGGGCAGCCGCTGGTCGAGGCCGCCGCCGCCGAAGGCGTCGCCCACATGGCCCATGTGGCGTTCGGTGTGGAAGCGCTGGCCGTCGAAGGCGGCGATGCCGCAGGCTTCCTGGCCACGATGCTGCAGGGCGTGGAGGCCGAGCGCCGTCAGGGCCGCAGCCTCCGGCACATCGTAGACGCCGAACACCCCGCACTCCAGGCGCGGGCTGTCGTCGTCGGGGTCACGAACCGGGGGCGACCATCGGTCGTGGGCCTCAGTCATCGGGATTTCTCCACCAGATCCTCGGGTTCGCTGCGTTGCGGCGCCTCGTAGCCGTCCGTCACCGTTCTGTCACCCGTCCCGTGGCGGATCGCCCGGTCGAAGGCGGGGCGGAGCCGGCCGGCGATGTCGAGCCCCTGGGGCGCGAGCGCGGTCAGGAAGTTGCCCATGTTCCGGGCCAGCGGCCAGGTCGTGGCGCCGGTGATCCAGCGGGGCTGCAGGTCCTTGGGCGTGGCGGCGTTGAACATCAGGTAGAGCGCTCCCAGCACCAGCAGCCCCCGGCCCAGGCCGATCAGCAGGCCCACGCTGCGGTCGAGCGCGCCCAGCAGATCGGTCTGCTGGATGCGCCGCGCCACCATCGCGCCGATCAGCCGCAGGGTCGCGTAGGCGACCACGAACACCAGGATCAGGGCCGCCGCCGTCCCCAGCCAGCCGGGCTTGACCACCTCGCGCAGGATCGGCGCGGCCACCGGCAGGCCGAAGATCGCCAGCAGGGACGCGGCCACCAGGGCGAACAGGGCCGCGACCTCCCGCGCCGCGCCGCGGGCGAAGCCGACGGCGGCGGAAATGGCCAGGAGGCCGAGGACGATGAAATCGAGCTGCGTCACTACCCTAGTTCCAGTCCCCGTCGCCGATGCGACGGATGGCGTCGGCCAGGCGGCCGACCCCGGTCACGGTCATCGGCGGCGCGGCGTCCGCGTCCCCGGGCGCCAGGGCCCGGCGGAAGCCGAGCTTGGCCGCCTCCTTCAGGCGGGCGTCCATGCGGCTGACCGGCCGGACCTCGCCCGAAAGGCTGATCTCGCCGAACACCACGCAATCCTGCGGCAGGGCCTGGTCGAGCGCCGACGACGCCAGCGCCGCCGCCGCCGCGAGGTCGGCGGCCGGCTCGCTGATGCGCAGCCCCCCGGCGACGTTCAGATAGACATCGCGGTCCCCGAAACCAAGGCCGCAGCGGGCTTCCAGGACGGCCAGCACCATGGCCAGGCGCCCCGAGTCCCAGCCGACGACGGCGCGCCGGGGCGTTCCGTAGGCGGAGGGCGCCACCAGCGCCTGGAACTCGACCAGCACCGGCCGCGAGCCCTCGATGCCGGCGAATACCGCCGCGCCCGCGGCGCGCTCGCCGGAGGTGTTGAGGAACAGGGCCGAAGGGTTGCGGACCTCCGACAGGCCCGCATCGCCCATTTCGAAGACCCCGATCTCGTCGGTGGCCCCGAACCGGTTCTTCGCCCCGCGCAGGATCCGGAACGGGTAGCCGCGCTCCCCTTCGAAGGCGAGGACGGCGTCCACCATGTGCTCGATCACCCGCGGGCCGGCGATCGTGCCCTCCTTGGTGACGTGGCCGACCAGGATGATGGCCACGCCCTGCTTCTTGGCGAGCCGCACCAGCTCGCCGGCCGCGGCCCGCACCTGGGTCACCGAGCCCGGCCCCGCCTCGTGCGCGTCGCTCCACATCGTCTGGATGGAATCGATCACCACCAGGTCGAACCGTTCGCGCTTCAGCCCGTCGAGGATGGTGCGCAGCGAGGTCTCGGCGGCCAGCTTCACCGGCGCGTCGGCCAGCCCCATGCGCTGGGCCCGGCCGCGGACCTGCTCCACGGCCTCCTCGCCGGAGATGTAGGCGCAGGCCGCGCCCTTGCGCGCCGCATGCGCGGCCACCTGCATCAGCAGGGTGGACTTGCCGACCCCGGGATCGCCGCCCAGCAGGATCGCCGAGCCGGGCACCACGCCGCCGCCGCAGACCCGGTCGAACTCGTCCACGCCGGTGGAGATGCGGGGCGGGGCAGGGGTCTCGTCCTCCAGCCCCTCGAAGTTCAGCCCCCGGCCCTTGGCGGCGCCGCGCGCGGGCGCCAGCGCGCCGGGCGGGCGGGCCTGCGCCTCCTCCACCAGGGTGTTCCAGGCGCCGCAGCCGGAACACTGGCCGGACCACTTGGTCTGGACCGCCCCGCAGGACTGGCAGGCATAGACGGCGCCGTCGCGGGCCAAGGGTACGCTCCTGATTCGGCAGGGGCCCAGTCTAGCCGACCCGGACGGCAGGCGTCTGTGCGGCGGCTTGCCGTGCCCCGTCCTTGCTCTAGGCTCCGGGCCGGGCGGTTCTGGATCGGCTTGGAGGCTGGGGTGAGCGGGGTGGAGCCGGGGTCGGCGGGCGAGAGCCTGTTCGCGCGCGTCAGAGCCATGCTGCTGCGGCCGTCCCGCGCCTGGGCGGCCGTCGAGACCGAGACCGTTTCCATCCGGGAGCTCTACCGGGGCTATGTGGCGCCCCTGGCCGCCATCCCCGCCGTCTGCGGCCTCGTGGGGATGCTGCTGTTCGGCTACTCCATCGCCGGCATCGGCTTCCAGGCGAACCTCGCCACCGCCCTGATCGAGGCGGTCGCCGACTACCTCATGACGCTGCTGGCGGTGTTCCTGACCGCGCTGGCCGTCTCCGCGCTCGCGCCCAGCTTCGGCGGGGTCGGCGACCGCGGCCAGGCGCTGAAGCTCGCCGCCTACTCGGGCACGGCCCTGTGGGTCGCCGGCGTCTTCGCCCTCTATCCCAGCCTCGGGCTGCTCGTGGCGCTCCTGGCGGGGCTCTACAGCCTCTACACCCTCTTCCTGGGCCTGCCGCGGCTGATGCGGGTCCCGCCGGAGAACGCGCTCACCTGCTTCGCGGCCGTGCTCGGCGCGATCCTGGTGATCCTGGTGCTGAAGAGCGTGGTGGTCGCCCGCGCCGCCGAGCTCGGCGGACCGCTGCGCACCGGCTAGGCTCCGCCCAGATAGACCCGTTCGGCGCGCCGGCTGAGGCGGACCAGGACCTCGTGCGCCACGGTCCCGGCGGCTGCGGCCTGGTCGTCCAGCAGGGCGTTCGGGCCCAGCAGCTCCACGGCCTCGCCGACCTGGGCCGGGGCGTCGCCGAGCTCGATCGCCAGCAGGTCCATGGTGACGATCAGCAGCGGGCGCCGCTCCCCCGCGAACCAGGCGTAGCCGTTCCTTCGGGCCGCGCGGATCACCCCGTCGGCGTAGCCCGCGCCGACCACGCCGATGCGGGTCGGCCGGTCCACCGTCACGCCTGAGCCGTAGCCCAGCCGGTCGCCCGGCCGCAGGTTGCGGATGTCGAGGATCGGGGCGGTCAGCGTGGCCACCGCCTGCAGCCGCTCGTCCGGCCGCTCCAGTGGGCCGCCGCCGTAGAGGCTCACGCCCGGCCGCACCATGTCGAAGCGGTAGGGCTCCCCCAGGAACACGCCCGCAGAGGCCGCCAGGCTCGCCCGGCTGTCCGGGAACAGCGGCAGGATCTGGCGGAAGCGCTCGAGCTGCTCGGCGCTCCGCACGTCGGTGGGCTCGCTGGCCGAGCCCAAGTGGCTCATCACCAGGGCGACCTCCAGGCCCCGAAGGCCGTCCGGGGCCTGGGCCAGCGCGCGGGTCTCCTCGGCCGACAGGCCCTGCCGGTTCATGCCGGTGTCCACGTGCAGGGCGACCGGCCAGCGGCGGCCGGACTGCCGGGCCCAGACGCTGGCGGCGGCGGCCTGCGGCAGGCTGCAGATCACCGGGGTCAGTCCGGCGGCGTCGAAGCGCGGCGCGGCGCCCGTGGTCAGGCCGTCCAGCACATGGATGGTCGCCGGCCGGTCCGGGCCGAGCTCGGCCCGCAGCGCCTCGCCCTCGCCGAGCCGGGCCACGAAAAAGCTCCGCGCGCCCTCCGCCCACAGCCGACGGGCGAGGGGACCCGCGCCCAGGCCGTAGCCGTCGGACTTCACCACCGGGGCGACCTCGGCCCCGGCGGCCTCGCGCTTCAGGACGGCGTGGTTGTGGGCGAGCGCGTCCAGATCGATCGTCAGGCGCGCCTGGGCGGGCTCAGGCATCCGGCCCTAATGCGGGTCGTAGCGGCTGGCGTCACGCGCCAGGTTGCCGAACTTGGTGATGTCCTCGTTGAACGACAGGCGCACCGTGCCGATCGGACCGTGACGCTGCTTGCCGATGATGATGTCGGCGAGGCCGCGCACCTGGTCCATCTGCTCCTGCCACTTGAAGTGCTCTTCGGTGCCTTCGCGCGGCTCGGCGCGGGAGAGGTAGTAGCTCTCCCGGTACACGAACATCACCATGTCGGCGTCCTGCTCGATCGAGCCGGATTCCCGCAGGTCGGAGAGCTGCGGCCGCTTGTCCTCGCGGTTCTCCACCTGGCGGGAGAGCTGGGACAGCGCGATGACCGGCACGGACAGCTCCTTGGCCAGGGCCTTGAGGCCCTGGGTGATCATCGAGACCTCCTGCACCCGGTTGTCCGGGCCGCCGGTCCCGCCGGTGACGAGCTGCAGGTAGTCGACGATGATCAGGTCCAGGCCGACCATCCGCTTCAGCCGGCGCGCGCGGGCGGCCAGCTTGGCGATGGTGATGCCGCCGGTGGCGTCGATGTAGAGCGGCGCTTCCTGGATCTCGAGGGCGGCGTCGCGGACCCGGCCGAACTCCATGGCGTCGATCTCGCCCTTCCGCAGCCGGTCGCCCGACACCCCGGAGACCTCGGCCAGCAGGCGCATGGCGAGCTGCTCGGCGCTCATTTCCAGCGAGAAGAAGGCTACCACCCCCCCCGCAACGGTCTTCTTCGAGCCGTCCGGCTGCGGTTCCCAGGCGTAGTGGCGGGCCACGTCGAAGGCGATGTTACAGGCCAGCGACGTCTTCCCCATCGAGGGGCGCGCCGCCAGGATCACCAGGTCGGAGGGGTGCAGGCCGCCGATCTTCTGGTCGAGGTCGATCAGGCCGGTGGAGATGCCGGCCAGGCCGCCGTCGCGGCTGTGCGCCTCGGCGGCCATGGTGACGGCGCCGTGCAGGGCGTCGGCGAAGGTCACGAATCCCTGGGAGACGCCGCCGGTCTCGGCCAGCTGGAAGAGCTGCTGCTCGGCCTTCTCGATCTGGTCGCGGGCCGACAGCTCCTCGTCGCCCTGGGCCGCCACCGCGGCGATGTCCCCGCCGATGCGGATCAGGTCGCGGCGCAGGGCCAGGTCATAGACCGCGCGGGCGTAGTCCGGCGCATTCGCCGCCGGCGGGGCGCGGTCGACCAGGTCGGCCAGGTAGCGGACTCCGCCCAGTTCCTCGAACGCCGGGTCGCGGTTGAACTGCTCGGCCAGCAGGATCGGCTCCGCCAGCTGGCCCTTGCGGATGTGGGTCTCGATCGCCTGGAACAGGCGCTGGTGGAACGGCTCGAAGAAGTGCCGCGCCTGCAGGTAGTCGCCGATCCGCTCGAAGGCGGCGTTGTCGTAGAGCAGCGCGCCGAGCAGCGCCTGCTCGGCCTCGACATTGGCGGGGACGTGGGGGATCGCCACGTCGTTGGAAACGGGGCGGAGGTCGAGCGCCGGGACTAGGGACATGGACAACCGTTAGCCCATCGGGGCGGAAACTAGGACTGCGACAACGGGCCGTGCGGCCGTCTGTCCACACACAATTGGTCGATTGTGGACAAGCTCGGCTATGGCGGCGCGGGATCCGTAAGGTGGAGCCAGGACACCCGCTCCTCGGGGAAGCCGTGGCCCGTCGGGGCGAACGGCTCAGGGTCATCGAAGGCTCCCACGTGGATGTGGAATTCGTCCGGCCAGCGCTCGCCCTCGTAGCTCAGGGTCGATCCGCAGGCGGCGCAGAAACCCCGCCGCGCGCCGGGGGAGGAGGCGAACACCGCGAGCTCGCCCGCCGTGACCGTGACTTGGCTCCGCGCGAAGCCGGCGAAGGCCGAGACGGGCGCGCCGGTGTGCCGGCGGCAGCTGTGGCAGTGGCAGTAGCCGGTCCACTTGGCCGGCCCCGTCGCCTCGAAGCGGACGGCGCCGCAGAGGCAGCCGCCGGGATGCAGCCGGGTGTCCATCCGCCCAGCCTACAGCAAAACGGCGCGGGACCGAGGCCCCGCGCCGCCCTGAGGTGGGGCCGTCGCCTACCAGGTCACCGCCAGGCGTCCGTAGACGTAGCGGCCCGAGCGGCCGAACGGCGAGTAGTTGGAGAACGGCGTGTTGGACGTGCTGTTCAGGTTCGGCGGCGAGCGCGTCGGATATTCGTCGAACAGGTTGTCCGCGCCCACCGACAGGCGGACCTGGTCGGTGATGTTCCAGCGGCCCTCGACGTCCACCAGCACGGCGGCGTCGAGCTCCAGGTCCAGCGCCGCGGTGGTGCCCGGGCTCAGCACCTCGCCGTAGCGGGTCGCCCGCACCGTCGCGCCGAACCGGTCGTAGGTCCAGTCGACGGAGCCGGTGAACTTGGAGTCCGGCGTGCCCTTCTCGAAGGTCAGCACGTTCACCCGGTCGAACAGCACGGGCGCGGGGTTCAGCGCCGCCAGCTGGGCGGTCACCGGCACCTTGGTCACGTCCGTGGAGTTGAAGTTCGCCGCCGCGGTGAAGCTGAACCGGCCCATGGCGTCGGTGTCGGTGGCGAAGTTGGCGATGATGTCGACGCCGGTGGTCTCGGTGTCCACGCCGTTGATGAAGAACCGGCCGCCGCCGATGCCCACGAAGCCCTGCGCCTGCAGATAGGCCCGGACGTTCGCCTGGGTCAGGTTCTCGGACAGCACGATGCGGTCCTCGACCTCGATCCGGTAGGCGTCCACCGTCAGGTTCACCCGGCCCATCCGGAAGACGGCGCCGACCGCATAGTTGGTCGACTTCTCGGCGTCGAGCGGCTGGGCGCCCAGGGCCGCGGCGACCGGGTCGGTGGCCGGGAAGGTGGTGATGTCGAAGGGCACCCCGTTGATGAAGTTGGTCGAGGTGGCGGTGAAGTACTGCTGCTGCAGGGACGGCGCGCGGAAGCCGTTCTGGATCGAGGCCCGCAAGGCGAAGCTCTCGTTCACCTCGTAGCGCGCCGCCAGCTTGCCGGTGACCGTCTCGCCGAAGTCGGAGTAGTGCTCGGCGCGCACCGCCGCCGAGGCGGTCAGCTGCTCGGTCAGGTTGGCTTCCAGGTCCAGATAGACGCCGACCGAGGAGCGGTCCTCGTCCACCTCGTTCTCCGGCCGGAAGCCCGGGAACACCTGGGCGCCGGAGGGCGTCGGCTGGCCGTTCAGCAGCACGCCGCCGTTGCGGTAGGAATCCGGCTCGCCGGCGTGGATCTGGTAGTTCTCCCGACGCACCTCGACGCCCGCGGCGACGTTCAGCGGCGAGGCAAGGCCCACCTCGTAGGTGCGCACGCCCGAGACGTTGAACACCAGCTGGTTGTACTCGAAGCCGCCGGCGTCGAAGACCAGCTTGCTGGACGGGCCGATCGACCGGTTCAGGGTGTCGCGGATGGTGAAGTCCATGGCGTTGGAGCCGTAGACCAGGGAGGTGTCCATCTCCCAGTCGCCCAGCGCCCACTCCACGCCGCCGGCCACCGCGAAGTCCTCCACGGTCGGCGCGATCAGCGGCAGGAAGCCGTTGGGATAGATGGAGATGATGTTGCGGTCGTCGAGCGCGCGCCGGAAGAAGCCGGCCGAGATGGCGTCGCGGTTCTGATAGCTGGCCCAGCCGTAGAGCGAGACGGTGTCGCTCACGTCGTAGCCGGCGTTGGCGAACAGGGTGTACTGCTCGACGTCGGGCTCGCCGTACCAGGCGTTGTAGCGGTCGAAGCCCGCCTCGCGCGGGTCGAAGGCGCCGTTCACCAGCGGGTATTGCTGGCGCCAGTCGGGCGCGGTGCGGATGGTCTTCTTCTGGTCGAGGTATTCCGCGGCCACCGTCAGGAAGCCCTCGGCGCCGAGCGGCAGGCCGACCCAGCCGGAGAGGTTGATGGTCTCGCCGTCGGTGCGGTCGTACTTGGCCTTGTCGGCCACCGTCCAGTTGGCGCCGGCCGGCGGGGCGGCGACGTCGGTCTTCACCGTGGTCACCCGCGAGCCATAGGTGGCGGTCACGTTGCCGCCGCTGCGGGCCTCGCGCAGGCGCAGGTTCAGCACGCCGGCGATGGCGTCGGAGCCGTACTGCGCCGAGGCGCCGTCGCGCAGCACCTCGATCGACTGCACGATGGCCGAGGGGATGGTGTTCAGGTCCACCGCCGACGAGCCGCGGCCGATCGTGCCGTTCACGTTGACCAGCGACGCTGAATGGCGCCGCTTGGAGTTCACCAGCACCAGGGTCTGGTCGGGCGCGAGGCCGCGCAGGGTGGCGGGGCGGATGGTGTCGGTG
The DNA here is from genome assembly GCF_036821595.1 of Phenylobacterium sp. GTDB lineage: Bacteria > Pseudomonadota > Alphaproteobacteria > Caulobacterales > Caulobacteraceae > Phenylobacterium. Next base: position 27,603 of record NZ_DAISJG010000035.1, read on the forward strand.
CCGTCGGCCAGGCCCGGCCGCGGGAAGTTGAAGGAGGGCAGGGCGACGGAGAGCGCCTGGTTGACCTCGGTGACGCCCACGTTGGAGAGCGACTCCTGGCTGATGACGTCCACCGGAGCCAGGGTCTCGAGTCGCGAGCGGCCTTCCGTGCGGGTGCCGGTGACCACCAGCTCCTCGACGGTCTGGGCGGCGGCCGCCCCCGCCGTCAGCGTCGCCACCGAGGCGGCGGCGAGCAGAATTGCGCGATAGTTCATTGGAAAGGGCTCCCCCCGTGCACCGCCGTGAAGACCGGCGTTACGGGGAAGCTAGGGTGCGCCGCCGCTTCCCGAAATGACATTTCTGCAACAGCGCCGCCCAATGGCGCCGCTTGGTCGGAGCCATTCGTCGCAGGCCCGGCGGGTCAGGTCCGGGCCGGCGGCGACAGCCCCTCGTGCAGCGCCCGCTCCACCGGCGTCATCCGCCTGGGCCGCACCAGCACGTGCAGGCAGGCGCCGGCGTCGAAGGCCGGGCCGGGGTCGAAGTAGCGGGCCAGCACCTCCCACACCTCCTCCGCGTCCTCCGGCGGGGCGGCCGCGGCGTGGGCGCGCGGCTTCATGATCAGGTCGCCGCGCGACGGCAGCTGGCCGCCGAAGTCGGGCAGGTTGAACTCCAGGTGCGGGCCCAGGCCCGTCTCCTCGACGGCGGGATAGACGCGGATGATGGTGGCCAAGGTCGCCTTCTCCGGATTGTCGTTGCAGCGCTCCAGGAGGGAAGCGCGCCAGACGGCCGCAGGTTCTGCGCCCTTGTTCGGAAGGCTCCGGCGCCGATATCCGCTCACGAAGAATGGCGGCCGTTGACGCAGATCAACGGGCCGCCGCGGGCCGTCGAGTAGACACATGGGGTTCCCGGTGCGAAAAGCCGGGGCGAGATTCAAGGGGACCGGACGGGCGCGAGATCGTCGGACGCCAGGCCGGGTCAGGTCTATGGATTACAGAGACGCGTTTCGCACCGCCCTGGACAAGGTCCGCGCCGAAGGCCGCTATCGGGTGTTCGCCGACCTGAAACGCCACAGGGGCGAGTTCCCGCGCGCCACCTGGACCCGCGACGACGGCAGCCAGGCCGACGTGACGGTCTGGTGCTCCAACGACTATCTCGGCCAGGGCCAGAACCCCGTCGTGCTCGACGCCATGCACCAGGCGATCGAGGAGGCCGGCGCCGGCTCCGGCGGCACCCGCAACATCTCCGGCACGACCCACTACCACGTGGAGCTGGAGCGCGAGCTCGCCGACTTGCACGGCAAGGAAAGCGCCCTGCTGTTCACCTCCGGCTACGTCTCCAACGAGGCGTCGCTGTCGACGCTCTACAAGATCCTGCCGGGCCTGATCGTCTTCTCCGACGAGCTGAACCACAACTCGATGATCTCCGGCATCCGGGCCGGCAAGCGCGAGCAGCGCCGGGTCTTCAGGCACAACGACCTGGCCCACCTCGAGGAACTGCTGGCCGAGGCCGATCCGGCCGCGCCGAAGCTGATCGCCTTCGAGAGCGTCTACTCCATGGACGGCGACATCGCCGACATCGCCGGCACCATCGCGCTCGCCCGCAAGTACGGCGCCATGACCTACATCGACGAGGTCCACGCGGTCGGCATGTACGGCCCCCGCGGCGCGGGCGTCGCCGAGCGCGACGGCCTGATGGCCGAGATCGACATCATCGAGGGCACGCTGGGCAAGGCGTTCGGCGTGATGGGCGGCTACATCGCCGCCGACGCGGTGATCGTCGATGCGATCCGCAGCTACGCCGACGGCTTCATCTTCACCACCTCCCTGCCGCCGGCGCTCGCCGCCGGGGCGGTGGCCTCGATCCGCTACCTCAAGGAGCACAACGAGGTGCGCGAGGCCCACCAGGAACGCGCCGCCACCCTGAAAGCCCGGCTCGCCAAGGCCGGCCTGCCGGTGATGCCGTCGGTCAGCCACATCGTCCCGGTGCTGGTGGGCGACCCGGTCCACTGCAAGATGATCTCGGACATCCTGCTCGAGGACTACGGAATCTACGTCCAGCCGATCAACTACCCGACCGTGCCGCGCGGCACGGAGCGCCTGCGCTTCACGCCGTCGCCGGCCCACACGGACGAGATGATGGACAAGCTCACCCAGGCGC